>JAZKYE010000001.1:0-34589 GCA_045611965.1 Eubacteriales bacterium
GCGTTACCTACGATAACGTGAACATCTCGCGCGTTGACGCGCACTGCGGATTCTGGAACGTAAGCATTCTTAATTCTACCATCGGCTTCGACATCAACGTTATCGGCGGCGGAAATCTTCATATCGAGAACGTAACCAAGCGTGTGGGCGACAGATTTATACGCCTCAGAAAGGACTATGGCGCAACCTTTAACGGCACTATAACAGTAAAGAACTGCCACCTCAACGGCTACAAGACTTGGAACTCAAACAACGGTGATTTTAATAAAGAGTATTACAAGACTCTCTTCCTTATCGAAGCAGAGTTCAACGTTGACGAAACCTACAACCACCCCGAGTACGGTGAGTCATCGTACGCAAAATGGGACTTCGGCTATACCTGCTATATGCCAAAAGAGGTGCATCTCGATGACTTCACCTACGACAAGGTCGACGGAAGATCATTCTATGTTTTCAATAACATAAAGAATTCGGCGTTTAGCTCGAAGCTTCCCAACGGCGGATATCAGATTACAAAAAAGATAACGTATAAGAATATGTCAAAGCCTGCAATATGCCCTGACCCCGACACGTGCACGCGGCTCAAATCTATTCAGTTAGTCGCAGGATAAAAGTTAAACGATTATAACTCAAGGAGAATATATTATGAAAAACAAGGTTTTGAAGCTTTTGCTTCTGCTTCTGGTAGCACTTCTTGCTTTGTCAGCGGGGCTTGTGTCCTGCACACCGCCAGAAGAGCCCGATGATGAGCCAATCGAGCCGAGCGATCCTACTTACCCCGAGGACGATCTGCCGCTTGACGGACTTGTGCTCATACGCAAGAATGTTGCACAGTTCAAGGTAGTTATTGCCTCAGGCGCAGGAAGCGAAGGCAGACGCGCCGCAAGAGACCTCGTAGATAGACTTCGCGAGCTTGGCGTTGAGATAAGCGACCCTATCGAGGATAAGGATGCGGCAGCCGTTACCGACTGCGAGATTATAGTTGGCGCGGGTGTCAAAAATCGCCCTGACGAGTGCGTAATTTCGGTAGCCGACCTCGGTCCTCAGGGACAGACGGTAAGAGTTGTAGGAAATCGTGTCGTTTGCGTTGGTGGAACTATCAATTACACCCGTAAGGCGGTAGAGAAGCTCGTAAAGGAATATATGGGCATTGATGCAAACACCGAAACGAAGAGAAACGTTGCTATTGCGCTCGACCTCAACGATACTGCTCTTACCGATTATCAGGTTGATAAGATTACTATCGCAGGCAACGACCTTGCACAGTACAAAATAGTTTGTGACGAGAACGACCTCGGCGCATTCCCCTACGTAACCGACGGCATCAAGAAGGCGGTGTACAACTGTGCGGGCTATAACCTGAGCGTTGTAAAGTTTGCCGACGCTACCGATGCTGATAAGAAGATTATTGTCCGCACCGTGGCAGATGCAGGCAACGACGGCTTCAGAGTTTACGTTGACGACAGCGCGAACCTCATCGTAGAATGCTCGATAGTAAAGCTCTTCGCCGATACCGCAACAGAGTTTATCAACAATGAAATTTCCGTAAAGGTAGGCGAGGTTGCGTTTAATGCCGACTACGAATATTCCAAGCACATAAGAACCATTACCTATGCCCAGTTTGGCGTAAAGGGTGACGGCAAGGACGGAGATTTTGAGGCGATTGTTGCCTGCCACAAGCGTGCGAACGAAACCGGACAGACCGTTGTCGCAAAGGGTACTGTCGGAAACAAGTTCTACATAGGCAAAACCTGGCCTGACGATCCCGCCGGCCCAGCCCCTAAGGATGAGGAAAGAACGATGGGTGTTCAGATTCCCGTCAAGTCTAACTGTGATTTCACGGGCGCCGAATTTATAATAGACGATACCGTATCAGGAATTCACTACGCAACCAGACGCTCACGAGCTATATTCGGCGTAAGCTCGGATAAGCGCTCTATTACCTTTACGAGCGACCCTGAGGCGTCTAATAAAATTTCCTTACTCGGTGAGGGCATCTCGCTCAAGGCAGGGGCTACCTCAATACCCTTTATTACCCAGTATCTTTCGGGCGGTGACTGCTTCGTACACCTTGTAAATGAGAAAAAGCTTGATTACGTGCGCTACGGTAAAAATGCCGATGACGGAGGAAAGTCCAGGCAGGAGGTGCTTATCGTTCACGGGGACGGCACCATTTCCAAGGACACCCCCCTAACCGTTGATTTCAGCAAAATAACCCAGATAAGCATCCGTTCTATTGATGACACGCCCATTACCATAAAAGGCGGAAAATTCACAACCAAGAACAACAAGGGTGCAGCGCAGAGCAAGATGGAGTATGATACCTATAATCGCGGAATTCGTGTTGGCCGTGCTAACGTTACTATTCAGAACATCGAGCACGTGATTCAGGGCGAGCCTACGAGCTCATCTACTTCTTCCTATCCCTATTACGGCTTTGTCAGCTTCTATTACGCAGTTAACAGCACCCTCAAGGATTCCAAGCTTTCAGGTCATAAGTGTTATATGGATAATAAAGACAGAACAATGGGAACTTATGACCTTGTCATGGAACACTCAATCGGCATCAACATAGTGGGCCTTGAACAGTACAGGAACATACGGGATACCAACTATTGGGGCATCCATGCCTCAAACGGCTCAAGAAATATGAAGTTCAAGGACGTAAACATATCAAGAGTTGACGCGCACCGCGGGCTTTATAATCTTGATATTATCGATTCCACCATAGGCTCTTATATAAACATTATCGGCGGCGGTACGCTTAACATCACGAACACTACAAAGCTTAGGGGTGATGCGTTTATTGACCTTCGCTCTGACTACGGCTCAACCTTTAGCGGCACCGTTAATCTTAAAAACTGTAAGCTTGAAGCATATAAAAGCAGCTCAGGCACTTCGAGGGAAGGTACGGCATATATCATAAAGTCCGGATTCCCGCTTAACAACCATAACTTTGGTTATACCTGCTATATGCCGCAGTACGTAAATATTGAAAACTTCAAGTCGGGTGTATCATCAACCTACGTATTCAATAACGTTAATGACAGCGCATTCAACAGCTACGGCTATAAGATATGCAAGAAGATAACCTTCAAGGGCAGCGGTACTAAATGGGCAACTTGTCCCACGACAGGCACTAAGCTTGGCAAGGTTACGAGAGAATATAAATAAAGCTTTACGCGAGAGCATCAAAACGGTGCTCTCGCATTTTCAAAGCAAAAAACAACAAAATGAAAAGAGAGATTTACATATATGGACATAAAGACATTACTAAAAAAAATGACTGTCGAAGAAAAGCTTGCACAAATGTCACAGTTCAATACTAATTGTCTGGTAAAGGATAGCGAGGGTGGAGTTACCGGCCCTGCGCGCGCTCTTGACCTTTCAGAGGCAGAGGTTGCCGCTGTCGGCTCGACACTTAATTTCAAGGGCGCTCATGATATGATGCGCGTGCAGGACGAGCATATGAAGCAGGACAGACTTGGCATACCGCTCATATTTATGCAGGACGTAATACACGGCTTCAGGACCATATACCCGATACCTCTTGGTATGGGCGCTACCTTTGATACCGACCTTATGAAAAGATGTGCCGTGATGGCTGCAAGGGAAGCGGCGGTTGGCGGCACTCAGGTCACCTTCTCACCGATGGTTGACCTTGTCAGGGACGCAAGATGGGGCAGATGTATGGAAAGCACGGGTGAGGATAAATACCTCAACTGTCTTATGGCAAAGGCTCAGGTAGAGGGCTATCAGGGTGACTTTTCCTCAAAGTACAATATTGCCGCGTGTGTAAAGCATTTTGCCGCGTACGGCGCACCTGAATCAGGTCGTGACTACAATACGGTTGATATGTCGGAATATACGCTTTACAACGATTATCTTCCTGCCTACAAGGCGGCGTGTGACGCAGGTGTCGAAATGCTTATGACCTCGTTTAATGCTCTTAACGGCAGTCCCTCGTCGGGCAACAAGTGGCTTCTTCGCGACCTTCTTCGTGGCGAGTGGGGCTTTGACAAGGTAATAATATCCGACTACAATGCCATCCGCGAGATGATAAACCACGGTACGTGTGCTGACGAATACGAATGTGCAGAGCGCGCGCTTGTGGCAGGCACGGATATCGAGATGATGTCAAATTGCTATATCAAGCACGGTGCGCGTCTGATTAAAGAGGGAATTATCACAGAAGAGCAGCTTGACGAGTCGGTTATGAGAATACTTGAGCTTAAGGAAAAGCTCGGACTCTTCGATAATCCCTACGGTCAAGCGAGCGTTGAAGAAGAAAAGCGTCTTTTCCTTTGCCCCGAGCACAGAGCGCTCGCAAGAGAGGCGGCAGAAAGGTCTGCTGTCCTTCTTAAAAACGACGGCATTCTTCCCGCATCCGAGGATGTCGAGAGCGTTGCCGTCATAGGCCCGTTTGCAAAGCAAGGTATGATAGGCTTCTGGTCCTGCCACGGTAAGGAATACGAGGCTGTAAGCGCATACGACGGTATAAGTAATCTCATAGGCGCGCAAAAGGTAACCTATGCCAAGGGTGCAGATTCCAATGTTCTGGCAAAGCCTGATGCCGCGCTGATAGACGAGGCGGCAAGAGTGGCTTCTTCGGCAAAGCTCGTCGTGCTTTGCATAGGCGAAGCGCGCGCGGTGAGCGGTGAGGGCAACTCACGCGCTAATATCACTATCCCCGATGCACAGAAGGCGCTCGTACGTGCGGTCACAAGTGCAAACCCCAATGCCGTATGCGTTCTGTACTCGGGCAGACCTCTTGCGCTCTCTGACGTTATTGACGATATGCCTGCCTGCATTGAAATGTGGCAGCCCGGAACAGAGGGCGGATCTGCTCTTGCAAATCTTATTTTTGGCAAGTGCGATTTCTCTGCGCGCCTTCCTATGACCTTCCCTTACAGCGTAGGTCAGGTACCTATTTATTATGATAGAATGAATACCGGAAGACCTGCCTCAAATGAAATGAAGACGGCTGTGCCCTATTCGTCAGGCTATGTTGACTGCCCCATAGCACCGCTCTTCCCGTTTGGCTACGGTCTGTCCTACTCGCGCTTTGAGGTGAGTGATGTAAGGCTCGATACGCAGACTATGCATAAGGGCGGTAAGGTTAAGGTAAGCGCTACCGTAACCAACGTCGGTGAAAGAAAATCGACAACTCTCGTTCAGATGTATATCCGCGACCTCGTCGCATCCTATTCAAGACCTACGAAGCAGCTTCGCGGCTTTAAGCGCGTCGAGCTTGATGCAGGTGCATGCGCTACCGTTGAGTTTGAGATAACCGAAAACGATCTTTCATACTATCTTCCGAACGGTAAAGCTACCGTTGAGAGCGGTGAATTCAGAGTTTTCGTCGGACTTGATTCTTCGGTTAAGGATTATGTAAGTTTTATATATAAATAACCAATTATAAATACCAAAAACCCCCGAAAATGCAACTTGTGTTTTCGGGGGTTTTCTCGTTATATAACCCATATTGAAAAGAACTATTTACAAATTATGGCATATTAACCAACTATTTTGCATTGAGATTTATTTCTTTCTTTGGTATAATTGTTGTGTGACATAAGGTCGCTAACGTTAAAGAAAGGAGTAACCAATGGCAAAATCAAAAAATCGAATATACATAAAGCTTATTGCCGTAATGCTGACCTTGCTTATGTGTCTATCTCTTATGAGTATGACACGCCCACAGGCAGTTGAGGTCGAGCTTGACGAAAAAGAGCTTTCGTATTTTCAGTCTGTCAAGGATAAGAGAGTAGAGCTTTATCCGAGGATTTCATTGAGCCTTGGCGGAGTAGCCCTCAAGGAAAGCGCGTATCTTATCAACGATACCACCTATGTTCCAATGCGTGCAGCGGCAACTCTCGCAGGCGCATCGGTTAGCTTTGATTCGAAAACGCGTACCGCCTACGCAGAGATGCGCGGTCTTTCGTTAAGCTGTGAGGACGGCGGCTACATAGTGTATGCAAATGAAAGACCTCTTATTGCTAAAACCCCCTCGGTAATACTGTCCGATGGCAGGATGTATCTGCCCGTACGCACTCTTGCAAAGGCGCTCGGACTATCCGTTCAGTGGCAACCGCCACGCTCGGTAGCTCTCACAGGCACGGTGAAGCCGCTTGCCCACGGGGATAGCTATTACAATGCCGACGACCTCTACTGGCTCAGCAGAATTATAAACGCAGAGAGCCGTGGAGAGCCGCTTCTCGGTCAGATAGCAGTAGGTAATGTCGTGCTTAACCGAAAGGCAAGCCGCGATTTCCCGAACACCGTTTATGCAGTCATATTTGATAAGAAGCACGGCGTGCAGTTCAGTCCCACAACCGACGGCAGCATCTACAAAGCACCCACCTATCTCTCTGTTACAGCCGCAAAGATTTGTCTTGAAGGAGTGTCAGTTGACTCTGATATTTTGTTCTTTATCGAGCCCAATAAGGCAAGCTCGGCTTGGATAGTGCTTAATCGCAAGTACGCGTTTACCGTACAGAACCATTATTTTTTCTACTGATAGGCTGAAATGAAGATTTAACTATCTGAATAACAGGAAAGAGGCAGTATTTTTCTGCCTCTTTCTCTTGCATTTTGTCATCAGTGGGTGTATAATAAAAGAAAAACGACAGAGGTAACCGCTATGACGTACAGACTTGACGTCGCGGGAATAAGCCGCGACCTCGTTCTTTGCCCGATAGGAGAGAATCTCAATATCGGTGCATTTATTCTTTTCGGTGACGTAGAGCTGACCGAGCGCTGTGCCGAGGCGCTTTGCAGGCTTGCCCCCGAGCACGACGTGCTCATTACGGCAGAATCCAAGGGTATACCGCTTATCCACGCAATGAGCCGTATCCTCGGTGAGAACAGATATGTCCTTGCGAGAAAATCGGTAAAGCTTTATATGCACGACGTAATTGAGTGCAAAACGCAGTCCATCACCACCTCGCGTGAGCAAACGCTCTATATCAACGGTGACGATGCCGAGTTTATGCGCGGCAAGCGCGTGCTTATCGTTGACGATGTAATTTCTACGGGCGGCTCGCTTCTTTCACTCGAAAATCTCGTTAGTCAGGCTGGCGGAAATATCGTCGGTAAAATGACAATTCTCGCCGAGGGCGAAGCGGCACAGCGCGACGACATAATTTTCCTTGAAAAGCTTCCGCTTTTCGACGGTAAGGGCAATCCCATCTGATACAACATATAATTTAAAACAATAAAACTGAGAGAACAAATCGGTTTGTAGCCGAAATGTTCTCTTTTTTCTGATAGTGAAGTTTTCACTGTCGCGAAAGTGAAGTTGCTATGTAGTGAAGTTTGCACTACGCACAAGTGAAGTTAAGTTTGCCCTTAACTTCGCCGTCAGGCGAAACTTCACTCACGAAGTGAACTTCACTATCGAAGATAACTTCACTTGCCCAGAGGGCAAACTTAGTTTTAGCGTGTTCTCCGTTAAGGATAACACGCTAAACGTCCTCTCTTTTTTTGTCGCGAAAGAGTAAAAAATGTAAATTCGGGTATAATTCCCCCAAAGAGATAAGAAACGGAGAATTACCCGATGAAGAGAATTGAGCTTTGCGGTGTAGATACTTCCTTGCTTAAGACTTTTTCAGAGAACGAAAAAATGGAGCTGCTCAGACGTACGAGAGAGGGGGATATGCAGGCGCGTGAGGAGCTCGCTATGGGTAACGTGCGCCTCGTCATCAGCGTCGTGCGCCGCTTCAGCCCCAAAAACGATACCGCCGACGACCTCTTTCAGGTTGGATGCGTAGGACTTATGAAGGCTATTGATAATTTCAACCCTGCCTTCGACGTGCGCTTTTCAACCTATGCCGTGCCTATGATAATCGGTGAAATCCGTCGCTTTCAGCGCGACAATAATTCCGTGCGCGTGTCAAGAAGCATACGTGACCTCGCCTACCGCGCGCTTCAAGTGCGCGAGCGGATAATGGCAGACGAGCAGCGCGAGCCGAGCTGTGCCGAAATTGCCGCCGTCCTCGGTGAATCAGAGCGCGACGTTGAGGAAGCAACCCTCGCGGTGGTTGAGCCCGTGTCGCTTTTCGACTCGGTGTATAATGACGGCGAGGACTCTATGTTCGTCATCGACCAGCTTCGCGACGAATCGCAGTCGGATGAAATATTAGTCGAATCCATAGCCCTTGCCGAAGCGATGAAGAAGCTTAACGAGCGCGAGAAATCCATAATATCCAAGCGCTTTTACCGTGGCAGAACGCAAA
Source organism: Eubacteriales bacterium (assembly GCA_045611965.1). GTDB lineage: Bacteria > Bacillota > Clostridia > Oscillospirales > CAG-272 > UBA1740. The sequence continues at coordinate 8,238 of JAZKYE010000001.1, forward strand.
TGGAAATCGCAGACGAAATCGGAATCTCTCAGGCGCAGGTGTCGCGACTTGAAAAGGGTGCTATTGATAAGCTTCGCAAATATATGTCATAGCACCGCGGGCACTTAAGTTGCTCGCGCGTGTGTATATAGTCTTTTCCTCTTGACATCCTCGCGCGGAGGTGTTATAATTAAATAAATATTTTATTTATATAGAAGGATTGCTATGGAACTCAAACCCTTTGAAAACAAGGTCTGGCTCGCCTCACCCACTATGCACGGTGATGAGCTGACCTACGTGCACGCCGCTTACGACTCTAATTGGATGAGCACCGTCGGCGAGAATATTAACGAGCTCGAGCGAATTGCGTGCGAGCATACGGGAGCGAAATATGCCGTTGCATTGAGCTGCGGAACTGCCGCGCTTCACCTCGCTGTCAAGCTTGCAGGTATCACTCGCGGTGATAAGGTGTTCTGCACGGATATGACCTTTGCCGCAACGCTTAATTCCGTCGTTTACGAGGGCGCGGAGCCCGTCTTTATAGATACCGAGCGCGATACGTGGAATATGGACCCCGTCGCACTTGAACGCGCCTTCCGTCTCTACCCTGACGCAAAGGCGGTTATTATCGTAAACCTCTACGGCACACCTGCAAAGCTTGACGAGCTCTGCGAAATTGCCGCAAGATACGGCGCTGTCGTTATCGAGGATGCCGCGGAGTCGCTTGGCGCAACCTACAAGGGACGTCAAACGGGTACGTTCGGAAGCTTTAACGCAATTTCCTTTAACGGAAATAAAATTATCACAGGCTCGTCGGGCGGAATGCTTCTCACCGACGATAAGGCGGCTGCGGATAAGTGCCGCAAGTGGTCCACACAGTCGCGCGACAACGCACCGTGGTATCAGCATACCGAGGTCGGCTATAACTACCGTATGAGCAACGTCATCGCAGGCGTAGCGCGCGGGCAGTACGCATACCTTGACGAGCACGTCGCACGCAAAAAGCGTATATATATGCGCTACCGAGAGGGGTTGTCGGATCTTCCCGTGACGATGAATCCGTATGACCGGGAGTGCTCTGAGCCTAACTTCTGGCTTTCCTGCCTGACGGTAAACCGCGACGCATTCGGCAAGCAGACGCGCACCGATACCGAGGCAAGCTTCACCCACGTCAGCGGTAAAAGCACCCCCACCGAAATTCTTGACGCTATAGCCAAGCTCAATGCCGAGGGCAGACCTATTTGGAAGCCGATGCATATGCAGCCTATATATAAGAACTGCGACTTTATCAAGGCAACTCAGGACGCAGAGGACGTCGGCGCCGATATCTTTGAGCGCGGCCTCTGCCTTCCGAGCGACATCAAGATGACCGATGCCGAGCAGGACGTCATCATCGCCGCAATTCGCAAATGCTTTGAGTAATCCCCATCGGAATAAAATTTGAAGGACCTTTACATATATGTACAAACATTTTTTTAAGCGCCTGATAGATTTCTTTGTTTCACTCACCGCGCTTCTTATACTTTCGCCGCTCTTTATAGTGCTTATGATTACCGGTGCGATAGCAATGCGCGGCAATCCGTTCTTCACCCAGCTTCGTCCTGGAAAAATAGATAAGAAAACAGGCAAAGAACGAATTTTCAGCCTTATCAAGTTCCGTACGATGTCAAACGCAAGGGATAAGGACGGCAACCTTCTTCCCGACGATAAGCGTCTCAATAAATACGGCCGCTTCCTTCGCTCAACCAGCCTCGATGAGCTTCCCGAGCTCATCAATATCCTAATCGGCGATATGTCCATCGTCGGCCCCCGCCCGCTGCTTGTAGCATATCTTCCGTACTATACCGAGGAAGAACGCCACCGCCACGATATTCGCCCAGGACTCACAGGTCTCGCGCAGATCAACGGTAGAAATGCAATTTCGTGGGATAAAAAGCTTGCACTCGATGTTGAATATGTGAATAAAGTGACCTTGTTTCATGATTTGAAAATTTTTTTGCTTACGTTTGCTAAGGTGTTAAAAAGATCGGATATACAAGTTGGAAGTGAGTTTAAAGCAGGAAAATTCATTGATCAAAGAAAAGCAAGAATGGAAAGCATGAACACAAATGAAAACAAATCTGATTTTGCAACTAAATGAAGTATCCGTTAGGGAATTTATAGCATCGGATATTGAAAATAAAATTAAGTGGATCAATGATCCAAGAAATAATGAGTTTTTACATTACGATATTCCCCTGCAGTATGATAAAACACTTAAATGGTTTGAAAACAAGGATAATACCACGAGGATAGATTGTGTTATTGAATATCAAGGGATTCCTGTTGGATTAATCGGCTTGCTTTCGTTAGATATCAAAAATAAGAAGGCTGAGTTTTATATTAGCATGGGTGACGATTCATTTAAGCGCAAGGGAATAGGATTTAATGCTACGAAGCTTATTTTGGAATACGCTTTTGGTGTGTTAGGACTGCACAAAGTTTATCTTAATGTCGATGCGGATAATATTCCTGCATGTAAACTGTATGAAAAAGTCGGTTTCGTGTGCGAAGGCTTATTCAAGGATGATTTAATTAAAAACGATAACTACATAGATAGAAAACGTTATGCTATTATTTCTGATGACGTTTTAAGAGGTAACATATGAACGTTTTAATTTTAAGCTCTGGAACGAGAAATAAGATAGTACAGTACTTTAAGCACACCCTTGGCGATAAGGGACGGGTAATTGCTACCGATATGAGCCCTCTCGCCCCATCTATCTATGAGGCAGACAATTTCTATAATGTGCCGAGAATGACTGATGAGGGGTATATCGATGTTATTTTTGATATTTGCAAAAAAGAGAATATCAATGCCGTTCTTTCTTTGATAGACCCCGAACTTTCTCTCTTGGCAGAGAATAAGGAACGGTTTGCATCGCTTGGTGTAACTGTTATAGGCTCGTCGTATGAGCTTTGCGAAATGTGCCTTGATAAATGGCAGATGTATCAGTGGCTGGTTGAAAATGGTTATAAGTGCGCAAAAAGCTATGTCGAGAGGGAAAGCTTTTATTCCGATGTTGAAAAGGGTATTATATCCTACCCCGTGTTTGTAAAGCCCATTCGCGGAAGCGCAAGCCTTTCCATTACGAAAGCATGCGATAAGGAAACCGTTGATTTTCTCTTTTCAAAGAGTGACGGCCTTATGATACAGGAATTTCTCAACGGTCAGGAAATCGGCGCAGATGTATATATTGATATGATTAGCGGTGAGGTTGTTTCTATCTTCACGAAGAAAAAGCTTCTTATGCGTGCTGGCGAAACCGATAAGGCTGTAAGCTTTAAGGATGTAGCGCTCTTTGAGCTTGTAGAGAAATTTGCAAAAAAAGCAGGCTTCCGCGGTCAGATAGATATTGACATCTTCGAGATCAACGGAGAGTATTATATTTCCGAGGTTAACCCGAGATTCGGTGGCGGTTACCCCCACGCATACGAGTCGGGCTGCAACCATATGCAGCTTATTGTAAATAACCTTAACGGAAAAGCGAATGAAAAAAGCATAGGCAACTATGACGATGGCATCTATATGATGAAATACAATGAGGTAATGGTTAAAAAGATTTGAGATGAAAATTCTTTACGTATGTACTATCGGTAGCACGATGCACTTTTTTAAGCGTTTTGTAAAAGAACTTATTGAAAATGGTCACACTGTAGATATAGCGTGTAATAATTCAGAGGTTGCAGTAATTCCATACTTTTACGAGCTTGGATGTAAAGTACATACCATATCAACCTCTCGTTCCCCGCTGAATAAGGGCAATATCTCTGCTATTAAGCAGATACGCAAAATAGTAGAGGATGGTGGCTATGATATAGTACACTGCCATACACCCATAGCAGCAATGTGTACGCGACTTGCCTGCAAAAAGCTCAGAAAAACTCGCGGTGTTAAGGTTATATATACTGCCCACGGCTTTCACTTCTACAAAGGTGCGCCTCTTAAAAACTGGTTGCTCTTTTATCCTATCGAAAAGCTTTGCGCCAAATACACCGATACTCTTATAACTATTAATCAAGAGGATTATGAGTTAGCTAAAAGGAAGTTCAAGAAATTAGATGTTATAAGAATTCCTGGTGCAGGAATCGAGTTTGAAAAGTTCAATTCTATATCAATAGATAAAAATAGTTTTCGTTGCTCATTAGGATTATCAGAAGATGATGTCATGCTTTTGTCTGCCGGCATGGTTAATAAAAACAAGAATCACAGGTTGGTGATTGAAGCACTTGCTTTGCTTAAAAATCCAAAGGTGCATTACTTTGTTGCAGGCAAAGGCAATGAGATATCAAATAACATAGAGTTGGCAAAAAAACTTGGTCTAAAAGATACTGTTCATTTTTTAGGATTCAGACATGATATGCCAGAATTGGATGCATGCGCAGATTTGTTTGTTTTCCCGTCTATTAGAGAAGGCCTTGGTTTAGCTGCGATAGAAGCTATGGCAGCAGGAACCCCTTGTATAGGAATGAATACTAGAGGAATAAAAGAATACATAATTGACGATAAGACAGGATATTTGTTTGAAAACAATCCTGAAAAATGTAAAAATGCATTAATTAAATTTCTCTCTTTATCTGATCAAGAAAAAAAGGATATGGCAGTAAGATGCAAAGAAATTTCAAAGGAATATGATTATTCTATTACTAATAATTATGTTCGGGACATTTATCGCATACACGAGCAAAGAATTTTAAACAAGTGAATATCATTTCGATTATTGTGCTTTAGATGTTGTTTAGGAAATGTGAATAATATGATGCCTATAGGTGCAGTCGTATCATTTATAAAACAATAAAGAGAATATAGTGAATTATGAAAAAAATTTTATATAGTATAATTGTTCCAGTCTATAATGCGGAAAAATATTTACAAAAATGCATAGATAGTATACTAAAGCAAACGTACTATAACATTGAGCTTGTTTTGGTTGATGATGGTTCGCCGGATAAATCGGGAGAAATCTGTGATATTAACAAAATGCAAGATGACCGCATAAAGGTTATTCATAAGCAGAATGGAGGCGTTTCAAGTGCGAGACTCGCGGGTGTACAAGAAGCGACTGGAGATTATGTTTTGTTTGTCGATGCAGATGATTGGATAAGAGAAGATTGTGTTGAAAAAATAAGTTTTGAACTTGTAAAAAATTCATTTCCCGATGTAATAGTATATGGACATTACAGGTTGTCTGAGGATGAGACTATAGAAAAGTTCCCCAATATTCCGACTGGATATTATTCTGCCGAAAGAATAAATAAAACGATTTACCCTAATTTAATTCAAAACGATAGATCCGGTTATTTTCCACCTGCTGTTTGGGGAAAAGCTTTTAGGCGTGAGTTGATATTGGATAACATGATTTCTGATAAAGAAGCTGTAATCGGCGAAGACATGGCTTGTATAGTTCCTACAATATATCGCGCTAAATCTTTGTACGTTATGCATGAATGTTTATATTATTATCGTTACAATGAGTGTTCCGTAACAAAAGGTAAAAGAGTATTTCCTTGGGGATGTGCAAAGAAATTGGCAAGTCATCTTGGTGATAAGATGGAATTATCAGAGGGCGATTTCCAATCGCAAGTGTATAGGTATGTTGTGCATATGCTCTTTATAACTGCGGTTTCTCAGTTCAATTCAGGGAAACAATTTTCAGAAATAAAGGAAAATATAAAATTGAACTTGAATGATGCGTTTTATAAAAAAGCTATAAAGGAATGTAAGTTTAAACTCTTTTCTAAAGGCTGGATAGCTCATTTTACATTAAAGCATAGGTTATATAGATTGATACAGCTGTATCACAAATTTAATTAGGAGAAAGATTATGATTGCCATAGGATATATAACTATTTTTTTAGTTAATATATTGCTTGCACACAAGAAATTTGGCAAATATTTAAACATTATATTTTTGTTTACTGGAGTGTGGTGTTTTTTTGGTGCGTTATCCTCATTTGGTATGTATGGCTTGCGCATTCCAGGGCTTCAAGTCCATGTTTGTGCATGGATTTTTATACAGACCACGGACATAATATTGCTGTTGTTCTGCAAAAAAATAAAACCAAACAAGCGTTTTGACGATAAAAATCGCCAGGATAATCAGATGTTAGTAAATAGAACTACTTGCGCATCCTTTATTCAAATTATCGCGATAGTATTCTATATTCCCGTGTTAGCTAATTCTTTAAAAATACTTTTGACAAGTGGTTTTGATGCAGTACGAGATGCATATTTTAATTCCGGAAGCAATGCTTTGTTTGCGGTGTTGTGCAAATTTATGCCAACCGGCTTCATATATGGATTAATGGTATATTATGTGTATAAAGCGTTTGAGACAAGAAAGTGGAAATACCTACTCTATTCGTTGATCAATGCTACCGTTTTAATGATTGGAAATGGAGGTAGGTATGCTCTATTTGAAGTTTTGCTCGCGTCGCTCGTCGCTTATTCTTTGAACAATTCAAGTGTAAAGAAGGTTGAAATTACAAAAAACAACTACTTTGTAAAAAGAGTAAAAAGAGTTTTATTTGCTACAGTATCTTTAATGGTATGCATAACAATATTTAGAGGGCAAAATTTATTTAAAAGTACGGTTGGATATTTTTCAGGAAGTTTTTCCTTTTTGGATTTGATATTTGAAAATGCAGATTGGTTTGAATTGAATGATCGTTTGTATGGTTATTTAACTTTTGGAGCAATTACCGAACCCGTTGTTTTGTTGTTAAAAGTTTTAGGTCTAACAACTGCAAAAACACCGTCGTATATGTTTAACATAAAGTGTCAGGAGTTTTACAATATAGGCAATGAGTCTACTGTTGCTTATTTCAATAATAATACGAGCGTATTGTACTATTTTATAAGAGATTTTGGCGCTTGGGGGATTGTAATTGGTGCAATTTTTTTGGCAGCAATCATTGTATTATGTTACAATAGACTGATTAGAGGAAATAGGTTTTATACTTTGATTTATATTTACCTGTCGGTAGTTTTGTTAAACACAATTATGACATATCAGCTGTTTCAATGTACGCCGTTTTTCTCAGTAGTGGCAATGTATTTTTGCGTTAAACCGACAAGATTCAAATTTTCGCTACTAAAAGCTTCATAGCAACATAGTAAAGAGAGGTTAATATGAACTGTGTTGAAAAAATTTCAGTAATCGTTCCTGTATATAAAGTGGAGGATTATCTTGAAAAATGTGTAGAAAGCTTAAGAATACAAACCTACGATAATATTGAGATAATATTAGTTGATGATGGGTCACCCGATAACTGTCCGCAAATGTGTGATAATTACGCAATAAAAGATGCACGCATAGTTGTAATTCATCAAGAAAACGCGGGTGTAAGTGTTGCAAGAAACAATGGAATTGCAAATGCGACAGGCGATTATATTGCTTTCGTTGATAGTGACGATTACGTTGAAAAGAATTATCTTGAAACTTTGTATAACAATTTGAACGGGTGCGCAATTTCGGAATGCGGAACGGCCATGCTGTATGATGATCGCATTGTTAAAATCAAGGATAATTTAACGCCTTGTACTTTAAGTTGGTGGAAGTATTTAACCGAAACGAATTTGAACGGTTTTTTGTCGTATGCTGTCGTTTACGCAAAGCTTTTTAAGAGAGAACTTTTTGACGGCATAGAATTCCCTGTTGGTCGCCGCAACGGTGAAGATGAAGCAACTACCTATAAGGTTGTGTATAAAGCGAAAGAAGTCAGTAGGGTTTACGATAATCTTTACTATTATCGCCAAAGAGAATCAGGGGCTTCACACAACGAAATATCTTCTCAACGTTTGGATGATTGCGAGCTTCTTTTTGATGAGAAAATTTCGTTTTTCAAAGAAAAACACGAGCCTGAATTATCAGCTTTCTTTTGCGCTAAAAAGGCTATACGTTTTATATCATTCTTCAAGAATACATCAAATGTTGATTTAAAAAAAAGGTGCTTTGTAGCGATTAATGAGTCGTGTTCAGTTTTCTCGCGTTGTAAAATTGTTCCCTTAAAGTACAAGCTTTTTGTACGCTATTTTTTGTTTGTAAATAGGAAGTTTAAAAAATAAAAAATCGGGTTGTAAATTAATGTTGGGGTTGTTTAAAAATAAGGTTGTAAAAAACGCTTCGTGGATAATTGTATGTAAGATAGTTAATTCGATTTTAAACATATTGGTTACAATGATATCCGCAAGGTTTTTGGGACCTGCAAATTATGGATTGATATCTTACGCATCATCAATAGTATCCTTCTTTTCACCTGTTGCGCTTCTTGGAATTAATTGCGTTATGGTGCAGGAGCTGGTAAATTCACCCGAGGATGAAGGTAAGATTATCGGCTCGTCAATATTTATGGCATTCTTGTCATCGTTGCTTTGTATGGCGGGTGTTACAGGCTTTTCCTTTATAGCGAATGGTGACGAGAAAACAACTATACTTGTTTGTGCGTTATATAGCTTGGTCATGATATGTCAGGCTGTGGAATTAATCGTATATTGGTTTCAGGCGAAATTCCTATCCAAATATTCGTCATTGGTAAGCTTGCTTGCATACATATTGGTATCAGTCTATAAAATAGTGCTGCTTATTAATAATATGAGCATTTATTTGTTTGCGGTATCTAATGCTCTTGATCTTCTTATTATTGCGCTCGTGCTTTATGCTATTTACAAAAAGAAGGGCGGGGCACCGATAAAATTTGATAAGGATATAGCAAAGCAAATACTTTCAAAATCCAAGCATTACATTATTCCTAATCTGATGATGGCGGTATATTTGCATACTGATACGATAATGCTTAAGAACATGCTAAGTGACGCTGCAGCTGGTATATATTCAGCTGCTGTTTCGTGCTCAACGTTTGTTGGCTTTGTCTATGTGGCGATACTTGATTCTATGCGTCCGTATGTTTTTGAAAAGCATAAAAAGTCGGAAACGGATTTTGAAAAAAGCGTGGTAATGCTTTATTCCATTGTCATATATTTTTCATTGTTTATGGGGATTGCCATCTCGCTATTTTCAAATCTTATAGTACATATTTTGTACGGTGAAGCGTATTTAGAAGCGATTCCTGCTATGCTTATAGTGGCATGGATGCCTATGTTTTCATACCTCGGCTCTGTTCGTAACATTTGGGCTCTCGCTCAACAAAAACAGAAGTATTTGTGGAAAATTAACGTCGTAGGTGCGATAAGCAACGTAGCAATAAATTTTGCACTTATACCGTTGTGGGGCGTTTGTGGTGCCGCATTTGCTTCTGTGCTTACTCAATTTATAATTAACGTGTTCGTTACTGTTGTATATAAGCCGTATAGACCGTGCGGAAGGTTAATTGTTCGAAGCTTGAACATATTTGCTATTATAAAAGATTTGAAAGAAAATAAAAAGAAAATATAGGGTAGAACTGTTATGAAATCGGTAGGATTAATAACGTCCTGGAAGTATAATTACGGATCTGTTTTGCAATGCTATGCCACGAGGAAAACTGTCGAAAAACTCGGATTTAATTGCGAACTTATATACGAGAGAAACCGGGGCATAGCGCGCTATAGGCAAAAAATACTGCGTATGGCTCACCTTGCAATAAAGTCAGTTGGTTGCAGGAATTTTTATAAAGCCTATAAGAGATATAAAAGAAGCGCTGCTAAAGATGCATCGAAAATATCTCAAAAATCCGCCGACCATATATCATTTTTTGCTCAAACCGAGTTGCAACCCCGCCCCTGCTCGCATAGGCTTTTAAAGCAGATTGGAAAAAGTGATAAGTATATCAAGTTTATTGCGGGGAGTGATCAAATCTGGTCGCCGAGTGCGGCTCTAAATCCAATTTGCTTTTTAACATTTGCGCCAGATGAAAAAAAGATTGCATTAGCCCCGAGCTTTGGCTCTGATTTTGTTCCGAAATTTAATCGCCGTCAGCTTGCAAAATATATAAAACACTTTCCCGTGCTTTCTGCAAGAGAAATGGGCGGTGTGAAAATAATCAAAGAATTGACACAAAGAGATGCGATAAGACTGCCCGATCCGTCAATTATGCTTACATCAGACGAATGGAGGAATTTTGCATCTTGCGGTAAAACTGTCGATAAGCCGTATGTTTTTGTCCACTTTTTAAATAAGCCATCTTCAAGAGCGACTGAAATATTACGTGAACTATCCAAAGGCACGGATTATAAAATAATAGTTTTTGCTTATCCGCATAATGAATTTGATAATATAGCAAATGTTGAGTTTGTAGATGGAAGCCCTAAGGATTATATCAACCTCATTGATAAGGCAACATTAGTTCTTAGCGATTCATTCCATACGTCGGTGTTTTCAATTTATATGAAAACACCATTCCTTACATTTGAACGCGATTATAATGGAATTGCTTCGCAATCTTCAAGACTTGAAACATTACTTGATTTGTATAATTATTCGGATAGATACATACCTAACATTGATAAAAGAGATTTATCAATGCTTTTGGAATTGCCGCTTAATGATTGCGAAGCGGTGATAAGCGCTGAAAGAGAAAAAATCATAAATTACATAAGCAATGCTCTTGATGTGGAGTCGTCAAAGCACAGCAAGCTTAAGGATGATTACAGTTGCACGGGTTGTGGTGCGTGCGTGGCTGCATGCCCCAAAAATGCAATTAAATTCGTTTCTCATCCTACTTATGATTATTTGATTCCTAAAATTGATGAAGCCGAATGCATTGAATGCGGTCTGTGTGAGAAAATTTGCAATGGCAAAGCTATTAGGCATCATTTTCAGAATGAAGCATACATTGCATACAATATGAATTCTGAACTTCGTAAGAAATCTGCGTCAGGCGGAGCGTTTTCGGCGATTGCAACGAGAATTATTGCCGAAGGCGGTGCGGTTGTTGGCGCGACGATAACTTTTGATAATGATAATATTTCAGTACAGCATAAGGTTGCAAGGTCGAGAGAAGAATTGCTACCAATCTTGAATTCGAAATACGTTCAAAGTGATTGTAGCGAAATATATCCGATAGTAAAAGATTTATTAAAATCTAATAAAAAAGTACTCTTTAGCGGAACCTCATGCCAGGTTGATGCTTTATACCGTTATCTTGGTAACATCAAAGCAAATAATCTCTATACTGTAGATTTAATATGCCACGGAGTGCCAGGCATAGGCGTATTTCGAGCTTATATTAAATATCTTGAACATAAGAACAAGTGCAAGATAACAGATTTTTCGTTTAGGAAAAAAACTGGTTCGACTAATTTCTATTTGATTAATATAAGCGCTAAGAAGGATGATGAGAATATATGTATAGAAATACCTATGAGAAAATCGTCCTATTATAGCTTTTTTATGTCTGCGGATACTTATAGAGAATCCTGCTACAATTGCCCGTATTCTACGATTGATAAACCATCAGATATCACACTTGGGGATTATTATGAAGCGCAGGTGGATTATCCTGAATTGTTTGATGGAACTGTTGCTAAGCTTGATATGAGCAAGGGCGTTTCGTCTATAATAATTCATTCAGAAAAAGGCAAGGAACTGTTTGCAGATGCGATGAATGACATATGGCACTATCAGGTCGACCCTCTTAGGGTTCAGGCGAGTCATGCAGAACTATGCAAGCCACAAACTTATACTAGCAATAGAAAAAAGTTCTTTGAGATGTACAAAAAAGCTGGATTTAGCAAGATAGAAAGGCATTTTAAAAGACGAGTTGCTATAAAATCATTCATCAAAAAACTTTTACGAAGAAGCTGACAAGAGATATTTTTAAAAGAGACTAATATAAGGAGACCCACTATGAAAACAGTTATGCTTGTATTTGGCACTCGCCCTGAGGCGATTAAGATGTGCCCGCTCGTAAACGAGCTTAAAACTCGGGATAATATCAGGACGCTTGTATGCGTTACCGGTCAGCATCGTCAGATGCTCGATCAGGTGCTTGATGCATTTGATGTAAAGCCCGATTACGATTTATCAATTATGAAGACGGGGCAGACGCTCTTCGATATTACAACAAATATCCTTGAGCGCATTGGCGCAGTCCTCGACGAGGCAAAGCCTGATGTCGTGCTTGTTCACGGCGATACCTCGACCACCTTCGTTACCGCGCTTGCCTGCTTCTATAAGCAGATTGCAGTCGGTCACGTTGAGGCAGGACTTCGTACCTATAATATTTATAGCCCCTATCCCGAAGAATTCAACCGTCAGGCGGTTTCTATTATTTCAAAGTACAATTTCTCGCCTACCGCGCTTTCTCGCGATAACCTGCTTAAAGAGGGCAAGGACGCATCGAGCATCTACGTTACGGGTAACACCGCTATTGATGCCCTTAAGACCACTGTAAAGTCCGATTATTCGCATCCAGAGCTGACCTGGGCTGACGGCTCACGCCTTATCCTTGTTACCGCTCACAGACGTGAAAATCTTGGCGAGCCTATGATACGTATGTTCCGTGCGATAAGACGTGTTCTCGAAGAGCATCCCGACGTAAAGGCTATCTATCCTATCCATATGAATCCCATAGTAAGAGCGGCGGCTGATGCAGAGCTCGCAGGTCTTGACCGCGTGCATATCATCGAGCCTCTCGACGTGCTTGACTTCCATAACTTTATGGCAAAGTCGTATATGATTCTCACCGACTCTGGCGGAATTCAGGAGGAAGCACCCTCACTCGGCAAGCCCGTTCTCGTTATGCGTGACACAACCGAGCGTCCCGAGGGTATCGGTGCAGGAACGCTTAAGCTCGTCGGTACGGACGAGAGCGTTATCTATAACAGCTTTACAGAGCTTCTTGACGATCCGGCTGTTTACAACTCGATGTCAAAGGCATCCAACCCGTACGGTGACGGCCTTGCCTGCAAGCGCATAGCAGATATACTCTCGCAGGACTAAATCCTAAAAATAGTAAACAATAATAGTCAAAACGGCAATATCCCAAGCCATTGGGGATATTGCCGTTTTTTTACGCCGCCCTCGGTACTGCCTGGCTTTCTGCCACCGATAACATATTCTCTATAAATATTCCATACCCCTTGGTCGGGTCTGCCACCATGACAATGAGTAGGCGTTCCGCTAACCGAGTGCGAACAAAGCTGGAACGTCCAAAGTTTTCGCCCCTCTCAAATCAGTACGAGAGGGGCTTTGCTATGCAAAGTTCCGAAAACTTGTTAAACCTCGGTGCTACGCAAATCCAACAGTTATGCTGCTTTTGGTATTGCTTCGTTTTGCGCGGCTGATAACATGTTCTCTATGAATATGCCGTATCCTTCAGTTGGATTTGCTACCATCACATGAGTAACAGCACCTACGAGCTTGCCGTCTTGGATAATGGGTGAGCCGGACATACCACGGACGATGCCGCCGGTCAGAGCGATGAGTGTTTCGTCGGTTACCTTGACCTTGAAGGACTTTGAGCTGTCGGACGTGTAGTCTATATCAAAGATATTTACGTCATAGTATGCGCGCCTGCCGCCCTTGACCGTTGATATAATCTGTGCTGTGCCCTCGTGTACCTCGGACTTCTTTCCGACGGGGATAGCTTCACCGATGAGCTTCTTTTCAAGCCCCTGTTCATTGAATTTCCCAAACACACCAACCTCGGTGTTCATTTCAATATCACCGAGCTTGTCATGCGTCAGTATGCCGCGAAGCTCACCGGGCTTTCCGCTTTCACCCTTTGCCGCACCGCCGAGAATAACACCGCTGACGTTACCCTCGCACATAGGAAGCACCTTACCGGAATCGGTGTCGCATATACCGTGACCGAGCCCACCGAAGCTTCCGTCGCGCGGATCTATATAGGTTACAGTACCGATTCCTGCCGCATTGTCAGATAAAACTACACCGAGCTTAAAGTCTGAATCTTCCGATAGCGTGGTTGTAACCGTCAGGCTTTTTCCGTCGCGCACAACTGCAATACGAGCTTCGTCGGAAATCCTCGATAGCACCTCTTTAACCTCATCAACCGAGCTTACGGTGTTGCCGTTTATCCTTAAAATTTTGTCGCCCTCACGAAGCGCACACGCATCCCTTTCCAAAAGAAGCTTTGTAACTCTGACACCTGCACCACTTATTCTCGCACCAAAGACGTCGCCACCGGGACACAGCATTATCTCTTTTTCACCATTCGTGCCCCTTCGGGTGAAAATCAGCTCGCCGATGCGTGATGTGACGGTATTGTATTCATTGTCGTAGGTAGTGTGAGCAAGAGTGGGAATAGATATCGAAAGCGCTATTGTTATAGTTAAAATCAGAGTAATAATTAAACTTAAAATTTTTCTTTTGGTATTTTTGTTTTTATTCATTGCAAACTGCTCCTTCTACCTCGGTACAAAATCACTTTAGTTTTAATTTGTTCAGGATACATTGGCTTTATGTGTAGCAAAAAAATGCAACGAAAAATATGCAGAGAGATTTATGCCGGGCTATAAATCTCTCTGCATATTATATATATTAAAAGGAAAAATGTAATTTACTGTTGTCAAAATATGGATTTTATGGCATCGCGATAGCGGAATGAACTATACCGCTGTACTCTGACGTAGGCGTCGCTGACTCTGCAAGGGCTGACTCGTCCGTGCCGAGAAGCTCGCGCACCTTTGAGCTCAGGTAGCTCGTAGCGATATATTCGAGGTTGTTCGAGAAGTATTCCTCTGTCTTGTTCGTCTTGTAGAGGATGTAATAGTACGAACCGCTCTCATTTGTAATCGGCACAACCTCGCTGACCTCGCCCACGGCGATTTTAAACGCCTGCTCGGTGAGCTTTTCGTAATATGCCTTATCAAGGCTTGATTTGCCGATTATGACGCCCTGCACGCCGTCGCGGCTTGTCGTTGTGGTAAAGTTCATAACGTATGAAGCCACACCAAGCTCTGTACCGTATGTAGTCATAGTCTGACGGATTTCTTCAGCGCGCTCTTTCGTGAAGAAGCGCGAATCGAGCAGAGCAAGAAGGCATCTTACCGTGTCGTCGGAATAATAGTACTGACGCAGATCGCTATCGGTGTATTTTATAGCACCGCTTTGCATATCGGGAACGGGATTTTCAGGGTCAACAGTTCCGATATAATGCTCGTTGATTTGAGCAAGAGCGATTGAGTAACGGTAAAGAAGAACCTGAACCTCATAGTTAAGCCCCTTTTCCTTAAGCGACGCAAGATACTTATCGTAATCACCGCCGAAGCCCTCTGCGGAAATAGTGCCACCGTCATAGCCCTCAACGCTACCCTTAATATATTCGTTAATCTTATCCTCATAAGCCTTCGAATAGGGGTTAATACCGAGCTTCTTTGCGTGGTGCAGAGTGCCGTATATCTCGGATACAGAACCGAGTATCATTGAGTTTATTTCATTGACGTAGGTTGCCTTACTGTCGGATGACCACACGCTCGCATCACCCTTATCAACTATTGATTTGTAGGTAAGGAAGAAGGCGCGGTATAGCTCGTAGCGCACGTCGTAGCGCTGTCCGTCAAGGCTCATGGTATAAACGACTCTTGCCTCTTCAGCGGTGCTCTCTACCGGGGGATATTCACTCTCACCGCACGCGCAAAGCGAAACGAGCGCGCAAAGGACGAGAGTCAATGATAATAGCTTTTTAATCATAATAATTACCTCATCAGATATAACGAAACTATTATAGCATAAAAATGCAAGCATTACAAGAATTATATTTACCTTTCTTAAATTTTCACAAAACGTTTGCATTTGATGGAAAAATGTGATAATATAAAAATATAGAATTCATATAATCAAATCTATATAACGGAGATAAATCGAATGGAAGAAAAATACAGCATACCGCTCTCAAAGGTTATTGATGAATTTAATCTTGAGGTCTTTCATCTGCCCGACTCTGCTGACAACATAAGCATCACCTGTGCACGAGTCAACCGCCCGGGACTTCAGATGGCGGGCTTTTACGATTATTACGAGCAGTCAAGGCTTCAGATAATCGGTAAGATGGAAAATCATTTTATTAATAACCTGCCCAAAAATCAAAGATACGAGCGCCTCGACAGCTTCTTTCTGTCGGGCCCTGCCGGCGTGATTATGACCTCGCATAATCCTATACCCGAGGAAATGTTAGAGCTTGCACAAAAGCACCGCGTGCCGCTTCTTCGTACGGGTGAGCGCACGAGCGAGTTTATGGCGGCACTTATCGCATATCTTAACGTCGAGCTCGGTCCGAGAATTACCCGTCACGGCGTTCTTATTGAGGTGTATGGCGAGGGTATTCTTCTGCTTGGTGATTCAGGCGTCGGTAAGAGCGAAACTGCAATAGAGCTCGTTAAGCGCGGTCACCGACTCATTGCTGACGATGCCGTTGAGATAAAGCGCGTTTCCGCAACCACGCTCGTCGGTCAGGCACCCGAGATTATCAGACACTATGTCGAGCTTCGCGGCATCGGCATTGTTGACGTAAGACGTCTTTTCGGTATGGGTGCGATAAAGCTTACGGAGAAGATAGATATGGTAATCAATCTTGAAAACTGGATTGAGGGAAAAATGTACGACAGACTCGGCATTGACGAGCAAACTACCGATATTCTCGGCATTAAGGTGCCGATGATAGTGCTTCCCGTAAGACCTGGTAGAAACCTTTCCGTTGTAATTGAGGTTGCCGCAATGAACAACCGTCAGAAGCGTATGGGCTACAACACCGCAGAGGAATTTAACAAGCGCCTGATGGAAAGCATGAGCAAGCATTGATTTTTTTGAATATAAGAAAAGTCCTTCGCATAGTATTGAGTAAATACACATATGCGGAGGATTTTTTATGT
Organism: Eubacteriales bacterium; assembly: GCA_045611965.1. GTDB lineage: Bacteria > Bacillota > Clostridia > Oscillospirales > CAG-272 > UBA1740. Next base: position 25,027 of record JAZKYE010000001.1, read on the forward strand.
CTTTAAATGATGCACATATGCCCGAGAGAATGGCGACAAGATGCGAGGAACGCTTCTGCAAGCCGCGGTGTGATACCGCCGCTGATTTTTATCTGCCTGATTATATGGGTGACGTGAAGCGCATAACTATGACAAAAGCGTATCCTATGTGTGCTGGCTATACCCAGACAGACGGCGGCGTGTGCTTTTCCGTTGTGGTCGGCTATAAGATTTTATATCTTGATTCTGAAAACAAGCTTACCGAGGCAGAATTTACCTCTGACCTTGAAATAGATGCCGCGTGTCAGGCGGATGTATTATCGGCACTCGCAAAGCTTGATGTAGCATCGCTTCAGGTGCGCGCGGCAGGTCCGAGAAAGCTTTCGGCAAAGGCGTCTGTCAGTGCCGAAATATGTATGCAAAGGGAACTTGAGCTGCCACCGGATAATCTTGGTGACGAGTGCGAGATGAAAAATAAAAAAATAGCGATTTATTCGCCCGTATACCTTGAACCTACCGAGGCAGAGGTTGAAGAGAGAATTGCTTTTTTTGAGGACGTAAGTGCAGAGGACGTTGAGATAGTTTGCACAAATGCAAGGACGGACAGCGTGGAATACTCGCATAGTGAGGAAGGCATTGCCGTGTCAGCAGAAATTGTATGCGAATGTATTATGCTCATCGACGGTAAATACATTAAGCATACTGCGCCCTTGAAGCTTGTGAAAACACTTGAGTGCGATGAGCTTTGTAACCTCGATGAGATAAGGCTGGAAATTGCATCGGTAGGTGTCAGCCTTACCAATGCGACGCGTGACGAGGATATGAAGCTCGGTGCCTCTGTAAATGCAAAAATTGTATGCGAGGTGTCGGGAAGATATGAAAAAAGCGAAGAGCGTACGGTGATAACCGATGCCTTTATCCCCGGCTATAAGAGCAATATCTGCAAGAAAAAGCTGTCCTACGACGAGCTTGTATTAAAAAACAAGATAAAGGGGCAGATAAGTGAAGAAATCGCCCTGTCCGAGCTTGGTATTGATAAGATAGATGACGTTCTTTATACCGACGCAAGATTTAAGACCTCATCAATCAGGTGTGAGGCAGAGAAGCTTATAGTTGAGGGTGAAATATCCTTTTCCTCGCTTTGCGTATCCGACGGCGCGGTAAGCTCGGTGCGCCACTGCGTGCCGATAAGTGTATGCGAGAAGGTTGCAACCGAAAATGCCCATACGGTTACTTGCTCTTGCCACCTTAAAAATACACAGTATCACTTTGATAGAGAAAGAATGTACTATGCGTCGGATTACGAGCTTTATGTGACGGGCACTCAGCCCAGAGTAGAAGATGCGGTTATCAGCATCGAGAGGGGAGAGCGCATAACAGAAAAGGAATGCTGTGTATGTATATATTTCCCAAGCGAGGGTGATACTCTGTTCTCGGTGTCGAAAAAATATTCGGTAAGGCAGAGTGAGATAGCAGAGAAAAATGCCATCAGCTGCGACGTAGGCTTGGTTGGAAATGAGCAAGGTGTGCTCGACTATCAAAATCCTGTTATCATTGATAAATACTCGGATATGTAAATAATAATTCTCATTTGAAGATGAATAAACAAAAAATGCGATACACATAAGAGTGTATCGCATTTGGTTTTTTAAAAAGTTCAGTTCTGTTCAAGCCAGCTTGGTCCTGCGCTGACCTCAACCGTAAGGGGGACGGATAGGCTGACCGCGCTTTCCATTTCTTCCTTGAGGATTTGCTTTACACTATCAACTAAAGCATCAGGACATTCAACGATAAGCTCGTCGTGAACCTGCATAACTATTTTAGCTTCGGGTGCACATTCTGAAAGCCTCTTGTGAACCTTAATCATGGCAAGCTTCATTATATCTGCCGCCGTGCCCTGAATTGGCGCGTTCATAGCAATTCTCTTTCCGAACTGACGCTGAATACCGTTTGCCGAGCGAAGCTCAGGGATATATCTGCGTCTGCCAAATTCGGTTACAGTATAACCGTTTTCCTTTGCCTCGCTGACTACACGCTCAAGATATTCGTCTATAGAAGGATAATTCATAAGATAACTCTTGATGTATTTAGTTGCCTCGGCAGAGGTCGTGCCTATATCCTTTGCAAGAGAGAAGCCGCTGATACCGTAAATGATACCGAAGTTTACCGCCTTCGCTCTCTTTCTCATATCGTCACTTACAAATTCCTCGGGGATGTTAAAGACTGCCGCGGCGGTCTTTCTGTGAATATCCTCGCCGCTGATAAAGGCGTTCTTCATATTGTAGTCGCCCGATATGTGAGCAAGCAAGCGAAGCTCAATCTGCGAGTAGTCTGCATCAACCAGAGTATGACCTTCCTTTGCTATGAAGTAGTGGCGCATCTGCCTTCCCATAGCCGTTCTAATCGGGATGTTCTGAAGATTAGGATCGGCACTTGACAGTCTGCCGGTTGCGGTTAATGCCTGCTTGAAATCGGTGTGAATTCTATCCTTTTCATCGACGAGCTTGGGTAATGCCGCCGCGTACGTTCCGCGTAGCTTCGTAACCTGACGGTACTCTAATATGTCGTCAATTATAGGTGAATACTGACGCAGCTCTTCGAGAGTTTCCGCATCGGTAGAAAAGCCGTTTTTGTTGTTTTTCTTCTTGTACGGTAAACCGAGCTTTACAAAAAGCACCTCACCAAGCTGCTTTGGCGAATTTAAGTTGAACTCGCCCATAGCCTGAATATATATTCTTTCCTGAAGCTCGCTCGCTAATTTTTCAAGCGCATCGGAAAACTCGTTCATGCCCTTGACGTCTATTTTGAAGCCAAGGTTTTCAATGTCGAACAGCACTCTTATAAGCGGCAGCTCAAGCTCGTCGAGCACCGCCAGAAGTCCGTTATCATTAAGCTCATCTCGCATAGCCTTTTCTACCGCCGGAAGAAGGTCTGCACAGCAATCGTCATCACCTGCCACAACCGAGGTATAGCTATATACAAGCGACTGTACCGAAGGATTTGCACCACCCGGATTTTTCACGTACGCATAGAGCATAAGGTCGAGCAGCTTCGGCTTATCACCTATGCTTGCGCCGAGCCCCTTCAGGGTATGAAGCATATTCTTTGCGTCATAGCAAATGATTTCGTCGCATTCGCTTATTTTTTCGCACAGAGCCGTGACGTCACCGCTGTAAATATATCCCTTGCCCTCTGAACAGAGGGTAGCTGTTCCGTTTTTGGCTATATGAAGCGAGATGCTTTTGCCTATCGAAGAAAGACCGTTCTCGTCGGTAGGCTCGTATGCACATCTGCTTTGGCTCGCAGGGTCGGGGCTTGCCTCAGCTTCCTCACTTGCATCGGGCTTATCGTCAGGGCGCGAAATGTCCGATTCTATTGCATCCTGTGCGGATAGTCCCAGCTTATGAATGAAGCTGTTAAGCTCAAGCTCGGTCAGCTTTCTATACAGTCCACCGCGGTCCATCGGTCTGACAGCGAGGTCCTCGAGCTGGATTCCAAGTGGAACGTCGGTGAGTATTCTCGCAAGCTCACGCGACATGTACGCGTCATCCTTGCTGTCGATAAGCTTTTGTCTGTTGCCCTTGGTTATGGATGCCGAGTCAATGTGCTCGTAAACGCCGTCAAGCGTAATGAACTGCGAAAGCAGAGCGGTAGCCCCCTTGTCACCAATGCCTCTGACACCGGGTATATTGTCGGATTTGTCGCCCATGATTGCCTTCATATCAACGAACTGTTCAGGGGCAAGACCGTATTTCTCGGTGAATTCTGCGCGGCGGTAGGGGATGGTTTCGTGCGTCGATACGTAAAGCACTGTGATTTTATCGTCTATCAGCTGAAACAAATCTCTGTCGCCTGACAGAATATAGCTTTCCACATCATCTCTTCCGTGCGCTATTGAGGCAACTGTGCCCTGAATATCGTCCGCCTCGTAGCCCTCAAGCTCAAGGACGGTTATTCCCATAAGGCGAAGGCAGTCCTTTGCGTACGGGAACTGCTCGATAAGCTCGGGCTCTGCCTTGCGTCTGCCGGCCTTGTAATCCGCGAACATCTTGTGACGGAAGGTCGGTGCCTTCAGATCGAATGCTACCGCCATATAATCGGGCTTTACCGAGTTAATTTGCTTTAGCAGTATGTTGAGCATACCGAAAACGGCATTTGTATTCTTGCCGCTCTTGGTCGTGAGGGGCTTTACGCCAAAAAAAGCGCGGTTTATAATACTGTTACCGTCAACTACCAGTATTTTCTTCATATCAGGTATTCCTTTCGCTTGTGAGAGGTGTTATACATCGCTCGTGGTGTCGGCAGGTATAATTCCGTTCTCGTCGTCCTGCGTGACGAGCGAGTATTCAACGGCTTCTACACTCACCTCTTCGCTCCCGTCCTCTTCTGCATCACATCCGACGTCTGCTGTGCCGTCGGACTCGGCTGAGTTTTTCATTATATCCTCGATTTTTGCATCATACTCTGCTTTTGCAATACGGTTGAGAGCTTTTATATATTCGAGCTTCTCTTTCTCTTCCTTGGCATTGAGACTCGCCTCGGTATTGTCGGCACTCTCGCGTATAATGGCAACAATGCTTGATTCCTCGTAGCTTTTTGCATCGTCAAAGCTGATAAGCCTGAGAATTACGTAAATGCAGAATGCAAGAGATAACGCAACGTCGTAAATGCTATTGGATACAGACTGTCCCGACACAAGAAATACTATTACGGACGGAATAGAGGAATAAGCCGCAAGAGATGCCGAAATAAGTCCCATAGCAACGTATGCTCTGGGTGTCTGTCTGTCAAGGGATATTCTCGTTTCAAAAAGCAAGAAGAGCGATGCAAACAGATATGACATCTGATCGACAAGCTTGTTTGGCGCGTTAATGGGTAGAGATGCCTCGAAATAAAGATACGCAGCGTAGGTGGCAAAGAAAATGACGGTACAAAGTCCAAGACCTGCGCGCACGGTGCTTATGCGCCTTGTGTCTGTGGAAGCTATTACAAGATACGCGCTCGCCGGAAGCGAGAGGATAAACAGTAGTATCTCAATTATTGCCATTGGCTGAAGCAGTAGCGCGTTAAGACTTGGCGCAAGACCTCTTCCGGCGTAGCTTATCAGCATTGATATACCAAGAAATAAAACGGCACATTCAAGAATAGCTGATGCTACATATCCGCGCGGTGAGCTCAGCTCATAGCGTACCTTCATTCCGCGTCTTGCGATTATGATATAGGTGAAAAATAAAAAGCATACACCTATCAGCATATAATCGGATACGCTGATGAGCGCCTTCCTTGTAAAATAACCGCTGCTGAAATCAAAATCGCAAAGAAGCGCTATGCACCGTATCGTAACCGTTGCAAGAAGAAAGGTCAGAAATATTGGAAGATATATTCCTATTCTTTTGCTTTTTCCCATAATGCTTTGAAAAAATCCTTCCTTATATAATATAAGCATTGTAAACACAACGCCAAGCTTTCGGGGTAGCTCTCGTGTCCCGTGTGAGCGGGATTCCTGCGTGCGTATGCACATACGGGGACTTGTATATTTTACTATATAATTATTAACATTATGTAAACAAAGCGCCCTGCGGCAGAAAATACACCAAAATCTTTGTGGGCAGGGGATTTAAATCGGGGCAAAACGGATGAAATGACCGGACAATTGTGCAACTTTTACAAAATTTAATGTGAAATTCAGAGAAATATTCTACAATTATTTTTTGCGAGGGTATTGATTTTTAATATATAATAGTGTATAATTGTCTCTGCTTGATATGCGATGATGCGGGAGGTGGCTACCCGATAATATGCGTCCATGTGTGCGTGTATTTAAGAGGTAGGGAATTTCCGCGGAGTATGTCCGATATTTAACCGGGCGGAAATAACTGTGTGTACGTTGCGGTTCGTTTGCTGACTGCGGAGGAGGCTTTCGAATCGTTAATGTTGGGCGTGATATGATACGCAAGGCACGGTGTAAAATCAATTCGCCCTTCTTAATGCGGTCGAGCAAAATTTAAGAAGGAGGACAACAAAATGGCACAGCAGAAAATCAGAGTGAGACTCAAGAGCTACGATTCGACTATCATTGATGCCGCAGCAGCAAAGATTGTAGATGTAGCAAAGAGAATCGGAAGCAAGGTTAGCGGTCCTATTCCGCTTCCTACCGACAGAGAGATAGTAACTATCCTTAGAGCGGTTCACAAGTACAAGGACAGCCGTGAGCAGTTTGAGATGCGCACGCACAAGCGCCTTATCGACATCGTTATCACCGATAAGAAGGTGCTTGACGCTCTTCTGAGCATCGAGCTTCCCGCAGGCGTTTCGCTTGAGGTAAAGCAGTAATCTCAAAAACGAGCACATCGCTCAAAAAGGGAGCTTCAAATCCCTCAATACCACGACCTCGTGGTCAAGTTGGCGAGATCGCATAAAGCGAAAATTCAACCCCGTCAACCAATAACCTAATGGAGGAAAAAATGAAAAAGTGCATTATCGGCAAGAAGCTGGGCATGACTCAGATCTTCGATAGCAAAGGTAACGTGATACCCGTAACCCTGATTGAAGCAGGCCCCTGCGTGGTAGCACAGAAAAAGACCGTTGAAACAGACGGCTATGCAGCAATTCAGCTTGCATACGAGGACGCTAAGGAAAAGCACCTCACCAAGGCAGAGCTCGGACACCTCAAGAAGGCAGGTGTTTCTGCAAAGAGACACCTCAAGGAGTTCAGAGTTGATGACGTAGCAGCATACGAGGCAGGTTCTGTGGTAACCGTCGATACCTTCACCGCTGGTGACAAGGTCGACATCACTGGTATCACCAAGGGTCGCGGATATACTGGTTGCGTTAAGAGATGGGGACATCACATCCTTAGAATGACTCACGGTACCGGTCCTATTCACCGTCAGCCCGGCTCGATGGGTGTTATCGACCCTGCGAGAATCTTCAAGAACAAGAAGATGCCCGGTCAGTACGGTAACGAGCAGGTTACCATCCTTAACCTTGAAGCGGTTAAGATTGATGCAGAAAAGAATCTCATCGCAGTAAAGGGCGCTGTTCCTGGTGCAAAGGGCGGCATCGTATTTATTCGCGATTCAGTTAAAGCATAACGGAAGGAGGAATACACAATGCCTAATATGAAAGTAGTAGATATGGCGGGCAAGGAAGTTGGCGAAATCACTTTGTCTGATGCAATATTCGGTGCAGAAGTGAAAAATGCAGTCCTCCACACCGCAGTAAGAGCTTACCTTCTTAATCAGAGACAGGGAACACAGTCCACCCTCACTCGTACTGAGGTTTCGGGCGGCGGAAGAAAGCCCTGGAAGCAGAAGGGTACAGGCCACGCAAGACAGGGAAGCACACGTTCACCTCAGTGGACACACGGTGGAGTTGCTCTCGGTCCTAAGCCTCGCAGCTACAGAGTAGACCTTGATAAGAGAACCAGAAGAGCAGCAATGTTCTCTGCACTTTCTTCCAAGGTAATGAACGATGAGATGGTAGTAGTTGACGCTATCACCGCGACCGAGTACAAGACCAAGAACATGGTTAATATGCTCAGCGCTATTAACGCAGGCAAGAAGGCGCTTATCGTTCTTCCCGCAGTTGATTCATTCGTAATCAAGAGCTGCAACAACATTGAGGGTGTTAAGACCACTCAGTGGAATACTTTAAACGTATACGACATTCTTAACTGCGACACTCTCGTCGTAGCTAAGGAAGCGGTAGAAAAGATTGAGGAGGTATATAGCAAATGAAATCGTATGCAGATATCATTGTAAGACCTCTTGTAACCGAGAAGAGCATGTCGGGTGTTGCTGATAAGCGTTACTGCTTTGAAGTAAGATCTGATGCGACTAAGGCAGAGATTGCAGCGGCAGTTGAGGCTATGTTCAAGAACGTAAAGGTTGCTGCTGTTAATACTATTAATATGAAGAAGAAGCCCAAGAGAATGGGTGTCCACTTCGGATACACCAGCGAGTGGAAGAAGGCTGTTGTTACTCTTACCGCTGACTCAAAGGCTATCGAATTCTTCGAGAGCATGAACTGATCATAGGAGGTAACTGAATAATGGCAACTATGAAGTATAAGCCGACAACACCGTCGCGCAGAAATATGGTAAGCCCTTCCTTCGATGAGGTAACTAAGTTCTCTCCCGAAAAGAGCCTTATCGTTAAGAAGAAAAAGAATGCTGGTAGAAACAGCTACGGCAAAATCACCGTTCGTCATCACGGCGGCGGAAACAAGCAGAAGTACAGACTTATCGACTTCAAGAGAGGCGTTGATGGCGAGGCTAAGGTAATCGGCGTTGAGTACGACCCTAACAGAACCGCATACATCGCACTTCTTGAGGATGAGGCTGGAAAGAAGAGCTACATCATCGCCCCCGTTGGTCTTACTGACGGCGACGTAGTAGCAACCGGCGCAAACGTAGATATCAAGCCCGGTAACGTGCTTCCTATCTCTCAGATCCCCGTAGGTACTATCATTCACAACATCGAGCTTTATCCCGGTAAGGGCGCACAGCTCGTTCGTTCTGCTGGCGCTTTCGCTCAGCTTATGGCTAAGGAAAACGGCACCGCTCAGGTAAGACTTCCCTCCGGTGAGGTTCGTATTATCAGACTTGAGTGCAAGGCAACTATCGGACAGGTCGGAAACCTCGAGCATGAGACCATCAAGCTCGGTAAGGCTGGTAAGACCCGTCATAAGGGTATCCGTCCCACTGTTCGCGGTTCTGTAATGAACCCCTGCGATCACCCCCACGGTGGTGGTGAGGGTAAGAGCCCGATCGGACGTCCCGGACCCGTTACTCCTTGGGGCAAGCCCGCTCTTGGTTACAAGACCAGAAACAAGAAGGCAAGAACCAACAAATTCATTCTTAAGCGCAGAAACGCTAAGTAATGATTGACTGATAAGGAGAATGAATTATGAGCAGAAGCTTAAAGAAGGCACCCTACGTTGAAAAGAAGCTTTTCGACCGTATCTGTGCTATGAATGAAAAGAATGAGAAAAAGGTGCTTAAGACCTGGAGCCGTTCTTCAACTATATTCCCTGATTTCGTAGGACACACTATTGCCGTTCACGACGGTAGAAAGCACGTTCCTGTGTACGTTACCGAGGATATGGTAGGACACAAGCTCGGCGAATTCGCGCTTACCCGTACCTTCAAGGGACATGCGGGCTCAAAAACATCGAATAAATAAGGAAAATCGCTAAATAGCGAGAGGAGGTAATTCCGATAATGGAAGCAAAAGCACATCTTAAATATGTCAGAATTTCTCCGCGCAAGGTAAAGATCGTACTTGACCTTATCAGAGGCAAGGATACCGATGCGGCAATGGCTATTCACAAGAATACCAACAAGATTGCCAGCGAGCATCTCATCAAGCTGCTCAAGAGCGCGGTAGCAAATGCAGAACACAATTATAACATGAACGCAGGTAACCTCTTTGTTTCCGAATGCTTCGTATGCCCCGGCCCCACACTCAAGAGAGTACAGCCCAGAGCACAGGGTAGAGCATTCCAGATTCTTAAGAGAACCAGCCACGTAACACTTGTAGTAAAAGAGAAGGAGGTAAGCTGAAATGGGACAGAAGGTTAAT
>JAZKYE010000002.1:0-10243 GCA_045611965.1 Eubacteriales bacterium
GGAAGTTTGCGCAGCAAAGCTTTCTGCCGCAAACACCGATGCCGCCAAGCATCTTTGCCTCGTCACGTATACCTATCTGTCTTAACTCGATTCTGGTACGGAAGGTGGATGCAAGGTCACGCACAAGCTCTCTAAAATCTACTCTCGACTCGCAGGTGAAGTAGAAAATCAGCTTCGAGTTATCAAAGGTGTACTCAACCGCCGCAAGGCTCATTCCGAGTCCGTGCTCTGCAATCTTCTTTTTGCATATAACTGCGGCATCAAGCTCCATCTCGCGGTTCTTCTCGTCGCGAAGAAGGTCGTCCTTTGTCGCCTTTCTGGTAATGCTCTTTAAGGGCGGTACGATTTCGGATTCCTTAACCGACTTGTTCGGAAGCTTTACCGTTCCGATTTCCGTGCCGCGCGCGGTGTCAACGATAACTCTGTCACCCACGCAAAGCGCAAGACCGGCAGGGGCAAAATAATATATCTTTCCTGCCTCGCGGAATGCCACACCGACGATTTCCACCTTGGGTGAGCCGTCATCGGTCACCTCGGCTGCTGCCGCCGCGTCAGTGCTGTTCTGTGTGTCTGTATCGGAAATCACCGTAGCCTCGTCGCAGACGGCAGGCTCAGCATCAGCCACTATCTCGACCTGCTCGGTGCTTGTATTCTGGCTCGTATTCTGGCTCGGCACCCTTGCCTTGTCACGGCCCTTGCCGCGATGATACCATCTCTTGTTATTCTTGCCCATTATTTTGTTTCTCCTCGGCATATGCCGTTACTTCGTTTTTTTAATTCTGACCGAAAGGTCGGTTATAAGTGTCGAGGTTATAACATTCCTGTCAAGGTCCTCTATCGCACCAAGCACCGTGTCGCACATATAGCAAAGCCGCCTTGCACTCACCGTGCGTAGCGAAGAGTCAATTGCCTCGGCGCTATCAAAGAACAGAAGCTCTGCACATTCGTCATTAAGACGAAGCGCAAGCAGGTCGCGAAGCGCGTCGAGAATTACCTCAAGGGTCTGTCTTAATTCTTCGCGCTTTTGCGGAAAATCAAGCATCACCGAGTAAAGTGCCGAATAGGGCACTCTCTGCGGCAGCGCGTTTATAAATGCGTTGACCGTGCCGTTTATCTGCGCGCGCTCTGACCTTTTTTCTTCACTTAAATTTTCAAGCGCCCGTCCAAGCGAGCCACCCGAGCCCTGCACCGCGGCGCGAAGCTCTGCGTCACTCTTGCCGCTTGTCAGACGGCGAAGATGGTGTACCGCCATTTCCTTGTCAAAGCATTCCATAGTGATAAGCTGAACTCGGCTTTTTATCGTCGAGAGCATCTTGTCAGGCGATGAGGCTATAAGGATAATATATACCGCCCTCGGTGGCTCTTCAAGCACCTTCAGAAGCGCGTTTTGCGACTGTGGGGTGAGAGTGTCTGCATATTCCACGATATATACCTTCTTGTCGCACTCGCTTGGCGAAAGGAACATATCCTCGCGAAGAAGCCTTACCTCTTCAACGCCTATCGTAGCCTTGCCTGCGCTTTTGGTAAGATATTTGACGTCGGTATGCTCGTGGCGCTTTATTCTTTTGCATATCACGCATTCACCGCACGGAAGCCTCGCCTCACCGCTCTCACAGCAAAGCGCCTGCGCTATACTGTCAGCGAGAGTGCGCTTGCCCGTGCCGCGAGCGCCCGTAATCATAATCGCGTGGGGAAGCGTGCCCGTGCCTATTGCCTTGCCGAGCCTTGCCTTGGTATCGGCATTGCCGAGGATACCGTCAAAGTATATCATAACTAATGCCCCCACCTTCAGATTATATCACACGGTAATTATAGCATTTTTTCTTCTGCTTGTCAATCTGTTTTGGCGTGCGTAATAAATAAATATAAAAAATTAAAAATATATTGAATTTGCGGCGCGGATGTGTTAAAATAATCTTTAGTTCACAAAGGGCGTTTCATTCGCGCCCCGAAAGGAGTTTATTATGGAAAAATTTTATCTCACAACCGCTATCGCCTACGCTTCGCGTAAGCCTCACTTCGGAAACACCTACGAGATTATTATGGCAGACGCGTTTGCGCGCTTCCAAAGACAGCTCGGCAAGGACGTTTATCTCTGCACGGGAACTGACGAGCACGGTCAGAAGATAGAGGAATATGCAAAGGCGGCAGGCATCACCCCCAAGCAGTACGTTGACAATGTCGCGGGCGAGATACGCGGCATCTGGGATTTGATGAATGTAAATTACGACTATTTCATCAGAACCACCGACGGCTATCACGAGAGGGCGGTTGCTAAAATATTCAAGAAATTTTACGACAAGGGCGATATCTACAAGGGACATTACGAGGGCTGGTACTGCACCCCCTGCGAGTCCTTCTTCACCAACACCCAGGCCGAGGGCGGCAAGTGCCCCGACTGTGGCGCACCCGTAAAGCAGGCGCGTGAGGAAGCATATTTCTTCAAGATGTCCAAGTACGCAGACAGACTTCGCAAGCATATTGAGGACAACCCCGGCTTCATCGAGCCCGAGAGCCGCAAGCGCGAGATGGTTAACAACTTCCTCAACGCAGGACTTCAGGACCTTTGCGTGTCGAGAACCTCGTTTACCTGGGGCATTCCCGTCGATTTCGATCCCAAGCACGTAGTTTACGTATGGCTTGATGCGCTTACCAACTATATCACCGCTATCGGCTACGACCCTGATAAGTCGTACGATGAGCAGAGCGAGAAGTTCCGCCGCTACTGGCCCTGCGATGTTCATATCATCGGTAAGGATATTCTTCGCTTCCATACTATTTACTGGCCTATATTCCTTATGGCTCTTGACCTTCCCCTGCCGAAAAAGGTGTTCGGCCACCCGTGGTTCAACTCGGGCGCGGATAAGATGAGCAAGTCGAAGGGTAACGTCATCTACGCAGACGAGCTTTCAGAGTATTTCAGTGTTGACGGCGTGCGCTACTACGCATTATCCGAGATGCCCTACAACTCTGACGGAACTATAACCTATGAGAATGTGGTTACAAGATACAACAACGACCTTGCCAACAACCTCGGTAATCTCGTTAGCCGTACCCACGCAATGACCGCAAAGTATTTCGGCGGCACAGTTCCCACCGCAGGTGAAGAAACCGAGCTTGATGCCGACCTTAAGCGCACCGTGCTTGACGGTGTTCTTCGCGCAAAAGAGCTTATGGCATCCTATCGTGTAGCCGACTCTCTTGACGAGATTTTCTCTTTCCTTCGTCGCGCTAACAAGTACATTGACGAAACCACCCCTTGGATACTCGCAAAGAACGAGCAGGACAAGCCCCGCCTTGCAACCGTTATCTACAACCTTCTTGAAACGGTAAGAATTGCGGCGGTTGCTCTCTCGCCCTATATTCCCAAAACGAGCGAGAAGATTTTTGCTATCCTCGGTACTGATAAGACCGATTACGAGAGCGCATTCTCATTTGGCTCGCTTGTCTCGGACAAGCCTCTCGGTCAGGGCGAGGTGCTCTTCGCAAGAGTTGACGAGAAAAAGCTCTTTGAAACGATAGAGGCAAAGCGCCTAGCAAACGAGGCAGAGGCGGCAAAGTGTGAGGTCACCGACAGAGAGCCTGAAATCGGCATCGAGCATTTTTCGGCAGTCGAGCTTCGCGTCGGCGAGATTCTTGAATGTGAGCAGGTGCCCAAGGCGAAAAAGCTTTTGAAGCTTAAGGTCGATATCGGCTTTGAAACCCGTCAGGTAGTGTCGGGTATTGCTAAATTCTACAAGCCCGAAGAGCTTATAGGCAAGAAGATTGCACTCGTCTGCAACCTCAAGCCCGCCAAGCTCTGCGGCGTTGATTCCTTCGGTATGCTTTTGGCATCGGGTGAGGAAGAGGTGCGCGTCGTATTCCTTGACCCCGCATCGAAAAACGGAGACAGAATACACTAATGAGATATTTTGACTCTCACGCACACTATTATGACGAGCGCTTTTATGAAGAGGGGCAGAGCGCAGAGAGTATTCTCGATGAGCTTTTTGCAGAGAATATCTCGGGCGTAATCAACGTCGGCACGCGACACGAAACAAATCTTCTTGCGATTTCTCAAGCGAAAAAATACGAAAATATGTACACCGCCCTCGGCATCCACCCAGGGGATATTCGCTTTATTGATTACTCTATGGATAAAGCACTTTCCGAGCTTTCGACGCTTATTTCGGACGCATCGTCAAAGTGCGTTGCCCTTGGCGAGATAGGACTTGACTATCACTACGAGGGGACGGATAAGCAAAGGCAAAGCGAGTATTTTGAGGCGCAGATGAAAATGGCGCGCGAGCTTTCGCTACCCGTGGTTATTCACGACCGCGAGGCGCACGAGGATGTAATGGCTGTCATCCGTCGCCACCGCGATGTACGCGGCGTGCTTCATAGCTTTTCAGGCTCGGCAGAAATGGCGCGCGAGCTCGTGTCACTCGGCTATATGATATCCTTTTCAGGAACGCTTACCTTCACCAACGCAAGACGCCCGAAGGAGGCGTGCGCGGCAATTCCGATAGAGAATATTCTTATCGAAACCGATTGCCCCTATCTTGCGCCCCACCCGAAAAGAGGTACGCTTAATCACTCTGGCAACCTTGTCTATACGAATGAGGTGCTTGCCGCTATCAAGGGCATTTCACCCGAGGAATGTGCAAGAATTACAGAAGAGAACGCAAGACGCTTTTTTGGAATATAAAATAAACACCGCTTGTATAAATGTCCGATGTGGGCATCGCGCAAGCGGTGTTTATTTTTTACAAAATGTGGAAATATGACAACAAAAATAGTCATACCGTGGACTAATCGTCACCTTCGATAATGTTATAATCGGCTCTTGTAAACTGCGAGTTGAAAAGGCAAAGATGCCCGATAGGCGTCTTTCCTATATCGAAGGCATATCCCATATAGCCGTGTCGCTTCCCAAGAAGCATTAGCCTGAAAACGAACTCAAGCGAGTAAAGCGAGGCTGAAATCCGCCTCGGGGTTCCACCCGTGTGCCTTATCACCGAAAAGGATAAAAGCAGGCTTTCTTCATCCTTCACAAGCCTTTTCGCGCCCCGTCTTGCTAAATCCATAAGCGCACCCCTTTCGTAGGGTGTGCCGTCAAGAGTACCTATGGCAGGTATCTCAATAAATATCTTCGAGCTTTCCGCAACCTCTGATATATAAGCAGCCCCCTCGCTCGCATCCTTATATTTGCACATATTAGTGCCTGCCGTCAGCACCGAGGCATCCGAGAGGTCGCATATATCGGGCATGCTCTCTGGCACGTCGGTGAAAAGAAGCAGGCTTCTTCCAATAAGCGCTCTTCTCGCCTTCATTATAAATTCACCGAGTGCTGACCTGTCAGTAGGATGCACCTTGAATTTCAGATAAATACCGCCGAAGCCCCCGTGCGTTGCCTCGGTTATTATTTCGTCAAGCAAGAGCGAGCGGCGCTCGGTGTTGGATAGCCAGTCTGTCTCGCATACCTCTGCGCCAAGCAAGGTCTGTCGGCTCTTTGCGACAGCGAGCGCGGCAAGCGTGCGAAATCGCCCCGTCCGTACGCACCCGTCGTTTCGAAGCGCAAGCTCGAAGAATACCGCATAGGTAAGATAGGGAAGTGCCCTGATAAAGGCATCCTGCGTGCAGTCGTTATATACCGTACCGATGGCGCTCGCGGGTCCGAGCGGCGGCGTCTGGTGTCGTACAGTCAGCATCTGTCCCGGCCGTAGCGACTCGCGCCCCATAAGGCTCGGGTTGTCTGTGAGTAGTGAATTTTTCTTTACCCCGTAGCGCAGGGCTATTTTGCCAAGCGTGTCAGAGCCGCGTATCAGCACTTCCTTCGTTGGCATCATAATTACAAGCTCTTCGCCGACGAGGACCGTGTCCGTCAGCAGCCCGTTGTCCGCCATAAGCTTCGCCTGACTTACCGAATATTCAGACGAAACCGTCCGTAGCGTTTCGCCATCCCTTACCGTGTGTATTATCATATATCTCTCCGACGTTCTTTTCTAATAAATTATATGCTTCGTATCCCATATTGACACGCACCTTCTATAATACCACGCAGCATATTAGCATAGTGTCGTATCGCGCGGTCGGATTTAATTTTTTTAATCTATTGAAAAGAGCATCGGTTTATGCTACAATATTATCGTCTTAATACGATAGCGGTGCATACGCATCCTAAAAACGGAGAGTAATTATTATGAAAATAAAGACAGGATTTGTTTTAGAGCCCGTTGCCGACCGCTACCTTGCGTGCGCTACGGGTGATCTCGCAGGTGAGTTCTCGGGACTCGTTACCCTTAATTCAACCGGCGCGTTTCTCTGGCAGGTGCTCTCTTGCGGTGTTGATAGTGAAGAGGATATACTTTCGCGTATGCTTTCCGAATATGAGGTCAGCGAGGATGTTGCACGCGCTGATATTTCTGCGTTTATAAAAAAGCTTCGTGATGCAGGTATCCTTGATGAGTAACGCAACCGAGACTGTATTTGAGAGCTTTGACAATATAGAGGCGGTGCTTGATAAAAACGGTGTGTACGCGTCCGTGACGAGCGGCGTAAGTATGCGCCCGCTCTTTAAAACACACCGCGACGTGGTCGTGCTTATGCGCCCCAAGGGCAGGCTTTGTAAATACGACGTCGCCCTTTACCGCGTTGGGGAAAAATATATTCTTCACCGCGTGGTCGGCTTTGACGAGAAGGCTTGTGTCTATCTTATCAGAGGTGACAACACCTTCCGTCTTGAGCGCGTGCCCGAGGGGGCGGTAATCGCAAGGCTCGTTTCCTTCAATCGCGCAGGAAAGCACGTGTCGGTCACCGATAAGGGCTACCTTCGTTATGTGAAATTCTGGAATTTTATTTACCCGATAAGACTGCTTTTCAAAAAATGCGAAAATTTCTTAAGACGCATATTTCGTTTCATTAAAAAGGGAATTAAAAAATAAATAAAGCAAAGCGGTGTGGGTGAGATTCTTTCGCATTATATAAATAAAAAACGGCGAATGTTCCTGACCTTAAAGGGTTAGGGGATTCGCCGTTTATTTGTTTACAAATCGCTTTATTGCCTCAAAGCTCTCATCGCTTATCGCGTGTTCCATCTTGCACGCATCCCTCGCGGCAACCTCTTTCGGTACGCCAAGCCCCACGAGCATTTCGGTAAGAAGTGTGTGTCTGTCGAGGATTTTTCTTGCGATAGACTCGCCCTCACCTGTGAGGGTAATGTGTCCTGCCTCGTCAACGAGAATAAATCCGCCCGAGCGAAGCAGCCCCACCGCGCGGGAAACCGACGGCTTTGAATATCCCATCTTGTCGCATATGTCAATAGAGCGCACGAAGGGAAGCTTCTTTGATAGCACGAGTATGGTTTCAAGATACATCTCGCCCGATTCTGCAATATTCATTTTAAGCCCCCCTCATTTCTTTTTATATCATTATACACTAAATATCAACAAATGTCAACTTTCAAAAATTAAACGCAAGTGACGGAGAAGTTAGCAAAATAAAATCTCACACAGTAGTTTTGCCAAAAAACGCAAATAGTAAACCAAAGATGTCATATTTTGGAATTTTGCGTCGGTTTATATGTCGGTAACCGTTATAATTGCCTCTGCGTTTATTCTTCCGTCGGGAAGGGTGGTTCTCAAATAAATTCTGCCGTCATGCGTCGCTCGGTGAACGGTCAGCACTTCCTTCCACCTCGCCTCGTTCTTGTAGCTTATGTCAAGGGTGGCTATTCTTTTTTTGTCAAGCGGTATGAAGTTTGAGAACATATCCGCATACTTCGTGTTGTTGAGATGTCTGTTCTGGTCAATATCCTGATACGAAACGGTGTATGTGCCAACCTCATCCATACCGTCGGGAAAACGCTCGTGAGTAAGCTCAATATCAAGCGCGTCACTCGTCTGTATCGGTAAATCAAAGCTTGCCGTACGCACGAGCGTGTGCTTTTCAATGTCTATCAGAGCCCAATGCGAGATAGCCCTGGCAATAACCTCGCCCTCGCGCTCTATCGTGTAGCACCTCGGAAATATAAAGCCTCTGCTATGGCAGGGAAAGCTCGTCGGCACAAGCGCATCGTATACCGAAATCGGCTTCAGTATTTCAAGCTTCATTCGGCTGATGATAAAGGCAATTCCGCGCGATTTCAGCTCATCGTAGGATAAGCCGTTTTCGGTAAGCTGATTTTGCGCGGCTGTCTGAATGTATTTAAGCACCGCAGATGCCTTCGCCACACCGTTAAAATCCATATCGTGAATGTCTGCTAAAAGCTCGTAGGAATATTTTGAATTGCTCATTTTTTGCCCCGATTTATAAGTGATGTATATATTATACACGAAAAATAAATATAATTCAATAAGCAAAGTGCGAAAAGTATTGCAAAGGGTGGGGTTAGTATGTTAAAATAATGAAAATGAAACCTGGGGGATTTACCTATGCTTATACTTACTAAGGAAAATTTTGAAAACGAATTAAACAAAAACGGCACGCTCTTCGTAATAGACCTCTATGCCGACTGGTGCTATCCGTGTAAGATGTTAGCCCCCGTGCTCGACGAGCTTAGCGCAGGGTACCCTGATGCCGTATTCGCTAAAATAAACGTCGATAACGAGCCCGAGCTTGCCGCGCTGTTTAAGGTCCAAAGCATTCCTACGGTCGCTTTTGTCAAGGATAATGTGTTCCTCGACCTCACCGTAGGCGTCGTGCCAAAGGACGAGCTTGTGACGAAAATAAAAGATAATTTATAAAAAAGTGAGTTAGGTCAATAGCCACTACATCGGGCGCATGACCTAACTCACTTCAATTTTTATTTGGCGCAAAGTCCATTAAAATAGTCGCCTAACCGCTCAATTCCGGCATCCCTCGGCTCATTACCTCGTTACAGCTTGCTTCTGCACTTGTAAAGAGCCTGAAGCGGTGTCGCTTAAGGTGGTTTCTCTTTGCATAGGGTAAAAATGCGCGAAAACTCATCCCGAGTGCTCTTCATCGCGTCACGAAGCATAGGTGTAACCTCGTCATCCTTGACATCGCTTCGCCCGCTGTTTTCGTCAAATTTGATTCTGTACGGCTTTTTGGGGCGAAATTCCCATTTAGTGTTTCCGCGTCCCCCTGATGCCTGCTTTTGTCTCGTTTATATCCGAGCCTGAAAGCGTCACCTTGCAATTTACATAATCTTCCTTCGAGAGTATTTCAGCCCCACCGTCAATAACACCGTCAAGACGGGGAATGATACGCTCGCTCTCGCATTTTGAGCTTAAAGCACCGAGGCTTATTGCGTTTACGAGAGAGTATGAGTGTCGCGAGCAAAACCGCCCCAAAAGGCATATCGCAGAAATAACTATCGGGTTTAATTTTTCTTGACATACGAAGCTTTCTTTGTATTGTATGTTAAAACTGTCTTACAGTATATCGTTTCCTTCGTCAGCAAAAATCGTAAGAATCGGCCGTTTATGCAAGTGCTGCAATATCTATATTATAATAATCGTAAACTTTATAAAAGTCACCCATAGGCTCATCGTTCATAAAAGGCGCAGAAAAACAGTATTGAAGCCCCTCGCTCTTGTCAACCTTGTTGCTGTTGCCAAAACGGTCCGCATCCTCTTTCGTGTCGAATATTCCGAGAATTTTCTCAACACCCTTCGATAAAAGTGCAACTGCGTATTTTACATCCATAGTAGTCCTCTTTCCTTGGCGAAAAATTCATCCGCCTCAATATGATAATCACAAAGAGCATCACCCTTGTGTGACTATATTGTAACGGACAAGATGTACTATAAATCGGACAACTATAACCTCGCTCACCAAAATCCCCCGATAATGTAAGTGAAGCTTAAAAATAAAAAAAGACGATGATTGGGGAAATCTCCCCCGTTCACACGGCAGCATAGCTGCACTTCCGCAATATCTGCGGCAGGAGATCATCGTCATTAGGTATTATACCACAAAATTAACTTTTGTCAAGAGGTAGCTTGAAATCTCTAAACCTTTTAAAATGTCAAAATTCAGTTGGCGTCTATTTTATATTCGGCGCAAAGCTTAGCGATTTTGACCGCTAATTCTTGGCTATACTCTGAAAGCAAATTTCGTTTCATACAAGTTCTCATCCGTATCAAATCACGGCAAAGCCGTGGATGAAATCCGCAACTTGTTGCGGCATGGAATCTCGTCAAAGACGAGTATGGAATCAATGCAAAGCGTTGCATTGTATGGAATCAAGCCCTTCGGGCTTGAATAAAAACAACCTAAATCGAAATAAAGCGATTTAGGT
>JAZKYE010000003.1:0-3793 GCA_045611965.1 Eubacteriales bacterium
CCCTCGTCCCTGCTCTCCCGAAGCCGACGACCTACGCTTCCCTCGCCTCTCCCTCGGCTATCCCTTTCTGCCCGTGCTCCCCCTGCCACCGAGGTCGAAAACTTTTGTACTTTTCAGGACGACGCGGCTTGTTCGACTACAAATATAGGTTAAAACACACCGCACACCGTGCGGTGTGTTTTACTTTGTACGAGGGCGTACGGAAAACCACAACGATGCGAAGCATCTCGTAACACGGCGGGAGCAAGCCCCCGCCCTACGGTCGCCATTATCTGCGTCTTTACCTATCAAAAACGAAGAATCCTCTTCGACATCATTCAAAAGAGAAAAATAAATTTCCCCTTGGGGTTCACCCCCGACGCATCTTGCGTCCTCTTCTTTTCTGTTTTTTCTTCGCAGAGCGAATATGTTATGCTCTTATCTTCTCTATTCTCTTCTAATGATAAATATTTAAGGGAATCTCGCATCTGTTCGCAATCCGTTCGCAAGCTGTTCGCAGGGGTGTTCGCACCCTGTTCGCAGGTGTTCGCAGTGTGCTCTACGGTATTTTCGGCGCGGGCGGCAGCGGATTTGTTTTTCGCCTCGCGTGCTTCGGCTCGCTTCCTTTGCATTCGCTCTTTCGCCTCTTGTCTGCGCTTTACAATTTTCGGCTCCTCATCAGTATTTAAGGAAGAATCCGACGAGTCCTGATACTCGTTCCAGTCCACGATAAAAAGCGTGCCGTCATCGTTGCCAATGAAGCCGACCGCTGTTAGCGCGTCAATAGCATAGCTTACCGTGCATTCATCAACTACAAGCATATCCGACAGCACTCTCACACCGTAGGGCTGACCGTTTTTATGCACGAGTCTGCCCATTCCTCTTCGCCCACAAAGGCAGAGCAGACCTATATATATGAGCTTAATTATCGGTGTGTTTTCGTATTCCTTGAGAAGCGACATTCTATCGTCAAAATAAAAATTGCTATCAAGCTTTATCCATTTTAGTGACATAAAATAACCTCGTTTTTTGTTTTGTATCTCTATTTTATCACTAAAATATTTTAGCGTAAGTATAGTCACATTCCAAAAGTCACCCCTCGCGTGACAAAAAACTGTGCAGAATTAACAAAAAAAAGAGCAGGCACGGGAAAAAATACCGCGTGTCCGCTCATATAATTTCGGGGGCTATGCTGTCCGTCAGACGAAGTAGCCCTGATATTTAATCCCGATATCGTCATTCGGGAACAGATATTTATAAAGCTCGGTGCAATAATCGTCGGTCATTGAAGCCATATAGTCCACGACTATCTGATTCTCTTCGGTTTCCATATAATTCGTATCCTGCGCGTAGTGATTTTCAAGAACGAAGTCGACGTGGTGCTTGAAAATAGGCGTGGATTTGTTGCCGCTACGCAGGTCGGACAAGAGCTTATAGTAGAGCCTTTGCATCATCGGCTTTACCGTGTTATCCACCACCGCGGCAACCTTTTCCTGCTTATATATGCGCTCGTAATTCGCACGCTTTGCGAGGCGAAGCCCCTCGTAATGCTCACTGTCAAGCATTATGTAAGGCTTTCCGTAGCTATGCTCTATGATATTAACCTCAAGGTTGTTGATAATCTCGGCATTTATCGAGCCGATTTCGGTCTGTCCGAGGTCATCGTCGGGCGAGATAAGCTTTGCGCGGATTGCGTCCTGACGGTCCTTGCCGAGGTATGCGATAATATCCGACACGCGCACGACACAGCCTTCAAGGGTTGAGGGTACGATTTTTGCGATATTGCTCTCGTCGGTGTAACAGCTCTCTACCATTCTGTCAAATTCCTCAAAGCTTCTCATAACCGACGGACGGTATTCGTGCATCTCAAACTCACCGTTATGAGTGATGATGCCGTCGAGGGTATCAAGGGTTATATTAAGAGGAAAAATTCCGTCAAGCACGCGCACCGAGTGAACGTTGTGGTTGAAGTATCTGCCCGTTTCAGCATGATAGACCTCGCTGATGTATCTCTCGCCTGCGTGGCCGAAGGGCGCGTGACCGATATCGTGACCGAGGGCTATCGCCTCAATTAAGTCAAGGTTAAGATTTAACACAGAGCCGATAGAGCGCGCAATTCTCGACACGAGCTGAACGTGAAGAGCGCGTCTTGTGATATCATCGTTCTTATAGAACGAAAAGACCTGTGTCTTATCGGTATATCGGTTATAGTAGGGGCTGTGAAGTATCTTGTCAACGTCACGCACATAGGCAGGACGCCATATGGATTCCCTATCGTACATAGGGTTTCGTCTTACGGCATTTTCCGACCTCGCGGCAAAATTCGGTCGCGTTCCGTCGTTTATATCCTGACGGATGCGCTCGGTCATCTCGGGGGAAAGCTTTTTATAATTAGGCACTTTGCACCTCGTACGTATTATTTTAGTATATTATACCAAATCAGGCGAAGGATGTCAAGAACATCGGTCCAAGATGGGCGAGCACACGGCTTCTACCCACATTTTGGCGGCTGACATAGCGTGAGCCAAGGAAAAGAAAAACGACCTGCGAACTTGGGTTAAAAATCCGCGGGCCGTATATTCTTACATTTTGTTAAGCTTAAGAGTGAACTCGCTCTTCTTATGAGCCGCATTGTTCTTATGAAGGATGCCGCGAGCAACTGCCTGGTCAACCTTCTTAATAACAACGGGATAAAGCTCAGCAGCAGCGGCCTTGTCACCAGCAGCAACAGCAGCGTTGAACTTCTTGATGAAGGTCTTAAGCTGGCTCTTTGCCATCTGGTTGCGAAGTGCCTTAGCACGGTTTACAAGGATACGCTTTTTTGCAGACTTAATGTTAGCCATTTTTATCTCCTTATTATTTTAAAGCAACTCACATTTACAAACAAAAGCGGCTGAGAGGGTCCGTCCTTCGTCGGCATCATGCATTCGTTACAGTTTTTTACCAAATAATAATAACACACATATTCCTAAAAATCAAGTCTTTTTTTGAATTTTTTTAAACTTTTTTTATTTTCTATGAAAATAGGGTTGACAGGGACGCTATCTTGTGTTATACTTGTAAAGCAAATTACTTTACAGCATCTCGGCAAAGGGGGTTTTTCGCGTGTTTTCCAAGGATATGAGGCTTGGTTTTCTGCTCGCCTTTTATCAGGAAGTGCTTGATGAGCATCCGAGAAGAATTATGAAGTCCTACTACGAGGACGACCTTTCGCTTGCCGAAATTGCAGAGGGTGTCGGAATATCGCGTCAGGGCGTGCGCCATATTATCAAGCGCGCTGAGGACCGGCTTCTCTTCCTTGAAGAAAAGCTTCACCTTGCCGAGCGGTTTTCCCGACTTGATAAAATCAAATCGGAAATTTCAGATATTGCTGCCGAGCTAAAGGCGCGCACGGATTGTGCCGACCTTGCCGAAAGGCTGCTCGCGCTTTCAGACGAGGTTTCCGAGGGCGAATAAATAGGAACGGAGTGCTATATGTTTTCTGGACTTACGGAAAAGCTGGCTAACGCCTTCAAAAAATTCAGAAGCAAGGGTAAGCTCACCGCCGCCGACGTAAAAGAGGGTATGCGTGAGGTAAAGCTCGCGCTTCTTGAGGCTGACGTTAATTTTAAGGTTGTCAAGGACTTCGTCAGCAAGGTTACCGAGCGCGCAGTCGGCACGCAGGTGCTTGAAAGCCTGCTTCCCCATCAGCAGATAGTTAAGATAGTTAATGAAGAGCTTGTCGCTCTTATGGGCGGTGAGTCACCAAAAATCAACATCAACCCCAAGCCCCCGACGGTAGTTATGATGGTCGGACTTCAGGGTGCGGGTAAAA
>JAZKYE010000004.1:0-23667 GCA_045611965.1 Eubacteriales bacterium
GATATAACTGAGGCGTTACTTGTTTACCTTTTGGTCTTTCTCGGCTATCATTCCGTCGATATGCCTCACCATTTTCTCGTGCGTAGCACATATCGAGTTGCCATCGGCAATATATCGAGCACGAAGTGCATATCGATCGCCTCCAGGCGAATATCGACGCTTTGTGGAATCACAAAGCTAATATGACATCCCCATTATTTCACAACGGGGTGTACGAAGCCGCCCTGCTCGGCGCAGGATACGTCTGCGGCGATTATGCGCTGACGGAATACGAAGATATTGGCATATACCGTGGGGGCTGCGCCGTCTGCGCCATCACCGTCATCGTAGTCCATGACCTTATAGGTGTAGCGGACAACGCGCTTTCTTGCGTATCTTGTGATATCAAGTCCTTGACGGCGTTGAAGCTCGTTGTAGCCCTTTAGCACCCTATCAAAATCCTCAGGCATTATAATCTCGGTGGCTTCCTCGCTTTCGCTATCTATTTTAAGTCCTTGCGAGGTAAGAAACTCTATCCTATCCTCTTTTGTTTTAATACCTGTAAAGTCAACGCCCCCTTTTACCTCGGCGGAAGCACTGACAGCGCCACCCGATAGCATAAGAGCAACGAGCAGCACAAGGCAGAGCAGAAGTACGGCAAAAAATTTGACGCTTGACGAGCGTACCGTATATACGAACATAAAAATTCCCCTTTTCATATTTTTACTATAAGGTATGACGGTGGGGGCTACGGTATGACAAAGCCGTACGCAAAAAAACAAAGGCAAGATACCCTGCTTACCGTAACGGTAGGTGTGAGGTGTCTTGCCTATATTTTTAATTTAACAAAAGCGCTCTAAATTCATCGGTAGTGGAAAGATAGAAGTCGGCAGATTTTTTCATAAAATTCTCTATTGCTTCTACCTTGTGCGCCCAGCCGGCGGCGGCAAAGGCAACACCTGCGGCACGTGCCATATCGTAGCCGTGCTTAAGGTCGTCAACTACCAGAATTTCATCGCGCGACGCACCCGTTTGCACCATTACTGTGCTTACGATTTCGGGGCTTGGCTTGCGAAGGGCGCGAGGGGAATCAAAGCCGAATACACCGTCGGGTGTTACAAGCAGGTTTTGCTCATAGTCACGAAGAATGAATTTACATTCCGAGTGGCTTGCAACATATATTTTTCCGCCCATATCGTGAAAGCTTGCCAGAACGTCCTGAAGCCCATCATAGACTTTTGGTACATAATTGTTTACACATTCGCGCCAATATAGGGTTTCTTCATCAAGAAGCTCTTCCGACAAGCCCACGCGAATAAGATAGAAATCACGCACGTTTCCGAAGAGATTATACTCAAGATATTTCTCAATAGGAATTTCATCTCTCATATCGCGTCCGAGTCTTTGCATAAAAGAAACGAAGCAGGGGTAGTGTATGGTTTCGGTACTGTTTACTACCGTATCGTCGTGGTCGATAATCAGGGCTTTATATCTCACTCTTCGCCACCTGAGAGAAAGGACACCCTGACCTCGTTACCCTTTACGATAGAATGCTTTTGCATAAGGTATTCCCACTCTGCGCTATCACCCTCATAGACAATTTCCCGAAGGCGTGGGCAATCAGAGAATGCGTCGTAGTCCTCTATCTCACGAAGTGAGCGAGGAATTGCGACGACGGATAGTGACGAGCATCCGTAAAACGCATCCGAGCCAAGCGTGCGAAGCGATGGCGGAAGAAGCATTCTCTCAAGCGAGGTGCAGCCCTTAAAGGCTCTCGTGCCAAGTCTTACGAGTGTTACGGGAAGCTCTACACTTTTAAGCGAGCGACAGCCCTCAAACACACCCTCTTCAAGAAGCGTCATACTGCGAGGAAGCTTTACACCTTCAAGAGAATAGCAGCTGTGGAAGGCGCAAAATTCAACGATGCTGACGCTATCGGGAATGTCGAGGAATTTCAAGTTGAAGCAGTAGGAAAACGCGCCAGAGCATATTACCTCAAGCGTCTCGGAAAGGACAAGCCTTGTGAGCGAGGCACAGCCCTCAAACGCGCCCTCACCTATACGGCGCACCGTATCGGGAAGCACAACCGATTCAAGCGATGAGCAATAGGCAAACGCCTCGTCAAGTATCGACACAAGTCCGTGTGACAGCTCTACCGTGCGAAGCCTTTTGCATCCCGAAAACGCGCCTGCGGATATTTGTCTTAACGATGCGGGAAGCCGAATTACCTCAAGGTTCTGATAGTCGCGAAAGGCGTTTTCGGCTATTTCCTCAATTCCCTCGTGCACGGTTATCTCACGCACCGACGCGTCATCCTCATACTGTCCACGAAAAACTACCTTTTCGTGCGTTTTAGCTATCTTCTTTTCGTCAAGGTCGGCACTAAAATCAAATCTCGTCATAATTATTTAAGCTTAAGAAGCGCCTCTGCGAGCGACGCGCGGGTCTTTAAATACTTATCAAGCTTTGCCCTCTCGGCATCAACAACAGCCTGAGGTGCTTTCGCAACGAAGCCCTCGTTAGAAAGCTTTTTCTCAATGCGAAGAATTTCAGCCTCGTTCTTCTCGGTTTCCGCAAGAAGTCTTGCGCGTTCCTTCTCAAAATCAATAACCTCGGCAAGAGGAATATAGAGCGTACCTGCATCGGTTGCGACGGTTACCGCATCGTCACCCTCGTAGCCGTCGGTGATGATAAGCTCGGATACCGAAGCGAGCTTTTCAAGAATTTTGCCGGCGCGACGGAAGGTATCCGCATACTTTGTTACCGCAAAGAGCTTTGCGCGCTTTGAGGGGGGTACGTTCATCTCAGCACGTCTTTGTCTGACGGCGGTGATAACGGTAATAATGCGTTCAACGTCTGCCTCGTCTGACGAGTAGTCAAGTCTTTCGTCAAAGGTAGGATAGCTGTCTATCATAATGCTCTCGCACGAGTGAGGAAGAGCCTGATAGATTTCCTCGGTAATAAAGGGCATATAGGGGTGAAGAAGCTTGAGGACACCCGTGAGAACGAATACGAGCGTGCGCTTTGCAGAAAGCGAGCTTTCGCCCTTATCAAAGATACGGCTCTTTACCATCTCGATATACCAGTCGCAAAGAACGTCCCAGGTAAACGAGTAAATCTCGGCAAGCGCAACGCCTATTTCATAGGCATCAACGTTATCGGTTACGGTCTTTACAAGTCTGTTGAAGCGGGAAAGTATCCACTTGTCCTCTGCTTCAAGCGTTGCCTCGTCAGCAGGCGAAAGAAGCGTTTCGTCATCCTCGGTAAGGTTCATAAGCACGAAGCGCGATGCGTTCCAGAGCTTGTTTGCAAAGTTTCTTGCCGACTCTATCTTTTCGTCAGAGAAGCGCATATCGTTGCCGGGGGCGTTGCCCGTAGCGAGAGCAAATCTTAATGCGTCAGCGCCATACTGCTCGATAATCTTGAGAGGGTCAATGCCGTTGCCGAGCGACTTTGACATCTTGCGTCCCTGTGCATCTCTTACAAGGCCGTGGATAAACACGGTTGAGAAGGGCTTTTTGCCCGTGTGCTCAAGTCCTGAGAAAATCATTCTCGATACCCAGAAGAAGATGATATCGTAGCCCGTAACGAGCACGCTCGTGGGATAGTATCTGTCAAGGTCAGCCGTCTTGTCGGGCCAGCCGAGCGTCGAGAAGGGCCAGAGTGCCGACGAGAACCACGTATCAAGCACGTCCTCCTCCTGACGTACGGGCGCACCGCAGTCGGGGCATACCGAGACGTCGGTTTTGGAAACGGTCATTTTGCCGCATCCGTCACAGTAGAAGGCAGGAATTCTATGTCCCCACCAAAGCTGACGCGAGATGCACCAGTCGTGGCAGTTTTCCATCCAATTTGTATAAATCTTGGTAAATCGCTCGGGCTTGAAGCATATATCACCCGAGGTAACCGCATCAAGCGCAGGCTTTGCAAGCGGTCCCATCTTTACAAACCACTGGTCAGAGGTTATAGGCTCGACGGTGGTCTTACAACGGTAGCAGGTGCCTACGTTGTGGGTGCAGGGCTCAATCCTTACGAGGTATCCGCCAGCCTCAAGGTCGGCAACCATTCTGCGTCTTGCCTCATATCTGTCAAGGCCTGCGTAAGCACCGCCCCATTCCTGCGCGATAGTCGCGTCGTCGTTCATAACCTTGATTACGGGAAGCTCGTGGCGCTTTCCTACCTCAAAGTCGTTGGGGTCGTGCGCGGGGGTAATCTTAACACAGCCCGTACCGAAATCGCGCTCAACATACTCGTCTGCGATAACGGGAATCTCTCTGCCTACCAGGGGAAGCACGAGAGTCTTGCCTACAAGGTGCGCGTAGCGGTCATCCTCCGGATGCACGGCAACAGCGGTATCGCCAAGCATAGTTTCAGGACGCGTGGTAGCGACGGTCACAAACTCGTCAGAGCCTTTGACGGGATAGCGGATGTGCCAGAAGCTGCCCTGCTGCTCGGTGTACTCAACCTCTGCGTCGGAAAGCGCGGTGCGGCAGTTAGGACACCAGTTGATAATGCGGAAGCCGCGGTAGATAAGTCCCTTGTTGTAGAGGTTTACGAATACCTCTCTTACAGCGCGTGAGCAGCCCTCGTCCATAGTGAAGCGCTCGCGGCTCCAATCGCAGGACGAGCCGAGCTTTTTGAGCTGATTTATAATTCTTGAGCCATATGTGTTCTTCCAATCCCACACGCGCTCAAGGAATTTCTCACGACCAAGGTCGTATCTGGTAAGTCCCTCGTTCAGGCGAAGATTTTCCTCAACCTTAATCTGCGTTGCAATACCCGCGTGGTCCGTGCCGGGCACCCAGAGGGTTGAGAAGCCCTGCATGCGCTTTGTACGGATAAGTATATCCTGAAGCGTTTCGTCAAGGGCGTGTCCCATATGAAGCTGACCCGTTACGTTGGGCGGCGGAATTACGATAGAAAAGGGTGGCTTCTTCGAGTCTGCATCAGGCTTGAAGTATCCCTTTTCGCACCAGCCCTCGTAAATTCTGTCCTCAAATTCAGAGGGGTTGTAGTTCTTGGCTAACTCTTTTCTCATTTTCATATATCCTTTGCTTTAAATTAATCGTTTTTATGGGGGCTTAAATAAAAATCCCCGTTGCCAGTTTTTGCTGGCATCGGGGCGAGAAGAATAATCTTTCGCGGTACCACCCGAATTTATGCCGATAAAATCGACATCTCGTAAGCCGCCTTACGCGCGGCAAGCGCCGAAGTCTAATGAGCGCCGGGGCGCCGTTCTTTTCGGGATACTTGAGGCTACCTTCACAAGCCTTACGCAAGGGCTCACACCAACCGCCCTCTCTCTTCCGCCATAAGACAAGCTACTCCTCCTCAAGACGGCAAAACACGCCGTGAGAAAATTGTATCACACAAAAATATTTTTGTCAAGAAATTTTAAATATTTATTTATAGTTTTCAAAAACGAGCTTGGTTTCGGTAGTAAGGGTTGCGTACGCCTCGTCAAGAAGCGCATCAAAGTCAAGCTTTGCAAGCTCTGCCATACAGTCCTCTATTCTCGGCTTGGTCTTGGGATGTCTTGGCGTGAATACAGTACAGCACTCCTCAAAGGTAAGGATTGTGGTTTCGAAGGTGCCGTAGTATCTTGCGAGATTTACTATCTCGTTTTTGTCAAGTCCGACGCAGGGACGAAGCACGGGTATTCCCACAACGCTATCCGTAACCGCTATTGCGTCAAGCGTCTGCGAGGCAACCTGACCTAAGCTCTCGCCCGTGATTATAGCGCCGCACTTATACTCGCGTGCCACACGCTCGGCAAGGCGCATCATAAATATGCGAAGTATCAGGGTAAAATAATCCTCCTGACAGTTGTCGCGTATCTTTTCCTGAATCTCGGTAAGAGAGATTACGTGAACGTGGATTCTCGAGCAGAACTCACACATCTGCTGTGCGAGCTGCATAACCTTTTCCCTCGCCCTCTCGGACGTGTAGGGGAAGGATTCGAAATGAAGCGCCTCGATTTCAAGACCGCGCTTTGCCATCATACATCCCGCGACGGGTGAGTCAATACCGCCCGAGAGCATAAGCAAGCCCTTTCCTGCCGAGCGCAGCGGCAAGCCGCCGGCACCCGATTCCTGACCTGCTCTGACAAAGGCGAGCTCGTCGCGTATCTCGACGGTAACTATAACCTCGGGATTTTTTACGTCAACCTTAATGCCTCTGACGCACTCAAGAATTTTACCGCCGACCGCCGCCATAATTTCAGGCGAGGTCATAGGAAAGCTCTTATCCGAGCGCTTTGCATCTACCTTAAAGGTGCGCTTGCCGTAGAGCTTCTCGGGAAGATATTCCTGACAAAGCTCAAGGATAGCGTCAAGGCGCTTTTCGCACGAGCGTGCGCGATTGACGGCAACGATACCGAATACGTGTCTTGCCGTCGTGTACATCGCATCCATATCGCATTCGTCATTCTGCGGCTCGATATAAATGGTTGACTGCTTTGAGTAGATTTTAAATGTGCCGTGGGGTGAGGCACGACGCCTGAGCTCTTTTATGAGCATGGACTCAAAGTTGCGTCTGTTTTGTCCTTTAAGCACGATTTCGCCGTACTTGCATAAAATAACTTCTTTTATCATTTTATATCTCTTTCGTAATCTTTAATTTGCATATACGCCGCTTATGCGTCAAAACCGCAAAGCATACTCAAATTCACAAAGAAGCCGTCCTTGAAATCTCTGTTCGCCGTTCCGCGAATAAGCCTATACTTGCTTACGTATGTACGGCAGGTCGCCAGAAGGTCGGCAATACCAAGCATGTTGGGGGTCAATGCTACCCATAATGCGGTTCATTTCCCTGACTATCTCATATCTCTCGCTATCCGTAGTAGCGGCATCGTATTCGCTCATTACCGACACGAGGTCGCTCTTCTTGTAAAGGTAGTTCGGGCGTTTAAGCTCTTCAAGCCACTCGTCAGCCTCTCTTACCCAAAGGTCAGAGCCGGGCGTCACGAATATAAGACGTAGAAAAAGTGACAGTGCTTCCTTGAAAAATTTACTCATAATCTACTCCTTGCACGTCAAAGCAGTGAATCATAAGCTCATTAATTAAATTATATATCACTTGCGCGCGATTGTCAATGACTTTCATACTATCTTAACATTTCAGGGGGCAAAGAAAGGGGCAGGGCGCGTGATGATGCGCCCTGCCCTACGGTCTATGTTATTGTTACTTTTTCTTTTTATTCGAGTGAAGAAGCTCTTGCTTTATATTCCAGAGCTTGCTTGAAAGGTCCACGTAGTAGCGGTGGGGATTTTCAAATCGCTTCACCTCATCCCACAGGGTATCAATTTCTTCCTTGCAGTATCTCTGAATATCCGAAATCGACGGTGTGGTATAAACCTGCTCACCACCCTTGAATATGGGGACGAGAAGCTCTCTTACCGTATAGTCCGTAACCGTTTTGGTTTTCCATGTTTCGATAGGATCGAACAGCTCGATAGGCTCGCCGCTCGGCACGGGCTCGTCATATACGGTCATAAGGTCGGCTATCGCGCGGCCGCCCTCGTATATTCTGATAACGCGCTTGAAGTGGGGGTTGGTAATCTTTTCGGGGTTTTCGGAAATCTTGATTTTAGGTATAACCGTACCGTCTGCGCTTTCCTTTGCGACAAGCTTATACACGCCACCGAATACGGGATTTGACTTTGCCGTTATAAGACGCTCGCCAACGCCAAAGCTGTCAACCTTTGCGCCCTGACGGATAATATCGCGAATGATATTCTCGTCGAGTGAGTTTGATACGACTATCTTACATTCGGTAAGCCCTGCCTCGTCAAGCATAGCGCGCGCCTTCTTTGAGAGGTACGCAATATCGCCCGAGTCAAGTCTTATGCCGCACTTCGTTATGCCCATCTCGCGGAAGGCGCGTATTGCGTTGGGCACGCCGCTTTTAAGCACGTCGTAGGTATCAACGAGAAGCGTTGCATTGTAGGGATATATTTTGCAGTACGCAACGAACGCCTCATACTCGGTGTCAAACATCTGCACCCACGAGTGCGCCATGGTACCCGTTGTGGGAATACCGAAGTCTGCGTCGCATACCGTACAGGCGGTTGCCGCACAGCCGCCGATATATGCCGCTCTTGCACCGAGAATAGCACCGTCAGCGCCCTGCGCTCTGCGCGAGCCGAACTCCGCAACAGCCCTTCCCTCTGCCGCTCTAACAACTCGGTTCGCCTTGGTTGCTATAAGCGACTGATGGTTAAGGCAAAGAAGCAGATAGGTTTCTATAAACTGCGCCTCAATAGCAGGGGCACGAACCGTCATAATAGGCTCGCCCGGGAATATAGGCGTTCCTTCGGGAACGGCAAATATATCTCCCGTGAAGCGGAAGGTACGAAGATACTCAAGAAACGCATCGCTGAAGATGCCCTTTGCGCGAAGAAACTCGATATCGTCCTCGGTAAAGTGAAGCGCCTTGATATATTCAATAGCCTGCTCAAGTCCTGCGGCAATTGCAAATCCGCCACCGTCGGGCACTTTTCTGAAGAATACGTCAAAATAGCAGATCTCACTTCCCTTTCCAAGCTCAAAATATCCGTTTGCCATAGTGAGCTCGTAAAAGTCGCAAAGAAGCGTCATATTAAGTCTTTTCATATATTTCTCCTTTGGTAAGGATCAAAGGTCAAGCTTCATATCGTTTTCCTTGATCCAACCGAATTTTCTCATAATTTCCGAGAACACGAGTGAGAGTATTGCAGGAAGCACGATGCACACGGTAAGAATTCCGAATGCAATAGTCCATCCGTCAACGCCCGATGCCTGCATTGCGCTGATTATGCCGATAGGTCCGACAAGTCCGCACGTTCCCATTCCCGCGCTGACACCGACACATTCAAGCTTGAAGATGCAGGTTGATATAGGCCCTGTGATTGCAGACGCAAGCGTCGCAGGTATCCAGATAAGAGGATTTTTTACAATATTACCCATCTGAAGCATCGAGGTGCCAAGTCCCTGAGCCACGACACCGCCCCACTTGTTTTCTCTGAAGGATATTACGGCAAAGCCTACCATCTGAGCGCAGCAGCCTGCGGCAGCCGCACCGCCCGCGATGCCCGATATTCCTATCATAGCACATATTGCCGCCGAGCTTATCGGAAGCGTAAGTATAATTCCAACAACCACGGATATTACGATACCCATGAGAAGCGGAAGCATTTCCGTCGCAAAATTAATGAAGTATCCAAGCCAATAGCACGCATATGCAATTGCAGGACAAGTCAGCATAGCCACGAGTGCGCCAACGCCAAGAGTTGTCGCAGGGGTCACCAATATGTCAACTTTGGTTGACTTTGAAACAAGTTTTCCTATCTCAACTGCTATAAGCACACACACGAATGCGCCGAGAGGACCTGCGGTAACAGCCTTGGTAACACCCTCGAACACAACCTGCGTTCCCATCTGGTGACCGAACATTCCGACAGCACCCGCTGATAGCATTACCAGCATCGGTGCTTTAAGAGAGGCGGCTATTGCAATTCCGATAACCGCGCCTATTGCATCGCCTGCGTTTTTCGTATCGCCTATTTCGGAAAGCTTTTTGAAGAAGTCGTAAATTACATTCCCCTCGGGTATGTAGCTTGCTACCGTGCCGAATATCGTGCCTATCAGAAGCGAGGCAAAAAGTCCAAGCGCCATAGCGCTCATTGCATCAACGAAATAGGCTTTGGGGTTAAGGGACACACCCTTTTTAGAAAGAAATTCTCGCACCCTCTCGAAAAAAGTCTGCGGCTTTCTTTCATCCTGCGGCA
Organism: Eubacteriales bacterium; assembly: GCA_045611965.1. Classification (GTDB taxonomy): domain Bacteria; phylum Bacillota; class Clostridia; order Oscillospirales; family CAG-272; genus UBA1740. Next base: position 9,747 of record JAZKYE010000004.1, read on the forward strand.
CAGACTCACTCTGCGCTACAAGCTCACTTTCGTAGGTGGTTGCTGGGGTATCACACGGTGAATCGTTTCCTGTGAGCGTGCTCTGATACTTGTTTTCGCTCATTTTATTCGTCCTTTCGTGCGTGAATTATATCACGGCTTTGAATTCCGTTCCCTATCGATATAACCCTGAAGAATAATCTCGGCGCTCACAGTATCAATGCACTCGCGGCGACGCTTGCCGTATGTGCCCGTAGAATCAAGAAATCGGTACGCCGCCATAGTGCTCATACGCTCGTCGTAAAAATCGACCGGTATGTCACAAAGCTCACGCACGATGTCAGCAAAGGCTCGTATCGTCTTTGCGCGGTCACCCTCGCTTCCGTCCATGTTGCGAGGAAGCCCGATGATAATGCGAACGCAGCCGCGAGACTCAGCCTCGCTTACGACCCTTACCGCTGTGTTACGCATTCCGCCTTCCTTAACCGTGGTAATTCCACTCGCAAGAAGTCCCGACACGTCGCACTCGGCAATTCCCGTTCTTACGTCACCGTAATCCACTCCAAGATATTTTCCGTGCTTTAAATCCATAGGTTACCTCTCTATTATACCAAGTGTCTATACACATGTCAATGACACATTAGGACAAATTTTTGAATTTTTTTCGACTCGCTTTAGTTATTTTTGTCATTTTCGGCTGAATTCAGCCGTTTTTGCGATAGTGCAGGATAAGAAAATGCGCTTCTGTCGTAAGACACGGCAGGGAAAGCACCCTCGCTCTGCCCTCAGCACCCGTGCGATATGCATAGGGTGTCATCATAAACAGATTTCTGACGCTATCAGAGTCGCCAAGCTCAAAGCTGAATCTTATTTCGCGCTCACGAAGCAAGGTAAAGCCATCGAGCGCCTTGTCTAAAACGGTGTTCTTGTATGGGGTATCATAAATCGCAGCTTTAAGAGAAAACAAATGCTCTTGCGCCGGAATAGCCATAATAAACGAGCCACCCGGTCGAAGCACACGAAGAACCTCATCCGTGGCAAGCGGTGAGAAAACATTATACACCACCGAAACGCTCTCGTCTGCAAGTGGCATAGAGTATGCGCTCGCTACGGCAAACTCGGCACGGGGTATCCTCTTTGCGCTCATTTTTACAGCATCCTTTGAAATATCAAAGCCACCAACAGTAGCGCCAAGTCCATAAAGTCGGTCATATACCGCCTCTGTGTAATAGCCCTCGCCACACCCCTCATCAATCACCCGAGCAAAAGCGTCGCTATGCTCTATCGCAGAATACACCTCGTCGGCAACCGCGGCACGAAGCGGTGCATAGTAGCCACCAGCCAAAAATGCGCGACGGGCGCGCACCATTTCAGCATTGTCACCGTGTGCACCGCCCCTGCCAACGAGAAGGTTAAAGTATCCAAAGCGGCTTCGGTCAAAGCTATGTCCGCGCGGACAAAGCGCGCGCTGTGTGTCACTATTAAGTTTTTCACGGCAAATAGGACAAGCAAAAAGCATACGTAAACTCCAAAAGGTCACACAGGTGTGAGGTAATAGTGAAGAGGTAAGATTGGTTAACGTAGGGCAGGGGCTTGCTCCTGCCGTGTAAATCTACGTGTATTGTGTGGCAAGGTCGGAAATGTGAATGATGAAGCCGTACCCACGGCGATTTGACCGAGTCGAAGTTTTAACGCTGTATTGGACGAATTATACATCCGTTGATTCGAAAACACCAACAAAGCATGGGGTAGGTACGGTGCTGATTAGTAGAAATCGTCGTAGGCAAGGCGTAAGGGTTCAAGGAAGGTGAAGGTGTAGTCACCTACTCCGAGCCGACCGCGTCACCCGACAACGAAGCATGGGGTAGGTACGGTGCTGATTAGTAGAAATCGTCGTAGGCAAGGCGTAAGGGTTCAAGGAAGGCGAAGGTGTAGTCACCTACTCCGAGCCGACCGCGTCACCCGACAACGAAGCATACGGCGATTTATACAATCAGCATTGCGTCGCCGAACGAGAAAAACCTATACCTGCTCTCTACCGCCTCGTGATATGCACGCATAACGGTTTCACGGTCTGAAAGCGCGCTGACAAGCATCAGAAGTGTGGATTCCGGCAAATGAAAGTTTGTTATAAGGGCATCGGTTGCCTTGAATTTGTAGCCTGGGTATATAAATATTCCCGTTTCGGCACGCATCGGATGAACCGTACCGTCGCTGTCGGATGCGCTCTCAAGAACACGGCAGGACGTAGTACCCACCGCAATAATCCTGCCCCCGCCCGCACGCCTGCGGTTAATCTCGTCGGCAACACCCTCATCTACGGTGAAATACTCGCCGTGCATAAGGTGATCCTCTATTCTGTCAACCTTTACAGGACGGAACGTGCCGAGTCCGACGTGAAGCGTGACCTCACCGAAGCCAATTCCCTTTTCCTTAATTTTTGCGATAAGCTCATTTGTGAAATGAAGCCCCGCGGTCGGTGCGGCGGCAGAGCCCTCGGTTCTTGCATAGACGGTCTGGTAATCGTCCTTGTTCTCAAGCTTTTTGGTGATATACGGTGGAAGCGGCATATTACCTATCTCGTCAAGAACCTCGTAGATGCTTGAATATTTTTCTTTGTCATATTCAAAACGCACGTGTCGGTTTCCGCCCTCGACAATAGCAGTTACCTCGGAATGAAGAATTCCGCCGCCAAAGCTTGCTCTCGCCCCGATTTTAGCGCGCTTTCCGGGACGGACAAGGGTTTCCCACTCTCCTGTATCAAGCATACGAAGCAGAAGAAGCTCAACCTCTGAGCCCGTTTTATCCGAGGTGCCAATAAGACGCGCGGGAATGACCTTGGATGAATTTACTACAAGCATATCCTCGGGTTTTAAATATTCGATTATATCAGAGAAAACGCGATGCTCAAGAGTGCCCGTTTTTCTGTCAAGCACAAGCAGTCGGCAAGCATCCCGAACCTCGCTCGGACTCTGGGCAATCAATTCCTCAGGTAGGTCATAATAAAAATCGCTGGTGCGAAGATCGGTTGGTTTTCTTTCGTTAATTACAAAATCAACTTTGGTTTCCATCGTAATTCCTTTGGCAAGAAATTGTATTTTTTCATAAAATACTAATAGGATTATACACTATTCTACCGTTTTTTTCAAGATCGCGCGCGAATTTTATTTACGAGCATTTGCAAGCGCGCAAAGCACGGCTTTTTGGGGGTTAATTTTGAAGAAAAAGATATTTTCGGGCGTAGCCACCGCCTTAATTACACCGTTTCGTGGCAACGAAATAGATTATACTGCATTTGGCAAAATCATTGATTTTCAAATATCCGCCGGAATCGATGCGCTCGTTGTCGGCGGCACGACCGGAGAGGCATCCTGCCTTGACTTTGATGAAAAGGCGCGGCTTTACAGCTATGCAATAAACCGCACGGGAGGACGCATCCCTGTCATTCTCGGTGCGGGATCAAATGACACGAGAAGCGCGATAAGGCTGACAAGGCTTGCCAAGGAATTAGGTGCTGACGGCGCACTTGTAGTAACACCTTATTATAATCTCGGCACAAAGAGCGGAATTGAAAAGCATTATCTTAACATCGCTGAATCGGCAGATTTGCCAATTATTATTTACAATGTTCCTTCAAGAACGGGTGTTAACATTGAAATCAATACGCTCATTACTCTTGCAGAACACCAAAACATTGTTGCAATAAAGGAAGCCTCTGATTCCTGCCGTCGTATAGCCGACGTGTGTGCACTCAGCGATAAGATGTGCATATACAGCGGCAACGATGCCTCGACGCTTCTGATGCTTTCTCTCGGCGGCGACGGTGTAATTTCCGTCATATCCAACCTTCTGCCGGGGCAAACATTGCGAATTACAAGCTCGTATTTTGATGGTCGCACAGATGATGCAAGAGCGGCGCACGTAGCCTTGCTTCCAATTATCAGGGCTATGTTTGTTGAAACAAATCCTGCGCCTATAAAATACGCAATGAGCCTGATGAAGCTCTGCTGCGACGAAATGAGGCTACCTCTATCAGCACCATGCGAAGCTACAGCAGGGCTTATCGAAAGAGAGTTAAATAAATTTTTCAAAAAATAAGCTCTTGTACGGCAAAATTATGGAATCTCAATGCAATCTAAAAGCAACGAGCGCAAATCGATGTAAAAACGCGCATATTAAGCGCAAAATTCAATTAAAACAACCTGTATAAAAAACTTTTAAAAAACTATTGACAACTACTACTCAAGGTGCTATAATATTATAGGTTTTTGTAAGGCGACATCTCAAAGAGCTGTTAAACAGCACGATTGAATGAATCCTCAAAGCTAATCAAACCCATAATATTAAAGCAAATCTGGGTGTGGCGCAGTTGGTAGCGCGCTACCTTGGGGTGGTAGAGGCCGCAAGTTCAAGTCTTGTCACTCAGACCATATCGAGTGTTCATAACGAAAGTGATGAACACTCGATATTTTTTTGCCTATAATTTCATTGTTTGGAGCAGGATTTCTGCTCTTTTTCTTTTGTTATGCTGTGGTGGGCAGATAATTCACCGCTACGCCTTGTCTGCTCTCAAGTGTGATCTTACGCTTTCTGTGCCATTCGGGAATTTGCAGGCAGCCTACAAAGCGATAATGGATAATCACCCTTTGAGTACGGTTCTTTCCCGTTCCCTCGATCTGATAAACCTCGATCTTTTCTACAAGCTCACGAAGGATCACGGGATTAAGCGTTTTCATTTCCATAAAACTCCGTACCGCTTTGAGAAAGTTATCCTTGGATTGTCTCTTTCCCTCAAGGCTGTCAAGCTTCTCTTGCAAGGCAAGGATGTTTTTCTTGGTTTCCTCCATCTCTACCTCGTACTTGTGAGAGAGTTTCATAAACCATTCGTCCGAAACCTTGCCGTTTACGTTGTCCTCATAGACCTTTTCATATAAGCGTTCGATCTCTTTCACTCTCGCTCTTGCGGTAGCAAGTGATGACTCAGCAAGCTTTTGTTCGGCAGCAATATCCTTGTTGGTCTTGGTTTCAAGCAAGGTGGCAAATGCCTCCTCTTCCTCGTCAAGAAAGCGGGCAATAGTTTGAAGCTCGGCAATCACCACCTGCTCAATAGAGTCGGCTCGGATATAATGGGTTGAAGGACAAGTACCGCGATTGGCTCTGTAATTTGAGCAGTTGAAATATTGAATGGACTTGTTGGGGTGATTGACGTTGAACCACAATGGACTTCCGCAATCAGCACAATAAAGCAATCCGCAGAACATATTCTTCTCGCCGTTCTCCTTCTTGGGAGCGCGGCGTTTTGTTTTTGCTACAAGCTCCTGCACCATTTCAAAGGTCTCACGGTCAATAATAGGCTCGTGAACGTCCTTGGAGATCGCCCAATTCTCCTCGGGATTATCAAGGCGTTTCTTGTTTCGGAATGACTTTGAGTAGGTCTTGAAATTGATAATATCTCCACAATACTCTTGTTGAGCAAGCATCTTGGCAATGGTGGTCTTGCACCATTTGTACGGATTTGGCTGCGTTTTCTTGCCACCACGGCCAAGCCCCTTGCTTTGCCAATAAGCCTGCGGTACTAAAACCTCGCCCTCTTGCAACAAACGGGCAATTGTTTCATTACCTTTACCCTCAATGCACCACTGAAAGATCTGTTGTACAACCTTCGCCGCTTCCTCGTCTATAATCCATCTCTTTTTGTTTTCGGGAGACTTCATATATCCATATGGCGGAGGTGACAGTGGCTCGCCCGCATTACCTCTGAGGCGGTGCGAGCTTCTGACCTTACGGCTGATGTCTTTTGCGTACATCTCGTTCATTACGTTACGAAATGCGCTGAAATCATCCTCCCCGTTCTCGCTGTCGATGCAATCGTTGATAGCAATGAAACGGATGTTGTGCTCGGGAAAGTAGTAGTCTGTGTACTGACCAACTTCAAGATAGTTTCTTCCGAAACGGGATGAGTCCTTAACGATAATCGTTGAGATATATCCCATTTCCATATCCTCAAGCATCTGCTGAAATCCGGGGCGGTTGAAGTTCGTACCCGTGTAGCCATCGTCCACGTAGAACTTGGTATTGCTAAAACCGTGTTCCTTGGCATACTTGGATAGAAGCTTTTTCTGATTGGCTATCGAGTTGCTTTCGCCTTCTGCTCCGTCATCACGAGAAAGACGACAATACAAAGCGGTAATTCCCATTGGCTCGTTATTCTGTTTGGTTTTGGTCTGCATATTCCTCCTCTCCGGCAGAGTCCAAAACATATTCTGCCTGTATTTTATCACTATCGGGAGTAACTTGCAAATGTGCCGCAGACTTTTCGATAATTCTTGCAAACTTTTCTTGGGGCATCGTTACCTTTTCGTCCTTGAGTGATTGAAAACGCGGCTCTACGATATAGGTGACATTATTGAAGTTATACTCCCTTGTGCCACCAAGTACATTTGACATAAAGCCACCGAGCCAACCGTATTTCTTTTTACCTCGCATCTCTGTTCTCCTTTCTCCGAAATTGCTCCAAGTGGCGCTTGTGAAGAAGCTTCTTAATGTCTGCCACAATGTCTTTCGGGAGCATATTTCGGGGGTAATACTGACGAAGATCGTCCATATAGATTACAATGCGCTCTCGCTGATTTGCCTTTTCTTCGCTCATAATCTCGCGGATAGCATCCTCACCGAGAGCACCTTCATCTGCGAGCTTTCGCATACGGACGGTCTGCGAATAGGATGGTGTAAGGTCATCCATATCGCAAATCTCATAGATAAGCTGTTGTGTCTGCCAATGAAGCTTTGAAAGCTCTACCGCGGGAGTAAGCGCGATCTTGCCGTCATCCACCATTTGAAGCAGTTCGGGGATTAAACGAGTAAGGCTGATATATCTCTGCACCTGCGTTTTGCTCTCATCGCTCTCGGCGGCAATCTTTTCCACCGATGTCAACCTCTGCCCAAGTTGGGTAGAAGTCAGGTCGGTGCGTTCGCCTTGTCGTTTGATAGCATCGAGCTTCATTTTATAGGCAAAGGCTTTTTCGGATGGGAGGATATGATCTCGGTGGAGGTTGGCATCAACCATTGCGACGATTGCTTCTTCGTCAGTCATTTCGCATACAGTGGACGGTATCTCGATCATACCAAGTCTTTGGTACGCTCTAAAGCGGCGGTGCCCCGATATGATTTCATAACCGCCCTCATCACGAGGACGGACGATGATGGGAGAAAGCAATCCGCTTTTGCCGATGCTCTCGCAAAGCGCGTCCATCTCCATGTTATCCTCAACCTTATACGGATGCTCCTTGAATGGGTGCAACTCGGAAAGCGGTATATTTCTGTCAGTTCCTTTGATCAATAGCTTTCACCTCCGTTCATAATAACCGCATCAAGCTCGGTGGGTTCTGCTATTACCGCATTCTGCTGAGAGTCATACCAAGCAAACAAAATCTCAATGATCTTGTCCTTGACCTCTTTCGGTTTCATATCGGGAAAGAAGTCCGAGATCTCGTCAAAGGCGAATTTCACGCTCTGCTTCTTGGGCGCTTTTTCTTTCGGCTCGGTGGCATTGCATTTGAAATAGCTACGAATTTGTTCTTCGTTGAGTTCGCCTTCCTTACTCGCATTTTTCATTTCCTCGGTCTTATCTGTCGTAATTGACATAGATTTCTCCATAAGCATCATCCATACCGTCATCTGCTCAAATTGGCGCAGATAGGAATAGTTCACGCCTGCGGTGAGCGGAATGATACCCTCGTCCACCATCTTCAAAAGTTCGGGGATAAGGTAGGTCAAGCGGATATATCTTTGAATCTGACGTGGACTATCATCGGCATTTTCAGCAAGAGCTTCGTCGGAGCGCTTCGTGCCATCTTGGCACGAACTTCCTTGATGGCGCAGAACGTCCATTTTCATCTTGTAGGCAAACGCCTTCTCCGAGGGGAGAATTCTTTCGCGCTGCAGATTGGCATCTACCATTGTGAGAATGGCTTCTTCGTCAGTAAGGTCGCGTACAATGGCAGGAATATCCGTAATGCCAAGACGCTTGCAGGCTTCATATCTGCGGTGTCCCGAAACGATCTCATACTTTGCTCCGCCCTCAATTGGATTGGGGCGGACAAGGATCGGCACAATTACGCCGTACTCCTTGATGCTCTCCATCAACTGCTGCATATCGCTGTCATCGCGGACTTGGAATGGGTGGTTGTTCATCGGAGTGAACATATCCAAATTGTAATTAACGGTGGTCTCGATTCTTTTGTTTGAATTGGTTATCATCTTTGTTTTTCCTCATTTCTTTTAATTTTAGATTGGGTTTTCGCTCCCGTTTCTCTCGGGAACATTTCTTGTTCTTGCTCCATTTCGATGCGGAGCTTTTCTTTTAGGTCTTCAATCATCGGGAATATGCCTTTCGCCAAGTTAATATCGTGTCGAATAATTTTCAGTTCGGCACTTATGGCTTTACGCTTGAGGGAGCATTCGTCTTTCTCGGCTTCGGTTGTAGCTCTGCGGCGGCGGTTGTCGATCTTGTTACGTGCGGATAGCAGCATAGCCATTTCCGCTTCTTTGTCATCAATGAACTCTTGTACTCTGCCAGCAGTACCGAGGTCGTTGCGATTGATGAGATTGACCGTTTGCATATATCGGTCTAAATAGATCTGCTCTTGGCGCATTGCGGGAGATAACGGCTCTTGGTAATTGTCGTTCTGAATCACCTTTCCGCTTGTGTCAATGCCGAACAGTTCAAGCACGATCATAAAGATTAGTTCAATCGTGTTGTGCTGATCGTATCTCTTTCGGCGTTGCCAAATCTCATAAAGTGGTGGGCGGCTCGGATAGTACGGTGATCGATATTCGCGCCTTGAAAGAATCCTTTTCTCAATGGCTTCGGGTGTGTAACGCTCTCCGAGGTTGTCGATACGGATAGGTCGCTTCCATCCCTTTGCGATCACGCAAGGATGCTTATACTCCTTCCCGCGCAGATAAGTGTAACCGCGCCGAGCTAAAGCAAACTGAAAGTGTTGCGGCAAAATGCAATCCGCGATAGCATCATCAATGTCCATCTTTAACAGCGTTCTGTGGGACGGCTTGCCTTTCTTCTCAGCCATATATGCCACGTATGGTGCACGTTTTCTCTGTGGGTTCTGAATGATCGACAAATTGTGTTCAAGGCAGAGCTTGTCGGATTCGGGAGCCATCACCGTGTCGTGATAGTATGGCGGACAATGAAACTTCTCACCATCATCAAAGCTAACGCTATTGAGAATAAAATGGTTGTGCAGATGCTCGTGATCTCGGTGACTTGCAACAAGCACCTCATACTTGTCACCCCATAACCTCTTGGCAAGCTCCACCCCGAGCGCATGGCATTGCTCGGGTGTAACCTCACCGGGTTTAAAGCTCATATAGCCGTGGTAGGCAACGATGCCGCCGTACTTGCCGTACCGTCGTTTAGTTTCCATCATTCGCTCATAGGCAAGCTCGGGTAGACAGTTCACTCCGCTGATCAGATACCGCTGTTCTGTCTTATCGGGATTTTCGGCGTAATCCATCAAACGACGTAGATCTTCTTCATTCGGGTTCTCGGTCTTTTCGGGATTAGCAGCATAATCCAAAGCATCCTTAATAGACCGATGTACCGCCCATATTGACGTTACTGCCATTACGCACCTCCTTTGTAGAGTGAACGGATGAGATCAATTAGTGCTGCTCTCGTTTCTCCATCTGCTCCCGCGCAGATGGTTTCAAGCCTTTCAATGGTTGGATACCAATCCATTGGTCGCTCTCGGCTTATCTTTGAATTGACCGATTGGCGAAGATACTCGGATACCGTAATCCCCCGTTTCTCGGCGGCGCGTTCGATTTTTGCTTTATGATCCGTCGTTGTCTTGAAGCGGATCACTTCTTCTTTCTTTTTGTTGTCTATACTTTTGTCCTCCTGTGTTGTAGATTCCGAGGGTATTAGGGACACCTCCCTAAAGTGTCTTTGCGCCGAAGCAAAGACGGGCAAGCGGGCGTAGCCACGTTTGCTATGCTTGTTACAGTATAGGACAGAGCCCTATACCGTAAGGTGGCGAATCCGCTTATCCCCTCGTTCTTGCCGTCAACCGTACCGCAGACTATGTTGAGCCTCCTTCCGTAAAGATTTACGGCGTGGTCTTAGGCAGTGTGCATACGCACTATGTATGGAGGATTTTCGTTTTGGTATGGGTCAATTTGACCCATACCACTTTCTATTTCGCTTCGTGCCATCTTAGCACGAGGTTATGTTCTTGCTTTCCTGCAAGTTCTTCTCACTTATATACCGAATCGAACTCGCTAAATTTGTCCTGCGATAAAATATCCCCTCAATTGGTAGGCAGCGAGAATGGCTAAAATCCGCCACTTTTTTCAAAAATTCATAAATCGTTTTCACTCTCCTACTATTCGTTGCTGACTTTTTCAGAAAATTTTGCGTGAGAAATTAAAAGTCCCTCTAAGTGGAAGCCGGCGAAAACGCTAAAAAGACACCCCTCTACTTTTCACTGTCACAGATTTTTAGAAAATACAACCTCCTAATTTTCACTGTCACAGAATTTTGAAAATAATCGAAAAAATTTTAATGCCCTCAAGTAGTAGCCGGCGAAACAACATTATTTATAAGGTTGCCGAACAACTTTTTGCTCTCTACTATTCGTTGCTTACTTTTTTGCGATTTGAGCAACATATTTTTGCTGAATTTACAAATTGTTTTCATATCCCCTCACTATTCGTTGCTTACTTTTTTTCAAAAAAACAACCCTAAAAATTGAGAGTTTACAAATTGTTTACTTAATCCTCCTACTTATTAATTGGGAACTTTTTCAACAAATATTTCTCGATAAAACGAGGATTTTACAAAAAGTTTAATTTTACAATGATTATGGAGGAGTATTCATGATACAGTAAGAGGTCAATTTCTCCCTTAGAAAAAAGATCCCTCAATAGGTAGCCAGCGAAAACGGTAAAAATACAACCCTTTTCGATAAAGTTCACAGATTGTTTTCATCCCTCTACTATTCGTTATTGACTTTTTTGAAAATTTGGCAAAAATATCTCTCTAATAAGTAGCCGATGAAACAAGCTAAAAAGGGCAACTAATTTCAAACTTCGCGCCCTCTTGGCACAAGGCCCCTCTAAGTAGTAGGCAACGAAACACCTCAAAACCCGACACTCTTCTAAAAAATCACAAAAAGAAAAGCCGCTATCGCGGCGTGTTAATCACTCTTTGATAGCGGCATAATCGTTATTAAATTTATTTTGAACTTGGAAAACAGAGTGCTATATCCTCACCGTTTTGGTTATCAACAACGAGGACAACCTGCTCCCCATTATGTACTCCATAATCGGAGAAAGGCTCATTTAGAAGTTTGGCAAGGAAGTAATGACGATCCTCTTTGTCACCTATATACTGAGTCGGTCGAACCCAAATCTTCTCCGGCTTTAATCCCTGCACATACAAAATAGCAAGTATATCATCGGGGCAATCGTAATGTCTGAATTTATCGAGGTATGTGATAGCGCGAAGCTGCTCATCATTTTCGTTTGAATACCCCTCGTTAGTGATCTGAATATCTCTTGCGTAGCGTTTCCATAAGGCTTTGTTTTCGATTGGAATTAGGTCAAAGACCTTAAAGCATTCTCCCCGAACCGTCAATCCAACCTCGTCATTAGGCCATACGAGAATATAGTCACCATCCTCGTAATAAGTCAATCCCAAGACCTTATAAGAGAAGCCGCACATCTTATCTATGTATCCATATACAAGCGCGCTATTGACTTGAATTCCATCGGGAACAACCTTTTGCTTTGAAGTTTCTGCCATCATTTGAAACTTGTCAAAGCAATAACCGTTATCGAGGACGATGGCAAGCTTATGATACACATCTCTAAAACATTTATATCCTTTAGGCGTGCTTTCCTTCAAAGAAAGACCGAGAGAAGCAAGCTTTTGAATGACCTCTTCCAAGCTTTTCTTTCCCAAGTTCCTTACCTTCAACATATCCTCATACGTCTTTTCGGATAAATCATTTACAGTATTTATGCCTGCTCGTTTGAGGCAGTTATATGAACGTACGGAAAGATCTAATTCTTCGAGCGTAATGTTCAACACCTTTTCCATCTTAATGCACCGCCTTTTTATCTCTTGGAGTTTTCTCGAATACGTTATACCCTAAATATCGTTGACTATTTTCAGCATCGTTCTATAGCTTACTTGGGGGTAAAGCTACCGCCTTGGAATGGATGAGCCGCACTCCATGCAACCGAGTTAGGGACTTCGGTAGGTGTTGTAGGACATTGGGGTGGAGTCACCACCAAAGACTCATCTTTTTTACTTTTTATTCCCTTGCCACGATCATACGCCAATTTTCGACCTGTACAATCAAGATAATATTCAGCGCAGCCTACTGTGCTATGTGCTACTATAGGCAACTTTTGTACCGGAAGTCTTATGAAAACACCAAAACTATTACGTGGACCTTTTATCTTCATAGACTTAGAATTCACGTTATACATATCATAAATATTCTTACTGTGGATTATTAACTTAAAGTTGCATTTCGTACCGTAATGAACGAATTCTTCCTCGTATATCCAAGAATCATTTTCTTGCTTGAATGCTGATATATCCATATGGTTTCTTCTAAATATGATAACTGTTTTAGTTTTACTAAGCCTTTTTTCTTTTAATACATATGTAGGCATATTGTTCATAGAAGAAGTCACCTCAAAACATTTTTTTAATTATACCACAAATCCATATAAAAATCAAGAACGGAGCATAACCTTGACGGATTACACACCTTGTTCTGACGCGAGCATTAGCATCTGCAACGATTCTTCTATGCTTCGAGAGCCATCGTCAATGTCGGGGACAACGTGCATATGTAAATCTACAATCCCGTTCATTCAATCACCTTTCTTTGCTAAATTCCAAGCAGCACTTGCTCGCTCGCACATTTCTTCAATGTAATCTATGCGCTTCAACACATCAAGCCATTCTGTAGGGATACCATCATAACCATACAGCGCTCCTGCAAGACCTCCCGCAACGGCGGCAACCGTATCGGTATCATCACCAAGATTCACGGCTTTCAACACACAATCACGGTAGTTATCCGTAGTCAGAACACACCAAAGAGCAGCCTCGAGTGTATCTACAACATAGCCCGTGCTCTTAATTTCATCAATCCCGAGCTTTCCAAAATCGGGATCAAAAATTCGCTTATAGTGTTCAAATTCGGGAAGATAATCGAGATCTCCTTCTGCAAATTTAATACCAGCTCTTAGTTTTTCCTTCGTGGGTTCTTTAAGCAAGAAGCTAAGACAATCCGCATAGATATGGCATCCCATAATCGACCTTTCGTGAGCGTGTGTAAGAGCGGATGCCTGCTTGATACATCCCATCCATTTCCAATATCCTTCTTCTGTCCCGTTCAAAAAATTAAAGTACGAATAAAGAACGAACGGATGAATGCGCATCAAAGAACCGTTTCCGTTGGAACGCTCTCCCGTCAATCCGCATTCCTCGATAGGCTTGCGATATGCAAAATAGTTGTCAATGGCATAGCTACAGGTGTTTCCAACATCGAACATTTCGCCCGTCGGTGTGTATCCGTCATCATAATACCACTCACCAAACTTAACCATTACATCGTCAAAATCCAACTTGCCACTTGCAAGGCTATCGAGTGCCGCAAGCGACATACTCGTATCATCTGACCAACATCCTTCGGGATATGGATACGTGCCATATCCAACCATATCCGTGACCGGTTTTTTGACAAGTTCATCTCTCTCACAAAATTCCACAGGCACACCGAGCGCATCGCCAACCGCGTGACCGAGCATCACAGCTTTTATTTTGTCTTTTATCATATTCAAACTTACCTCCATCTTCTCGGAACAACACCAATCCAACCAATAAGCAAAATGGCGGCTA
>JAZKYE010000005.1:0-68741 GCA_045611965.1 Eubacteriales bacterium
CGCAATACCCTAAGTGGTGTTCTCGCATATCCATTATAACACGGATTTTGAATTCTGACGAGTAGTTTTTATATTTTCTTCCTGTTTTGCCCATAAAAAATATGCACCTCCAAAAGTGTCTAACTTTTGGGGTGCATATCATTTTGATATTCTCTGTTCTTTTTCTTACAAGCCATGCACCAAGAGGTAATAGCGAGTTCTTGATTTATTTCGTTCCGAAAAGTCGGTCACCCGCGTCGCCAAGACCAGGCAGGATATAGCCGTTTTCGTTAAGGCATCTGTCGAGCGTTGAAACATAAATATCTACGTCAGGATGAGCCTCTGCAACCCTGCTTACACCCTCAGGCGCACCGATTATGGACATAAGCTTGATGTGCTTACAGCCCTTGTCCTTAAGAAGCGAGATTGCGTCGGTCGCGCTGCCGCCCGTTGCAAGCATCGGGTCAACTATAATAACGAGCTTTTCCTCAATTCCCTCAGGAAGCTTGCAGTAGTAGGTGTCGGGCTTTAGCGTTTCCTCGTTTCTGCACATACCGATGTGACCGACCTTTGCAGAGGGGAAGAGCACGTGAACACCGTTTACCATGCCAAGTCCTGCGCGAAGAATGGGAACTATGACGATAGAGTTGTCCTTGACAACCCTCTGAGTGCAGACCTCAAGGGGCGTTTTAACCTCGATTTCGGTTGTGGGAACACCCTCTTTAAGGCTCTCGTAGGTCATAAGCGTGGTGATTTCCTCAACCAGCTCGCGAAATTCCTTCATGCTCGTTCTCTCGTCACGAAGAATTGCTATCTTGTGACGGATGAGCGGATGGTCAAATATTACGACGTTTTTATAATCCTGCATTATTCCTGCACCTCGCTGTCAGCGTTTGCTTCGTCATTTACTACCTCGGGCTTCTTGAATTTGTTAAGAAGCAGGTTTACAACGATACCGAGAATAAGAGCGCAGGCGATAGCGGTAAGAGTTACCTTGCCGATTTCCATTGCCATACCGCCAATTCCCGTGATAAGTATTACGGATACAGTAAAGAGGTTTGCGTTATCCTCAAGGTTAATCTTCTGTATCATTTTAAGACCCGATACCGCGATAAAGCCGTAAAGGGTGATGCACACACCGCCCATTACGCATCCGGGGATAGAGTCAAGGAATGCAACAAAGGGGGATACGAATGAGATGAGCAGCGACATAATAGCGGTGGTGGTAATAGTGGCAACCGATGCGTTACGGGTGATAGCGACGCATCCTACCGACTCACCGTACGTGGTGTTGGGGCATCCGCCGAACATCGCGCCGACTACCGAGCCGACACCGTCACCGAGAAGCGTGCGGTGAAGTCCGGGCTCTTCAAGCAGGTCTGCGCCGATTATGCTCGACAAATTCTTGTGGTCTGCTATATGCTCTGCGAATACGACGAAGGCAACGGGCACGTATGCAACCGCAACGGTAGCAATATAACCCCACTCAAAGTTAGCGAAGCCCTCAAAGCCCTTGACAAACGTAAACTCGGGAATTGCGAGGAAGGTCTTCACCGTAACACCGTCAGCAACAAGCGCGGTAAAGGGCGAAAGGTCGATTATCTTCAGCGCGTCAACGCCTGCGATATAGCCGATAACGGTGAACACAAGTCCTACTGCGTAGCCCGAAAGAACGCCGATGATAAAGGGGATAAGCTTCGTCATTCTTTTGCCGTAGGTAGAGCAGAGAATGACGACTACGAGCGTTACCAACGCGCAGATGAGGGAAATCCAGAGGTTAGTTGACATTATGAACGCGCCGCTTGTTTCGTTCTGCGGACCGTAGGAAAATACGTCATTGATAGCCGCGCCCGAAAGAGAAAGACCGATAAGCGCTACGGTAGGGCCGATAACTGCAGGCGGCATAAGCTTGTTAATCCACTCAACGCCGACATACTTAACGACAAGAGCGATAACGACGTACACAAGTCCTGCGAAAATAGCACCGAAAAGCAATCCGAGATAGCCAAGGCTTGCTGTGGTTGCGCCTGCGAATGCCGCGCTCATAGAGCCGATAAACGCAAATGACGAGCCGAGGAATACGGGGCTTCTGAATTTGGTAAAGAGCTGATATACCAGCGTACCTATGCCTGCGCCGAAGAGTGCTGCGGATGCGGACATTCCGTTACCGACGATTGCGGGAACGGCAATCGTTGCCGCCATAATTGCGAGAAGCTGCTGAATAGCGAAAACTATCATTTTACTGAACGGCGGCTTTTCATGTACATCATAAACGAGATTTTTTGCCATTTTTGTTATATCCTTCCTTCTTTAAATTGGGGTATGTACCCCCCACGCTTAACATTATACTACCCGTGAGGAAAAATGTCAATTCCTGACGGGAATATTGCGGTTTAAATACCAAAAGCCCCTCTCGGCGCGAGCGGGGTATAACTGCTCTTTTGAAAAAGCCTTTATCAAACGGCCAAGCCTATAATACTTGTTGACATTTCAACAAGATTGTGGTATTCTATAACTGTACTTGTTGAAGCTTCAACAAGTCAAAAGGGGTGATTATGAAAGAACGCTTTGAAACCTTTACTGTTCTGATTGCCAAAATCAGCCGAAACGTCAGAAGAATAAAGAATGAGCAAATGGCAGAATACGGACTTCGCAGCGCGCACATATCCTGCCTTTATTATCTCTATACCTTTGACCTTTTGACCGCAACCGACCTTTGCGAAAGATGCGAGGAGGATAAGGCAACCATTTCCCGCGCGCTCGATTTTCTTGAGGAAAAGGGCTTTATCACCTGTGAAACAAAATCTGCAAAAAGATATAAAAGCCCCCTTCTGCTAACCGAAAGGGGCAGAGAGGTCGGCAGAAAAATATCCGAAAAGATAGATAGGGTTTTAGATGCGGTGAGCGTTGGGCTTACCGATGAAGAGCGAGCGGAATTTTATCGCAGCCTTACCATTATCAGCGATAACCTCGACAAAATTACTAAAGAAATTAAATAAATATCATAATACGAGAAAGGAAACATCACCAATGAACAATACAAGTCCAAAGTACGAGGCATTGTTTTCCCCTTGGAAAATAGGAAACGTTGAGATCAAAAACCGAATAGTAATGTGCCCTATGGGCGGTACGTCGCTGTTCGGATGGTTTGAGCTTACGGGATGCCATTTTGACAAGGAAGCGGCAAAGCTCTTTCTTGAAAGAGCAAACAACAACGTAGGTCTTATCATCCCCGGAATTGCCCCCCTTCGCGATACCTTCTGGGGTAAATGGCTCTGGCAGAACGAAAAGATGTTCAAGGACCTCAAGGTCTTTATGGACGAAATTCACAAGACCGGTGCAAAGCTCTTTATTCAGCTTACCGCAGGTATGGGACGCTCTTGGGCGATAACTGAGCTTGTTGCCCCTCTGCACAAGAACAGATTTACCCGTGCCCTAATCAAGCCTATCATTGATACGAGCCACGAGCTTGCATCCCCCTCACCCCAGAAATCCCGTTGGGCGCACGACATTGAGTGCCCCGAAATGACAGTAGAGCAGATACACGAGATAATCGAGGCGTTTGCAAAGACCGCAAAGCTCTGTAAGGAAGCAGGCGTTGACGGTGTCGAGGTGCACGCAGTTCACGAGGGCTATCTGCTTGACCAGTTTGCAATAGAATTTTTCAACAAGCGTACTGACGAGTACGGCGGAAGCTTTGAAAATCGCTACCGCTTTGCCGCAGAGGTTGTAAAGGCGATTAAGGACGCGTGCGGAAAGGATTATCCCGTATCGGTCCGTTATTCGGTAGAGTCCAAGATGAAGGGCTTCTGCGAGGGCGCTATGCCCGGCGAGGACTACGTCGAGGTAGGAGGTAATATGGAAGAATCCGAAAGAGCCGCAAAATACCTTCAGGACGTCGGCTACGATATGCTTAATGCCGATAATGGTACATACGACTCTTGGTGTTGGGCGCACCCCCCGATGTATATGCCTGAAAACTGCAACCTCGACGACGTATCGCACATCAAGAAATTCGTCGATATCCCCGTCGTTTGTGCAGGACGAATGGATCCCGAGGTCGGTGCAAGAGCTGTTGCCGAGGGAAGAATAGATGCTATCGGTATTGCCCGTCAGTTCCTCGTTGATGCCGAGTGGATTACCAAGCTTATCGAGGATAGACTTGAGGACATCAAGCCCTGCATCTGCTGTCATAGTGCCTGCTTCAACTTCTCGTCCTCTAAAGGACACGCAAACACGCAGGACCTTACCGATACGATGGGACTTGCGCGCTGTGCGCTCAACCCCGAAACAATGCAGTCAAAGAAATATCACATTGAGCCTGCCAAGAAAAAGAAGAATATTGCCGTCATCGGTGGCGGTATCGGCGGTATGGAAGCGGCTATCGTGCTTGCCAAGCGCGGACATAGCGTAACTCTTTATGAGAAGAGCGATAAGCTCGGCGGCGTCTTTATTGCGGCGGCAGCCCCCGCCTTCAAGGAAAAGGACAAGGCGCTTATCGCCTGGTATATCCGCGAGCTTTCCAAGTATCCTCAAATCACCGTTAAGATGAACACCGAAATCAAGGATGTAAAAGCACTTGATGCAGACGAGATTATAGTAGCAACGGGCGCTGTGGCAAAGAGAATACCCGTAAAGGGCGCAGAGAGCGCTGTCGAAGCGGTGGATTATCTGCTTGGCAACAAGACCGTAGGCGAGAGAGTTGTGGTCGTCGGCGGCGGACTTACGGGATGCGAGATTGCATACGACCTTTACCTTAACGGCAAGAAGCCTGTTATAGTAGAAATGCAGGATGACCTTATCACGACCCCCGGCATCTGCCTTGCAAACACGAGCTATCTTCGCGACTTCTTTAAGACAAATAAGGTTCCCGTATATCTTGAAACCTCTCTTTCCGAGATTGACAGCGAGGGTGTAACCCTTAAGGATAAGGACGGCAACACCTTTAAGGTTGATGCAGATTCCGTAATTCTTTCGGTTGGATATAATCCCGCGCCCGTAGCATCAAAGGGCAGGCGCATCCACGTCATCGGTGATGCTAAAAAGGTAGGAAACCTTCGTAGCGTTATCTGGGGCGCTTGGAATATCTGTATGAAACTTTAATATTTGATAGGAGAGAAAAATGATACTTACGAAAGAACAGCAGGCTATCCTTGACGGTGAGCAGGGTGAAACGCTTGCAAAGGTAATGAAAACTCTCGTGATGTACGGAGATGCGTTTGAGGCAGAAAAGCTCGTGCCCATCACATCAAGCTACAATCACCTTGTTACGTCATTCGGACTTAAGGTAATGTCCCCCGTGTACGACCTGATGCAGCAGCTTCTTGATGCAGGCGTATGCTCTGAACAGAAGTTCTCGGTCGATCCCCGTCCTATTGATAAGAACGTTCCCGCAAGCTTCTTGCAGAACCTCGTGTTTGGTAAGTTTATGTACACCAAGCAGGACTTTTATGAGCAGCAGCTCATAAAGCTCGGTCTTATGGATAAAAACGCCTTTACCTGCACCTGCTATATGGATGAGGTGGGCAATAAGCCGAAGAAGGGCGACGTGCTCTCTTGGGCAGAGTCAAGCGCGGTTGTTTACGCAAACTCGGTGCTTGGCGCAAGATGTAACCGAAATTCGGGCATCATTGATATTATGGGCTCTATCGTCGGCTATGTTCCTTACTTCGGACTTCTTACCGACGAGGGAAGAAAGGCAACTTGGGTTGTAAGGGTCAGGACTACCAAAAAGCCCGAGGCACAGCTTCTTGGCTCTGCTATCGGTATGAAGGTTATGGAGGACGTCCCCTACGTAGTAGGACTTGATAAATGGATAGGTAACGAGCTGAATGATGCCGCCTGTGCATATCTCAAGGATTTTGGCGCGGCAACTGCATCCAACGGTGCTGTCGGCCTTTACCATATCGAAAACCTCACCCCCGAGGCAGTCGAGCTTGGCGAGAGCCTTATCGCAGAGGGCGCTATGGAATATATCATAGACGATGCCGAGCTTGAAAGAGTAAAGAATAACTATCCCGTCATCTGGAAAAATCCCGATGCCAAGCCCAAGCTTTGCTTTGTCGGATGCCCTCACCTCTCGCTTGAACAGCTTAAGGACTGGACTGTAAAGCTTGAGAATGAGCTGAAAAGCAATGGCAACAAAAAGGTTAAGATAAATACCGTGTTTACAGCAGCACCCGGTGTTCTTGAAGCATTTAACAAGACCGAATATGCACCAAGGCTCAAAGCAACTGGCGTTATCACCTCGTATATCTGTCCTCTGATGTATATGAATAACCCTCTTTGCAAGAAGATGCCCGTTATTACGTCATCAAATAAGCTTCGCACCTATACGAGCGCAAGATATTACACCGACGCGGAAATTCTCAAAATCATTACGGGAGGTAAGCTTTAATGAAACAGTTTAAGGGAAGAGTTGTTACCCCTGGCGAGGTAACCGCAGAAGCGGTTGTAACAAAGGAAGGCTTCAATACGTTAGCATCGCTTCAGATGGCGCTTCAGTTTGGTGATAAGGAAGTAAAATGTGGGGATCAGAGCAATAAGGAGCTGTACGGCAAGCCCCTGCTTGGCAAGGCGCTTTGCCTGCCGCAGACCATCGGCTCGACCACGGGCGGACTCGTGCTTTACTGCGCCTGCTCAATGAAAAAGAACCCTGCTTGTATGCTGTTTGCCAACCATATCGACTCGCTTGCAGCCGCAGGCGCAGTCCTCGCTGACGTGTGGGTTGACGGCGTTACTATGCCCGTTATCGACGGACTCGGTGACGAGTTCCTTAGCTACGTAAAGGACGGAATGAAAATCACCGTAAAGCCAGACGGTGTAGTTGAAGTAGAATAATGCTCATACTCAAAAAATCGGATGAAGCTGATGAATGGAAAAGAGCTTAAAAGCTTTTATTATACGATAGGAGAAATCTATGAGAAAAATTAAAATTGTCGCAGACTCATCTTGCGATCTTTTTAAGTTGGCGCATGCCGAGCTTGCAACTGCACCTATGAAAGTAATTACAAGCGAGAAGGAGTTTGTTGACGATCCCTCTCTCGATGTTGTCGGAATGGTCGATTTTCTGTATCAATACAAAGGAAAATCCAAATCGTCTTGCCCGAATACGATGGATTGGCTTGATGCCTTTGGAGATGCGGACGAAATCTTCTGCGTAACGATTACAAGCGGACTTTCGGGAAGCTACAATTCCGCCTGTGCTGCAAAGCACGTCTATGAATCAGAAAATCAAGGCAAGCGCGTTCATGTTTTTGATACACTTTCGGCAGGCCCCGAGATTACCTTAATTATTGAAAAAATCGAAGAATGTATAGGTCGAAATATGTCCTTTGAGGATATTTGTGATTGCGTAAGTGCATATATGAAAAAGACAGGACTTGTCTTTATGCTGAAATCACTTAAAAATTTTGCTAATAACGGCAGAGTTTCCCCTATCGTAGCAAAGCTTGTGGGTATTGTAGGCATTTGTATCGTTGGCAAAGCGAGCAACGAGGGAACGCTCGAACCGATGCATAAGTGCCGTGGCGAGCGCCGCTCGCTTGAAACCTTGGTAGAGGATCTTGAAGCAGAGGGCTTCCGTTCAGGTAAAATCAGTATAGGTCATTGCCAGAATGAATCTGCCGCCGAGCAGTTAAAGCAACTGATCCTTGCCAAATTCAAAAACGTACAGATTGAAATTCATAAATTAAGAGGACTTTGTAGCTTTTATGCTGAAAAAGGCGGCGTTCTGGTTGGATTTGAAAAGGCATAAAGCAACCGGCGTTACCACCTCGTAATCTGTCCTATGATGTATATTAATAACCCTCTATGCAAGGGGATGCCCGTTATCGACGGACACGGCGACGACTTCCTTAACTATGTAAAGGACGGAATGAAAATCACCGTAAAGCCAAACGGCATAGTCGGGGCAGAGTAAAAACTACACAATGTTAATTGACATGCACCCCTGAATCGTCTGATTTCAGGGGTGCATGCTTCGTTTTGTTAGGCGTTTTTTGACACGCATCTCGACAAATCCCTTGAAAAGCCTTGATTTATTCACACCTTTATGGTACAATAAACCAAATTGACAAATCTTTGGGAGGTGAGCCTATGACAATCGGATATGTAATTACCTTGGCGTTTGCCGTGGGCTTGACTGTTGCCTACTTTGCCATCGTCAAAAAAAGAGAGTTTTGGTTATCATTGCTTTATATCTGCGTGGCGGTGGTTAACCTCGGATATCTTTTACTCTCGGTATCAAAAACAGTAGAGTTCGCAATCTTCGCAAACGACGTGACGTACCTTGGCAGTGTGTTCCTCTCAATGTGTATGCTTCTCACCATTGTCAAGCTCTGCGGATTTGAAATTAAGAAGGCGCACGTTATCACCTGTGTGTCGCTCGGTGCAGTTATGTTCGCCATAATCGCAACCGCAGGTATCCTGCCTTGGTATTATAAGGAAGTATCGCTTGAATTTATCGACGGCTCTGCAAAGCTCGTAAAGGAATACGGCCCTTTGCATAATACCTATCTTGTTTATCTGCTCGGCTACTTTGCCGCAATGATCGCCACTATTATCCATTCGATCAGAAGAAAAAAGCACGGCTCTTATAAGTTTGCAGGGCTTATTGCCGCTGTTGTTTGCGGAAACATTCTCGTTTGGTTGATTGAGAAATTTATCACTTGGGAATTTGAATTCCTATCGGTAACCTACATAATTTCCGAGCTGATGTTCCTCTTCCTCTATTGGATGATGCAGGACTACGTTCACGTAAATGACATTTCAAAATATACGCCTGCCGAAAAAGAGCAGCTTGGTGTGGATATTGCCACGATGCCGATGGAAACGAAGATAGGCAAGGTTCTTCTTTTTGTAAGAGAGGGCGAGCTGCTTGCACCGCGAGAGCGTGAGATACTTGAGATGATATTGCAAAACAAGAAGCGAAAAGAGATCGCAGACGAATTGTATCTGTCGGAAAACACCATTAAAACCTATACGCGAACACTTTACAACAAGCTTGGCGTCGGCTCACGCGAGGAGCTTTACGCGTTGCTGTTAAAATAACATTTTTGGGGGGCTGTCTCAAATTTTTATTTGAGACAGCCCCCTTTTTTTTGCGCCCAAAAACAACCTTCACCCCTTTTTCACCCCTGAAAATGCATGATTTCACCCCTAAGGGGTGTACCGAAGATATATATAATTATCTTATAATGTAGTCAAGATGGAGTGAAAACCTTGTTTTCACCACAAAAAAAGAAAAAGGAGATTCACTATGAAAAACACGTCAAAAATTCTGTTCAGCGTACTGCTGGTCCTCTTGCTTTGTATTACGGTTGTTGCTTGCGGACATGATGCCGACGAGCACGTGGCTGCAGGCGAGTGGCAAACCGACGCAACCCACCATTGGAAGGGTTGTGAGGACGAATGTGAGGGCGCAGAGGTCGATAAGGCTGAACATACCTTCGACAACGCTTGCGACACCACCTGCGACGTATGCGGTTATACGAGAACGGTAGGCGCGCACGTTTACGACAACGCTTGCGATACCAAGTGTAACGTATGTGAGGCAGAGAGAACTATCACACACGCACACGGCACTACGCTGACCGTAGGTGATACCACTCACTATTATCTCTGCTCAGTTTGCGGTGATAAGAAGGACGAGGTTGCTCACAGCTTTGACAAGACCGTTGCCCACAGCGACTACTTAAAGGCAGCGGCAACCGCTACTACTAAGGCTCAATACTGGAAGTCCTGCGTATGCGGTAAGGCATCGGCTACCGAGTATTTTGAAACCGATAAGACCGCCGCAACCCTTTCGGGTATTCAGGATCTTTCCAAGACCTACGATAAGGTAGCGCTTGCAAATCCCACCTATACTACTAATTCTGACGGTGCGGTTACCTTTGAGTGGTACAAGGGCGATACCAAGCTTGATGCAAAGCCCGTTAACGCAGGTACTTATAAGGTAAAGGTTATCATCCCTGAAACCGCAACCTACGCAGGTGTTAGCGCAGAGAAGGAATTTACCATTGCGACAAAGACGCTCTCCAACCTGACCGTGGATCTGACCTATAACGGCACCGCTTACTTTGAAGTGCCTTTGGGTGCAGCAAACGGTATTGTATCCGGCGATGTTGCGGACGGAATTAAGGTCTGCATCACCTTCGCAAGCAAAAATGTAGGCGCATCGGTAACAGGCGCAGGTCTGGATGCCGAGGACGGCGACGGCTACACCAACTACGAGCTTGACCTGACTACCTGCACTGCAAGCATAGTGCCCAAGGTGCTGAACGACGTTACCTACAATTTCACTTACAACGACAACGATTATCAGCAGGTTGTTCTTACGAGCGCAAATCATAGCGGCATTATCGGCAGTGATCAAGTATTCCTTGAGGTCTGCTTTGTAGACACCGTTGTAGACTCGGATGTGGACACAACCGCAGGCTCGGCACCCGCGTTTAATGACGATAACTACACGCTTGGCACCTACTCCTTTGCGATCGTACCCAAGAAGCTGACTTTGAAGGCAGGAGAGAAGATTGAGCGTATAATAACTTATAATGGCCAGAAAAATCATACACTTTCAGTAAGCTCTGATAGCTTTGACGGATACGTTGACGCAGATGCTGCATCGCTATGGCTTACGGCAACGACTCCTTCTAAAAACGTGGGTCAGTACACTGACGGCGTTATCTTGACACCTTATGTTGGCAACTCCGCCTTCGGTACGGTAAGCCACAACTACGACTTTTCCGAGGTTGCGGCTACGATCAAAGTGAATAAGATGATTGTTAATGTGTCTGGCGTTACAGCAGAGTACAACGGAACAACTCAATTCACCTTTGATGAGCCCCTCAGACTTACTAGTGCGCATACTAGTGGTCAGGACTATATTTTGAGTGCGGACGAGGTTTACCTTAACAGCTTCAAGCTTTCCGCCCCCGACGCCAGCTCAGAGGAATTTGTAAACTACGGCGACTATACGCTTAGCGGAGCCGATGTTGGCAACTATGATATTGACGAGTTTGCTGTTGAGATCACCAAGAAAAAGCTGACTAATCTTCAAATTGACGTGACCGAAGCTGTTTATGATGTTCCCGGCACCGACGGCTCGGAAACCGCAACTCTCACCCTTCTTGTAAAAGACGGTATCATCCCTGGTGAAATCGTTCAGATCACCGTTACCAACTACGCAGAGATGGATCTTTGGAACGGCACCTTTGAACTGTGTCTTAAGAATGAGACGGAAATTACACAAGGTCAGGAAATCATCGCTCTTGTTGCAAGCGGCGATTATGCAAACTACGAGCTTGTTGCAGATGCAAACGGTGTAGTAGGCATACTCAACATCGTTGCCAACTGTGACGTACAGTACAACGGCACCTGCAACTGCGGTAATAGCCACGTAACCAGCACCTTCCGTTCGGTTGACACAGTTGCGACCGTTCCCGTTGGCCCTGCCGGTGGCACCACCTGGGAAGGCGGTATCTACGCGCTGAACACTACCAATTCCGGTTACTGGAATATCAAGCCCAATGGTAATTATTGCACTATAACCGTATATGACTCCGAGGGAAACACGGTGACGGTGAAGGGCTTTGAGTTCTATGCTAATAAGGGTGGCACCTACTACGTGCATATTGGCAAGAACTCCACCACTGCCTCCGGCGACGCGATCACCTTCCGTTACGCCGAGGAGCTTGTTGACGTATCCTCGAATCAAAGCGGATACTATGAATCCGATTACGTTGACGGCGTTGCCACCGGCGAGTATTGGTTCAAGATCAACCCTGATACACAGTGGGGGCAGTCGCTTGCGATCCTTGACGAAAACGAGCAGGAGCTTGACCCTACGAAGTATACTGTTAAGGCATATGATGCAAACTTCAACCTGCTTGAAGACGTCGTTTATGAGGATCAAGAGGATATCTACAGAACCGGCGGCGAGTCCTTGTATGGAAAGGATATCTACATCGCAGTCGTGCTGAATGAAGATCTTGAATTCTACATTGCGGTTTACTGATCCAAGGCAATTTTATAGCCGACAACAATCAGCAAACCTACGGGCGGTGAGCTTCGGCTCACCGCCCCCCTTTTTTATCAAAAAGCAAAAGCCCACTCTCGTCAGGCAAAGAGAAATGATAGCAAAGGTCGGTTATTATCAGGCTGATGAAAAATACGGTGGGTAAAATATCATTATAAAGATTTATATAAGGGGCTTTGTGCGGTGGCATTTGAATTTTTTTGGAAATTTTTTAAAAAAATATTTTTTCCTTGCGATAAAAGCGCATCTTTGCCGATTAGTTAGGTGAAGGGTCCGAGAGACGGACACCACGAAAGGAGAAAAAATCATGAAAAAAATTCTAATCGCACTTACACTTATGCTTACGCTTCTGACGACTTGTCTTGTCGGATGCACACCCGCTTTGGGCAACAGCCCTGAAGCTTCAGACAGCAGCGCACTCAAGGCAACCGCAGCGGCAGTATTCACACTTGACGTAAACCCCGGAGTACGTATATATGTAAAGGAAGATAATACGGTTATTTCGGTTGAAGCCACCAACGAGGACGGCGAGGACGTCATAGCAGAGCTTGAGCCTGAAGGCGAGGACTATGAGCAGGTCGTTGAGCAAATCATCGACGAAATGGACGAGCAGGGATACCTTGAGGGCGACGAAAGCTCGGTTCTTGTTTCCGTAGAGAAAAAGGCTATGGATATTTCCGAGAGGGTAAACGATAGAATCAACAAGGCATTTGAAAAGCACGGCAAGCGCGCTTCTGTAATCGAGCAGGATTTTGATGCGCTTGATGAAGAGATTGGCAAGACAATCGGTGAGATGGCTAAAAGATACAAGATTTCCGAGGGCAAGGCTCACCTTATCGAAAAGATAAGAGAGGAATTTCCGGAGCTTTCCGAGGAAGAGCTTGCTTCACTCAAGGTAAATGACCTCGGTATGATGCTTGAAGATACCTCTGATGATATTAAGGGTCACTTCAAAAAGGTCGGAAAGGCTGTTGAGGGTGCTTACGTCGGCAGAGAGCAGGCACTTGAAATCGCGATTGAGAGCCTTGAAAATCCCAACCTCACCGCGCAGAGCATCACCATGCACCGCGTTCGCGTTACCAGAGGCGAGGGCAAGATGCTCTATGAGGTAGAGTTTGTATATGACGGTATGGAATACACGGTCACCGTTTGTGCAAAGACCGGCGAGGTTCTTGCAAGCGAAAGCAAGGAATTTGAGCAGCTTGATGCCGAGAAAATCATTGACGATTTCTGCCACAAGCATAATGTTGATAAGGAAGGTATTAAGGATCACGTAATGAACGAGATCTTCGACAGGGATGAGAAGAAGGACGAAAAGAAGGACGAAAAGGAAGAGGATAATAAGCCCTTGACACGCCGCGAGCTTCTTAAGGGTGTGATAGAAGCACTCGGTATTTCCGAGGATGCCTTAAAAAAGACCGACGTTAAGCTTCACAGAGCTAAAGGCGGCGAGGTCGCAGCTGTTATCATTGAGCTGAATAACGGTGACACTTACAAAATTGTCGTTGAGACATTTAGCGCAACGGTCCTGAAGGCAGAGCTTAACGGTGCGGAATTTGAAATTCCCGCAAGCGAGGCTGAGGCTGAATAAATAATACCAGGCGCGTCAGTATCGCGGATTGCGACGCTGGCGCGTCAGTGGCAAGCGCGTAGTAAATTACGATGCCAAGTTGAAAAAATTGCAAAAAACAAAATGATACTGCAAATTTAAAGCAGACTATAGAAAAATGTTGTTTTTTATTACTTTTTGTGCTATAATTTAATAGATAATTCACTAACTGCGAAAGGTGATAAAAACCGTGCTTTACGTGTACACGTTGACTGAAGGAGAGGTTCGTAGCAGGGACACAAAGACCGAAGAGCTCATCGCGCGAATGTCTCGCGGTGATGTGTCTGCTATGGGTGACCTTTACCAGCTTATAGAAACTGATATTTTTGCATACGCTCTGTCAAAAACCGCAAATAAAGCGGATGCAGAGGATATAACCCACGACACCTTCGTTCAGGTATGGAAAAACGCAACGCAGTATAAGCCTATGGGTAAGCCGCTTGCGTGGATATTTACTATCGAAATGAACCTGATGCGTAGACAGTTTAGTAAAAATCAAAGATTTGTTCCGCTTGACGAGTCTATTGATATCGAGTCCGACGACGGTGATTTTACAAAAGATATGATAAGGAGCGAATTTCTCAGACAGATGCTGGGCATCTTGAGTGATGAGGAACGCGAGATCATCGCGCTACATATCGTGTCAGGGCTAAAGCATAGAGAAATAGCGAAGCTTTTGGCAAAACCGCTATCAACCGTGCTGTCAAAATATAATCGCGCAATAAAGAAGCTTCAAATTGAAATCAAGGAAAGGGATGAGCAGTAAGTGAAAAGACGGGATTTAAAAAACAAAATAACCGAAGCCTTCGAGGCTGAAGCGCCGAATCTTCGCTCGAAAATTCTTGCTTCCTGTGAAAAAGAAGCGCAGCTACCGGTTACTGCTTCTTCGGTGCAGGTTAAAAAAGAACCTGTGAAACGTCCTAATTATACTATGATGTTCAGGCGAATTGCAGCGTGCGCGCTCTGCCTTGTGCTCTTTATTTCGGGCTTGTCGATAGGCTTGTTTATTCCAAACGGAATCGGTGATACGGTAGCGTCAGGGGATGCCGAAACCTTTGTTTACATTGACGTAAACCCAAGCATAGAGCTTCAGATGGATGGCGAAAGCAAGGTTGTGGAATGCTTGGCGGTTAACGAGGATGCAAAGGCAATTCTCGCAGGACTAAAGCTTGAGGGTGTGGATATGAACACCGCGCTCACTGCAATCGTCGGCTCAATGTATGTGAACGGCTATCTTACCGAGGATTCAAATTCCATTCTGATAAGCGTGGATAGAAAGAACGATGAAGCAACCGATACGCTTCTGTCCGATATTACGGGCAAGATTAATACCGTGTTTAAAAACTCCGGGCTTGAATGTTCTATCATAGCGCAGAAGGTTAACGTTGATGACAACCTTAAGCAAAGAGCGAGCGAAAACGGTGTTTCGGTCGGTAAAATGCACCTTGTTGACAAAATGGTCGGAACGGACGACTTCAATGCCGAGGATGCTTCCGACCTTGCCGATATGTCTATCAAGGAGCTGAATCTGATATATTCTACAAGGCCGAACAAGGGCGACGGAAACGATCCGTTTAACAATGATATTTCAAGCGGTGACATCGGTGGATTTGTAGGTCAGGACGATGCTTTGACCTTGCTTCTCGCGGAGCTCGAGGTGGAACGTTCAGAGCTTGAATGGCATCGTGTGAAGGCAAAGCCGCAGCACAATAACGGCAACAGACAGATGGTATATCACGTGTCCATCCGCATAAAGGGTGACACCGCCACCTATGACTTTGAGGTGGATTGCAAGACGGGTGAGGTTGTGAAGATAGACCACGATATGCCAGCAGTCAATACCCCTGGCGGTAGCGGCGGCACACCTCAATCAGGAACACTTCCCGGCACCCACGGGCAGAATAAAGACAACACATCGCCCACCCACACAAACGGTGGCGAACCGCCCCGTGGCGGTAACGATGGGCAACGGTAAAACCCGACAACTAAACGCCAGGTGATGATATACACCTTTGGTGATGATATGCCAAGCCTATGGCTTGGATAAAAAACGACAGGTTGAAACCTGTCGTTTTTTGGTCGAAGCGGCGGGACTCGAACTCACGGCTTTCAGTAGCCGAAGCTGGCGCGGCGTAATATAGTATGATTGAGAAAGCCTCGGTAGGGAGTTTCCTTGCCGAGGCTTTTGTCTTTTACAATCTAAAGTTGTAAAATCCGCTTTTAAATAAACTTTGCTGTTCTTGAAATGGCAACTTTTCTATAATATAGTCAAGATAAGAGCTTATCAATCTAAATAAAAGTGGACTAAATATATGGAAATTATCCATCAATTCTTTGTGAGATTAAGTGTGCACATTTTCAAACAAATCATTGAGGTCGTTGGTTGGCGGCAGACAGCTGTGACCTCGGCACACGTAATAGGTGGTCTTGCCGTTTTTTGGCAAGTATTCCTTTGTGGGGGCATCCAAAAGGATGACAATCGCGTTTGATGGGAATGCAAGAGGTAATGTGCGTCTGTCCGTTGTTTCATCTGTTACAACCGTTATTTTCATCGATGGCTTTTCGTATTCCAAAAGCGCAGTCAAAAACACAGCGTGGTTTGTGGGATATTGTGCGGCGCTTTGTGCAAGAAAATCAAGTTGCCGTTCCGCTTCGTTTTTGTATCTCTCCTCATCGGTAATAAGAGACAGACGCACAAGGCTATACGCCATAAGCGAATTTCCGCTCGGAATAGCGCCGTCGTAGGTTTCTTTCGGACGCAAAATCAGCTCCTCGTGACCGTTGCCGTATAAATAAAATCCACCCGTGTTATCCCCGAAATCTGATATGACCTTATCGCATAAGCGCTTTGCCCTGTTCAAATGTTCACTATCCAAAGTGGCGCGATACAACGACAGTTGAGCAAAAATATACGAGGAATAATCATCGAGAAATCCCTTCACACCCCGTTTTTTCATATGAAAGCTGACGTAAAGCGTGTCAGCGTCGCACAGATATTTCTGTATAAAGTTGTCTGCGTTTTGCGCGGCGGAAAGATATACATCTTTTCCGCTGATAAGATACAGCTCACACATAGCGGCGATCATCAGGCTGTTCCATGACGTTAAGATCTTTTCGTCGCGGTGAAGCGAATACCGTTTTTTACGGAAGTCATAAAGCATGGGAAGAAAAGCTTCAAAGCTGTTATTGGAAGGATCGCTTTTTAAGAGATTCGGAATATTTTTGCCTTCAAAATTACCTGCGTCAGTTATATCAAAATGACGGTTGAATCGCTTGCCGTCCTCTTGCCCAAGTATCCCGATGCTCTCGTCGGGCGTAAACAGATAATATTTTCCTTCCTCGCCTTCGGTATCAGCGTCCTGCGAGCTGTAAAATCCGCCCTCGTCCGAGGTCATCTCACGGAGGATATAGCTTGCCGTTTTTTCTGCAATCTCAAGATATATTTCCTTTTTTGTCACCGCATACGCTTTGCAATAGGCAAGGATCAGAAGCGCGTTGTCGTACAGCATTTTTTCAAAATGGGGAACGAGAAACTTCTTGTCGGTGGAATAGCGGCAGAAGCCAAATCCGATGTGATCAAACATTCCGCCGCGGTACATCTGCAAGAGGGTATGCTCCGCCATCTTCAGGCACGAGGCTGTTTTGTACCGCTCATAGTAGTCGAATAAAAATAGCAGATTGTGCGGTGTGGGGAATTTGGGTGCACGTCCAAATCCACCGTACTTTTCGTCATAGATGCGCTCGTATTGCGACACCGCCAAGTGCGTCAGATCAATATCTGCTATATCCGACACGCTCACCGAGCTATTCAGATGCTCAATAATTTTCTCTGAATCCCTCAAGAGCATATCGCGGTCGGACACCCATTTTTCGTGAATGGCGAGCAGCAGCTCCCGAAAGCCTATCATACCGCCTCGTGAGGTTTTGGGGAAATAAGTTCCCGCGAAAAACGGCTTCTGATCCGCCGTCATAAAGATACTTGTCGGCCAGCCTCCGCCTCCCGTGAAGGCTTGACAGACCGCCATATAGACGCTGTCAATGTCGGGCCGTTCTTCCTTGTCTACCTTGATGGATATAAAATATTTGTTCAAAACCTCGGCAATTTCTTCGTCCTCAAAGCTCTCGTGAGCGAGCACGTGACACCAATGGCACGCGCTGTATCCGATGCTTAAAAATATGGGCTTGTCCTCTTTTTTTGCCCGCTCAAACGCCTCGTCGCACCAAGGATACCACTCAACGGGATTGTCCTTGTGCTGAAGTAAATAGGGGCTCGTTTCATTTGCTAATCGATTACTCATATCTTCACCTCCGTTATCCTTTTTATTTTCGGCATTTCTTAAGTGATCTATACGAGATTTTGGCAGGTATGTAAGAAACGAAAATTACAAATACTATTCCTATTACAAATCGGAGGATTGATATGGAATCGGTATGGGAGGAAACGGCAGTAAAGCCGCAGTTTGATGCGCCTCGCGGAAATAAAAAGACCGACGTTTTGATCATCGGCGGCGGTATCGCGGGGATTTTGTGTGCCTACAAGCTCAAAAGTGCGGGTGTGGATTGTATGCTCGTAGAGGCGACGGAAATCTGCGGT
Organism: Eubacteriales bacterium; assembly: GCA_045611965.1. Lineage (GTDB taxonomy): Bacteria > Bacillota > Clostridia > Oscillospirales > CAG-272 > UBA1740. The sequence continues at coordinate 18,220 of JAZKYE010000005.1, forward strand.
GGAATTACAAAAAGCACCACGGCGAAGATCACGCTTGGTCACGGACTCATTTACAATGAAATGATAAAACGCTTCGGTGAGGATAAAGCACGCCTTTACGTTGACGCACAAAACAAAGCAATCCAAGAATACGCCCGATTTTGCGAAAACATCGATTGCGACTATGAAACACGGGATAACTACGTATATTCTACGTGTGATCGCAAGAAGATTGAAAAGGAGATCGCCGCCTTGGACCGTCTTGGTATGAAAGCCGAGTTCTCGGATGCCCGAGAGCTTCCGTTTACCGTTGCAGGTGCGGTGTGCGTTAAGGATCAAGCGCAGCTCCACCCGTTGAAATTTCTCTATACAATTGCAAAAGAGCTTCCAATCTACGAGCATACTAAAGTCGTGGAACTGATGCCGCACAAGGCAATCACCAACCACGGTGAGCTCACCTACAAAAAGCTGATTATTGCAACTCATTTCCCGATGCTCAATAAACACGGCTTGTACTTCCTCAAACTCTATCAGCACCGTTCCTACGTTCTTGCGCTCAAAAATGCAAAAAACGTAGAAGGAATGTATGTGGACGAATCCGACACGGGTCCGTCCTTCCGTAGCTACGGCAATCTGCTACTTCTCGGCGGTGGCGGACATCGCACAGGCAAGCAGGGTGGCTGTTGGCAGGAGCTTGAAGATTTTGCCCGCAAGCACTACACGCGCGCTGAGATCGTCGGTAAGTGGGCAACGCAGGATTGCATGACGCTTGACGACATTCCATATATCGGGCAGTACGCAAGATCCACGCCCGACGTCTTTGTTGCAACGGGATTTAACAAATGGGGCATGACAAATGCAATGGTTTCCGCCGACATTCTCTGTGACCTCATCCAAGGAAAACGCAGTCCGTATGCCGCTGTTTTCGATCCATCACGCACCGTCTTGCGCCCACGGCTTGCCGTTAACGCCTTTGAATCGGCGGTAGGAATTCTCACCCCCACCGCACCGCGCTGCCCACACCTCGGTTGCGCCCTAAAATACAATAGCGCAGAGCACACCTGGGATTGCCCCTGCCACGGCTCGCGCTTCAACGAACACGGTGAGCTGATCGACAATCCCGCGACGGATGATAAGAAGATATAGCAGTATACGCTGATGAATTATGGAAAATAATAGTATTAAATCCCAAAACGGAAGTCAATATTGCTATCCTTAAACACGAAAAACAGTTATTCCATCCCGTAGAGGTTGAAGGACCGAACCGCAGTACGCCGTACTGCTTCAGGAACAAAACCGAGCCGTAGTGCACATGAAAATAGCCACCGACAAGAAAATGTCGGTGGCTATTCTTCTGCCGTTAGTATCCACAGTTCTCATAAAAGCGCAATAGTTTTTTGCCAAAATGCAAAAATTGATGTGCAGTAGACGAAAGAAAACGCCCGATGAAAACTTTAGATTTATTTTCGAAAAAGTGCTGGACTTTCCTCCTCTTCAGTGGTATTGTTGTGTGCTAACAGGAGGTACAACCTATGAAAAACATGATAAAAGAACTATGGCACGGAAACATAATACCGCAAGAGGACAGTCGAACAAACTCAAAAGTGATGAAAGAACGGCTCGGCTACATGGCAAGGCATCACGAGGACTTGGCAAAGACCTTCACCGACGAGCAGAAGGAAATATTCGAAAAGTTCCACGACCGCTGGGACGAGTACGTAAGCCTCGCCGAAGCTGCCATCTTCGAATACGCCTTAAAGCTCGGAACACGGTTGGCGATGGAGGTACAATTAGACACAAATGAATAACAGATCAGGCATCGGAGAAAACCTTCGATGCCAATTTCATAAATATCGTATAATGAAGCAAATATAGTTGAAGTATTCATAAAATTATGATATAATGATCTTATCAAAATAAGTTCCCCTTGAGGTTGTGGGAAATCAATCGATATGAGAATGAGGATGCGCCCATAGCTTTGGATAAGTTATGGGCGCATTTCGCTTATTTATAAGAAAATTATCAAAAACATTGGAAAATTATGTGACATTCTTTTTTAAAACCGTAGTATATAGGTGAGGCATACAAAGGAAGGTGATGATATGGACGATAGTAAGATAATTGAATTGTTCTACGAGCGCTCGGAACAAGCAATCGTTGAGTTATCGAAAAAGTATGGAGATACTTGTCATAAAATCGCCGTCAATATTCTGAAGAACGATTCTGATGCCGAGGAATGTGTCAACGATACCTATTTAGGAGCATGGAACACTATACCGCCTCAAAAGCCTAATCCCTTACTTACCTATATTTGTCGCATTGTTCGGAACATATCAATCAAGCGTTATCATCAAAATACCGCAAAGAAGCGTAACAGCTACTATGACGTGGCTCTCCACGAGCTCGAAAACTGCTTGCCATCTGCAACAACTGTGCAGGACGAGGTAAACGCGGGCGAGCTCGCCGAGCTGCTTGATGATTTTCTTGACGGATTGGATAAAACCAATCGTGTTATGTTTGTAAGGCGTTATTGGTTTTCAGATTGCATTTCGGATATTGCGGCAATGTTCAAAATGAGCAACCACGCCGTAACTGTCCGTCTTTCTCGTACAAGAGAAAAGCTCAGGCAGTATCTAACTCAAAGAGGAGTCACAGTATGAAAAGAGAAAAAATATCTGAAGCTATGGGACTTATAAGTTCCCGTCATATCGAAGAAGCGGCAGAGCTTAAGGAAGAAGAAAAGCCCCAACGAAATAAGAATGCTTGGATGAAATGGGTGTCAGTTGCAGCTTGTTTTTGCTTAATAATCACGTGTGTACTTGCAGCCCATCAAATGGGATTGCTCGGCAATAATAAGCTTGACGAGCCTCAGCGCGGCGAAAACGCCCCCGACAACAATTTCGATGGAAAGCCTCCCGACATTAACAACGGTGAAATCAATGATATATTCAGTATCGCCAATGGTTCACTATATTTGGAAATCTATGACGCTTATACAATCCCTAACGAAGCAGACATTATTACGATTTATCTTAGCGAATGTAAAGGAAACAGCGCAGTATTCTTCCGTTCATCGAATAAAATTGCCGATCAAGTTATCCGGCGTATCGAATCCACAGACGGCAAGCAAGTGGCAACTAATAATAACGGTGTATTTACATTCGATTTGCTTGACGAACAAGATTTCGTTGCACTAAACCTATACTTTGATGCCGGAACGTTCAAAAAAAGTGTAGAAATTAACGGCGGCACGGGTGGAAACGAGGATGTTAATTACGATCCTAACGCCCCCGTAGATGAAGATGTGACGGATGACAATACTTCCACTACAACCGCAATCCCTGCAACCGTATATTTTGAATGTTCTGCAATACTTCCCGATCGTGGATACGATGAGATACACTTCTCTTGTGTTTTGTCTACGATTACCAATGAGCCTAAAGTAAACATTTTTGGAACTACCGACAATCTTGAAGAAGCAATAAATGCGGTTGGATTACAGGCAATTCTTCTGTTTGAAGAATATACTCCTACAAATATTGTGTATAGCAAGTCAAACAATAGTACACATGTGATGTACCAATACGGCGTAAACGCAACCGTCACTGTACGTATCTATGAATATTACAATATCAATTATACGCTTGAAACCTTTGTGTATTCAACCAACGCAATTGATTATGATCTGTACCCGTGGGCTACCGAAACAGCACGAGAAAAAGACGGACTGCCGTATAGCCTTCACGTTTGCTACAAAAACGATGATGAATCGAAATCCGAAATAGCCGTGCTTAACTACACAGGAGATGGTAACAACATTTTCTTCGTAGTTCAGTTTGATCTTTTTGGTGAAGATGTAAAACACGATGTTAAGCTTCTGCTGGAACAAATGGAACTTATTAAATAAGTTGTCTATTTCGACTGCATTTATCAGAGAATATTGAGGATCAAGAAATGAAAAAGACAATATCTATCCTTCTGCTCGTAGTAACGCTGATTTTCGCACTATCCGCTTGCGGAATGGGAAAACCCAAAATCGAAGATTACAAGTGGAAAATGCGGACGATTATGCACATTGAAGATAATCAATCTGTTTATGATGCGGCGGCAGAAGAAAGCAGCACCCACCCCGAAGCGAAAATTATTGAAATGACTCTCGTAGCGAAGGACGGTAAGATTACGATTACCGATGTTACGAACGGCAAGACCTACGAAGGAACTTATACCGTGTCGGGCAGAAATCCCGAAGGAACGGACTATCATATCACGATAGACGGCAAATCGGGATATGCAACGGTTGCTATGACTACATACGCAGACGGCTCGGAAGAACCGACCTTGCCCATTAGCCTTGACGGTTATTCGATGTATTTCTACGCTGAATAAGGCATTTTCCCGTATTTATTACTTGTCACATAGATGTCACGCCGTTATATCTTGTCTTTCCGCAGGTTGCGTAGTAAAATTATAGCGGAGGTGATCTCAATATGGAATTAAAAGATAGACTCAAAGAACTCAGAGCAAAAGCTAACTTCACACAAGAGGACTTGGCAAATCAAATTTTTGTGTCGCGCACTCTCGTATCCAAGTGGGAGTCAGGCGACCGTTATCCGAGTAAAGATAATCTCGCTCGACTTGCTGTTCTGTTCCAAATACCGCAAGATGAACTTATCGGCGGTCAGAAGGAAAAGGACAAATATAACAAGTACAATATCATCAGCATTGCATATTCGTCGGTATGCGGTGTTATGACTCTTGGTTTGGTTGTTATGATGATTATAGCGGTCGTGGAAAGACTGACGATCAATGACGGTTGGACAGGTATCGGCGGTTTTATGATATCCATTGTTTTCGTTCTGCCGTTCATTCTTGGCTTGTTGCTTTTTGAAGCAATCACACTAAAGAAGAAAAACGGATATAAGACAATGGAACTGTATAGCTTGTTTACGCTAATCCTCGTGTGGTTGCTATCAATACCGACATATCTTTATGTGATATAAGAGTTTAACAAAATGGAGGTCAACACAATGAAGAAAATTATATCTTTAATACTTATTTTAACAATGTGTCTCGCTTTTTCATCCTGCGCGTTAAATCCCGAGAATTATTCTTTGGCACTTGCCGCGAAGGCGGTGGATATAAGACACTCCGATGCCGAACAAGAAGGCTATGAGAAATTCATTGATAAATTGGATGCCTTTGCTGCCAAGCTGACCTACGAGGTCTATGCAGACAGTAACAAGCAAACGAATATTTGCATTTCACCCGTGTCGGTCTACATGGCACTCGCTCTTGCAATCGAGTGCGCGAATGGCGAAACAAGGGATGAAATACTGAACGCTGTGGGTGTTACCTACGATGAGGTAAGGAATTTTACCAAGGCACTATATGCCTTCTCAAACCGCGAGTATTACTACACAAATATGCAGGGAAGCGAGATGATTCTCGCGTTTGATGAGCTAGCAAATTCCATTTGGGTAGACAAGAATACTACTCTCAAGGAAGATGGTATAAACAATATTGCGGGTAACTTTAACTGTGACGTCTTTAGCGTGAACTTTAAGACGAGTGAGGGCGAGAGGGCAATTAACGCTTATATCAAGGAAAAAACACACGGAATTATTGATGGTGACATAGAGCTATCACCCGAGACCTTGATTACGCTTATAAATACATTCTATCTCAAAGAGGTTTGGAACGAGGATGGCGACGAGCTTAAGCTTACGGATAGGGCTTATGATTTCAAAAACGCAGACGGAAGTGTGACGAACACAAGGCTGCTTCAAAGCTATTATTTTAACGGAAATATCTACGAGGGAGAGGGATATACCTCTTTCTACACAAGAACTGAGCACGACTTTGATATCAAGTTTATCGTTCCTACCGACGGACATACTCTTGCGGAGGTATTTACCTCGGATAACATTTACAAGATCAACAATCTCGGGGATTACGGATATATTGACGAGGAAAACAAGCTTTTGCATAATACAAGAGTATTTTTTCCGAAATACAAAGCTACCTTTGACGGTGATCTTGCCGAAATACTCAAAAACGATTTTGGTATCAACAATCTGTTTGATTTTAAGCAATGCGATTTTTCTAATGTAACCGATGAGCAGCTCGCTTGCGACGGCGTTATCCATAAGTGTAGCATCGACGTGAATGATAAGGGTATCGAGGGTGCGGCAGTTACTGTTATGCCTATGTGTGGCTCAGCAGGTCCTCTTGAGGGCTATGAAAGGGTATATCGCGACTATATCGTTGACAGAGCCTTCGGGTTTGTCATTACCGATAGTTATGGCGCAGTGCTTTTTTCAGGAGTTGTAAATAGCGTGAATTGATGTGTACGGCTGTTGTGCTATCGCTTAAGTCTAAAAAAGCTAAAAAGATATTTTCAGTGCAGCGCTTACGCGATTTGAGCTTTCACCCCAAATCACGGCAAAGCCGTGTATCAGAGCCGTGCATATCATCAATGTAAAGCATTGGATATCACCAAAACGAAGTTTTATATATCATAAAGTAGCAGGGGATGCACGCTTCGCGTGATGATATGCCAAGCCTTTTGCTTGGATAAAAAACGACAGGTCGAAACCTGTCGTTTTTTTGGTCGAAGTGGCGGGACTCGAACTCGCGGCCTCCAGTACCCGAAACTGGCGCGCTACCAACTGCGCTACACCTCGCTATGCTTTGCTGATTTTCAAAATCAGCGCATATTATTTTATCACACCTTTTGATAAAAGTCAAGGGTATATTGGGGATTTTTTAATAGTGCAAAAAGCAAAGGGGGGAATACATTGAGTCAAAGTGCGTCGAGGGGGCATTGTATCGGCATCGAGCAGGCGTTGCGTCGGCATAGCTGACACGTGGGGCAGAGGAAAAAATAAGAGCAAAAGCAGAAGGATTTTGCACCTTTTGTTTTTGCTCTTTTGCTCTTATGCTATTTCGGTATTTTAAAAATCAATCTCTCTGCCTTCGAGTGCGGCAAGGCCTACGCGGAAGGCTCTTGCGGCAATGAGCTTATCGTCCTCGTTGTCGCCCTCAAGAAGGGGAAGAAGATTTCTGAAAAGCTCGCCCTTTACACTCATATCGCGCTTGAAGCTCTCTGTGCCGTAGAGAGGCAGGGTTTTGTCCACTATATCAAAATAGTAAAGACCGAATGCCTCACACTCAAAGTTCTTCGGTACGATAAATCTTGGGTCAAGATAGCCCACAAGCTCAACCTTGAGGGCGGTTTCGATGCCGTACTTTTTCTCGGAAATAAGACGGCTTATGCGGTTGATTATCTCATTGTACTTGTCAACACCCGTGATGTCTATAACCTCGGTGTAGTGACGCATATGTCCGAATGCGTGACGTCTTACGTCGATAGAGGTCGCACCCTCACCCGTTTCGATGATAATGAGGTTCGCACCACCGAGACCGGGGTTTTCAAAGCCCGTGCATTCAAGCGAGCCGGAGTAGGTGTAGAGCGCACCGCCGACCTTAACCGTTTCACTCATATCATGGCGAGAGCCGAATGCGTAGTAGTCAGCGCCAAAGCTTTTGAGGTCGTCCATCGTGACGGGGCACTTGTCAGAGCCGACGAGCGCGTCAAGGTCTGCATAGCCTGCAACGATATTAATTCTCGACGTATCGTCAACACGGCGCTGATAGAGGGGATTTTCGCGCATAACGGGCTCGGTAAATGCCCACGAGTAAACCGTGAGGTTAAGCTCGTCGTAGTCAATTCTGGTGAGGTTAGGCGTAGCAACGACCTTTACGTTGTCAGGAAGTCTGCCCGAGGTGTAAATCGGGTTGCCGTTATAGTAATCGCTCTTTCCGGGGGTGATTATAAACTGCGTATCAGGGCAGGAACGGAATTCGCGTATCAGCACCTCGGCGGTGGTATTAGTAGCGTAGTCGGTGTCAAACAAATCACCGCAGATGAGCACGATGTCAATGCCTCTGTTCTGCACGTACTGCATAAGGCGCACGAAGCTCTCACGAAGCTGACGGCGGCGCTCTTCGCTTTTTTCGGCAGACAGCCCGATATAGGGCGTGTCAAGGTGAATATCCGAGCATTGAAGAAGCTTTATGTGCTTTTTTATCTGATTTTCGCTCATATGTTTTCTCCAAAAAATATTTTGATATTTTAAGTATATCATCAAATGTTATCTTTTGCAATATTTTTTTGAAAAAAGGGATAAAATCTCTTGAACTTTAATAAGAAATATGCTATAATGCTATACATAAATCAGGGCAGAAACCAAAGAGAGGGGGTATATCTATGCTTGCTTTAGCAGTAAGAAATACGGCAAAGCTCGTGCGCGAGCATTCACAGCGTGACGGTGTCAGGCTCGGCAGACTTTTCACCAAAAAGGATACGGCAAGGCTTATGGCGGATATGCTTAAGCTCTCGGACACCAAGACCTCGTACACCGTGCTTGACGCAGGGGCCGGAACGGGTATCCTTTCGGGCGCTGTAATTGACGCGATATGTAAGCGCGCACCGCAGGCAAAGGACATCTTCCTCACCTGCTACGAGTCCGACAGGAAATTTCTGCCTATGCTTGAGGACAACCTTGAGCGTATGAGAAAGAAATGCCGCCACGACTACGGCGTGCGTCTTTACTACACTGTTCTTGATGAGAATTATCTCACCGACTACAAAAACCACTATGCCGTAACCTTTTACGGAAACGTAGAGGACAAGTTTGATATTATCATAACCAATCCGCCACAGCACCTTATTGAAAAGGGCTCTGCCGAGGCAGAGGCGGCAGGGGGAATTACCTCTGTGTCGCTGTCGGCTGCATATCTTTTCGTGCGTGTTGCAAGCAAGCATCTTGAGGATGGCGGTCAGCTTGTATGCGTGCTTCCGACCACGGTTGCCACAGCATCGGCTCTCACCGATTTCAGACGCGATATGGCAAACCGACTTTCGGTAAGACGTGTTCACCTTTTCGTCGGCGCATCCAAGAATGCGAAGCGCGCCATACCCCTGAAGAAGAACCTCGTTATCTGCTATGAGAACAGTGCAGAGCATACCGACGTGCAGATTTCCGCTTCGGTTGACTCAGGCTCGCAGAGCGGCACGTCCTTACTGCCGCCGCTTCCGTACGACTTCGTTATCAGCGACAAGGACGGCACTATGACCTTGCCAAGAAACCTTGAAGAAACAAGGATTGTCAAATACATAGGCTGCTTCCCTGAAACTCTCGCATCATTAGGGCTCAAAATGTCAACAGGACTTGTTATTGATTCCAAATGCGACAGAATTCTGCTTGATGACGAGCGCCCCGGCACGATACCGATTATCCGCACCTCGACGATGCGCGGCGGTAGGATATTCTTCCCTGCGCCGAATACGAAAAAGCAGTATCTTCTGCCTATTGAGGCATCGTTGTTCCAACGCAACAAGAATATGATAATCGTAAAGCGCGTGCCTGCCAAGAGTGACGAGAGATTTCTTAACTGCGCGATATACGTCGCTACGATGCGTCCGCAGAATCAGTACGTGACTACGCACAACAAGGTCAACTTTATCGACACCAAGGACTCAAAGGACGAGATGTCTATTCGTCTTGCTCTCGGACTTTTTGCGCTTCTTAACTCTACTATCTACGATAGATACCTTAGCATTACCTCAAAGTCAAAGCAGATAAACTCAAAGGAAATGCGTGAGCTTCCGTTGCCGCCTAAGTATCTTATCGAGAATATCGGTTCAAGGCTTCTTGCAGGAAATGATTTGAGTGTGCGTGCTTGCGATGCTATTGTAAATCCTACTTTACATATAACTGAAAGAAACTAATATTCAGAACTATTAAAAAGAACAGATTAGGTTGCAAAAAGCACCCGAGTCTGTTCTTTACTAATGCAAAGAAAAAAGGGAAGGGGGATACCGTATGAAGTCGGTAACGCTTGGTATTTTAGCTCACGTTGACGCAGGAAAAACCACGCTCAGCGAGGCTATGCTGTATGTCAGCGGCGCAAAGGATACGCTGGGACGCGTTGATAACGGAAGCTGTCTTTTAGACGGCCACGCTATTGAGCGTCAGCGCGGTATCACCGTCTTTTCAAAGCTTGCGCGCTTTACCCTTGACGATACGGCTGTTACTGTTGTTGACACCCCGGGACACCTTGATTTCTTTGCCGAGGCAGAGCGAAGCCTCGCTATTATGGATTACGCGGTGCTCGTCGTCAGTGCGACCGAGGGCGCGGTATCGCACACAGTAAATCTTTTCAGGATGCTTCGGGCGAGAAGAATTCCTACCTTTATATTCGTTAACAAGATGGATATGGGGCGCGAGAGAAGAATTGATATTCTTGCCTCTCTTCGCACAGCGCTTGATAATAGCGTGTGCGACTTTAATCTTAAAGGCGAGGACAGAGGCCGCTTTCTTGAAGAATGTGCCGCGTGCGATGAGCGTCTTATCGGCGAGTATCTTGATTCTTCCGACCTTAGTGATGAGTCGATTGCGGATGCGATTTCAAGGATGAAAATTACGCCATGCTTTTTCGGCTCGGCGCTGAAAAACAACGGTGTTGACACTCTTCTTAATGCTCTTGATATTTACACGAGGGAAAAGAACTTCAGCAAAACTCTTTTTGGCGCAAGGGTTTATAAAATCAACACAGCGCCCGACGGCACGAGGCTTACCTATATGCGTATCGTCGGCGGCACGCTCTCTGTTAAGGAAAGCATAACTGTACCCACGGATGAGGGTGAGGTCACCGAGCGCGTTGAGCAGATACGCCTTTACAGCGCAGAGCGCTTCAAGCAGGTAAAGGTCGCGGTGGCAGGCGATGTTATTGCAATTCCCGGACTTAAGCACACGAGAGCAGGTATGGGACTTGGCACAGCGGCAAAGGATGAGGTCGCGGCAGAGCCCGTGCTTGATTATAAAATCGAGTTTGCAAAGGGCACGGATATTATGCGCGCCTACCTTGATTTAGCACCGCTTGCAGATGAAGAGCCGACACTGGGGCTTCGATACGACGAGGTGAGCCGAGAGGTGCGCGTCAGGCTTATGGGACAGATACAGACCGAGGTGCTGACACGACTTATAAAGGACCGCTTCTCGCTTGACGTAAGCTTCACCGAAACGGGTGTAATATACCGCGAAACCGTAACCGAAACCGTCTTTGGCGCAGGTCACTTTGAGCCGCTTATGCACTATGCAGAGGTAAGAGTTCGTATCGACCCATTACCGCAAGGGTCGGGTACGGTTTTTGCAACCGAGGTGCCGCCTGACAACCTTAAGCTCAACTGGCAACGCCTGATACTCTCGCATCTTGAAGAAAGACGGCACAAGGGTAAGCTTATTGCAGCACCGCTGACGGACGTGAAAATAACCGTCATAGGCGGCAGAGCGCATCCGAAGCATACCGAGGGCGGTGATTTCAGACAAGCAACCTTCAGGGCCGTAAATCAGGCGCTGATGAAGGCGCGCGCATCGGGAACGCTTATGCTTCTTGAGCCGACTTATAGCTTTGAGGCGGTTTTGCCCGAGGGCGCACTCGGCAGATTTTTGAACGATATAGAATTGCGACACGGCAGGTGCGATGCACCCGAGTTTTCGGGTGACGGCACGGTAAGACTATGTGGCATAGCACCCGTGTTCAGTATGCGCTCGTATCAGAACGAGCTTCGCTCATACACGAGGGGCGAGGGAAAAATCAGCTTGAAGTATTCGCAGTATCAGCCCTGCCATAACGCAGACGAGATTATAGCGCAGCGCGAGTACGACCCTGAGAGCGATATACGCGCAAATCCTAACTCGGTGTTCTGCAAGGGTGGCGCAGGATACCTCGTGCCCTGGTATGAGGCAGACGAAAAAATGCACACCCCACCGCCCTATACCTCGCGTGAGGCGAGTGAGGATGACACCCCAGAGATAAGCCTGCCGAGGCGCAGAGCAGACACACCCAAGGACTACCGACAGACGGTAGCCGAGGATAAAGAGCTTATGCGTATATTTGAGGCAACCTACGGCAAGGTGACCAAGCGCACCGTCAGCGAGCGCACCACCTACGAAGCGCCGAAGGAAAATCAGAAGAAGCGTCCACGCCCCATAGAGCGCGGTGATGAATATCTTATCATCGACGGCTACAACGTCATATTCGCATCAGAAGAGCTTTCAGCGCTCGCTAAGGAAGAGCTGTCCCACGCGAGAGATACGCTGATACGGCTTATGTGCAACTATCGCGGCTTCAAGCGCGTCAAGGTTATCATTGTATTTGACGGACATAAACGACGGGATAATGTCGGTAGCACCGAGGACCTTGGCGGCGTTACTGTAATATACACCAAAGAGCGGCAGAGTGCCGATGCGTATATCGAGCGCGCGACCTACGAAATAAAAGCGCCCGATACGGTACGGGTAGTCACCGACGACCGCGATGAGCAGCTCATAGTGCTTGGCGCAGGCGGTGTAAGGGTAACGACGCGCGAGTTCTTTGCTGAGCTTGATACAGTTGCACTTGAAATCAAAGAGTTCTTGGGCAAGAAATAATATACAATATAGCAATAATTATTTACATTTACGAAAGATTATATTAAGGGAACAGAGGCTTTTATGTCACGACTTTCACTAAAAAAGTATATAGGTGACCGCGCATTTTATAAGGCGGTGCTTGCCGTTTCAGTACCTATGATGGTGCAAAACGGCATCACGAACTTTGTCAATATGCTTGACAACGTAATGGTTGGCAGACTTGGTACTGAGGCTATGTCGGGCGTGTCTATCGTCAACCAGTTTATGTTTATATTTAACCTTCTTATATTCGGTGCGGTTTCGGCGGCAGGTATATTTACCGCGCAGTATTTCGGTAGCGGAAACGATGAGGGAATTAGGCACACCTTCCGCTTCAAGATGCTTATCTGCCTTGTGTCTGCGCTGCTTGGAATTGCCGCGTTTATTCTGTTTGACGAGGCGCTTATCGGCATTTTCTTGCACGAGAGCGACGGCACGGGCGACCTTGCACTCACGCTTGATTATGGCAAGAAGTATCTGTATGTGATGCTGATAGGACTTATCCCGTACTCGCTGACGCAGGCGTATGCCTCGACGCTTCGTGAAACCTCGGAAACCGTGATGCCTATGATAGCAGGCCTTGCGGCAATAGTAACAAACTTTACACTAAACCTTGTGCTTATCTTCGGTCTTTTGGGACTGCCCGCCCTCGGTGTTGTCGGCGCGGCAATAGCAACTGTTGCATCAAGATTTGTTGAGCTGTTTACGCTTGTAATTTTCTCTCACAGACGCACCGAGCGCTTTGCCTATCTCAAAGGTGCTTACCGAAGCCTCTTTATTCCAAGGGCGCTTACTCGCTCGATATTCAAAAAGGGAATTCCGATTATGGCTAACGAGTTCTTCTGGGCTATCGCTATGGTGCTTCGTAATCAGGCGTACTCGGTCAGAGGACTTGATGCTGTGGCGGCGCAGAATATCTGCTCGACCATTTTTAACGTGTTTAACGTCGTGTATATTTCTCTCGGCTCGGCTATTGCAATTATCGTCGGAAAGCTTCTTGGCGCAGGTGACTTTGACGAGGCTCGGGATACTGCAAGAAAGATGCTTGCCTTCTCGGTTTTCGTGTCGTTTATGATGACGGTGCTGATGTCGCTTACCGCTCTGTTCTTCCCCTCGCTCTACGAAACCTCTGCCGAGGTGCGTCAGCTTGCATCCTATATGATGGTGGTAAGCGCTATGACGATGCCGTTTTGCGCCTATGCAAATGCCGCGTATTTCACAATGCGCTCGGGCGGTCAGGTGTTTGTTACCATACTGTTTGACAGCGTGTATATGTGGGCAGTAGTAGTACCGCTGTGCCTTGGACTTTCCTATTTTACGACACTCGGAATTTATCCGTTGTTCTTTATCTGCCAATTTACCGAGGGACTTAAAATGCTATTCGGTATGATGCTTCTGCGCCGTGGCGCTTGGGTAAAGCGACTTGTCGAAAATGACAGCACCGCCACGCAAGAGCAGGCATAAATACAAGCGATATTTCAAAATACACTTGAAAAAACCTGAACTTGATGAGGTCATAACAACAAAAGAGGCTGACGCATAGTCCTTGCGTCAGCCTCTTTTTAGTCACTCAACCTGACTCGGCTTGTCAGGAACGAGTGGGGTATCGTGTGGCTTTCCACTCTGCGTACCACCGTTTTGCGTACCGCCGTCCTCGTCGGGGGTAGTGGTGCTTTCATCATCTGCGCCATCATCATTTGGTGGCGTTTGAGCGTCACCGTCCTCTTGTGTTGGTGGCGTTGGGGTATCGGGTGTCAGGTCATTTTCGCCGTCTGTCGTGTTGTCCTCGGGGGTGTCGGGCGGGTTGGTGTCACCGTCATCCGGCGGTGTGATGCCTTGCGTGTTGTCGCTCGGCTTATTGTCGCTTTCGTCACCGTCGTTTTTTTCGCAAGAGCAAAAGGCAAAAAGAACGGCAAGAATGAGAAATACCGCGATTAAGGTAAAAGCGATTTTTTTCATAATTCCTACCGTCCTTTTTAGGTTGCCGTGTGGCAAATGTTGTTCAAATAATGCCGACCTTGGCAAATGGTGAGGGAAGGGTTATGCGTTGTATTTAACGCCTGCTTCCTCAAATGCCTTGATTATTGACGAGGTCATAGGCTCAAGCTCGCCCTTTGAGAGGGTGCGCTCGCCCGATGCAAAGGTGAAGCGAAGTGTCAGCGCACAGCTTCCGTCCTGCTCGTATATATCCTTAACCGCAACCGCTTTAAGCACCTCGCCTGCGGTCTTTTTAGCAAGTGCTTCAAGCGCGCCGAAGTCAACTTCAGAAAGCGTTACCCCAAAGGTAAGGTCGATGTCGATTTCAGGGAATCTTGAGGGCACCTGATATGAAATTCTGTCCTTTTCAACGAGTGACACAAGACCCGTGTCAATTTCGAAGAACACAACTGCACATTTCTTATCTATCTCACAAAGCACCGCAGGGTGGCAGGGGGCAACGAAGCCGACCTGATTTCCTTCAAGATAAATACCGTAGGTGTTCATAGGATGCTCAAAGCCGAAGCGTCCCTCGATAGCGCGGTATTCGGGTGATTTGTGAAGCACGTCAGAGCAAAGCTCGCCTACCATATCAAGCGCGCGATTGAAGAGCACCTCTTCGCTCTCGCCCTTTGAGAAGAGCGCAACGCCAAGCTTCTTTCTCTCGTTGCAAAGACCGTTGCCGTTAAGACCGTCAACCGTGTGACCTATCTCAAAGATACCGAAGGTCTGCGCGTAAGAGCGGTTGCTCTTGACGAAAGAGAGAAGGGTAGGTATCATCGACACGCGAAGATACTGATGGTCAGGGGTCTGCGCGTTGATTACGCGAACACCCTCGGGGGTTTTGATGTTAAGCTCGCGGTCCTTTGCCGAATCCGACCAGATGTAGGAATGTACCTCGTGCAGTCTGTACGAGCCGACAAGCACGTCCTTCATTCTGTCCTCGTATGCCTTCTGCGTCTGCTCTCTTACGGGTGAGATGGGGCTTACTGACGTGCATACGTCGAAGTTATCGTAGCCGTAAATACGCGATATTTCCTCAATTACGTCTGCCTTTATGGTAACGTCCTTGGTCGCGCGGAAGGTGGGAACGGTTACCTTGAAGCATCCGTTGTCAAGGCAAACACCGAAGCCAAGACCCGTGAGGGTTTTTACGATAGTTTCATCGGGAATGTCTATACCCGTGTATCTGTTTACATAGGCCTTGTCAAATTCAAGCTCGATTACGGGGTACTTTCTCACATACGCGTCGGTAAAGGACGAGATTACTCGCACACCCTCGTCAAGCTCGCAAAGAAGCGAGATAACTCTCTCGGTGGCAAGACGGCAGAGCTCGGGGTCGAGCATCTTCTCATATCGCATCGAGGCATCGGTACGCAGACCGAGCTTCGTCGTGGTCTTACGCACGCTGACACCGTCAAAGGTCGCGCTTTCAAGAAGCAGAGAGGTGGTGCTGTCAGAAATCTTCGACGCATCACCGCCCATAACGCCTGCGACTGCAACGGGCTCGCCACCCGAGGTAATCATAAGCATAGTGTCGTCGATGTTGCGAACTATGCCGTCAAGCGTAGTGAACTTAAAGGGGGCGGGGAAGGTCTGAACCTCTATCTTATCAACGAGGCTCAAATCAAACGCGTGCATAGGCTGACCGAGCTCAAGCATTACGTAGTTCGTGAGGTCGGCAAGGAAGTTGATAGCACGCGATCCGCAGTAATAGAGTCTTATTCTCATATTAACGGGGCTTACCTTACGGGTGATATTCTCAACCTTGATTGCGGTATAGCGGAAAGCAAGGTCGGTTGCCTTAACCTCAACTGCGACGGGCTCAAGCGCATCGTACGCGCCAAGGTCGCAGGTCTTGGGTGCGATAAGAGGTCTGCCGGTAATGGTCGAGAACTCTCTTGCAATTCCGTAATGTCCCCAGAGGTCGGGGCGGTTGGTGAGGGACTTGTTGTCAACCTCAAAGATAATATCGTCAATGTCGTAAACCGACTTGATATCCGTTCCGAGAGGAATGGTGGGGTCGAGGTCCATAATGCCCGAGTTATCGTCGCTGATGCCAAGCTCTGCTTCAGAGCAGCACATACCGTGCGACTCGTAGCCTGCAACGACTGCCGCGCCTATGCTGTGGCCGCAAACCGCACCGCCCTCGGTAGCAAGAGCAACGTGCATACCCTCTCTTACGTTGGGCGCACCGCACACAACGTCAATAACACCGTTACCCGTGTCAACCTTAAGCAGGTGAAGCTTCTTTGAGTTCGGGTGGTTTTCAACCGAGAGAATTTTTGCCGCTACGACACCGTGAGTGTCAGCGCCCTTGATTATAATATCCTCAACCTCGGCGGTTGAGAGAGTGAAGTTTCTGATAAGAGCAACCTTGTCAAGCCCCGAGAGGTCAACGAAGTCGGAAATCCAGTTCATTGATAAAAGCATATTTCCTTACCCCCTTATATGGACTTGAACTGCGAGAGCGCCTTAAGGTCGCCCGAGTTGAAGTCACGAATGTCCTTGATGCCGTACTTCATCATAGCAAGTCTTGTAAGTCCAAGACCGAATGCGAAGCCCGTATATTTGTCGGTGTCAATTCCGCCCTCACGAAGCACGTTGGGGTGTATCATGCCGCACGGACAGAGCTCAAGCCAGCCCTCACCCTTACAGGAAGGACAGCCCTCGCCGCCGCAGATAAGGCAGGAAATGTCAAGCTCAAAGCCGGGCTCGACGAAGGGGAAGAAGCCGGGACGAAGTCTTACCTTGATGTCGCGCTTGAACACCTCGGAAAGCATCGTTTTCATAAAGTAAATGAGGTTTGAGATAGAGATATTCTCGTCTATCATCATACCTTCCATCTGGAAGAAGGTATTTTCGTGGCATGCGTCGGTGGACTCGTTACGGAAGCATCTACCGGGGAAGATAGCGCGAAGGGGCGCGCCGTACTTCTTCATAATCGCATTCTGCGCCGCAGAGGTCTGCGTCTTTAAAAGCTGACCGTTGTCGAGGTAGTATGTATCCTGCATATCGCGCGCAGGGTGGTGCTTGGGGATGTTAAGCGACTCAAAGCACTCGTAGTCGGTAACGACCTCGGAATAGTCCTCAATGGTAAAGCCCATAGAGCGGAACGCCTCTTCAACCTCTCTCGTAGCAAGGGTTATCGGGTGATAAGAGCCAAGCTCTCTTTCATAGCGAAGAGTGGGATTGTACTTCTTTGCCGAGCGGATTTTTGCTTCAAGCTCTGCTGTGCGAAGCTCGTCCTGACGTGCGACGATAGCAGACTCAACCTCGGTCTTGAATACGTTGATGAGCATACCTGCCGCCTTCTTGTCACTCGCGTCGCGAAGTCCTGCCATAAGCTCGGATACGTGACCCTTCTTGCCGAGGTATCCGATTCTGATAGCCTCAAGGTCCTCGTTGGTATTAGCCGCTGCGAGCTTTTCGTCAAACACGCGCTTTAGCTGTTCAATTCTTTCCTTCATTTATTCGTCCTCGAATCTAAAATATATTAAAACATTAATATTATATAACAGATTTTGCCGTTTGTCAACGGTTAGTTTAAGTCATCTTTATTTAAAGATGAAATATAAGATGCAACCGCCTGCCCGACGAGTGCGTCAACGCTCTTGCCGGAAGAGAGAGCCTCGCGCACCTTGGTCGAGCTGATATCGGAAAGCGCATCGCAGGCAGGCAGAAGAACGGTGTTGTATCCGCCCATTTTCTTGTTCCACTCTGCCATTTTCATCTCGTACTCGTAGTCGGCATCGGTGCGGTAGCCCTTGACTATCTCGTCAATTCCGTGCTCGCGCATATAGTCGATAACGAGCCCTGACGAGAAGCTTACAAGGCAGTTTTCAATTCCCTCGGTTGCAAGCATAAGCATACTCACTCTGTCAGAGAGTGAAAAGGTATAGCTCTTGTCGGGGTTGCGGAATATCACCGCATATACCTCGTCATACTCTTCGGATGCGCGCCTGATAATATCAGCATGACCGAGCGTCACGGGGTCGTAGCTTCCGGGAATTATCGCTCGCCTCGGCTTCGCATCTGGCTCGTCCTGCTCAACGCCATCGGTAATTTTATCAATAAAATCTTCCATAATATCAACCTTTATTTACATATTTGCATAAATCTTATATCAGTTTCCGTCAGCATCGCTCTCGGGTTTTCTGTAAAGCAGGATAAGCAGATAGGTCATTTTTCCGTAGCTTGTGCGCTTCAGCACCTCAAAACCGTTAAGGTCGTCACCGATTTCCTCGCATCCGCCCTCAATACATACGATAGCGCCGTCGCGAAGCATATCAGCCTTGACGAGTCTGTCAAGGGCATCCTTAGCGCATAGCATCGCATACGGTGGGTCGATAAAGACCAGGTCAAAGCGGTCGCGCCCCGATGCCTTTCTTATATAGTTTCTGTAATCCGATACGAGGTACTTTGATACCGAAAAGAAGCCCGTGCCCGTCGCATTTTGCTTTACGATGTCAATAGCCTCTCTCGAGCTGTCGATAAAGATGCAGGATGCAGCGCCGCGTGAGAGCGCTTCAAGTCCAAGTCCGCCTGACCCTGCAAACAAATCAAGCACCGCGCGATGAGCAATATCAAACTGTATCGAAGAGAAGAGCGCTTCCTTTACTCTTGATGACGTAGGCCTCGTTGCCTCACCCTCAAGCGTTTTCAGTACCTTTCCCTTTGCACTTCCCGTAATTATTTTAAGCATAGCATCACCTTATTTCTTCGAGCGGCGGGTTTTCGCTTTACCATCATCGCCGTCCTTTTTATTTTTAAAGAAATTATATACTGCGTCAGCAGAGCTTTTATTCATTCCGTCAACCGCCGCAAGCTCGTCTGCCGTAAGGTCAGGAAGCTCTGATAGCTTGTATTTTGCAAGCAGAGCGCGAGCCCTCGCAGGGCCGATGCCCTCTATATCCTGAAGCATCGAGCGCGTGAGCGTTTTCGTCTTTGCGCGCTGAGATGCGTTGTAGGCAAATCTGTGCGCCTCTTCCTGAATTTTATAAACGAAGGAATACACACCGAGCTCTTGCGCTATGGAAATCTCGTTTTCACCGTCGGTCATAGCGCGCGTTTTGTGAAAGTCGTCCTTTACCATTCCAAATACGGGAATATCAAGTGCCGACTCGCGTATCAGAGGCCTAACAGCGCCTACGTGCGTCATGCCACCGTCAAGCAGAATGAGGTCGGGCGCGCATTTGAGCGAGGGGTCGTCACCGCCTATTTTAGCGAGCCTTCTCGTTATAGCCTCACGCATTGAGCCGTAGTCGTCGCGGCCGTCGGTGGTGCTTATTTTAAAGAGGCGGTAGTCGCTTTTCTTCATTTTGCCACCCTCGTAAACGACCATTGAGGCGGTTATATGCTCGTCACCTATATTGGATATGTCATAGGCCTCGATGCGCTCGGGTGGGCTGTCGAGCGAGAGAAGCTCGGATAGCCTTATGAGATTTTTATTCTGTCTTTGTCCGTCAAGGGCGTGCTGGTGCGCGGCTTCCTTGGCGTTGTCACTCGCAAGCGAGCAGAGCGCGCGTCCGTCACCTCGCATGGGCCGCCTGACGCTGACACGCCTTGTCGAAAGTGAGGTGAGGTATTCTGAAAGAAGCTGCTCGTCATCCTCGCTTATCTCAAAGTCAACGAGCACCTCTTTCGGTATATCCGAGCTGTTTTCGTAGTAGTCCGCGATAAGATATACGGCATCCTCGGGGCTCGTCAGGTCAGAGTGCGAGAGGATGAATTCGACCTTGGATATGACCGCGCCCTCTCTTACAGAGAGCATAGCCATAACGCTTACCTGCTCGGAAAGGTATATTGAAAACGCGTCGCGCATAACCCTCTCGTCGCATACGACGTGCTGGCGCTCACGAAGCCTTTTCAGCGCTGAAATTTTGTCACGAAGGTCAATGGCGCGCTCAAACTCAAGATTTTCTGACGCCTCGTTCATTTTCTCGGTGAGCTCTGCTACGGTTTTGTGAACGTTGCCCGAAAGCACGCGCTCTGCACACCTTACAAGCTCGCGGTAGCTCTCGGCGCTCACACCGCCTGCACAGGGGGCAATGCACCTGCCCATATCACGGTAGATGCACGGGCGTTCCTTGCCGATATCGCTCGGAAATTTTCTCTTGCAGGTGGGTAGGGTGAAGATGCGCTTTATTACCTCAAGGGCGTTGTAAGCATCAGAGGTGCTCTGATACGGACCGAAGTAGCGCGCCCTGTCAGGCACTCTCTCGCGCGACACTAAAATCTGCGGATACTCGCCCTCGGTTATCTTGATATACGGATAGCTTTTTGAGTCCTTAAGCCTGATGTTGTACCTTGGAAGATGCTTTTTGATAAGCACGTTTTCAAGCGTCAGCGACTCTATCTCGCTTGCACAAAGAATAAAGTCAAAGTCGCTTATCTGACTTACAAGACGCGCCGTTTTAGGGTGCTTGTGGTTGGTAGAAAAGTAACTGCCGACGCGGTTTTTAAGGCGCTTTGACTTACCGACGTAAATCACCTCGCCCATATCGTTTTTCATTATATATACGCCAGGTGTCTCGGGCAGAGATGCCGCCTTGGCGCGAAGATAGGTTAATCTGTCCATTAGCAGTCCTTTCACCCGAATAGCACGGGTGACCTTTCAGAAAATGAAAGAGAGCAAGAGCAAAGGAACACAAATCCTCTGTTCTTACTCTCTGCTCAAATCAGCGCGACTTGCCTTATGCCTCGATAAGAGCCGCAAGCTCGGCAACCGCATCGTCCTCGTCTGCACCGTCTGCAATAACGGTGATAGTAGTACCGTTGCTGATTCCGAGTGAAAGCACGCCAAGAAGGCTCTTTGCAGAAACTCTGCAATCATCCTTTTCAATCCAGATAGAGCATTCGAAGCTGTTTGCCTTTCTTATAAAAAGCGAAGCTGGACCTGCGTAGAGGCCGGCGCCCCTCATAGTAGCAGTGCGAGTTGTCATCGGTAAATACCTCGTTAAAAATAATATTATAGTTAGTATAACAAATAAAATTATAAAAATCAATACTCTTTTCAAAAAAAATTGACACCGCCTGCAAATTGTTGCACTTCGGCAGGACCGCTTTGGGATTTTCTGCTTTAACGGCAGCTTTTGCTGTTCGTGTCGCGCCCATGCGCGTTAAGCATTCCCATAAGCAGAAAGAAAAGATAAAGGATTTCCGAAGAATAAAAAATATAGTCGGTAAAGCCGAATATAAGCATAGCGAGTACGGCGCACAGCACACCGAGTGAGGTAAAGCGCTCGGTGTCCGAGTCCCTTATCGCCCTTGACGATAAGACGAGTGACAGTATTACGAAAAGCATAAATGGAATAAACGCGAGAATACCGCCCTCGGTCAGAATTTCAAGATACAGACAGTGCCCGTGCGGCGGAATATAGGCAGAGGTAAATCTTTGCTTGTATTTTTCCATAAAATTCTGACTTCCCACACCTATGCCGAAAAGAGGACTGTCCTTCAGCATTGTGGCGCAGGCACGGAAAACGGTAACTCTTGATAACACCGAACCGTCCTTCAGGGTGAAAAGCGTCGCAAGCCGCGCCCCTGCCTTGCCGAAAAGCATAGCCCCCGTCGGTAGCAGGGCAAGAGGAAGAAGTCTTACGCGCTTGCCCCTTGGAATAGCAAGGAAAACAAGCACCGCAGCGCAGAGTGCAAACGCAATATAAGCCCCTCTCGTATAGGTGAGTATGAGGGCGGTGAGGTTTAAGGAAAAGCATATGAAAAGCATAGCGCGTGGGATAAAGCCCCTGCGCCTGATGAGAAGCGAGAGGGATAATGCGAGCGATGCGAGAAGGTAGGATGAATATATATTCGGGTTGCCAAAGCCTGCCGTAATTCTTCTTGAAAACTGTGAAATAACTCGGCTGTCAACCCACTCTGGATGGTGGGTAGGGAATATAAAATAAAGCGCGATGCTGACAGCGGCAACGACCGCTGAGGATATCAGGAAAAGCTTGGCAGTCAAGCGCCGCCTGCTATGCTGAAAGAGCAGACGCGAGGCGGTGAGGGATACCGAGCCTATGCTGACGAATGAGAGCGAGGACAAAAACGATACAGCACCACCGAGCGCCCCTGACAAAAGAAGAGAAAGAAAAAACAGGACGAGTAAAATGTCGCGCCGCGAGAGCTTTATCCTGACACGCCCCCCTGCATTTGCTACTAAAAGCAGGATAAAATCAAGCGTGCACAGAGCCGAGAGCGCCACCGTCTTGTGAGGCAAAAGCGCTATCAGCGGTAGGGCGGTGGCGGTGATATAAAGTAAAATCAGGCAGAGCCATTCTGCTACTCTTGCATAATGGGGAAGCTCTTTGGAATATTTTTCCTGCGCCAAAGAAAAACGGGCTACCCCGTCAGAATGAAGCCCTGCCTCACTCGGATGGTTGTAGCCCTTGTTTTTCTTTTCCTTAAAAATTTTCACTGTGATACCGCTTGATTTTATTTTTTCTTTTTCTTCTTTTCTAAAAGCGCCTCTTCGTATTCGGGATGCTTTGCCAAGAGGTCAGGACGGCGCGCACGGGTAAGCTCAACGGCCTCTCTCAGACGCCACTGATTTATTTTCTTGTGGTCACCCGAGAAAAGCACCTCGGGAACATTCATTCCGCGAAACTCGCGTGGCTTCGTATATTGCGGATATTCGAGTATTCCCGAGGCGATGCTCTCGTCCTGATAGCACTCGGGGGATGCAAGCACGCCGTCAATCAGGCGCGATACCGCGTCGATAACTATGCACGCAGGCAATTCGCCGCCCGTCAGCACGTAATCACCGATGGATATTTCCTCGTCGATAGCCGCGTCAATTATTCTCTGGTCAACCCCCTCGTAGTGACCGCAGAGGAAGATAAGCTCGTCATACTCGGAAAGCTCGCGCACGACCTCGTGCGTCAGAGTGCGCCCCTTGGGTGACATATATATCGTGCGGGTGCGCTTGCCCTCGGGGATGCCGCTCTTTACGAAATCATAGCAGTCAAGAACCGGCTGGCAGGTCATAACCATTCCGACACCGCCGCCGAAGGGGGTATCGTCGGTCTTGCGGTGCTTGTCGGTTGAGAAATCGCGGATGTTGTAGGTGCGAAGCGATATTATTCCGGCAGACAGCGCGCGGCCGATGATGCTCTCACCGAGCGTTCTCTCAATAAGCTCGGGAAACAAAGTCATAACGTGATAATTCATAGCCGTCAGTCAATAAGACCGGGAATAGTGTGAATAAACACGCCGCGGTCCTCGTCTATCTCCTTAATGAATTCGTCAACCTCGGGCACGAGAGATATGCCGTGACCCGTGTCGATGTGATACAGCCTTCCGCGAGGCGCGTCGGTGATGTCCGCAACCCTGCCAAGACGCTCGCCCGTATCCGCATCGAAGCAGTCAAGCCCGATTATATCCGAAAGAAAGTGCGCCCCGGGACTTTTCGGCACGTCCTCGCGCTTGAGATACAGCACGGTATTTTTCATGCCCTGCGCCGTTTCTCTGTCCGTGATACCTTCAAGTGACATAAGAATATACTGCGCCTGCCTTACGCACGACTCAACTCTCACTTCCCGATAGCCGTCTCCAGCGGCGAGGAATACGCGCTTCTGCACAATGAGAACACGGGGTGAGTCGCACCACGGCTCGACCTTTATAAGTCCTCTGACACCGTGAGGCGCGAGGATTTTTCCACATTCAAGATAAGCTTTTTTCATAACGGCTTTATTTTAACATAAAACTTCTTAAATGTCAACTAAATAAGCGCCCGATAAAGCTCAAGATACGACTTGCTCATCCGAGGTAGTGAAAACGAGCGCTCGAAAGCCTCACGCGCGCCGCGACAGAGCCTTTGATACAGCGCGCGGTCGGATATCAGCATATCAAGCGAGAGGGCGAGGGATAGCTCGTCGTCACTCTGAAAAACAAGACCGCTGACACCGTCCTCTATCATTTCGGTGTTTCCACCGAAGTCGGACACCACCGACGCAATACCGAGCGACATACACTCGCTCGTCGCAAGGCACGAGGTTTCTGTGCCCCTTGATGCGTTTACATTTATGTCAAATATGCTCTGATAGGGGTTAGGGTCGCTGACAAAGCCCGTAAATATTACTCTGTCAAGTAGACCGAGAGATGCACACAGCGCCCTGATTTTCGCAGCCTCACCGCCGTCCCCGACGAAAAGAAGCCTGATGTCGTGCATAGGTACAAGCCGCCTTGCCGCTCGGATAATAAGGTCGTGCCCCTTTATATATTCAAGCCTTGCACAAGAGCCTATCACCACCGCCCCGTCGGGTATTGAGAGTGAGTGGCGAAGCCTTCGTCGATTTTCGGGCGAGAGCCTTTCGCGGCTGGGGCTTGCGTTTTTTATCGTGACGATTTTCCCCTCGGGCACGCCCTCTCTTTTCAGGTTTTCCTTGGCAAAATCTGCCGTTGCTACCGTAAGGTCGGTAAAGCGGTTGTATAGCGCCCTCGCGAGAGGGCTTCGCCCGGCTTCTGCCTTGGCACAGTGCCGCGTTGATAAAAGACGCCTGATACCGAGAAGCCTGCCTGCAATTCTTGATGAAAGACTCGCGTGCGAGTGAAGTATGTCAGGGCGGTTTCTTGAAAGATACAGATAAAGCTCGCATATATCGCTCGGGCTGAAGCTTTTGTCGGGCGAAATCGGAAGCTCTGTGATGCGTGCGCCAAGCGAGCGAAGTCGGTCGGTGAGCCGTGAGCCCGTCGGCAGAATGACCTCGACCTCAAAGCTGTCCGATATAGCCCCGACTATCCTTGAAAGCAGTACGCCTGCCCCACCTATATTTGAGTCTGAAATTACTTGCGTTATTTTAGCCACCGTGTTTAAAATCCTTTTAGCTTCTAATTATGCAAATAATGCTTTGCATATAAGAGATGTTTGATTTTATTATAAACAAAAACAGCCCGAAGCATACAAGCCACGGGCTGCTTTCCGTTTTGTATATTTCTGTCTTAATGCTTTTTTCTCTTTTTTCTGAAATAATCCGATAAAAGTCCTGCCGCCTCGTCATTAAGCACCCCACCGACAAGCTCAAACGTATGGTTGAAGCCGAGGCTGTTCAGGTTTATAAGCGAGCCGAGCGCGCCAAAGCGCTTGTCGTACGCGCCAAAGACCACGCGGTCAATCCTCGCGTTTATGATAGCACCTGCACACATAGGGCAGGGCTCAAGGGTCACGTAGAGCGTCGCGTCGGGAATGCGCCAGCCGCCTACCGCCTCGCAGGCGCGCTCAATGGCAACAAGCTCTGCGTGGTGGGTTGCTATGCGTGAGGACTCTCTTGCGTTTCTTGCGCGTGCGATTATCTCGCCGCCACGCACGATTACCGCACCGATAGGCACCTCGTCAGCCTCTGCCGCAAGCCTTGCCTCTTCAAGCGCTACGCGCATAAATTTTTCATCATGGGTAAGCATTTCGTTCTTTTCCTTGGCATCCGTCATAATTTACTACTTCCTTCCGATTTGCACGGCATTGATTAGCGCACCAAAATAAGAGTGCTTATAGCAATAGTGAGTGATACTACACCAAGTGCGATAGGGGCAAGTCCCACGCGCTCATCGTTGCCCTTGACAAGGGCAGGGGATATCCAATTGATATAGTCCTTCCTTTTAATCACCGCGAGTACAGCGCCTGCGAGCGCAAGCCCACCGAGCGTTATGAATACGAAAATTCCGCTTTCGGGGTAGAGCATAGTCGTAAGCGAGAGCGCGTTGTTTAAAAAGTGAAGAATAACCGACGGAAGAATGCTTCCCGACGCAATATCAAGTGAAGCAAATATTATACCGCCGACGAGCGCATAGGGAATTTGAAAAAGGTCTGTGTGACAAAGCGCGAAGAAGAGCGAGGATATAATCACGCATACACGCGGACTTTCGTTTCCCATAAGCTTTATCGGCACGAAGCGGAATAAGCACTCTTCAAGAAGCGCGGGAAGAAGTGCGTGAAGCAGAAGCGCTAACGCAAACGGCTCATCAATAGAAGAGGTATTCTCAAAGCCAAACGCCCCCATCATAAGCGAGGTAAGATAGGCGAAAAGCACGATAATTCCAATGCAAAGCGGCGCTATGGGCAAAAGGCGCATAGCATCGGTGCGCGATAGCCCGACTGACAGACCGTCACCCTTATTTTTGCCTAACATAAGGCAGAGAACTATCGGCGCGATAAAGGCAAGATAATATAGCAAATCCGAGGTAAGGTCGCGTGTGCTTCCTGCGAGCGCAAGCAATAAAATAAAGAGCATATCGCATAGCGCAAGTAAAGTTACTTTCGTTTTCATATTCTCAAAAGCTTTCTTGTAGTTTAAAGGTGTAAAATTAAACCGCTTTGCGGTATATGACAATAATAGTGTGCAAATTAAGCATTAACAACCGAATAGCGAAGCCTTACCTGCGCTATGCTCGCTTCTTCAAGACGAACCCTGACGGATGTGCCTATCGTATAGCAAAGCTCGCCGTGGCTGACGCTCATCGTGCTCTCGTTATACACAAATCCGACACCGAGCTCGCTCATCGGCACAAGTCCCTCGCAGGTGTTTTCGGGCGTGACGAAGATGCCGTGCTCGCTGACACCCGTCACACGCGCGTCAAATTCCTCACCGATATGGCGCGTCATATACATAACCTTGTAGAGCGCCTCGATTTTTCGCTCTGCGCTCTGCGCGCGAAGCTCGCCCTCGGTTGCCGCCGCCGCGGCGCGCCTCGCATACGAGCGAAGCCTTCCCCCTGCAACATCCTCAAAGAGCGTTTTGTGTATAATGCGGTGCGTCGCAAGGTCAGAGAGCCTTCTTATAGGCGAGGTGAAATGGCAGTAGGTCGAAATATTAAGACCGAAGTGGCGCGATTTTATATCAGAGTATTTTGCCTTTGACATAGAGCGAAGCATAACGTAGGATACAGCGTCCGAAATTCCAGCCTCTTTTGCCGCGTCAAGCACCCCTGCCATCACCGACGGCTCAACCGTCTGTGCGCGAAGGGCAGAAGAATCAATGCCCACACCTCGCAGGTAGTCGGCAAGCGCAGTAAGCTTCTCGGGCTTCGGTACGTCGTGCACGCGGTAAACTACGGGAAGTCCCCTCTCGGTAAGATAGGTGGCTACCGCCTCGTTTGCCGCGAGCATAAATTGCTCTATCAGCATCTCGGCATCCCCTCTGTCATACCTTAAAATATCGGTGGGCTGACCGCTCTCGTCAAGCGGAATATACACCTCTGCGCTATCAAGCTCAAGCGCGCCTCGCTCGACGCTTTTCCTCTTCAGCTTTAAATATAGCTCGTGCATAATGCGAAGCGAGGGAATTAGCTCGCGATACTCGTCAAGAATATCCCCGTCTGCCGTGCCGTCGAATATTTTGTTGATTTTACTGTAAACGCCCTTCTTTTTGCTTCTTATAATTCCCTTTCTGATGGTACAGCCCCTGATATTAGCATCCGTATCGAGCGAAATCTCGCACGAGAGCGTGTACTTGTCGGCCCCGGGATGAAGCGAGCAGGCATTTTCCGAGAGCGCAGGCGGAAGCATAGGCACAACCTTGTCTGTAAAATAAACGCTTGTGCCGCGCGCCATAGCAAGACGGTCAAGCGCGGTTTTTTCCTTTACATAGTGTGACACGTCGGCTATATGCACAAACAGCGTGTAGCCGTCAGGCTCGCGCCTTATCGCAATAGCATCGTCAAGGTCCTTCGCCCACTCTGAGTCAATGGTGAATATCACACCGTCGTATCGGGTTCTGCCCGCGTCGGATATGACCTCGGATGCCGCCCGCTCTGCCGCGTCAAGCTCGTCGCTTGTAAATTCGGTTTCAATGCCGCACTCGGCGAGAATTGCGCCGTAGCTTGCCTCGGGCTCACCTGCCTTGCCGAATATATCAATAACCTCACCGACAAGCACCGCGCCGTGACTTTTTGGGCGACGAAGCGCCGCAAGCACCTTGTCACCGCTCTCGGCCTCACCGAGAAGAATTATCTCGCGTCTTATATGGGCATCGTCGGGTATTAGCGTAAGGGTGCGTACGCGCCGCCTGTGAAGGTATCTTATATCCTCGCTGACCGTGCCGACTATCCGTCCCTCGCGCTCTTTGATTATGTCATTCACGCGTCCCTCGGTGCGAGTGCGTCCGTAGCTGTCCTTGTACTCAAAAAAGCTTACCTCTACCGTGTCGCCGCCGATGGCATCCTGCTTTTTGCCCTGCGGAATAAAAATATCACCGCCCGAGTAATCCTCTGTACGCACGAAGCCGTAGCCCGACTGGCTCTCGAAAAACACACCGACCGCGGTATTATTTCCGTCGCGCGAGTCGTACTGCGAGCCGATGCGGATTTTTGCGCCTGATGTGCCGACACCCACGCTTTCTGCAAGCCGAATAAGCTCGCGCTTCATCATCTGTCGCTTGTCGCGCCTCGAAACCGAGCTTCTTGCAGAGAAGGTTTTTTTAGTATTTTTGTTTCTCTTCATATTTTTCCTTTTCTTTTTATCTTCGGGGACAAGACATCACTTTATACAAGCGCCTGCCTTGCAAAATAATAAAAGCGGAGAACGACATCTCCGCTTTTCGTATCTTACTTAAAGATTTCAGCGTAATCCGAAATGGTATTCCAATCGTTAGTGATGTTGGAATAGTCGGGCTGAAGAACGTAAACCAGCGTAACTGCAACTGCAAATACAAGGCACGCGATGAGCGTGATTCTGTAGAGCAGCTTGCCGTTGCCGGCCTTCTTATCCTTACCGTAAAAGTTGTCAGAGCCGCCTGCAATAGAGCCTGAAAGACCCTCGTTAGATTTTTGGAAGGTAACTGCAACTACTATAACAATAGCACAAACGAGCAGTACCGCAAGAAGTACGTATTCCATTAATTTTCTCCCTGAATGTTTTTCTTATGGTGAGCAGCATCCGAAATCGGTGCATAAACCGCCCATTTTTCAAAATATATTAGTATTTTATCATATCGTTTTAAAAAATGCAATACCTTTTTATAAAAAAACTAAATATTCTATCTTTACCGAGTGCGTATCCGCACGAGGCGGCTTTGGCGGTGGTTATTTTTACAAAAATGTTTGGTTAAATAATTTTTTTTGTTTAATTGCAATTGACATACGACAGGTTAAAGTATATAATAAAACCTATAGGTATTGCCTTACGACACTTACGCAGTATGGGGGATTTTATGAAAAGACTATATCAGAAAAACGGTTTTTCGGGTGCGGATATTCTGCCGCTTGACGCACTTTCGCTTTTCCTTGACGGAAAAGAGGATAAAAGGATAAACGAAAGAAAGGGCAAGGTGGCGGTCGCACATGCGGAGTCCTGGCTTGACGTGCAAATTCCGGCACTTCTGGCAAGCGACTTTATGCGCTATTCCAAGGACGGCGACCGTATGATATACGAGCGTCCCTTCCACGAAAGACGCAAAGCACTCGTCACTCTCGCTATTGCCGAGGCATACGAGGGCGAGGGAAGATTTGTAAACAAGGCGCTTGACTATCTCTTTTGCATTTTAGAAGAGAGCACCTGGGTTGTTCCTGCACATCAGCGTTGTAACCCTACTACCACCGACGGAGTTCTTCCGCCCCTGCTTGAAGAGGGCAGTGAGTACGGCATCGACCTCTTTGCCGCAACTACTGCGTCTGTGATTGCCACGGCGTATCTCTGCCTTGGCAAGCAGTTTGACGGCATATCTCCTGATATAAACAAGAGAATTGGCATCGAGCTTAAGCGCCGCATCTTCCGTCCGTTTGCCGAGCGCGATTACTTGTGGACGGGCGAGGCAGGCAGCCGACCCTCAAACTGGAACCCTTGGATTACGTCCAACGTCCTTTATGCAAACGCGGTGCTGAACGGTGAGCTGCAGCTGCGCCGTGCCGTCTGCGAGCGCGCTATGAGATACCTTGACAACTACACCTCGTACATACCGAATGACGGCGGCTGTGACGAAGGACCGAGCTATTGGTCATCGGCTGGCGCAAGCTGCTTTGACTGCGCTGAAATTCTTTACGATATGTCGGGTGGCAAAATCAATATATTCGCAGAGCCGCTTCTTAAGCAGATGTGCGAATACGAGGCTAAATTCCATATTGACGACAAGAGGTTCATAAACTTTGCCGACTGTCCGCCCGGTGTCTTACTCAACCCCTCGCAGATTGCGAGAATGGGCGAGCGCCTAACTTCCCCCGTTATGTCGAGCTTTGCTTACACGGTGGCAAAAAATAATCCGGTAGCGCTCGAGGCCTCGCACGGATACCGTGTATTCCGCGGCTTCTTTGACGAGTCGGTAGCGTGCGATAGCTCGTGCGGCTTTACTGATGTCTGGTTTCCCGACCTTAAGGTTATGGTGGCGAGAGAAAATCCCGAAACCAACCGCGGTATCTTCGTCGCGGTAAAGGGCGGCAACAACGGTGAGCATCACAACCATAACGATATGGGAAATATTATGGTTTGCTATGACGGCAAGCCCGTAGTTATTGATAACGGCGCTGGCGAATATACGAAGATTACCTTCTCATCGCAGCGCTACACGCTCTGGTATATGCAGTCGGGGTATCACAATACCGTAACGGTAAACGGAATAACCCAGCATGACGGCGAACAATACAGAACGACCGATGAAATTTATAACAAGGACGAGCGCTCTGTATCTATGCAGCTTAAGTGTGCCTACCCCGAGTGTGCAGGAATAGAATCGCTCGTAAGAAGCGTGCGACTTGACGGCGGCAGAATAGTGATAACCGATAAGGTAAGCCTTCACGACGAGGGGCACGTGCAAATACACTTCCTGCTTAAGGCAGAGCCCGTCATAGAGGGCAGACGCGTCGCGATAGGCGAGGGACGCACGCTAACCTTTGACGAGAGAATGACACCCGAGGTTGAGTGCATAGCGCTTGACACCTCACTCGTTAAAAGATGGAAAAGTGACAGTCTTTATATGTTAAGACTGAATGCTACTGTAAAGGATGCAGAGCTTGTAACCTTTATTGAGTAACTGCAAAACCTAATAATAAAAAACGCGTTATGCTAACCAATGGTGTGCATAACGCGTTTTTTGTTATATTAATTCAACTTGTTATGGTTATTGTGGTTTTTCCACGTGCTTGGGGATAAGAGAATAAGCATAGGATAAATTTCAAGCCTGCCGAAGAGCATCGCAAACGAAAGCATAAGCTTTACCAAGGGCGAGAAGAGCGCAAAATTCTGTGCAGGTCCTATGAGGCTTCCAAGTCCCGGTCCTACGTTGTTGATGCAGGTCACAGCAGCAGTGATGCTCGTCGTTAAATCATATCCGTCGAGCGCCACGATAAGCATGGTGCAAAGAAGCGCTGCCGTATATAGCGAAAGATAGCCGAGTGCGGCTCTGCCCGTTTCCTCACTCATCGGCTCACCGTTGAGCTTAAGGGTTTTTACCGAGCTTGGCTTAAGCATATGACGGATGTTTGCGCTCATCATCTTAAATACGATAATAAGCCTTGAAATCTTAAAGCCGCCTGCCGTAGAGCCGGCGCACGCGCCGAAGAACATAAGGATAAACAGCACGGTTTTTGAAAGCTCCGGCCACAGATTAAAGTCAACGGAGGCAAAGCCCGTGGTGGATACGATAGAGGTGACCTGAAAGAATGCCGCGCGTATAGCGTCACCGACGCTCGGCGCTACGGTGTCAATTGATGCTACGAGGTTTACCGATATTATCGCGGTTGCGACGAATATCATCACGAGGTAAACCTTAAGCTCGGTGTTTTTCAGTATAGGTGTGAAGCTTCCTATAAGCAGGAAGAAATAGAGAGTATAGTTTATGCCCGACAGAAGCATAAATATCGCAATTATCCATTCTGCGGCAGGATTTGCATAGCCGCCGACGGATGCCGCACTTACCGAAAAGCCGCCCGTGCCCGTTGTGGCAAACGCGGTTACGATAGCATCGTAAAACGGAATCCCCGCGATAACGAGCGCGACTGCTTCGATAAGCGTGATGCCCACGTAAATGCCGTAGAGAATAAGCGCCGTCTGGCGTAGCCTCGGCACAAGCTTACCCTTCGTAGGGCCCGGCACCTCTGCGCGCATTATGTGAATTGCGCTTGAATCTGCTGGAAGAATTGCGAGCATAAACACAAGCACGCCCATACCGCCTATCCAATGCGTGAAGCTTCGGAAGAACATAATTCCTCGCGCCGCCGTGTCGATTTCAGCCCCCATTACGGTTGCGCCCGTGGTGGTGAAGCCCGATGCGGTTTCAAACAGCGCGTCGATATAATTCGGTATAACACCCGAGAATACGAAGGGAAGTGCGCCGATGGCTGACATAAGCGTCCAGCTGAGGGCGACGAGCACGAAGCCTTCCTTTGCGTATATGCTTTTCGTTTTCGGCCGTGAAAAAATGACCGCCGGCACCGCTACCGCGCAGATGATGAGAATCGTGTAGACGAACGGCAGAACACTCTCGCCGAAAATCACCGAAACCAGCATCGGAAGGAGCATAAGAGCCCCGAGTATCAGCATAACGACACCGAGAAGATAAATCAGAAATCTGAAATTCATTTTAATATATCCCTTATGCTGTTGAGCATAGTGTCCTTTGCAACCACGATAACGCTGTCACCCTTGCGGATTTCATCATTACCCGTGGGTATTATAATTTCCTTTCCGCGCGCAATGCAGGCGATAAGCACACCGTCCTTGCGCTTAATATCCTTGATGGCGATATTGGTTATTTCCGCAATGTCGTCCTTGATATTAAATTCAAGCGATTCAAGCGCGCCCGACATCATATGGTGAAGCGCGCGGATTTCCGAGCCTCTTGAATCTGCCATTCCGCGAATAAATCTCACGACCTGACCTACCGTTGAGTGCTTTGGCGAAACCACGTTGTCAAGCCCTGCCGCCTTGAAGAAGTCAACGTAGGTAAGATTGCTTATCATAGTAATAACGACGGGCACACCCTTTGTTCTTGCGAACATCGAGCAGATTGCATTTTCCTCGTCAATGCGAGAGAGCGATAAAAAAGCGTCCGCGCGCTCAATGCCCTCTTCAAGCAGAACCTCTTGACGCGAGGGGTTGGCGCAGATTACGTTCACCGTGTTAATCATAGAAAGCTCACGGCACAGCTCGGGGTCCTTCTCAATTACGGTTATGTCGGTTTTTGTGCGGCGAAGCAGGTCGCAAAGATAATAGGTTGTTCTGCCGCCGCCGACTATAAGCAGATTTCTTACCGGGCGCTTGTAGCTTTTCGTTGCCTTTAAGAACTTTACCGTGTCCTCAACCGCGGTAGTGACGCAGATAGAATCCTTCGCGCATAGCACCGTGCTTCCGTTGGGTATAAACACCTCGTCACCGCGACGGACACCGCACACAAGAAAGCCGATGCCAAGCTCTTCGCGAAGCTCATAGAGCGTTTTTTCCGCGAGTGGCGAATCCTCGGCGAGGGTATATTCAATCGTCTCTACCCGTCCGTCGCAGAAGGTGTCAACTCTCGATGCCGACGGCAGACGCAAAACGCGAGAAATGGTCTTTGCCGCCGAAAGCTCGGGGTTGACAATAAGACCGAGACCGAGGTCCTGACTCGTAAGCTCGCAAAGCTCGGTATATTCGGGGTTTCTTACTCTTGCTGCCGTGTTCTTGACACCAAGCTTTTTCGCAAGAAAGCAGCATAAAAGATTAACCTCGTCAGAGTCGGTAAGCGCGAGCAGAAGGTCTGCGCGGCCGGCACCCGTTTCCTTAAGTGACGACGCGCTGGCGCAGTTGCCTATAAAGCCCGATACATCATAGGTGTTGACGAGCTCGTTTACGGCATCCTCTGAGCAGTCGAGTACGGTTACAGCGTGTCCCTCGCCGACAAGCTCGCCGCACACGGCAGAGCCGACAGAGCCAACGCCTGCAATAATAATTTTCATAGTTAAATCCTCGTTTTTGTAAAGGAATGTTTATATAAAAGCCTTACGCGTAAATTTTTACAAGCTCTTCAAGAATTTTTACAACCGAATCCATAGCCTCTACGCTGATATGCTCATAAGGACCGTGGAAGGCGTGACCGCCCGTTCCGAGGTTGGGGCAGGGAAGTCCCATAAACGAGAGCCTCGCGCCGTCAGTGCCGCCTCTGATGGGAAGCGTTTTCGGGGTAAGTCCCGCGCGCTCGGTGGCAAGCCTTGCGTTGTCGATAAGATGTATGCAGGGCTCGATTTTTTCCTTCATATTTCGGTACTGCTCACGTACGGAAAGGCTGACCGTACCCTCGCCGTATTTACCGTTAAGAGCCTCTTCAATATCGAAAAGGGTATTGAGCCTTGCAACCATACATTCTGCGCTGTGATCTCTTACGATGTACTGAAGAAGCGCGCTTGATACGTCACCCCTGATATCCGTCAGGTGATAGAAGCCCTGATAGCCATCAGTCTGTCTTGGTATCTCAAAGGTGGGAAGCGCAGAGTTGAATTCGCAGGCAACGAGGGATGCGTTTATCATCTTGTCCTTCGCCTCGCCCGGATGCACGCTAACGCCCTTAATCTCAACCCTCGCGGCGCACGCGTTGAAGTTTTCATATTCAAGCGAGCCTTCCTCGCCGCCGTCAACCGTGAAGGCAAAATCGGCACCAAAGCGCTCTATATCAAAGCCCTCTGCGCCCTCACCGATTTCCTCGTCGGGGGTAAAGGCAAAGCAAAGCTTGCCGTGAGGTATATTCTCACTCTGTACGCGCTCAATGAGCGTCATAATCTCTGCGACGCCTGCCTTATCGTCTGCGCCAAGCAGGGTGTAGCCGTCTGCGGTGATAACAGTTCTTCCCTTAAGCGACTTCAGGTGAGGGAAGGTTTCGGTGCTGATAACGAGGTCGCAGTTAGGAAGCCTTATGTCAGCGCCGTCGTAATTTTCCCAAAGCACGGGATTTACACCGTCACCGCGATAATCGGGTGAGGTGTCGATGTGCGCGATAAAGCCGAGCGCAGATGCGTTTTCGTGTCCCTCGCTTGCAGGAAGCGTTGCGTAGGTGTAGCAGTCGTCAGAAACGAAAACACCCTCGCACCCAAGGGCGCGAAGCTCGTCAGCGAGCGCCTGCGCCAGCGCAAACTGCGACTTCGTGCTTGGATGCTCAAGCGTTTCCTCATCGCTCTGCGTTGCAAATTTAACGTATTTTAAAAATCTCTCATATGCTCTCATAGGATACCTCTGTGGTGATAAATTATATTTTAAATAATATTTCAGTTATTATGTCATAAAAGGCATGGCAGAGCACTAACACGGTGAGTGCTCTGTTGCGGTTTTCATAAAACCGCCGCGCTGTGCGTGGGCACAGTCTGCCTTTTTGAGAATAGCTGCACGGCAAATCTTCGATTTTATAAGGCAAAGCCTTATTTCTCGCTCACAACGAGAGCGAGTTCGTGCAGATATTATATCACAGAATTTGCCTTTTGTCAAATAATTATTTCGCACGAGCGCGCACCAGAGGCTTTTTCGGGGATTTTTTGGCAAAAATACATCAAAGCTATTGCTTTTTATAAATAAAATTGATACAATAGTTAGCGTGATGATTTTAAGCCTCGGAGGACCTTTAAGACTATGGCATACGCCGGGGCTTCACAAGTGCCGCAAATGCGGCAAAAACGAACGAAAATCAAGGATGTAAGAATTATGTATTTTGAATACGAGATAAGTGATGAAACTGTCGCTCTTGCAGAGAAAGCAGAGGCGGATTGCAAAGAAATATTTGCAAAAATAGACGAAAACGCGATGAAAATATCCTCTAAAATTTTATCATCGTTTCAGAAGCTTCGCGTGTCGAGCTCGGATTTTATTGACATAACGGGCTACGGCTATTCCGATGCAGGACGCGATAAGCTTGAGGCTCTTTACGCGGATGTTTTCGGTGCAGAGGATGCGCTCGTACGCCCTCAGCTTATGTCGGGAACTCACGCGCTCGCGGTAACCCTCGGCGGTATGCTTAAGCCCGGCGACACGCTCGTTTATATTTCGGGAGAGCCCTACGATACGTTGAGAAGCGTTATCGGCACATCGGGAGAGAGCCGCAATTCTCTTATTAAATACGGTGTCAGGTATGAGGAAATCGACCTTCTTGGCGACGATTTCGATTATGAAAAGGTAAAAGAGCGCATATCGCGCGGTGACGTTACGGTTGCCGCAATTCAGAGAAGCCGCGGCTACTCTCACAGATTAAGCCTTAATATTGATAAAATTGAGAAGGTAATCAAAACCGTGAAGGATGCCTGCGCGGATACGCTCGTTATGGTTGACAACTGCTATGGTGAGTTTTGCGAGGACCGCGAGCCCACCCACGTCGGTGCTGACGTTTTCGTCGGCTCGATGATGAAAAATCTCGGTGCAGGCTTTGCTACGAGCGGTGCTTACTGTGTCGGCAAGGCTAAGGTTATCGAGGATATTGCAGAGCGCTTCAGCGCACCCTGCATCGGCAAGGACCTTGGTGCTAACTTCAATCAGCTTGCCTCGTACTTCAAGGGCTTCTTCGTCGCGCCTACGACGGTTGCCGCTACCTTGAAATCTATGGTGTTTGCCGCGAGAATGCTTGAGCTTTCGGGCTTTGAGGACATAAGCCCTCGCTACGATGGTGAGCGCACCGATATCGTGCAGACCGTGGACCTTCACGACGAGAATCTGCTCGTCAAATTCTGTACGGGAATACAGAAGGGCTCGCCCATCGAGTCCTACGCAACGCCGTATCCGTCGGAGATGCCCGGCTATCCTCACCTTGAGGTCAGCGCGGCAGGTACTTTTGTAACGGGCGCTACCAACGAGCTGTCCTGCGACGGACCTCTCACACCGCCCTATACCGCGTATCTTCAGGGTGGACTTACTTATGAATACGGCAAGCTCGGTGTAATGCGCGCCATTGACGAGATGAAGAGCTGAAATATGCTCTGAAATTTCAAAAAAGCACTTGACATCGGGTGTAAATCCGTTGTATAATGTGGTTGTCACAATAGAATATATCAGGGGTGCTGATTTATCGGCTGAGATGCGGCGTAGGCTGCAAACCCTTTAACCTGATACGGATAATACCGGCGTAGGGAGATGCTTACATAGAGGTGATTTTTCACCCTTTTCTGCCACACGGGATATTTTCTGTGTGGCAGAAATTTTTATGGCTAAAAGCCAAAGGAGAGAAACCATGAAAACACGCGCACTCGTCAAAAGGCTCGTTGAGGCGGCACTTCTTATCGCTATCTCGACAGTCCTCTCAACCCTGAAGCTCATTGATATGCCGTACGGCGGCTCGGTGAGCTTCGCATCCTGCATCCCCGTTATGATAATCGGCTACCGCTACGGGATGAAATTCGGTCTTGCTTCGGCAGGCGTTTACGCCCTGATTCAACAGCTGCTGGGGCTTGAGAATTTCGCCTACCTTCCCGTGCCAACGCCCGTTGCCATTATCGGACTTATTCTTTTTGACTACGTACTCGCATTCCTTGCCATAGGCGTAGGATGTATCTTCCGCGGCAGACTCGGTGAGCATAGCGCCTCTGTGCAGTCACTTGAGCTTTGCCTCGGTGCTGTGCTCGTATGTGTCCTTCGCTATATTTGTCACACCGTCGCAGGCTGTACCGTATGGCAGGAGCTTCCTATTCCCGATAGCGCGGCTATCATTTATTCAATCAGCTACAACGCAACCTATATGATTCCCGAAACTATAATCTGCGCGCTCGTCGGTGCATATCTTGGCAGGGCTATTGATTTTTCAAGGCCTGTCCCGATGCCGTTTGCCGAGCGAAGCACCTCAAATCAGAGCAGAGGTGTGGGGGCGTGTCGTATTTTTGCCCTCTCGGCGTGGCTCACCTGCATCGGTGGCGTAATCGCGGACGTATGCCTCATTTTTAAATTTACGCAGGATGCCGAGAGCGGTGAGCTTACCCTCTCATACCTCTCGTCGGTAAACTGGACCGCCGTTGCTGCCGTCAGCGGTGTGTGCGCTATATTTACCGTCATCCTCGCGACCGCCGCCACCGTGCTTCGCCGCGCGCAGAGCAAGGACGGCGAGTGTGAGTCTTTGACGTAAATAAACACGCTATATTTTAAGTTGGCACATTGCACAAGCCGTTTTGTGTAATGTGCCGATTTTTGTTTCGTTCATATTCCGTTTATTGACCGTCGCGCGGTGATATGATATAATTAACCTGTTCAAATGTTAGATAATATCATTTGGGAGTGAAAGCTATGAAATGATTTTGCTTAAGGGTTGCGTGCCTTGTGCTTACATTCGTGCTTGCACTTTTCACCCTTGCCTCGTGCTACGAAGAAGAGGAGGATAACGGCACGGACGTCGTGCTTATCAAGGACGGCGTTGCTCAGTTCAAGGTGGTTTATTCTCTTGACGCAGGCAACCAGATAAGACGCGCCGCAATTTCCTTCGTTGAGGAACTGCGCGACCTCGGTGTTGAGGTTGAGGATGCTATCAGCGACAGCGACGCAATCGATATCGCCCCGTGTGAGATTCTTATAGGAACCGACATCAAGAACTGTCCTGACGGGTGCGCGGTTTCGGTTGACGATATCGGTGAGAACGGCTATGTTATCAAGGCGGTCGGCAAGAGAATTGTTATCGTTGCAGGCACCGTAGAGGGAACCAAGAACGCTATTAGCAAATTTATGTCAGAGCACCTCGGTGTAGAAGAGGACACCGAAACCCTGAAGAACGTGAGAGTTAAGGAAGGTTTGCTTGACGAGCTCATTAACAACAACACCATCTTTGCCTTCAATATTGCGGGCAATCCTATTGCGGATTTCGTTGTTGC
This sequence comes from Eubacteriales bacterium, assembly GCA_045611965.1. Taxonomy (GTDB): domain Bacteria; phylum Bacillota; class Clostridia; order Oscillospirales; family CAG-272; genus UBA1740. Next base: position 57,411 of record JAZKYE010000005.1, read on the forward strand.
ATACGATTTCGGCGAGGATAGTAATATTTTAAGCGCATGCCCCTCGCCTACTGAATTCACTAACGCTATCAAGACTGCGACGGGCATCGACCTTACGGTAAAGAAGCTTTCCGAGACTTCGCGCGACGATAAAAGAATCGTTATCAAGCTCGTTGACAACGCAGGCAAGGACGGCTTCAGAGCCTATGTTTATCGGGGCGAGCTTATTATCGAGTGCGCTTACTGGAACAAGTTTGCACAAGCCTTTAAAGCGTATATCAATGATGAAATAACCGGCAAGAGCGGTACTGTTGAGCTGGATAGCGGCTATTCCTACACCTACCCTGTATCCTCTGTAACCTATGAGGAATTCGGAGCGGTCGGTGACGGTAAGACCAACGACATCGACGCTATCCGCAGGACGCACGAGTTTGCCAACCAATGCGGCCAGAAGGTAATTGCCGACGACAGCGCGAATTATTACATAGGCCTTATCGGTGGCAAGAGCGTGCCGATTATGACCGATACCGACTTCGGCAGCGCGACCTTCACCATTGACGATACCGCACCCGGAGTTTATCATGAACGCGGAGTTCACATCTTCCACATCATGCGTGAGGCAGATAATGAGCCCATTTACCTTAACGAGGCTGATATCAAGGCACTTGCCGGTACTGACGACCCTCAGGTGCTTCGTACCTACGATTCTGACGGAAATCTGATTTCCGGCTCAATACCGTGGCTTGCAAGGAAGCTTACATCCGGCGCTATGATAATGCTGAATAACGCCAACCATTCGGACTACATTCGCTTTGGCGTAAACAGGAACCTCGGTAATCCAAGATGCGAGATGATAATCGTTGACAAAGACGGAAAGATTGACGATTCAACCCCCGTAATCTTTGATTATACCGATATCACCTCTATGTCGATTTTCTATACCGACGATGACCCTATTACGGTTGAGGGCGGCCGCTTCTATAACGTCTGCTGTAGGGTAGTACCTGAAACCGAAAACCTAAACATATACCGTGAATATGCAAGAGGCTTCCTCGTTGAGCGCTGCAACACCACTATGCGGTCTGTCGACCATAAGATGAAGAACGAGCCCAAGAGATTTGTCAACGGTGTAGATGGCTTTAATCAGGGCTATCCCTACTTCGGCTTTATAGTCCATTCTAAAACCTACAATTCAAAGGCGATTTCCTGCGATTTTACCGATCGTAAGGTATATGCAATGCATCCAACGTTTCGATGGGCACTTACGATCTTATCGTAGAGTACAGCATAGGCTCGTACTTCGATCGCGTCACGCAGAGCAAGGTTCCTATTAACGACACCGCGTACTGGGGAATGATGGCATCCAACTACTCGCGTAATATGACCTTCAAGTCCTGCTCTATCTCGCGCTTTGACGCGCATTGCGGCTTCTGGAATGCCGACCTCATCGATTGCGAGATTGGTCAGTCTATTAACGTAATCGGTGGCGGTAAGCTTAATATTATCCGTACTAAGAGATACGGCGTGAACTTCATCGCTCTAAGCAATGATTACGGTGCTACCTTTGAGGGTGAGATTCTTATTCAGGACTGTGATTTCTTGGCAGAGAGAGGCTATAGCTCGGATACCAAAGAGGGCGGTGATAAGTACGTAGCAGGCAATCTGTATGATGCAGCCTATATCATCAAAGCAGACGTAAAAAATTATACGGTTGATAACAGACCCGAGCCTACCGAAGATTACACGCTCTGGGATTTCGGCTACAAGTGCTATATGCCGAGTAAGGTTATCATAGATAATCTTAAAACGCACACGAATACCTACGTATTCAACGACATACACGACGCACACTTCATCCCTCAGGCGGAGGGTGACGAGATTTACGAGCCTACCAAGGAAATCGTGTTCCGCAATATGACACAGTCGGCAATCGACGCTATTCCTAACTGTAGGACACCCGCGAATTCGCCTATGGTGGCGGCATTCAAGAGGACGGTTCAGAATCTCAAGACAGGCTAATACCGATTTGTGAGGACCTTTCTGTGAAAGATTTAAAAAGACTGTTATTACTTATTCTCGTGCTCTCACTCGCGGCATTTGCCGCAGTGGGGCTCACGGGATGTGACGGGGATGTCCCCGATAATAAGAATCCTGAGGATGACATTCCTCTGGATGGACTCGTGCTAATTCACGAGAATGAGGCTAAATTTAATATAATCACAGCGCAGGGCGCAGGCTCTGCGGGCATTCGCGCGGCAAACGACCTTTACAAGCTTTTTACCGATAAGCTCGGTGTTGCCGAGGTCAACGCGCCGATACCCGACAGCGATGTCGAAAGCCTTTGGAATTGCGAGATTATTATAGGCACGGACTGCCGCAACCGCGGTGATGAGTGCTCGGTCGATGCGCGCGAGATAGGACATCTCGGCTACGTCATAAAGGTCGTGGGTGAGCGTGTTATTATTGCAGGCGGCTCACCCGCAAAGACGCGCGAGGCGGTCAATATCTTTATAAGCAAGTATCTCGGTGTTACCGATACTACCGAAGCGCTTAGCAATATAGCGTTAAGCACGACGCTTAACGAAACCGTCTATACCGATTACAATATCGACTCGCTTAAAATAGGCGACAACGATATCAGTATGTATAAGGTCGTTTGCGACACGTCCGACGAGAATATCTGCCCGACGATAACGACTACCTTCACAGAGTCTGTGTCGATGCTTACGGGTAAGTATATCGAGGTCGTTGACCAGAGCGTCGCGCAGGACGTAACGCATAAGATTATATTCAGAAAGCTTCCCGTGTCACATGACGCTAACGGAAACCGCACCTATGCCGACGGCTTTTACATCAGGGTAGAGGGTAACGATCTTATCTTCGAGTGCGAATACTACAATGCCTTCGTCAAATTTTACGACAGCTTTATGGAAGAGTACGTGCTCACCAAATCGGGTGACGTAGTTATCCCCAAGGACCTGAACATAACCAAGTGTGCGAGCATCGTCAAGTACAGCGACTTTGGCGCGTTTGGCAACGATACCGAGGACGATTTTTCCTATATGCTTGATGCACACGAGTATGCAAATCTCGGCGGACAGAAGGTCGTTGCCGACGGTGAGGTTTATTACATAGGAATAGGTGGCACACAAATTCCTATAAGGACCAACGTGGATTTCGGCACGGCGCGCTTCGTCATTGACGACAACGCAAAGGGCATAAATCGCAAAAAGCATATATTCATCATCGAGCGCGAGCACAAGAACAAAACCGTGTTCTTCGGTGTGGACCATCCTACGAATACCGCGCTTAAAAAGCTTGAAACCACCTCGCTTCCGTGGCTTGACGAGCATCTTGATTACGATTCGCTCGTCTTGGTTAATACCGCGCATATGGATTATATAAGATACGGCGCAAACGGAAACCTTGGTCGCACGAGATGCGACGTGCTTCTCGTCGATAAGGACGGCAACATAGACGAAAGCACACCCGTTACCAACGACTACGAGTTCGTAGGTCAGGTCAATATATTTAGGGTTGACGACGAGCCCATCACCGTGAACGGTGGCTTCTTTGAGAACATCTGCGCGCGCTCCGGCTGTGAGCACAACAATAAGTGGGGCTGCTATAAGGGAAGGACGGAAAATTACTGCCGCTCAAACGTATATCAGTCGGTTTCTCGCGGCTTCCGTATAGAGAGAGCGAACTGCATTATTACCAATGTTGACCACAAGGTGGTTGACGAGCCCCAGGACGGCAGCTATCCGTACTACGGCTTCTTCCTCTTCTACAACGCGCATAACGTAACGGTCAAGGACTGCAACCTCACGGGTCATAAATACTACGTTGAGTACAAGACCAACGACTACGGTCAGACCAACTGGGTTCCTATGGGTACTTACGACTTGGTTTGTGAGTATTCAAACGAGATTCACTTTGAGAATATAACGCAGACAAACGGTAAAAACGATATAGGTGACTCGGGCTATTGGGGCATTATGTCCTCAAACGGCTCAAAGAACCTTCACTTCAAGAGCTGTATAATTTCGAGAATTGACGCGCATTGCGGCTTCTGGAATATGACGGTAGAGGATACTGTTATCGGTCACACCTTTAACGTAATTGGCGGCGGTAACCTTACGGTTAAGAATAGCCAAAGACGCGTTGGCCAATCCTTTATAAGCCTGCGCGGTGACTACGGCGCAACCTTTGACGGGGATCTCGTTATAGAAAACTGTCTGCTCGACGGTATCAAGTCATATAACAGCGTATGGGGCAAGTACGAAAATAAACCAACATCAAGACCCTCGTCAAGAGAGCCAATCGGTTATATCATCTCGCCCGGCTTCGATACGACGAGTAAATATCTTAATTGGGATTTCGGCTATAAGTGCTACCTTCCGCATACGGTAACGATAACCAACTTCCAGAGCAATACGTCATATCTCTATATTTACAACAGCGTAGGTGACTCTGCCTTTAGCGCAAAGTATCCTAATCAGTATCAGATAACTCGGAAGATTACCTATATCAGGGATACTACGGTAGCTCTTCCCACCTTCTTGAAGGCAGGAAGCATAAAAACGAATATCAGCATTGCACCGAGTGGATGCAGCAAGCTGAATTCAATTCCTTACGAGTCAAAGAAAATTCAGTGATTTTCATATCTTAAATAGTTTACGTAAACTAAAATTCACACGATAGGGTGTTTTTTATGAAAAGACAAATACTTATTCGCGCAGTTTTATTCCTACTTACTCTTACACTTGCATTAGCTTCTATGAGCGCGTGCAACGGATTTGAGGTTGCCGATGACGAGCTTCTGCTCATATCTCGCGGCGAGGTGAAATTTGATATAGTCGTATCAAGTGAGCTCACCGAGGACGAGGTGGCTATGGTAGAGGAATTTGTCAAGACCTTCGAGGCGCTTGATATACAGATGCCCGAAATCATATACGACGTAGAGCCTGACGATGCTACCGACGGCGGTGACGCAGACGAGAGCGCCGACGGTGATGACGCAAGGTGCGAGATACTCTTCGGCACAGGCTTTAAGGGCAGAGAGGGCTGTGAGGTAACCAAGAGCCAGCTTGGCGAGGACGGCTATGTCGTTAAGGTTGTCGGTGACAAAATAATTGTCGCAGGCGGTACTCGTGAAAAATTTTCCGAGGCAATAGCCCTGCTTCTATCAGACGGACTTAAAATTACTGATGCAACCGAGCCTGACAAGTATATGTACCTTGTTATCAAGCGTGACTTCCTTGCAGAGCAGTACACGGAACACGATAATCCCGTACACGATAATCCCGTACAGGATAATCCCGTACAGGATAATCCCGTATACGATATTCCCGTACCAACAGTCGGTAACCTTGACCTTGCTGAATTCGTGCTTTCCTATGCTGACAACGATATCGTGCGCTCGGTTGCCGACCTGGTGCGTCAAACTATACGCGAGCGCACAGGCATAGCTCTTATCGACGAGGATGACCTGCCCGACGGGGCGAGCGCAAAGCATTGCTTTACCATCTGCGTGTCCTCATCCTCATCCGACGCGCACTTCTCTGTCGGGGTAATGGGTGATGACCTTGTTATGACCTGTAACGCGCCGACTCGCTTGCTTCTCGGTGCACAACGGTGGATAGAGGAAATGCTCATCCCCGATGCTGACGGCAAGGTTGACTTCGGTAAGAGCTTTGAGTGGAATGCAGCTTACCGCTATTCCGAATTCGGTGCTGTCGGTGACGGTGTTACCGATGATTTCGATGCCCTTATGAAAACGCACGTTGCGGCTAATGGTGAGGGCGTTAACGTTATTGCCGATGACAGCGCTGTTTACTATATCGGCAGAAGCTCGCACGGCAAGGTAATTCCGATCGAAACGAACGTAAACTTCGGCAGAGCAAAATTCATTATCGACGATACGATAGTAAACCCCTTTGATGACAACGTTATCACAAAGAACATTTTTGATGTAGTTCCATCGGCAAACCGCTCGTCATATCTCGTCAGCAATACCCGATTTACCGATGCAGGCTACGTTGCAAGCACGGTGGGCTCGGGAGCTGAGGCATTCACGGTGTATAAAAAAAGCGACAGCTCGCCTGCCTTGAAGAAGGGTGCGGCTGAATTCCCGATGACCTTCGGTGAGGATGTTATGCTCGTTCTCGTTAACGCAGAGGAACGCGTTTACATTCGCTCTGGTGGCAACGCAAATAACGGTGCGGAAAAGCGAGAGGTCATTCTCGTCAGCTCAAGCGGCAGAATTGACCCATCGACACCCGTGCTCTGGGATTACTCGGGCTTTTCTGAGATTCGGGTAATTCCGATTGCAGAAACCACCGTTACCGTAACGGGCGGTATCTTTACAACGTGGGCTAACCAGATTAAGACGGGCGCGCCTGCGGGCAAGGCAGAGGGTGACCAGTATTACTATTTTTCCAGAGGTATTCGCGTTTCAAGAAGCAACACGGTTGTGCGCGGACTGACGCACCTTATAGAAAAGGAAGCCGTACCTACGGGCTCTACTAATGACGGCGGCTATCCCTACAACGGATGGCTTGATATAAGCCTTTGCAACGGCGTGCTTGTTGAAAACGTAACCTTTACAGGGCACAGAGTTTATAAAGAGGACCGTGTGGACGCAAGCGGTAATCCCGTAAAGGATTCTGGCACGCATATGGGAACATACGATATCAATGCCAACTCTGCAAACAACATCACCTGGCGAGGCTGTAAGCAGTCTAACAGTATAACGAATAACACCTACTGGGGTCTTATGGGCTCAAACTTCGTGAAAAATCTTACCTTTGATTCCTGCGAGCTCTCGCGCTTTGATGCACATCAGGGAGTTTGCAACGCAACAGTTATCAACAGCACGATAGGACAGTATATAAACTGCATCGGCGGTGGAACGCTTTCCATTATTAATACGAAAAAGCTCGTCGGAGGCTCATTCGTAAACTTAAGAAACGATTACGGCGGAACGTGGGAGGGTGACGTTATTATAAAGAACTGCACGCTTCTCGGCTATAAGGCAGGACCTAACGACGATTATACGAAGAACGGTTTTGAAAGCAAGATTGCAATCTTTATGATTGGCTTTCAGGCGGGTCACGACTACGGTTATCAATGCTATCTGTTCAAGAACATAGAGATTGATGGCTTTAAGTTTGATCTTAACGTAGCAGACAGGCTTATGTTCCGTGGCGGTTATAACGCGACAAGCTTTACCGACCCCGATTACGCCTACGTACCGCCTGAGAAAATAACGATAAAGAATATGGATGCGACACAGACCTTTAAAATGAGCCTTTATTCAAAGGTATTTCCGAGCCTTGTCGCGACGTCACCTGAAAAGGGCAAAATTTATATCGACGACCCGATGGGCCTTATGACGGTTAATTAAAGTCGCTCGTTATTCGCTTTATAAGTAACGGTAATAAGAGGGCAGTGCGTAAATATGTGCACTGCCCTCTTTATGACAAGTGGCGCACCTGCGATAAGGCAGGTGCGCCATTTGTCCGCCGCCTACGGACGGGGACACGATTTTGTCAGATACAGACTTTAACCACCTACGGTGATATTGCCTTCCACAGACTCATCGGATGTATCGCCACCTTCGAAGCCATTGCTTGTAGCAATAACATCGGACGACTTAAGGTATAAAATTTCGCATATTGGATTTTCGTATTTCATAAAACCTCTTACATAAAATCTGACTGCATGGGTATTATGGCATAAAATGCCCGAAATTGCAACAGATATGTTGAATTTATACTTATGCGCTGAACCCCTCATTAAGTCAGCGTGCTTTGTCCGTTAAGGGCATCGCGCAAGCACTATACAGTAGTGGGTGTTTTTTTCTTGCCACCTCTGCGGCGACGGTGAATTTTTCTCTTCTGTACGCTCTTTTCAAGTGACGCGAAGAAGGAAGCCAGCATTTCCTCGCTCGCCTCGTCTATCGTAAGCTTTCCGCGCCAGGTTTCGTTGAAGTTGCGGTGAAGCTTGACCGACAGAAGCATATCCCCGTGCTCGTCACACTTGTAGTGCAGGGTGTATTTCTGTCCCTTTGAGTGAAGCAGACCGTCGTGACGCGTGAGCGCACCGCCACAGCGAGGGCAAACGGGGCTTGCTATAGGCGCGTCCTCAAGCATCTCGTTTATCGTGACGTATCCGTCGTCACCGCCGTCGGCATCGCCGATGATTGCAGAATACAAATGCTCTCTTGCAATATCGTTATACCTGTTTATTCCTGCCACTACGTCAAGCTTCTGTGCCACGAGCGCGGTGAAGTACGCATCGTTGAGCGCATCGTGTGCGGGAAGCCGTTGAGGTATCTCAAAGTATTCCATAGCATACTCGAGCGAGCGCTGCTTGATACCGCCGTCAGTTTGCATATTGAATATCGCCTGCAGGTCGTAGGTTCTGTCAAGCCAGCTCATATCTATCTTGTGCGCGTGGAAATTTTCTTTAAGCATAGGAATATCGTCAGGTCCCCAGGTCAGGAAAACGAAATCCTCACCGCACCAGCGGCGAAAGCTCTCTGCAGCGTCAGTAAGCGCGATGCCCGCATCCATCTGTTCCTGTGTAATTCCTGTAAGCTCGGCAACCATACGGTGTATTCTCTTAAAAAACTTCGGCTTTACTATTGCCTGATACGAGCCGCAGGGCTGCATTGCGCTGTTCAGCTTTACCGCGCCTATCTGAATAACCTCGCCGCGAAGCCTCGACGCGAGCTGCTTCTGAACAGCCATTGCCTTTTGCGCGTAGGCCTGATTCCACTCAAGGTCAAGTGTTATATAATACATTTTCTAAATCCTTACAATAAAAATACATCATATATTATACAACAGAGGGGAAGATATGTCAACCCCCGCGCACCACTCTTAATAGAAGATTAACATATCAAAAAATATTTGCTTGACAAGGATTTTATTATAATGTATAATTATAAAATAATTAAGACTTTACTTTCAAGACAAATGGGGTAGCAACAATGAACAACTCACCGAATGTACCCGAGCTTTTTGGCTCGCTCGTTTTCAGCGAAGAGGTAATGAAGGAAAGACTGCCCGCCGAGGTGTACGAGTCACTCATACACACCATTGACGAGGGCAACGAGATAGACCGCACAATTGCCGATGCAGTCGCGGCGGCGATGAAGGACTGGGCTATAGAGCACGGCGCGACGCACTTTACCCACTGGTTTTCGCCCCTGACGGGCGTTACAGCGGAAAAGCACGATGCCTTCCTTACGCCTGTCGGACACGGAAAGGCTATAATGGAATTCTCGGGCAAAGAGCTCATCAAGGGTGAGCCTGATGCATCGAGCTTCCCCTCGGGCGGACTTCGCGCGACCTTTGAGGCAAGAGGCTATACCGCGTGGGATCCTGCCTCGTATGCCTTTATCAAGGACGGCTCGCTCTACATACCCACCGCATTCTGCTCGTACACGGGCGAGGCTTTGGATACGAAAACGCCTCTGCTTCGTTCTATGGATGCTATCAGTATGCAGGGACTTCGCATAGTGCGTCTTTTCGGTGATACCGAGGCAAAGCGCGTTACCACCACCGTTGGCGCAGAGCAGGAATATTTCCTCATTCCCGAGGATGATTACCGCCGCCGTCGCGACCTTTACTACTGCGGAAGAACGCTCTTTGGCGCGCCTGCCGTAAAGGGTCAGGAAATGGAGGACCACTACTTCGGTGCGCTTCCTACCAAGGTTGGCGAGTATATGCGCGAGCTTGATTTCGAGCTCTGGCGTCTTGGTATATCCGCAAAGACGAAGCATAACGAGACCGCCCCCGCACAGCACGAGCTTGCCCCCGTGTATAATACTACGAATATTGCCGTTGATAACAACCTGCTTATGATGGAATGTATGAAGAAGCTTGCCCCCAAGCACGGTATGGCTTGCCTTCTTGCAGAGAGGCCCTTTGAGGGCATCAACGGCTCTGGTAAGCACAATAACTGGTCGCTCGGCACCGATACGGGCGTAAATCTTCTTAAGCCTGGCAAAACCCCCGAGAAAAACAAGAGATTTCTTCTCGTTCTTGCCGCAGTAATCCGTGCGGTTGACGAGTATCAGGATTTGCTTCGCGTTTCTGCCGCTACTGCCGGAAACGACTGCCGCCTTGGCGGTAACGAAGCGCCCCCCGCAATTATTTCCATATTCCTCGGTGACGAGCTTGACTCGCTCGTAAGCTCTATAATCGAGGGTAAGGAAGCCTTGGGTGTTGGCAGAAAATATATGTCGCTCGGTATTCCGTCAGTTCCTCAAATAAGAAAGGACAACACCGACAGAAACCGTACCTCGCCCTTTGCCTTTACGGGTAATAAGTTTGAGTTCCGTATGATAGGCTCGTCGCAGAATATAGCGCTCGCAAATATCGTGCTTAATACTGCCGTTGCCGATTCGTTCAAGGTGTTCGCAGACGAGCTTGAGGCGGCAGACGACTTCGAGAGCACGGTTGACGAGCTTATCAAGAGAACCCTCACCGCCCACGCGAGAATTCTTTTCTCGGGCAACTCTTATTCAAAGGAATGGGAAGAAGAGGCTCTCGCAAGAGGACTTTCCTGCCACAAGACCTCACCCGAGGCATACGCGCACTTTGATGATGACAAGAACAAAGAGCTGTTCTTAAGATTTGGCGTAATGAGCGCAAGCGAGCTTCGTTCAAGACGCGAGATTTTCTTTGAGAGCTATCGCAAGATTAAGAATATCGAAGCAAGAACGATGCTTGAGATGACCGTGCGCGACTACATTCCTGCCGTAAGCAGCTATATCGGCGCGCTTTCGTCAGACCTTGCCGCACAGCTTTCGGTGCTTCCCGACCTTAACGTCACACACAGAAGCGAGCATATCAGCAGACTTTCCGACCTGCTTGATAAAACCTACTCGGCATATTACGAGCTTGAGGGGGCAGAGAACTGTGCCGTCGCAATAGCCGACACCGAGAGTGCCGCATTCTACTATAAGGACGAGGTCATTCCTAAAATGGACAAGCTTCGAGAGTGCGTTGACACGATGGAAACGCTCACCGCGCGTGAGTATTGGCCCGTGCCCACCTATGGCGATATGACCTTTGCTATTTAATTCGGGGCTTAGATATTTTGGCATAATCGAATAAAAAACACGGTAGAGGTATTTTGATAGTGCCTCTACCTTTCCTTTTTGCGTATTTAAGAGAATTAAGGTTGAAAACCTACGGTTTTCTTCGTTTTTAGTCGTGTGTTTTTTATTCTATCCTCGTTTCCTCGCTCGTCGTATGTATATACGACTGACGCTCGTCAGCCAAGGATTTCTGCTCAAAATCTCGTCGCCCCAGGGATTAGATATTGGCTTTGTGT
>JAZKYE010000006.1:0-9936 GCA_045611965.1 Eubacteriales bacterium
CTGTTATCTTCGGTATGGTTTACGACTTTCTGCCGTATATGGTGCTGCCGATTTATACCTGCATATCTAAAATTCCCCCGTCAATGTGGGAAGCGGCAATGGATCTTGGATGCTCTCCTGCAAGAGTTATCACAAAGGTTATTCTTCCTCTTTCGGTCTCGGGAATTATCTCGGGTATAACGATGGTTTTCGTACCCTCAATCAGCACCTTCTACATCTCACAGAAGCTCGGTGGCGGTACTTTTGAGCTTATCGGTGATACTATTGAGCGTCAGTTCGTGTCGGGTGCGCTTAATACGGGCGCGGCAATATCGCTTGTAATGATGATTCTCATACTCATCTCACTTTCGGTTATGAACAAGTTCTCTGACAACGAAAACGGGGGTATGATAATATGAAGCATCTTTCACGCGCATACCTGTTCCTTATTTTCGGCATACTTTATATACCGATTATCACACTCGTTTTCTTCTCGTTCAACGCATCGGACAGCACCGCAGTTTTCGAGGGCTTCAGCTTCAGGTGGTATATTGAGCTGTTTTCATCGCCTGACACCTTCGAGGCTCTTCGCAACACGCTTATTTTAGCGCTTTCCTCTGCCCTGCTCTCTACCGTTATAGGTACTGCCGCGGCTGAGGGTATTTACCGTATGAAGTCTAAAATCGCAAAGAAGTCTATTATGTCGATCACCGACATTCCTATGATGAACCCCGATATAGTTACGGGTATGTCGATGATGCTATTCTTCGTTGCGGTCGTTGCTATTCTCAATATCGAGTACGGCACGATAGGCTTTACAGCAATGCTTATAGCACACACAACCTTCTGCCTTCCCTATGTTATTCTCTCTGTTCTTCCTGTCGTAGAGGATCTCGGAAGCACGCTTTCAGAGGCGGCAATGGACCTTGGCTGCACGCCCGTTCAGTCATTCTTCAAGGTTGAGCTTCCTAACATTATGCCAGGTATCATATCCGGCTTCATTATGGCGTTTACTCTTTCGCTTGACGATTTCGTTATCTCATATTTCGTCGGCTCGTCTAATTTCCAGACGCTTCCTCTTCTCATTTATTCTATGACCAAGAAGAAGGTTACGCCTGATATGTACGCGCTTTCAAGCCTCATTATCATTACGATATTCATACTTCTTGTTGTATCGAACTTCAAAAAAGGCAAAAGCAGAAAAAGGGGAAAAGGCGTGTAATATGAGAAGGATTATTTACAATTTATCCATTTTTGCACTGCTTGTTCTGTGCATATTTGCTCTCGTATCCTGCGGTGATGCTGAAAGCGAAGAAAACGTCGGCGACTACACCCTTAACGTTTACAACTGGGGTGAGTACATCTCTGACGGATCGCTCGGCTCGCTTGATGTAAACGAAGAATTTGAGCGCTACTGTCTTGAAGAGCTTGGCATTAAGGTTAACGTAATTTATACAACCTACGCAACCAACGAGGATATGTTTGCCAAAATTCAGAGTGGCGCAGGAAGTATGTATGACATAGTAATTCCGTCCGACTACACCATTGAAAAGATGCGTAAGGCGGGTCTGCTTCATTCCTACGATATTGCAAGCGAGATTGAGAATTATCAGTATATTGACGACAGCTTCAAGGGACTTTATTTTGACCCTGACAACACCTATTCTGTTCCCTACACCTACGGTACTGTCGGTGTAATTTACAACAGCACAATGGTCGACGAAGAGGATGTGGCTGACGAGAGCTGGTCGCTTCTCTTCAATGAAAAATACAGGGGTAAAATTCTTCAGTTCAACAATCCGCGCGACGGTCTTGCAACCGCGATGTTCAAGCTTGGGCTTGATATTAACTCAACGAACAAAGCCGACTGGGATAGAGCGCTCGCGCTTCTTACAGAGCAAAAGCCGCTTGTTCAGGCATATGTCAGCGATGAAATCTACAACAAAATGATTTCAAATTCCGCTTCAATTGCTACTTATTACGTTGGCGACTATATCTCGATGCTTGATTCCAATCCGGATCTTGCATTTTACTACCCCAGCGAGGGTACTAATATGTTCGTCGATTCGATGTGTATTCTGGAATCCTCAAAGAACAAGGATTTAGCAAAGGAATATATCAATTTTATGCTCAGCGAGGAAATTGCTATTGCAAACGCTGAGTATATCGGATATGCTTCACCCAACTCTCTGGTTTATAACAGCGAGGTTTATGCAGAGGATATGGGCGAGGACGCTATGGAAGTTCTTTATGGCAGCGCTGATAAGATCAATGCTAATTACAAGTACGATCCGTTCTATCACGATTATACTCCTGATATGCAGGAATACACGAATATGCTTTGGGAAACGCTTAAAACCCAGAACTCTACTGAAGCTTGGGTTCACGTAAGCTCAATCACCATCGTGGTTTGTGCGGCGGCATTTATATCCTACGATATTTATATCAAGAAAAAGCGCTCGCGCGATTATAGAATGCGTGACCGCGAAAACAAAAAGAATTAATCTATCGGGCAGTTGCATATAGCTTATGCAGCTGCCCTTCACCTACGTAAAAATATATGAAAGGAAAGAATAATATGTATGATTTAAAAATTCACGCGATAACCTATAACGGTGCTACTGTTAATCAGATTTATACGCTCGCGTCACAGCCCCCATTCCTTGGCGAAAGGATACGCATTATGCCCGATACTCACGTCGGTGTCGGTGCGGTAATCGGTTTTACCTCTACTATGACGAGTGCTAAAATAATCCCCAATGTAATCGGCGTTGACATAGGCTGTGGAATGCGTATATACGATCTCGGAATTAGAGAAATTTCCTACTCCGACCTCGATAAATTCATAAAGAAGTATATTCCGTCGGGCAGTGCGGTAAGGCGAGAGCATTACGCAGAGGACCTTATAAAGTCGCTCAAATGCTTCCCCGAGCTTCGTGACCACGACAGGATATACGGCGCACTCGGCACTCTTGGCGGTGGAAACCACTTTATTGAGATTGACAAGAGCGCTGACGGCAGACTTTTCCTCGTTATACACACAGGCTCAAGAAATCTTGGCGCGCAGGTCGCTAAAATCTATCAGAAGATGGCGATACATTCCTGCAAGACTGCCGGGGATGACGAAAAGGACGCACTTATTTCCCGCCTTAAGGCAGAGGGCAGAGTTTCGGAAATTGACGAGGCTTTAGCAATTCATACTGAAAAGTATGCTCACAAGACGAAAATCCCCGACAATCTTTGTTACCTTGAGGGATGCGAAGCCGACGCGTATCTTCACGATATGCGTATTTGTCAGGAATTCGCAAAGCGCAACCGCGAAAAAATAGGCAATGAAATTCTTAAGTTTTTGGATATACCGAGGGCAGATTTCTTTGAGAGCGTACACAACTTTATCGGTGACGATAACATAATCCGCAAGGGCGCAATTCCCGCTTACAAGGGACAGCGCGTGCTGATTCCGCTCAACATGCGTGACGGATGTATTGTTGCGGAGGGACTCTCAAACGAGGACTGGAACTTCTCTGCCCCTCACGGCGCAGGCAGACTTATGTCGAGAGGTGATGCAAAGAAAAGCATCAGCGAGCAGGATTATGTGCGCGAGATGTCGGGAATCTACACGACAACTGCAAACTCAAGCACGATAGACGAGGCGCCAATGGCATATAAGCCTATGGATGAAATCGTTGAGCTGACACGCGAAACTGTAAAAATCATTGAGATTATCAAGCCTGTATATAATTTCAAGGCGGCAGAGTAAGCTTAATTGAAGCTTCTTTAAGGCAAAATAACAAATGGCAGAGAATGAAAACATTCTCTGCCATTTGTGCAGTTAAGCTTTATTATCCATTATTTGTTTGATATAAGGAAGGGACGGTCGTGCCTATGCGTCTTTTACTTATTCAGAGAAGCTTGCTTTTGCGTAAGTGATATAGTCGCAAAGGGCGCATACAAGCGCGTAATAACTTTCGGAAGCCTTAACATTTTCAACATATGCGCCTATGTTAAACTGTCCTGCCTCTTCGCCACCAACATACACGGTAAGAGTTTGCGCGAGGTTGTAAATCTTAATACCGTTAAAATCTACACACTTGCCTTTTACCTGACCCCTGACGGTGACGGTATTGCCGTTTCTTACGTCAACGTAGGTTGCGGTGATGGTCTTGTCGGTTGCCTCGTTAAGAACGAGCCTTACGGAAGGCGTTTCATCAAGCTGGATAGTTGCACCGTAGAAGATGTCCGTATTAATAGTGTTTGTAATATCGGTTACGGCATTCTGAAGCGCGGTATCCTTAAGTCCTGCAAGACTCTCTACCTTTGCATCCAAGGATGCGTCGCTATTAAAGAATTTATCAGCCTCGTTAGAGTAGCTCATAATGTAGTACATAAGTCTTTGCTCGTCGGTTGCATTTTCAGCATCGAAGTTAGCGGTAATCTTATCTACGTACTTCTCGATAGAGAGGCTGTAGGTATAGGTGTAGGTCTTGCCGTTTTCAGTAAAGGTTACAGCCAGCTTTACAACGTCAGCCGCCGCGCAAGACACTCTGCCTAACGTAGATACAAGATAGGTTTCATTAAGGCTATTGGTGAACTCAAAGGCATCTGCGGTGATGTCTGTACCGTCAGCTGTAATCCTGGTAACGAAGCCTGAAATCGCCTTGGGGATATAGAAGTTAATGTCGAAGCTTGAGTGAAGCGAGAGGTTCATCTGCGTACCAAGCGACGTATTATATGCGAATGTGTAAATTTCCCCTGCAAAACCCGAGTTAGTCTTGGTATAATTAAAGAAAGCACCAAAATTATCAGTCCTAAGGGTAAGCTTATTGCCAAAGGTAAGAAGCTTTCCTGCGTTTTCTACACTCTGACTTGCCGTTACGTCACCGTGAAGTCTTACGGTGTAGTCAGTGCCACGAACTGCGTCAAGAGCCGAATTAACGCTGCTATAAGCCTTTCCACCGGCAACGATTGCCTCAGATGTAACGGGAAGGGTAAGATAGGTTTTATCGTTGCTTACATAATCATTAAGAACGAAGCTATCATTCTCGCCTGCGTAATCATCGTATATTCTCCAGTTAAAGTTGTCAAAGGACAGAGCTGCATCGGCAGAATTAAGCTTTTCCTTTTGAATATTAAATCTAATGCCCTGAATATAATCAGCCACAGCATCTTTAGCGGTATTTGAGAATGCAGTAATATCGCCGCTTGCGGAAACCTGCGTGCCGTTAACAAACACGTGCGCTTTGTTGCTCACCACGTCAACAACAACCTGAAGCTTATTCCACTCGTGATTGCCGCGAAGCGTATATGTTCCGTTACCCGAAACATTTACAGCTGCGTTTTTACCGTCTGCGCCGGGGTTGATTGACATAAACGAGCTTGCATTATCCGCGTCGCCTGCGGTAGCACCTTCTTTATCCGAGTCACCGCTTGCGCCGATCTGAACAGACGTATATACGTATCCGGCATCGCTGCCTGCCGTAAAGTCCATTTCCATTACGATGACCTTTTTCGCACCATACTCAGGATTTATGCATGCGGTTTTAACGCTTCCACCGCCTATGGTAATCCAATCACCGGATCCGGTAAATTCAAAGGTGTTATTCTCTACGTCAAAATTACCGCCGTCATAGCTTGCCTGAGGAAGAGTATATTTGATAAAGGTATTGTTGTTCGCCTCTCTCAGGGTAAAGCATCCGGGCACCGCAGAATTTTTCGAGTTGCTTCCGATGTGCATATTAACAACATTATCAACAAGAGTGTCATTAAGCTTTAAATTTGTCGTTCCAAGCTCAAGATATGTTATTCCGGTAAAGCCTGTCGCCGAGCTTCCCGATTTTGTAACAACATATGGGCACTCTGCGTCACCAAAGGGATCGTAGATAATACTATATTCATCCTCAACAAGAGGATTTTCGTCGGACGTAAGCTCTGATCCGTTTACTGGATCATAATTAAATCTTACACCCTCGGCAAGCGTTATGGCGCCTTTCGCAGGCTGAGAACCGCCTGCAAAAGCATTATTGTTAATTCCAGAGTGAATGAACTTAGTGCTTCCGCTCACATTAAGAATTGTACCGGAGCCTCTGACAAAGCTCTGCGCTTCATCTTTGATTATCTTATTATAAGCATTAAACTGTTCATATTCGTCCGTTTCCGAATAGGGGTTATTGAGGTCAAGGTCGTGTATCAAGGTAAGCCTTGAATCATTAATATTAATCGAGCATTTATTTTCCGATTTCAGATGATTTTCATTGAATCCGGTATTAATGACTCGAAACGCAGATGAAATATTGCAGTTGTCAAAAGTAATTTTTCCGGAAATCGAATTGACCAGGCTGTAATTAACATATATAGCGTACGAGCTTACCGAAGAATTCGTGCTGAACGATTCACTCGTTACCGTTGAATTGGTAACCTTAATAATATCGTTATCGTTACCGCAGAGCATTGCACCGGTACCGATATATATGCCGTGTCCTGTGCTTGTGGAATTATCCACTCCGCCATTTATTACACTGGAATCAACGTACACGCCTTTGCTCGTATATGCCAAATTAATTCCGTTTATTTTAGATGCAACGTAACATTCTGAAATATTAATTATAGCATCATCCTTAATATAAATGCCGTTAGTGGTGGAAATTACGTTGCAGTTATCTATATCAATAGTTCTGTCCGGGGAAGCACCCTTGTCTCTGATAACAGTACCCGTTGAAAGATAAACTGCCGCTGTATTACTGTCGGTGGATTCGGATACGATAGTAGATTTTTCAATCTTAAGATATGAATCTGATGAATTGATTACATCATTATACTCATGATATGCGCTATAGCCCCCGCTCTTAAGAAAGGAATTCTTAACGGTTACATAAGGGGAATTAGGATATAATGCAGAGCTGCTTCCTGCTTCAATACGGCAATTGTCAATCAAAACCGAGGCTGACGAATCCTGTCTTATTGCCATTTTATCAGAGGTGAGACTTGAATCACGCATAACGAGAGTAGAATTTGCTCTCAAGCCGCATGAGCCGGATTTTCCGCACTGTATGTCAGAGCCATTCTCGATAGTAAGTGTACATGCGTTGGTGTTGCATAAAACATAACTTGTTCCGGACTGCATACTGTCGGAATACTTCGATATGATTTTGGTATCGGAAATCAAGGTATCACCCTTGGTAACAATTGCCGCATACGCAAGGTTACCGGTCAGCGTTTCCTCTGTTACCTGACCTACAAGGTAGACGTCTGTTGAGATAAGGTTAAGCGAGCCGCTATAATTGTTCCATATGATATTATTGGTATCCGTGTTCATCTCGAATGCGGTATGGTTAACGGTAATTCTACCCTTTTCGCCTATAAAGCTCATTTTAGATGCACCGCTATTAGCATATATTAGCTGTCCGCAGGTGATTTCACCGCCACCGTTTACGTTGACTGTTACCGCTTTGTTAACGGTCAGAAACGTGCCCGCCGTCGAAACGGACTTTCCGTTAAGGTCAAGCGCTACATCAACCGTGGGGACAAGGCTTGCGCTACCCAAATCAATATTATTGTTAAGGGTAATGACATCGCCTGCCGTTGCGTTTGCGATAGCATCAGCGAGGGTTGTACCTTCCGTAGTCGATGGTGCGACTGCACTGCCGTTTACACTAAATCCACCGTGGGTGTAGAAGGTCGTGTCAACATCCGCGGCGAATACCGATATGCACACACAGACAAGCGCGAGTACTACGAAAAGTGCAAGGGCGAGAATTTTTGCGGTTCTTTTCATCTCTTCTTCCTTTCTGGGATAAGAATATTGCGCGTAATCTTTCACATCTCGCGCATGGCGCACATGTGACCGTTCTAAATTATAGCACAATTGTAATAATATGTCAACTAATTTGGATGCTTGTAATTTCTTGTCGCTATGATTGACTTTCAAGCTCTTTTGTGTTAAAATGATTTTGATAATTTCAAAGCGAGGTATATTATGATATACACCTTAAATAGCGGCACAATGAAATACGAGATAAACGGTCTTGGTGCTGAACTGCAAAGCGCAAAATCAGAGTGCGGATTTGAGTACATATGGCAGGGCGGTGAGGTATGGCAGGGTCACTCCCCCATCCTATTTCCTCTTTGCGGAAGGCTTAAGGATAACAAATACACCCTCGGCGGTAAGGAATATTACCTTAACTGTCACGGATTTTACCCGTACTCAACACCAGAGGTAGCCTACCGTGACGATAAAAAAATCATCTTTTTGTTAAATGATTCCGATGAAACGCGAGCGGCATATCCCTTTAAATTCAGTATTGAGGTAACCTTCGAGGCAATATGCAATACTCTTTCGGTCACGGCAAAAATCAAAAACCGAGATGAGGTAAAAATGCCGTTTATGTTCGGCGCGCATCCTGCGATAAACTTACCGCTTGACGAAGGGTTATCATTTGAGGATTACAGACTGTATTTCGGCAAGGATGAAATTTTAATAAATCCGCTGACACCCGGAATTCCCTTCGTTAATCCTATCGCAAGCAAAATGCAACTGACAAGCGGCGAGTACACGCTAAACGAAGCGGATATTGCAGCGCGCGACACACTCGTGCTGTCCGATACGGGAAGCTTTGCCCGTCTTTACTCGCCAAAGGGCAACAGATATGTTGAGATAACCTTCAGTGATGGATTTAAATATCTTTGCCTTTGGAAAATGCCAACCCCCGAGGCAAAATACATATGCGTCGAGCCTTGGTCGGGCATTCCTCAGGACGGACTTACGGATGAATACTTTGAGAGCCGTCCGTCTATGGTATGGCTTGATGCAGGCTCTGAAATGAGCTTTAACTACACACTCAAATTCTACGAGGCGGGGCTTTAAAATTGAAAAAACTAATACCAAATCTCCGTTTTTACATAAAGGAAACGGTACTTAGCCCTCTGCTTAAAATGCTTGAGGCACTGCTTGAGCTTATCGTTCCTATTGTAATTGCAGACATAATTGACAACGGAATAAAAAACGAGGGCACTGATATAATAGTCCGAGGCTGCTTGTTTCTCGTTCTGCTCGGCGCTGTCGGACTTGGATTTTCCGTGCTTGCACAGTACTACGCTGCAAAGGCATCCTGCGGCTTTTCCGCAAGGGTTCGCCACCAGCTTTTCTCTCATATTCAGACGCTGTCATACAACGAGCTTGACAGGCTCGGCACCTCTACTCTCATAACGAGAATGACCTCTGATACAAATCAGGTGCAGACGGGTCTTAATCTTGCGCTTCGTCTGCTTATGCGCTCGCCGTTCGTAGTGTTCGGCGCTATGATAATGGCCTTCGTTATAGACGCAAGCGTTGCAATAAGCTTTGTACTCGTTATTTTGGCGCTTTCGGTTATCGTGTTCGGAATTATGCTTGCAACCATTCCCCTTTACAAAAGAGTGCAGGAAAGACTTGACCGAGTAACACAGACAACGAGAGAAAATTTAAGCGGTGTCAGAGTTATACGCGCATTTTGTATGGAAGAAGCAGAGCGTAATGAGTTCAGGAAAAGAAACACGGCACTTACTGCTTCGCAAAAGTTCGTTGGCGGTATTTCCGCGCTTATGAATCCTCTGACCTATATTGTAGTTAACCTTGCGATAATCTTTCTTATTAAGACGGGCGCTATACAGGTTGAGCTTGGAAATCTTACGCAGGGCGAGGTTATCGCGCTTTACAACTATATGTCACAAATTCTCGTTGAGCTTATAAAGCTCGCAAGCCTTATCATATCAATAACCAAGGCGCTGTCCTCTGCTGGCAGAATTGAATCGGTCCTTGATGTAAAAAGCTCGATGATATTCGGTGACAAGAGCTTTGGGGGAATCAAGGACAAAATCACGTTTGATAATGTATCTTTTACATACAACGGTGCAAAGGAATCCTCGGTCAATAATATTACCTTTGAAGCTTCAGCAGGTCAGACGGTCGGTATAATAGGCGGT
>JAZKYE010000007.1:0-13628 GCA_045611965.1 Eubacteriales bacterium
AAGGTGCTCGGTCTTACCCCTGCGGCGACCAAGGACAAGGTCTTTGAATATGCTCTTATATACAACAAGGCGGGCGAGGTGCCGAGAGGTGTTATGCTTCTCACCTTCTCTGACAGCTGTCAGCTCTGCACGAAGGAAAACTACCTTCCCGAGATAAGAAATGCGCTCGGCATAAGAAAAAGCGGCTCGCTCTCAACTGCCGCTATGGAAACGCTTGCCGTCGTCGCATATAATCAGCCTGTAACGCGTGTTTTCGTTGACACTATAAGAAAGGTTGACTCATCCTACGCGATGAACAGCCTTATTGACAGAGGTCTTATACACTGCGTCGGCAGACTTGATGTGCCCGGCCGTCCTATGCAATACGGTATCACCTCTGACTTCCTTCGTTGCTTCGGTATGAAGAGCATTGACGACCTTCCTATGGCATCAGAGGACCTTATTTCTATGTTTGATAAGGTACGCGAGCAGGAAGAGGCTGATCGCGCAGAGGAAATGCTTCAGATGAGCATTGACGAAATAGAGCTTGATGCCAAGGACGGTGACGCTGAAGCATCAGAGGTAGCTTCTGCCGATGATATGGCCGAGGCTTCTGAAATTACCGTCGGTGACAGCACCGATGGTGATGATGATTCAGACGGCGATCCGAGTGCTGACGACGATATAATTGATATAGATTAAACAAAAAAGAGGTAATGAATGCTTTTGGCAATTTTTTATACTGCCAGCACCCTCGTTATCTTTCTGATTTTTACAGAGGTCATATCCATAAGAGTTGTCTATCAGGATACGCTTATAATTGAACTTAATCTTATAATCTTTGGCGTAACACTGAAAAAAGAACAAGAAAAACGAAAAGGCGGCACAAAAAAGCGTAAACGGCGCAAGCCAAGCCTTAAAATTCTTGTAAAATTTGCCGATAAGCTTATAAGACGGTCAAAAATATCCATCGACAGCATAACCCTGCCGATCCGAGCAGACGAGCCTCATAAATATTCGAGCCGTTATACGGCAGTATCGCTCGCGCTTGCATTTCTGATAGGGTTAACAAAATCAAATTATCCCGATTTAAAAATTGAGAATATATTTCTACCCTCGTGCGATAATAACAGTATAAGCCCAAGCCTTGATTTAAGCGCAACTATTCCGCTTCGGCAGATGCTTGTGTGCTTGGCTATGCTTTTATACGATTATATTAAGGAAGGTAGAAAAAATCACGATGCAGGAAAACAGAATAAGCGACTTAATAAAATCCTCTCTCGACGGCATACGCGATTTTTGTGATGTTGACACGGTATTCGGCAAGGCAGTTACTACGCAAGGCGGTGTAACCGTGATACCTATTTCAAAAATCAGCCTCGGTTTTGCATCGGGCGGTGTTGATATTCCTGCTGAAAAGCGACTTCTATCCCCTACCTTTGGCACGGGAAGCGGTACTGGCGTCAGCGTCACACCGATAGGCTTTCTGACCGTTGGTGGCAGTGGCGAAATCAATTTGCTTGAAATTGGAAAAAGCTCTCAAAGCGGTCTTTTGAAGGCTCTGTCGCTTATAGAGGATTCGCCTGATATTATTCGAAGAATAAAATCCGTCCTTGAGGAATAATTACCATTGCAAAGTAAGAATATCATCCAACTATGCTGTTTAAAATAGCATAAAAGAGGTGATATACAATGAAAAATCCCAAGGATAGAATAATTGCGCTAATAATAACGCTACTGATGATTTTCGCATTATTTTCGCTTGCGGTAATAGCGAGCGAAACAATTTCGGTAAGCGCAAAAAGCGCCGTGCTGTACGAGCCGAGTCAGAAAAAGCTCTATTTCAGCAAAAATTCCGACACTCGCTTGCCTATGGCAAGCACGACTAAAATTATGACAGCTCTCGTTGCCATAGAAAATGCCTCGCCCGATATGATTATATCCGTTCCTAAAGAGGCGGTTGGCATCGAGGGCTCGAGTCTGTACTTAAAAGAGGGTGAGATATTCACCCTTAGGGATTTGCTCTTCGGGCTTATGCTCAGAAGCGCAAACGATGCCGCAGAGGCTATTGCTTGTGCGGTTGGTGGGACGCGCGAGGCTTTTGTCGCTCTTATGAACGAAAAGGCGAAATCGCTTTCGCTTCAAAACACGCATTTTGAAAATCCGCACGGTCTTGACGGTGATACCCATTACACAACCGCAAGAGAGCTTGCGATAATCACCGCGCACGCCCTTGACAATCCCATATTTTATGAGATATGCAAGACCTATAAAACGATAATTAAGAACTCTTGCGGTGAAGCAAGGCTTGTTGTTAACCATAACAAGATGCTGAAGCTTTACGAGGGTGCTATCGGTGTTAAAACAGGCTATACCAAAAAGTGCGGAAGATGCCTTGTGAGTGCCGCAGAGCGCGATGGCGTAAGGCTGATTTCGGTAACTCTGAATGCGCCTGATGACTGGAACGATCATACCAAAATGCTGACACACGGCTTTTCTTCGATTGAGCGCGTGATGCTTTGCGATATGGGCAAGATAAGTCAGAGCCTACCGCTCATAGGTGCAGATGACAGTACCGTAACAGTAAAAAACAAGGATATTCTCTATACCGTTTTACCTAAAGGTAAAAAAATTACTCATAAAATAATAATTGATAACTATTTATGTGCGCCGCTTGATGCAAATAATGCCGTTGGCGAGGCAGTATTTTATGCTGACGGTGAGGAAATCGCAAGGATTCCCTTATATCCTGAAAAGGATATTCTCGCGCGCAAGCAAAAAGGTCTTTTTAAAACAAGCTGAAAGGTAGAAAAATGAAAAAAATCAGACTTCAGAAGCTTATTGCCGATGCAGGAATTATGTCAAGAAGAGCCGCAGAGAAAGCTATTAAAGCAGGCAAGGTTACACTTAACGGACACCCTGCAAATCTCGGCGACAAGGCAGACTACAAGGATGCAGTCACTATAAATGGCAAAAGAATACATTTTGAGAGAAAAGCTCACACCTATATTATGATAAATAAGCCGAGAGGATATCTGTCCTCAACCAGTGACGATCGCGGAAGAAAGTGCGTAACCGAGCTTATTGAGGGCATTGACGCAAGAATATACCCCGTAGGACGCCTTGATTTGAATTCAGAGGGAATGCTTCTTCTCACCGATGACGGTGAGCTTAAAAACAAGCTCACTCACCCCTCGCACAATATTGCTAAAATATACAGAGTCAAGGTTTCGGGCAAGGTAAACGACGAGCAGTACGAAATTCTCACCTCTGAGCTTGTAATTGACGGATATAAAATTCGTCCCGTTGATGTTAAAATAGCAGGAAGCGATGAGAGCGGTACAGTTCTCAAAATGACACTTTTCGAGGGCAGAAACCGCCAGATCCGTAAAATGTGCGAGGCGGCAGGGCTATCCGTCAGACGACTTACCCGAGTATCAATAGGCAAGCTTAAGCTTGACGGACTTGCACCGGGACAATGGCGACTGCTGTCTGACGCTGAGGTTGAGTATCTTGTAAGGGAGACGAAAAAGGTTAATGTTTAAGATATATCCGATGAGCGATGATGCTCTGAAAAATGAATATCTTACCGCTTGTCACGCGACGACGCGCGAGGGTGCTTTCGTTTACCTGATGGAAGAAATGGAATCAGGCAGGCTTATGGCGATAGCGCAGTTCGAGATTTTCAAGGATTACGGTTACATATACGATATAAAGCACGTAGACGGTCTTGATGATTTCGAGGCTATGTTCATCCTCACAAGACAGACTATGAATTTTATTGAAAAATGCGGTCCTACCTTATGCCGCGCAGGTATTGACGCTGCTGACGAGAGGCTTCTTCTCGCCTGCGGCTTTAAACGAGATGATAATGGTTTTTCTGTCGATATGACGAATATGTTTACCGGTGGATGCGGACATCACTAATACTATATTAAACAAAAGAAAACGGTTGATATGTAAACAACCGTTTTCTTTTTTCTATTAATCGTCAAGCCTTTCTGCAAGCTTGTTGTGATATTTCTGATAAAATTCCTCGTACTTGCCTTCATCCAAGGCATCGCGGATTTTCTGCATGAGGTCATTATAGAAATAAAGGTTATGAAGCACAGCAAGACGCATACCAAGCGCTTCCTTTGCCTTAAAGAGATGTCTGATATACGCTCTTGAATATCTTCTGCACGCAGGGCATCCACAGTCCTCGGAAATAGGTCTTGAATCCTCTGCGTATTTTTCGTTGAGAAGATTCATCTTTCCACCCCAAGTGAAGAGATTTCCGTGTCGGGCATTACGGCTCGGCATAACGCAATCGAAGAAATCGACACCGCGATACACCGCCTCAACTATATTCTGCGGTGTTCCGACACCCATAAGATATCTCGGCTTGTCCTTCGGCATATAGGGCTCAACAGCCTCGATGATTTGGTACATCGTTTCTGCGTCCTCACCCACGGCAAGACCGCCTATTGCATATCCGTCACACTCAATTTCGGATATTGCCTTCATATTTCTTATACGAAGATCAGGATATGTACCGCCCTGATTAATGCCAAAAAGCATCTGCTGACGGTTGACAGTATCCTCTGACGCGTTAAGTCTATCCATTTCCTCTCGGCATCTTTTCAGCCAACGGACGGTTCTTTCCTCGGATGCCTTTACATACTGATACGGCGCAGGATTTTCAACACACTCGTCAAAAGCCATAGCAATCGTCGAGCCGAGATGCGACTGAATACGCATCGACTGTTCGGGGCCCATAAAAATACGCTTTCCGTCAACGTGAGAATTGAAGGTAACGCCCTCTTCGGTTATTTTTCTGAGCTTAGCCAAGGAAAACACCTGAAATCCGCCTGAATCGGTAAGTATAGGTCTGTCCCAGTTCATAAACCTATGAAGTCCGCCCTGCCTATATATGAGATCGTCGCCCGGCCTTACGTGAAGATGATAGGTGTTCGAAAGCTCGACCTGACAGTTAACATTATAAAGATCCTCGGTTGAAATTCCGCCCTTGATAGCGGCACTCGTTCCAACATTCATAAAAACGGGTGTTTGAATTTTGCCGTGTGGCGTTTCGAAGGTAGCGCGTCTTGCCTTACCCTCGGTTTTAAGTAATGTAAATTTTCCCATAATTCTCCTTATTTAATGCGGTCAAACTGTCTGTCAAGCTCATTTTTGGTAAGTCTGTAAGCAACCGGTCTGCCGTGAGGGCAAACCGTAATATCGGGAAGCTGAAGAAGCTTCTCAACAAGCCACTCAATTATAGCCTTATCGTAAGCTCTACCGCCTTTTATCGCAGCCTTGCACGCAACCTGATAGAGTGCTTTTTCTCTTCGTACCGATTCGGTTACGATAGGATTTCCCTTCCCTTCAAGAAGCTCTGATATCATCTCAACGAAAAGCCCCTCGGCATCTCTTACCGAAATGGCATCGGGAATAGCCGTTATATCGCAGGATTTTTCAAGCAGATTGTATTCAAAGCCAACGGCACGGAATTCATCCTCATAATCAACAAGCGCCGAGCGCTCGTCATCGGTTATGATTACTGTTATCGGAAGAAGAAGCGACTGTGATGCCACACGACCGTCATTTTTATTTCTTTCGAGCAGCTCTTCAAATATAACTCTCTCGTGTGCCGCGTGCTTATCTATAAGAAGCAAATCGCCCTTATATTCAATAATAACATAAGTATCGAATGCTTCGCCGACAAGCTTATACTGCACTTTATTAATACTATTGTTGTCATTTTTGGCAGTTTTCGAGCTTTGATGGACAGTTGAGCCGTAGCTGTTAAGCATATCAATTGATGCTTTTGGCGTAAGCTCGGATGAGCGTCTTAAATCCTCGCTCGTACGGCTGACTGCACCACTTGCAACGCGTATGGGCGCATCGGCATTTCGCCTCTCATCTCTCGTACTAAAGGACGGTGCGGTAAGCCTTTCAGACGACACTCTCGAAGGCGTAGGTGCAGGTGCAGGTGTATCAGATCTTACAGCAGAGGGAAAGCGCATCTGCTCACCCTTTGTGCTTGTTCCAATCGGCACGAAGGCGGCGGCCGGATTATAGTCGGATTTCTTTGCGCCAAGCGTCATTTCAGGGCGGTATTCTTCCTTTTCAAGCGCACTCTTTACGCTGTAATAAATCGCTTCAAAAACGCATCTTTCATCAGAGAACTTTACCTCAAGCTTTGCAGGATGAACGTTAACGTCAACAACCGACGGATTCATCTTAATAAACAAGGCACAGCACGGGAAACATTCGGGTGCGATATATGAGGTATATGCACGCTCTATTGCCGCCTGCGCGGTAAGGCTTTTTACATATCTTCCGTTGATGAAAACGTTTTCAAGGTTTCTGTTCTTACGCACATTATCACTTCTGCCCACGTATCCGTAAACAGTTATGCCATTAGTTTCCGCGTCAACCTTAATCATCTTTGACGCAAAATCCCTGCCGAATATATCTCGGATACACGACAAAAGATCGCCGTCACCGCTGGTTTTAAAGCGCACCTCACCGTCAATTACCAAAGAAAAGGATATTTCAGGGTGAGAGAGTGCGATTTTTTCAACAAGCGCGGATACGTTCAGCGCCTCGGTAGCATCCTTTTTTAAAAATTTTCTTCTCGCAGGTACGTTGTAGAATAGATTTTCAACTACAACAGTAGTGCCGTCGGATGTGCCTACCTCGGACATATCAACCACGCGGCCTGCTTCGGCAGTAAGCATACAGCCCGTTTCGCTTGCCTTGGTTTTTGTAATAATAGTTACCTGAGATACCGAGCTGATAGCCGCAAGTGCTTCACCTCGGAAGCCGAGTGTCATTATGCGGTAAAGATCGTCGCGCTCGTTTATTTTACTCGTTGCGTGACGCTGAAGCGCGACAGGCAGGTCCTCTTTATTTATTCCGTGACCGTTGTCCGTAACGCGTATAAGAGCAACACCGCCGCGCTTTATTTCGGCAACTATCTGCGTAGCCCCTGCATCTATTGAATTTTCAATAAGCTCTTTAAGCACCGACGAGGGACGCTCTACCACCTCGCCTGCCGCTATAAGATTTGCTATTTCAAAGGGCAGTACGTTTATCTTTCCCATATATGCTCCTTATTCGGAAAGGATTTTTTTAAGCTCAAAAAGAAGATTCATGCACTCAATAGGTGTCATAGTATTTATGTCTACTGAACGAAGCTTGTCACAAGCGATGCCCTCGTTCTCATTTGTAATGCTTGAAAACAAATCAAACGACGGCTCACTCTGCTCTGCGCGCGCTTTCGGTGCGTAGTGAGTACCCTCTTCGATGGTCGCGAGAATTTCCTTCGCGCGCTTTACAACCTCAGTGGGAACACCGGCGAGCTTCGCAACCTCGATTCCGTAGGAATCGTCAGTACCGCCACGAACTATTTTGCGAAGGAAAATTACATTATCCTGACGCTTCTTTGCCGCGATATTATAGTTTACTATTCCCTCAAACTCATCTTCCATTGAGGTAAGCTCGTGATAGTGCGTTGCAAACAGTGTTTTCGCGCCTATCTTCTTTGAGTGAGTGTACTCAACAACTGCGCGCGCTATCGCCATTCCGTCAAAGGTACTTGTGCCGCGACCTACCTCGTCATAAACGATAAGAGAGCGCCTTGTGGCATTTTTAAGAATAGTGGCAACCTCGCTCATTTCAAGCATAAAGGTTGACTGTCCTGATGCAAGGTCATCCGATGCGCCAACTCTTGTGAACACCTTATCAACGATGCCGAGCCTTGCTTCCTTTGCAGGAACGTACGAGCCTATCTGCGCCATAACGGTAATTATCGCAACCTGACGCATATAGGTTGATTTACCTGCCATATTAGGGCCGGTAATAATCATAACTCGGTCGGTTGAGGTATTAAGGCAGGTATCGTTTGGAACGAAATAGCTGTCCTTTACAAACTTCTCAACGACGGGATGTCTGCCATCCTTAATAACAATGTCAGACGATGCGTCAACCTCGGGACAAACGTAGGAATTCTTGCTCGCAACCTCTGCAAGTGACGCATACACGTCAAGCTCTGCTATAAGGGCTGCAGATGCTCTGATTCTATCGGAATTTTTGCAGATATTCTCACGAAGCAGATTAAACAGCTCATATTCAAGAATAGCAAGCTTTTCTTCAGCGCCGAGAATGGTGGTTTCCATTTCCTTTAGCTCTTGCGTGATATAACGCTCGCAGTTAGTGAGCGTTTGCTTTCTTATATATCTGTCAGGAACGTCGTTTATAAACGACTTGGTTACCTCAATATAGTAGCCAAAAACCTTATTATAAGCCACTTTAAGCGTCTTAATACCCGTTGCCTCGCGCTCGCGCTCTTCGATTGAAGCCATTATTTCCGAGCCGTTATCTCTGATAGAGCGGTAATAATCGACATCCTTGTCAAAGCCATCTCTTATCATTCCGCCCTCTCTTACCGTAAAGGGTGGATTATCAACGATAGCGCTTGAAAGAAGCTCGTAAAGATCGTCGAGTGTATCGAGTGACGAGTATATTGATTTTGCATTCTGCGAGGAAAGCGCACCTATGAGCTCTTTTATTCTCGGCAGACATTCAATGCTCTGGCAAATTGCTTTAAGATCCTTTGCGTTAGCTGTACCGTAAACAGCCTTTGCGGTAAGTCTTTCAAGATCAAGCACAGACGACAGACAATCGGTAACGTCTTCTCTTACAGTTTTTGAAGAGATGAGGTCGCCAACGGTAGCTTGTCTGTGAGATATTTTTGCAGGATCAAGAAGCGGACGAAGAAGCCAACTGCGAAGCAGTCTTGCACCCATAGCTGTGCTGGTCTTGTCAAGCACCCAGAGAAGCGTTCCGCGCTTTTCCTTGCCGCGCATGCTCTCAACGATTTCAAGATTTCTTCTTGTGTTGAGGTCAAGCTCCATATACTGCCCCTTGGAATATACGTTGATTTCCTTTGCAAAGGGAACGTCGGTTTTCTGCGTTTCCTTTATGTAAAGAACGAGCGCACCGCACGCCATAACCGCCTCAGGGGTAGGGATTTTATCGTATTCAGCATCAAAATGACGCTTTACGGTTTCCTTTGCTCTGTCGTAATCAAAAAGCCTTTTCTGCATAGGATCTATAAGCGAGCCTATTCTCTCTCTGATAAAGACTACGAGATTAGCGCAATCTTCAAGGGAAGTGTTGAGAATTATTTCAGAGGGCTGATATGCCGCAAGCTCGTTTTGTATGCGAACACCTGCATCCTCGCCCGTGATAGAGGTGAGTGAAATCTCACCCGTCGATATGTCTGCAAACGCAACCGAGTATGCACCGCCGTTTGAGTAGAGGGCGCACAAAAAGTTATTTTTCTCATCACTTAAAAGCGAATTGTCGGTAATCGTTCCCGGCGTTACAACACGCACTACCTCGCGCTTAACGAGTCCCTGCGCCGCCTTGGGATCCTCAACCTGCTCGCATATTGCGACCTTGTATCCCCTCTCGACAAGCTTTCCTACATAAAGGTCAGACTTATGAAAGGGTACACCACACATAGCCGAGCGCTTACCGTCGCCGCAATCTCTTGCCGTAAGGGTAAGCTCAAGCTCCTTTGACGCGACGAGAGCATCCTCAAAAAAGCACTCGTAAAAATCGCCGAGTCTGTACATAAGAATATATCCCTCGTACTCTGACTTGACCTCGAGATACTGCTTCATCATCGGTGTTGTAGTTTTAAGCTCGCTTCTGTTGTTAAGAATTTCTGCCATTATAGGCTATCCTCACTTCGTATAAGTCTAAATTAAAATCAGTGCTTGCTACCCGAGCATCCGCCGCAGGTCGAGCAGTCGTGCGTACAGCTTGAGGGACGCTCACCCGTAATACAGAATTTTATTTCAGCATTTACCGAATTCATAAGCTCGTTCATTGCATTCTGTGCATTGGCAAATTCGATATAAACGGGGTTCTGGCAAATTTCTCTTGTAAGCTCTTCAATTCTTGCGCGAAGATCTGCGATAGCACGCTCGTCAGCCTCGCTCGCATCCTTCGAAAATTCCTGCCCGAGAAGGCGTCTGTCTGCCTCATACTCGCTCATCTTACCCTGAAGCTCTGAATCTCTGTCGTACTTATCCTTTGCAGCCTCAAGATTTTTTATCTCATCGCTTTTAGCGATTTCCTCGCCAAGGGCGTGTGCAAGCTCAATAATTTTAGTCATTGTTATATACCTCTTTTATCTAATAATTTTTCCTATCATATCAAAGGGCTTTGCCTTTTCAATTTTAACGTCGACGAATTTTCCGCTTATATCCTCGTCTGATTCTATATGCACAAGCTTATTCGTATCAGTTCTCGCGCAAAAGATATTGTTTCCGTCCTGCGCCTTTTCATCCACAAGAACACGAACTACGGTATTTTCGTACTGCTTATTCTTTTCAAGCGCGATATCCTTGCAAAGCTCAAGAAGGGTTGCCATACGCGCTTTTATTTTTTCCTTATCGACGGTGTTTTCCATTTTTGCCGCAGGCGTTCCCTCTCGCTTCGAATATACGAAGCAGTATGCGTTATCGTATTTTACGGTTCTGACTATTTCAAGCGTCTTTTCAAAGTCCTCGTCGCTCTCGCCCGGGAAGCCGACGATAATGTCAGTCGATAGCGCAATATTCGGAACGGCAAGACGAAGCTTTCTTATTATTTCAAGATAAGACTCTCTCGTGTAGCGCCTGTTCATTATCTTTAATATTCTATCGCTTCCCGACTGTATCGGCAGATGGAAAAACGGTGCGATTTTTCCGCTATGCCGTGATATTGCGTCAATAAGAGAATCCGGCACATCTTTAGGATGGCTCGTCATAAATCTGATTATAAAATCA
This sequence comes from Eubacteriales bacterium, assembly GCA_045611965.1. Classification (GTDB taxonomy): domain Bacteria; phylum Bacillota; class Clostridia; order Oscillospirales; family CAG-272; genus UBA1740. The sequence goes on from JAZKYE010000007.1 coordinate 10,809, forward strand.
CCGTCAAGCTCGGCGATGCTTGATATAAGCCCCGTAAAATCCGTATCCGACTCATATGAATTAACGTTCTGTCCGAGAAGAGTTATTTCCTTAACACCGTCTGCTATAAGCTCGCGGCACTCGTTAAGAATATCGCGTGAGCATCTGCTTCTCTCTCGTCCTCTCGTATAAGGCACTATACAGTAAGAGCAAAAATTATTGCATCCGTACATTATAGAAACCCATCCGCGGTGCTTAACGCGCCTTACGGTAGGTAGCCCCTCGAATACATCACCGTTATCCTTGCCGAAAATGAAGCTTCTCTTTTTCGCCGTGATATATTGGTGTAGCGCCGATGGAATGAGATGAAGAAGATTTGGCTGAACAGTAAAGGAAACGAACGGATAGCTGTGCTTGATCTTTTCAACCGTTTTAGACTCTGCCGCCATACAACCGACGACACCGATAACAAGGTCTTGGTCTTGTTGCTTTCTGCCCTTTAATTTTCCGATAACCGAAAGCGCCTTCTGCTCGGCGTGATCTCTTACCGCGCAGGTGTTGAATATAACTATGTCTGCGTCCATCATATCGTCGCATTTCAAAAAGCCAACCGACGAAAGAATTCCCGCTATCTTCTCGCTGTCTGCCTCATTCTGCTGACAGCCGAAGGTCACGACGCAAAAGCTCTTTTGTTTAATTTTATTAATCTCTGAAAGCTTGCTGCAATACAGCTCGTATTCAAAATCTGAATTCTGTGACATTATTACCTCAAAAAAATTTAAAGCTCAAGAACTGCTGATACAATTTTATCAGCCCCAATACCGACGCAGTCCGAAAGCACGCACGCGCTCTCAGGCGATGCGAAATTATCGTCGATAGCAAGGATTTTTGTGTCCTTACTGCCAAAGTCCTTATACCTCTCGGTCAAGGTATCGCGCGTTATCATTGAAAAGCTTCCGTTTTTGATGCCCTCTTCAACAAAAACAATCCGTTTAGCATCCTTCAGCCTTTCGTAAATGCACTGAGCAACACCCTCGGCCTTAAGCGTTTCTACGAGCATTACGCCAACCGAGTGGCCCATAGATGACAGCTTGTCCGACGCATCCATGGCATAGCGCACCGCGCATCCTACCGAAACGATTACAGTTTCAGGCGCGTTATCAAAGTCGCATACTGCGCCCATTCGGCAGAAGTCCCCGTCCTTATAAAACCGCGCTTCTACACGGCTGTCCTCGCACGCGTCGGGGTAGCGTATCGCAACAGGACCGCTTATATTCCTTGTTCTATAAAGGGCTTCCTTAAGTGTTCCGTAGCAGGCGGGTGAATAAAGCTCTATATTCGGCGTGTGCATAAGGAATGAAATATCAAAAATACCGTGGTGAGTAGGTCCGTCAGACACCGCAAGCCCTGCTCTGTCGATAAGAAAACGAACAGGAAGATTCTGAAGCGCTACGTCGTGCAGGATATTATCGTATGCGCGCTGAAGAAACGTCGAATATATACCGACGTAAGGCTTCAGCCCTGCCGCGGCTAATCCTGCGGCAAAGGTTACTGCGTGGGGCTCTGCAATTCCCACGTCGTAATATCTGTCTTTAAATTTTTCCCCAAAGCTTGAAAGACCCGTACCGTTACCCATAGCCGCGGTAATTGCAACAATATCCCTGTCACCTTCTGCAAAATTAACGAGCTCTCTTGCGAGCTCTGTATGGAAATCGGACTCTGTCTTTTCGGATTTTCTCACGCTGTGAAAATCATCAGGCGAGCGCTCGGCAGGCTCGTATCCTCTGCCCTTTTTGGTGTAGGTGTGTATAATACAGCATTTGCCGATCTTCTTTGCCTCGGCAAGCGCCTTGGAAACACTCTTATACTCGTTCCCGTTTACAGGACCGATATAATACAGACCCAGGTCCTCAAAATAGTTAGTGGAATATATCGCGCTTTTAAGCTTGTTTTTAATTGCCGAGAGAAGAAAGATAAGCGGCTTGCCTATAAGCGGTATATGACGAAGCACAGAGCTTGTCCCGCGCTTCCACCTCATATATCGCTCGGATGCGCGTACCCTTGCGAGATACGAAGCGAATGTTCCCTTGTTTTTTGATATAGACATACGGTTCTCATTAAGAATAATGATAAGCTTCAAATCACCCTTACAGTTATTGAGCGCCTCGTGCACCATACCACCCGTAAATGCACCGTCGCCTATAACCGCAATAGAGTAAGCATCGCTACCCGAGAGGGCATTCGCCTCAGCAAAGCCGAGCGCGGCGGAAATCGAGGTTGAGCTATGTCCTGCGCCAAAGGGATCGTGCTCGCTTTCCTGCCTTTTTGTAAAGCCCGAGAGTCCGCCCGTCGTACGAAGCGTTTCAAATCCGTCTCGCCTTCCCGTAAGAAGCTTGTGCACGTACGCCTGATGCCCGACATCAAAAATAATCTTGTCATCAGGTGAGTTAAAAGCGCGGTGAAGCGCAACGGTCAATTCAACAACACCGAGATTTGATGCAAGGTGTCCACCCGTTTTGCCAACGCTCTCGACAAGGAAATCGCGTATTTCATCACACAGCGTATCTATTCTGTTTTCAGGAATTGCCCTCAAATCATCAGGGCAATTAATACTGTTAAGTATCGAAAAATCCATTTTAAACCTCGGAAATCAGTCGAGATAATCCTTTGTCCCTGCCTTGATGGCGGGGTGTGGATTTCAAAGAAAGCGCAAATACGTGCTTCTTCGTATATAAATCCATCGTATATTTTATCATAAAAGACTAAAATTTTCAATAGTTTTTGTAATTATTAAAATAATTATTTTAAAATGTATTGCAAATATTAAATTAATGTGTTAAA
>JAZKYE010000008.1:0-24139 GCA_045611965.1 Eubacteriales bacterium
TTCGTGAAATATGTTCACGAAAGAGGAATTCGATATGTTCTCGCTTCACTCGAACTCGATATATTGTCGCTTCGCGCAAGTTCGATATGAGATAAATCCCTCTCGCTTTTGACATATCTCGCCTTTGGCGAGGTATGCAAACCATATCGAAAATCCCGCAAGGGATTTATCTCGATGCGTGATTGTCCATCAAGGACAAATCACGCCTCCCCGCCCTTTGACAAATGTTTAAGGTATGCGTTGATAAAGCCGTCGATTTCGCCATCCATTACCGCGTCGATATTTCCGTCCTCATAGCCGGTTCTCGTATCCTTTGCGAGAGTGTAGGGCATAAAGACGTAGCTTCGTATCTGACTTCCCCACTCGATATTCGCCTTGTTGCCCTGAATATCCTCAATACGGTCAAGCTTCTCACGGATTTTGATTTCCATAAGCTTTGCTTTAAGCATTTTGAGTGCGGTTTCCTTGTTCTGAAGCTGGCTTCTCTCGGTCTGACAGCCGACCACAATTCCCGTAGGCTTATGCACGATACGGATTGCAGAGTCGGTCTTGTTGATGTGCTGACCGCCGGCGCCGCTTGAACGGTGCGCGGTAACGTCGATATCCTCGTCGCGAATAACTATCGAATCGTCATCGTCAAACTCGGGCATAACCTCAACCGAGGCAAACGAGGTGTGACGTCTTCCCGACGAGTCGAAGTGCGAAACTCTGACAAGTCTGTGAACGCCATTTTCGCTTTTAAGATAACCGTAGGCATTAAGTCCCTCTATCATTATCGTAGCCGATTTGAGTCCTGCCTCGTCACCGTCAAGATAGTCGATAAGCTTAACGTTAAAGCCGTGCTTCTCGCCCCATCTGTTATAAAGGCGGTAAAGCATCGACGCCCAGTCCTGCGCCTCGGTGCCACCTGCTCCGGGGTGGAAGGAAAGTATAGCGTTATTCTTATCGTACTGACCGTTGAGAAGCACCTCAATGCGCTTCTTCTCTGCCTCATTCTCTATAAACTCGGTTTCAGCGACAACCTCGTCGGTGCTATCCTCGTCGTTTTCCTCAATTGCCATCTCGCAAAGCACGAGAGTGTCCTCGAGCTTTGAAACGAGCGCGTCATAGCTGTCCGCCTTATCGCGAAGCTGCTTAATCTGCTGAAGCTTTTTGCTCGACGCATCTGCATCGTCCCAGAAGTTGGGGGCGAGGGTTTCTCTCTCAAGATCCTGCGCGCGCTCTCTTGCCTCGTCTATTCTAAGCTGGTTTTTAAGCTCTGCGAGCACATCTTTAAGTGCTGTCAGGCGTCTTTTTGCGTCTTCAAGCGCAACTATCATACGTTCTCCTATCCGTCGGCACCTACTGCCGCTCTGTCACTTTATCACGTAGGCTATGACAAATTTTGTCCTGCCAATTTCCTAAGGATAAATTCTACCATACATTTTCAGTTTTGTCAATATAACTCTGCGACCAAAATTTTGCGCGCGCTGTTGACTTTCACTGCTAACTATGTTATACTTTATATTCGGAAGTCGCACTAATTTTTCCGGCACTTCCGATAACAACTGCGCTGCGCGCAGACATTGAAAGGAATTACAAAATGAAGGTAACTAAGGATACTCTTATCGGCGACGTGCTTGATTTTAACGTTGAAACCGCACGTTTCTTTTTTGAAATAGGAATGCACTGCCTCGGCTGTCCTCATTCCAGAGGCGAGTCTATTGCAGATGCCTGCGAGGTTCACGGCACTAACGCTGACGAGCTTGTCAAAAAGCTCAACGAATTTTTAGCTAACGCATAATATGCCGACACAAAGGCTTCCCGAAAGGCTACACGCGTGCGCTATGCTTCTTGACGGCGCACGGGTGCTTGCCGACGTCGGTACTGACCACGCTTATCTTGCAATTCATTTGCTGAAAAATGGCGGTGTTAGCCGTGCTGTGCTGACCGACGTCAACGAGGGTCCGCTTCTTCGCGCAAAGAGAAACGTTGACGACGCAGGGCTTACCTCGCGTGCAGAGCTTCGGCTTACCGACGGCGCGCGCGAGCTTTCCGACTGTGGCGCTGACGCCTATGCGATATGCGGTATGGGTGGCGAGCTTATTGCGAGCATCATATCGGATTCCCCGCATCTTAAAGATGGAAATATCACTCTCGTGCTTCAACCTATGTCGCGTCCTGAGGCGCTTCGCGCCTTTCTTTTTTCCTCAGGCTTTGAGATTGAAAGAGAGGTATTCGTAAGCGAGCCTGACAAGAGCTACGTTGCGATGCGCGCAAGATACACAGGAAGGCTCACGCAAGCCGACGAGGGCTTGCTTCACTTCGGTGACCTCTGCCGTCAGTCACCTGACGATAGCGCGGTGAGAGAGTATTTCACAAGGCGAAGGCAGGCACTTGAACGTAAGCGCGCAGGGCTTATTTTAGGCGGTGAGGATGCGTCGCATGAGAGCTGTCTTATAGCTCGGCTTGACGAGTTTTTAAATAATTAATTTTAGGAGAAGGCTATGACGGTAAAAGAGCTTTACGAGCTGTTTTGCGAGCGAATTCCAGAGGACCTTTCAGAGCCGTGGGATAACGACGGCATTATGTGCTGTCCTGACGGTGAGCGCAGGGTTGAGCGCGTGCTTTTGGCGCTTGACGTGACCGAAGAAATCGTTGACTATGCAGTAAAGGGCGGCTTTGACCTTATCATATCTCACCATCCGCTTGTGTTTCACAAGCTTTGCGGAATTGATGCTGAAAATCACGTATCGCGCAAGCTGATGCGTCTTATCAAAGAGGGCATCTCGGTTTTCTCGTTCCACACCAGAGCCGACAGAGTTGAGGGTGGCGTAAACGACTGTCTTGCCACGCTTCTAGGTCTTACCGACATAGGACCGCTCGGCGAAAGCGGTCTTGGCAGAATAGGCAGGCTTGACACGCGCGACGTCGTAAGCGTTGAGAAATTTGCACAGAGCGTAAAGGCGGCACTTGGTGTCGAGAAAATTCTCGTATCGAGCGCATATTGCCCTGTACGCACGGTTGCGGTGGTTGGCGGTGACGGCAAGGACTGTCTTAAAGAGGCGCTTTACGAGGGCGCTGACACCTACGTTTCGGGCAGAATAGGCTATAATATTATGGAAGAAGCACCCGAGATGGGCATAAATCTTATTGAGGCAGGACACTACGCAACCGAATTCCCCGTGCTACGATTTTTTGAGGACTGCATCAAAAAATTCGATATGAGAATTTACACCGAAATCGTAAGCTCTTACGTTATAAGGACTGTTTGATGAAGCTGATGCTTCTCTGACGTACTATTCCGAGGCTGTTTCATACAAGACAAAACAGCCTCGGAAATTTTATTGTATTTGGCATTATATGCAAATCATTGTTTACTTATACTGAATTTTACAGCTTTAAAAACTAACAGAAAGGAAATGGCTATGAGGTGTGGCGCAAGACGCTTTGATTTTAAAATGATGAAGATAATCCTCGCTCTTGCCTGGCCTACTATGCTTGAGCAGCTTCTGCAGACAGCCGTTCAGTACGTAGACACCGCTATGGTTGGCTCGCTCGGCACGCAGGCAACTGCCGCAGTAGGCGCAACGACCACAGTAAACTGGCTTGTCGGCAGTACGGTATCGGCATTTGGCGTGGGCTTTCTCGCTTATATTGCGAGGGCGCTTGGTGCCGGTGACAAGGAAGGCGCGCGAGACGCTTCGGCACAAGCTGTGCTTCTGACGCTTGCGCTCGGCACGCTTCTTACGGTTATCACAACCTCGCTGTCGGGTGTCGTGCCTGTGCTTATGCGAGTTGACGAGGGCACAAGAGAGCTTGCGTCGAGCTATTTCCTTATTCTTTATCTTCCTATGCTACCAAGGTGCGCGAGCGCTATATTCGGCACTGTGCTTCGTGCCGCAGGCGACACCCGTTCACCGATGAAGATAGCCGTGCTTGTAAACACGCTGAACGTAGTGCTGAATTTCTTTTTTATTTATCCTACGAGAACGGTCAGGCTCTTTGGCGGTGAGGTGCTTATTTTAGGTGCTGACCTCGGTGTCAGGGGCGCGGCTATTGCAAGCGCTATTGCCTATACCGTCGGTGGAATATCAGTAACCGTCGTATTTCTTCGTCACAAGGATATTTCCCCTATCGGAAAAAGTCTTATGCCCGACGCCAAGGTCCTGCGCCCCTGCCTTAAGGTTGCGCTTCCTAATATGCTTCAGCGCTTTGGCACGTCACTCGGATACGTAGTTTTTGCCTCGATGATAAACTCGCTTGGCGATATTGCAACTGCCGCGCATACCGTAGCAAATACGGTAGAGTCTGCATTCTATATACCTGGCTACGGCATGCAGACCGCCGCGGCAACGCTGGCAGGCAACGCTTGGGGCGCGCGCGACGAGGTGAAGCTTCGCCGTCTTTGCCGTATGTTTATACCGATAGAAACCCTGCTTATGCTTATATCGGGCACTCTGCTCTTCACGTTCAGCCCGACGTTAGTTTCGTGGTTTACAGAGTCCTCGGACGTATCCGCCCTTGCCGTGACAGTTTTGAAAATGGTTGCCTTGTCCGAGCCGCTTTACGGCTTCTCAATTATTATCGAGGGTATGATGCAGGGTGTTGGTAAAACGAGGCTTCCGTTTGTGTTCAACGTGCTTGGAATGTGGATGGTGAGAATTGTCGGTACGTTTATATGTATAGAGCTTCTTTCGCTTGGACTTGTAGCCGCGTGGGGCTGTATGATAATGCACAACGTGCTTCTTTTCGTGCTATTTCTGCTGTCCTTACTTTTCGGCTGGTGGAATCCCTTCTCGGGTGTCAAGGCTGACGAAAAGCAGAATGCACACAGTAATACATAACATTAAGAAACAAAACGAACGGTATAGAGCGTACTCTAAAGGACGGTTTTCGAAATTCCATTGAATACGTTACTTACTGACAGAAAAAGGACAGAGAATGTTTTAAGTTCTCCGTCCTATTTTCTTGACAAGCACTGCTTCCGTGTCCGCGGAAGCGATTTTATTTTGTCGATATGCCTCGCGCGCTCGGCTCGATATATTTGCCTTGCGCCAAATTCGATATGTTTTCGCTTCGCTCAAACTCGATATGATATAAATCCGCGCTCACGCAGTGAGCATATCGAGTGCAACGGCACATATCGATCGCGTAAGCGTATATCGATAATCCGCGGCAGCGGATTTATATCGACGCGCAGCGCCCTTGGGGTGGCGCTGCGCTGACCCTGATACTGTTCGCCCACATCTCAAAGGTAGGCTCATAGCCCTGCGCCTTGCTCTCGGCACAGCTCATTCTAACGTAATAAATTGCATCAGCCCCGCCTGCAAGCACGACGTTGTGATAGATATATTCAACACCGTCCTGCGATGAGAGAAAGGTCAGGCGGTATGCGTTCTGCTTCGGGCTGAAATAAAGCCCGCTCTGCTCCCTATCAACACCGTTGGCAGACAGAAACACCTCTACGTATTCGTCAAGCGTTATATCTGCGCGCTCGTTAAGCTCGGTGAGTCGAGCGGCATCAAGCCTGACAATACCGACGTCACACGAGGGTGTCGTGTAGTACAGGTCGTAGTAGTCGCTCTCGGTCGGGCGCAAATCCTTCGGTAGCTTTGCTGAAAGCGTACCGAGCGTTATCCTATTAAATCCGTCATCAGCATCGGCGCATCCGACGAGCGAAAGCGAGATTAGTATCATAGCAATCGCTATGCAGATTACCCTGATTGAGGTTCTTTTCATATAGGCTCCAAAAGCATAGGGCGGACGAATATACGCCGCCCTATGACAAGTTATTTTTACAAATCCTGCGAAATTTCCACAGGCGTCTGGCTCCAGAAATAGTCAGTATTGTATGACGAGGACTCGCTTACGTGAAGCACAAATCCGCTTGCAACACCGGAAAAATCCGCCGGTGGAAGAATACTTGTTGCATCCTCGATATAGAGGTCGAGACGCTTTAGCGAGGCAGCGCCCGTAAACGCACCGTTCATAAACTGCTTAAGCCTTGCGTCTGCCTTTACGGTAAGAGTTTGCACGACGCCACCCTCAAGCGCCCTCTCGCCAAGTGCGGTAACCGCAACGAGGCTATTGGTATCGCCAAGCTTTACACCGATAGGAAGCGTGAGGCCGGTTTGCTGCTTGCCAAGGTCGGTAAGACCTACTATCATATAGTTTCCGTTAGCAAGCCTTTCATAGACGAAATACTGCTCGTTTTCATCCTGCTCTTCACCCTCAAGAAGAATAAGTCCGTCAGAAAGCTTCGGCGGCTCGGGGTAAGCATCAAGAATAAGTCTCGGATTTTCCTCTGCGATAAGAATATCCTTTGCAAGGGTGAGCGTTCTATACTTTACACCCGTATCGTTGAGGTGGAAGTTACTGTCAAAGAAGTAGCCTGCGTCAAGAATATAATCGTCAACGTAGCTGATAACGTCACAGTCGATTTTATCGTCGAGCATCCTCTCAAACGCACGAAGCTGCTCTGACGTGTACTGCTCGCCAACGGCAAGCTCGTTCATAGGACAGAATGAGAAATACACCTTAGCACCCCTCATACGGCACCTACGTATATACTCGTTAAGATAATCAACGAAGTCCTCGCCGACGATGCTCTCGTCAAGCACAATGGGGGTATTGGGGTCATAGTAAAGCTCCATAGTATTCGACGGACGCTCGTACACAATATCACCGTAGGCATTGAAGCTCTTGCTGTTATACACACCCTCCGGGTCAGGCTTGCCCTTGATAGCGAGCTTAACCTTGTTTCCTACGTGTCTGAACATTCCCGAAAGAAGAGAGGGTATGTTGTCAAAATCAATATACCTTATCAGCGAGTAATCGTCATCAATCGCCTGAAGGGTGGTTTCCGTGCTGAAATACATCGACATCGTCTGCGAATTAAGCTCGGGTGCGATAACTACGACGTCGCCCTCTCCAATACCTGCGAGTGACAGGTCAAGCATTACCTTAGTTCCGAGCGCGGCGTAGAGTCCGAAGTTTACAGTCGGCATTCCCGTATAGGCTTCAAGAAGCTCTGAATCAAGACCGAAGGCTACGCTTGAGCCGCCTACGACCACTATCTTCTCGCCCTCTACCGAGGTAAGTCTGTCAACCTTATCGTCAAGCGCGCCGACGAAGGTATTTGAATACTGCGGCACGGTGAAAACTGTTATACCGATGATAAGCACAAGCGGCATCAGTATGACAAGAATTGCCGCTATGATTTTCACGGTCAAAATTGCCCCATTTTTCATAATTCCGACAATCCTTTCTTACTAAAATTGGAAATAGATAAACGTGCTTGCCATATCCTTTGAGAGCAGAATTGCCCAAGAGAATATTATAATCCACACGAAGTAAATAAAGCTTCCGTTTCGCACGAGCACGTCCGAGCCGTCGGCTGCATCCTCATACTTCAGCATTCTGTCAATAAGCACGAGCGTCCATATCGAGAACACGCACGTAAGGATATTGATAATGTTGAGGTCCATAAGCGTCAGCGTATCGCCAAGCGAGCCGCCTGCGGTAAACAGTCTTGTAAGAAGCACCCACGCGTCGTCCGTCGTGTTCGCTCTGAAGAACAGCCATGCAAAGCAGACGAGGATGAATACCGTCACTCGGCGAAGCGAGCTGACGAGCCTGCCCTGTGGGTCAAGACCGATATTTGAGATAAGCGCGTTTCGCTTCTTTATAGTAAGCTGACCGATTATCTGATATACACCGTGTATTGCGCCCCAGATAACGTAGGTCCACGCCGCACCGTGCCAGAGGCCCGATACGAGAAAGACGATAAAGAGGTTCATCAGGTGACGCCACCTCTTGCAGCGGCTTCCACCGAGGGGTATGTAGAGATAATCCTTGAACCAGCTTGAAAGAGATATGTGCCATCTGCCCCAGAATTCCTTTATGGTCGTCGCCATATAAGGATGGTCAAAGTTCTTCATAAGTCTGATACCCATAATTCTCGCACAGCCGATTGCGATGTCGGTATAGCCCGAGAAGTCACAGTATATCTGCACAGCGAAAAGGCAGGTAGCAACTATAATGCTGAGCGAGGTCGCGGCAGTAGGGTTGTTATAAACCGAGTTTACGTAAATTGATAAAAGGTCGGCAACGACTACCTTCTTGAAAAAGCCTACTATCATATGCTTTGAACCCTTGACAGCATTATAGTTTGACCAAGGCTTCGGCTCTTTAAGCTGAGGTATGAGATTATCCGGACGCTCAATAGGTCCTGCCACGAGCTGTGGGAAGAAGGACACGAAGAGAGCGTAGAAGAAGAAATTAGGCTCTGTCTTAATCTGCCCTCTGTAAACGTCAATAACGTAAGAGAGCGTCTGGAACGTGTAGAAGGATATGCCGACGGGAAGCACGAGGTTCAGCATAAACGGCTCGGGCTCACCGCCGAGCATCGTTATAATTCCCGTAACGCTACCCGAGAGGAAGTTGAAATACTTGTAGAAGAACAGCACGCCAAGGCATATAACGAGAGTTACCGCAAGGCACAGCTTTCTTACAAGCGAATTTTTGCGCCCCTCTATTACACGCGAGGCTATCCACGAAACGAGTGTCGTTCCGAAAATAAGAAATACGAGCTCTGCCTGATAGCACATATAGAAATAGTAGCTCGCAATAAGCAGCATAGGCCATTTTGCCTTCTTCGGCAACACGAAGTAAAGCAGAAGAACTATCGGGTAAAACAGTAAAAATTCCCAAGAATTAAAGGTCATTATTTACGCCCCCCTTCGTCCCCGTCAAGAGGCTTTTTCCCGTCAGGCTTTTCAATACGGATAGGCTCGTACTCGTGCACGATAGGACCTGCGCCCTTGATGGGGCTCGAGTCAGCGGTGATACCGCGCAACTCACGCTCGCGCGCCTGCGCTTCAACCGTGCTTATTTTCTCTGCATCTTGGCGCCCATCATTTTTCTGCTTTTTCTGTGCGGACGCAGTATTTTCCCTCTCGGTGTTTTCGACCTTCACACCGTCGGCAGCCTGCGCCTTTACATCAGACGCATCACGTGGCTCTGCCACTTTTTTAGCCTCGGGATTTTTTCGGGCTGCATCACCCTGCCCGTCAGCTATGCGACGGTAGCGCACGTTGCATATCATCGCGTAGGAAAATACGCTTATCATATAGACGAGCACCGCTTCCTCAATAGGAATTGCGAGCGTCATCATAGGAATAAGGAACACTATATGCAAGCCAAGATTTGCATAGTTGAGCGTTTTTGAAATAATACCCCTCGTTATAGCGGATGCCAAATGAAGAAGCACGAAAAGAAGCAGTCCCAACAGTATCGTCGGATGATTTATAAATTCCAAAGCACTTCTCCTCTCTTATTTCAAATAGTCAACCTTGATAAGAGGCCATCCGGTCGGGTTGTTTGCCTCAAACACGCATCCGCCAAATGCGGTAGTGCCCTCGGACAAAAATCCGCGCGGTGTCTTACCAAGAAGGTCGCACAGGTCAGTATACATACGGTAGGTACGAAGCGTACGTCCGGTATCGTTAAGGTGGAAGGCGCAATCGTAGAAATACTCGTGAGCATATACATAGTTTGCGCTCTTTCCAAGAACTCCGTCAAAGTTGAAGTTAGACCTCATCATTTCGTCGTACTTTTCAAGATGCTTTTTGCTTCTGCATTCGTCGAAGATGCTATCGGCATCCACAGGGCAGAATGTGAAATACACCTTTGCGCCGGAAAGCTTTGCCGAGGCGATAGCGCGGTTCACATTACCCTTGTACGGTGAAGAAAGTATCGACGCCCAGGTTTCGTTGCCCGGGTCCTTGTAATTCTTGTTCTTTTCCTGCGAGGCAACGTCAGTCCACGCGCTCTCGTGCTTGGTCTTGTACTTGTCGTTCATAGTGATGTAATAGGAATCAATGTACTCGGCATTGTCGGTCTTGCCTATATACTCACCGAACTCGTTAGTGCTTCCGCCCACCCTGAGCATTGCGTGCTCGTAGCGTATTACGGTTGCCTTGTTCAGGTTAGGGCTTTTCTTAAATTTGTAATTTGCGTTGAAGTCGGCAAAGGCAGAGAACACGCCCTTGTAATTCGATATATCAATGTGACGCCAGAAGTTGTTCATAGATTCAAGGTCTCTGACAGTCTTCCAGTATATCTCATTCTCGCCCATCATATAGGTGCTGTTCTCGGGCGCATACAGTATTATGTCCCCCGCGTGCGCGAGCTTCTGCATCGCTTCAAGATAGATAATTCCGTTAGTCGTTCTCGTCGTACCGAAATTGATTACGGTATATTCACCCGAGAGAAGCGCTTCCATATACTCGCTCGACAGTCCCTGATAGGTTGACGAGCCTGCAATTACGATGATGCGGTTTTTCTTGTAGCTTGAAAGAAGCCTTGAGAGCTTAATGGAAAACGTACCCTCGTTCGTGTTTGCGTATCTCGGCGCTACGGTGGCATTTACGTAGAGGTGCTTGAAGCTTTTATAGCTCTCGGCATCAAGTGCTGAATCGGTTATGTAGTAAAGTCCGTCGGGATAGTAAATAGTTTCAAGCGAGCTACAGCCGCTTATCGCGCCGTCAAATACCTTTTGTACGGTTTTCGGTATAACGACGGTTTTTATATTAGTGCCTGAAATTGCGCCGGCTGAAATTGCGATTACCTTTTTTCCACCGATAGCTTCGGGAATAACGACCTCGCTGTCGCTACCCGTGTACTTGGTTATCGCAACACCGTTTTGAACCCAAGGATTGGTGTGTGACGTCTTCATTCCTGCAGGGGTGGGTATGGAAATATCGGTGTACTCAAAATCCTCACTCGCCTTTTTCCATATACAGTATATCTTGCCGCCCTCTGCCTCGGGGTCTGCGTGGAAGCGCGAGCCTAAACTATAAGAGGTGCCCGTGCCGTCAGGCTTGGTATTGTACTCGGCAAGAACGTAGCCGTCACGCTTGAAGGTTGAGTCGTCAAAGAAGAGCGCTATGGTTTCATAAACCTTGCGGTAGCTTTCAGCCATTGTAACGCGAAGCTGCTGACCGTCAAGCTCGCAGGAATAGAATTCGTTTTCGGCAGTATTGAAGCTCGTCATATCAACCGAGCCGCCGTTTGCGTCATACACGAAGTAGTCGCTCGTGAGGTAGTTTGCGAAAATCTTTATGACACCTTTCGTACCTGCAAGGTCAGGGGTAAGCCTGAAGGTGAAGTTTCTGTCACTTGATAACATTTTAGACCTGTCATTGGTGCGCCAGCCTAAACTCCATCCGATAAACGTGCGATACTCGTCGTTTGCGCTTACCGTAACGGGCGTGCCTGCCTTTGCCTTTGCGCCGTTACCGACCGTGCTGACGTCACCCGACGCGCCCGAGAAGAAATAGTAATATTCCTTATTCGTATCGTATCCAAGGTTAACCGCAGTAAGGCTTACGAGAGTATGTCTGGTGACACCGCGAAGGGTAAGCATACCGTTTTTGATTTCACCGTCGGAAAGGTGCTCAACGGCATATCCCTCGGCAAACTCTACCTCAAACTCGGCATCCTCGCCCGCTGTGATTTCGATAGGATTCTGACTTGTAACAGTAACGCCGTCAGAGCAGCTGACCATAACCTTGACCGTCCGCTCGCCATCTGCCGCAAGCTCGCATGCCACAAGACATAAGAGCAGGGCTAATATTGCTGCTATAATCCATATTTTTTTCATACTCATACCCCCGAGTGAAAGCTTTTCGCGCCACTGCGCGCGCTTTAAAAATATATTCTCATAGACATTTTAGCACGAAAGAATTAAAAGTAAATAAAGAAAGTACGATTTTTTTCAAGAGGAAGCGAAAGCGAGTTCACTCTTGCACAAAACCGTACTTATTTTTTTGTTTATAATTTACAACCGTTTATTTTTCAATATGACGAAGCGCGTCCATAGGCTCGGTGATAAGGACGTCAGCGCCGCACCTGACAAGCTCGTCTGATTCGCGGAAGCCCCACAAAACGCCTATCGAAACGCCTGCCCCGTACGCACGCGCCGTAAGCATATCAACACCCGTGTCACCGAGGTATGCGGTATTTTCGGGCAGTACACCGAGTTCTTTGCATATATCAAGAGGCGCATCGGGCGCAGGCTTTAGTGCAACCCCATCTCTTGCCCCGAGGACAATATCAAACTGACCCCCGAAAAATCTGTCGCACAGCTGCTTTACAGTAGCATCGGGCTTGTTGGAAATAACCGCAAGGGCGTATCCCTTGCATTTAAGCGCACTCACGAGCTCTACGGTACCTGCATAGGGCACGGTACCGCGCTCGTAGTCGTCGTTGTATCTCTTAACGTAGGCCTTCGTTACCGTATCTATTTCGTCCTCACAAACAGTGTCCGACTGATACGTAAGGGCGCGGCTGACGAGCATCCTCGCCCCGTCACCCACGAAGGCGCGCGCCCTCTCGCGGCTTATTGGGTTATATGAAAACAGGGCAAGAGTTTCGTTAAGTCTATCGGTAATGCTCGGTAGTGTATCAAGCAGAGTTCCGTCAAGGTCAAACAAGCATGCTTTTATCATAAATGCACCTTTTTGTAATTAATTATTTGCATATTCGGTCAAAACGGCATATATGGAATGAGCTTCGCAAAGGTTGCCATAAGTCGCTTCGTACCAACTCTATCGAATTCTATTTCATACAAAATATCGCCGCCCATATCGCGTGCAGACCTTACGGTGCCGTGACCGAATATTTCGTGAGTAACGCGCTCACCGACTACAAAGCGCACAATTCCGTAGTCCTGCGCCGTGCGACGCCTCGGCGTCACGTCGGGCTTTCTGTCCATCTCGCGCCCACCGCCCGTGCGATAGCCTGAACCACCCTGCCCCCCGTACCTTGAGCCGTACTGCGTGCCGTATCTTTGCGAAGGGCGCGACTGTCCCTGCCTCAAAAGAAGCTCGTCTGGAATTTCGTTTCTGACGAAGGTAGAAAGCATATTGTAGGTAGTTCTTCCGTACATCATACGGTTTTTAGTGTAGCTTATAAACAGGCGCTCTTTAGCGCGTGTTATCGCAACGTAGGCAAGGCGTCTTTCCTCACCCATCTCGATGGGGCTCATCATATTCTGCTCGGATGGGAATATTCCGTCTTCCATTCCTGCAAGAAATACGTTAGGAAATTCAAGTCCCTTTGCCGAGTGTATGGTCATAAGCACGATAGTATCTGCATTCTCGTCATACTTATCAACGTCGCTGACGAGCGAGGTTTCTTCAAGGAAGCCCGTGAGGGTAGGTTCAAGCTCAAGCTCGCTCTGACGCTTTTCGTACTCGATAGCACCTGCGATAAGCTCGTTTACGTTGTCTATCTTCCCCTCGCCCTCAAAGCCCTCTTCAAGCAGCATATCCTTGTAGCCTGACGACTCAAAGACCTCACCGATGATTTCGGACGGCAGAAGCTCGCGCTCTCTTATGCCCTCTATAAGCTTGTAGAAATTAAGAAGCTTTGGCGCGCTCTTGGCAAGGGCGGTATAGGCCCCCGCATCCCTAATAACGTCAAGCATCGGAACGCCAAGACCCTCGGCTATCTCTTCAACCGCCTCAACAGTAGCAAGACCGATTTTGCGCTTAGGCTCGTTGATAATACGCTTTAAGCGAAGATTATCCTGACTTGAGTTTATAAGCGACAGATAGGCAATTATATCCTTGATTTCCTTTCTGTCGTAGAAGCGAAGTCCACCGAGAATACGGTAGGGCACACCGCTCTTGGCAAGGGTGGTTTCAAGCGAGCGCGCAAGCTCGTTAAGTCTGTAAAGAACGGCAAAATCCGAGTAACGCGCATCCCCTCGCTTAACCATTGCGTTTACCGTATCAACGATAAACTTACCCTCTTCGGTAGCATCGGCACACTCGCGAAGAACTATTTTCTCACCGTCGCCCTTGTCGCACCACAAATTCTTTCCGCGGCGCACCTCGTTGTTTGCTATGACCGAGTTTGCCGCGTTAAGAATGTTTGCCGTTGAACGGTAATTCTGTTCAAGCTTGATAACAGTCGCGCCTGCGTACGTGGTGTCAAAGCCGAGAATGTTCTCAACCGTCGCACCGCGGAAGCGGTAAATGCTCTGGTCGTCGTCGCCGACTACCATTATATTATTATATCCGCCGGCTAAAAGACGCGTCAGCTCAAACTGTGCAGGGTTGGTATCCTGATACTCATCGACAAGCACGTAGCGGAACTTATGCTGATAATAGTCAAGCACGTCAGGGTCGTTTTTCAGAAGCTCTACGGTGCACATTATAATATCATCGAAGTCAAGGGCGTTGTTCTGACGCATCCTTCTTTCGTAAAGGTCGAAGATGCGCTTGATATCCGCAGATCGAGGGTCGCGCGACACCGCAAAGCCGTCAGAGCCGATAAGCTTATCCTTTGATGCGCTGATAGCATCCGCCACCGCGCGGGGATTAAGTCTTTTTTCATCAATTTCAAGCTCATCCATACACGCCTTAATCATACGCTTTTTATCGTCGGTATCGTATATCGAGAACGAGCTTGCGTAGCCGAGACGCTCGTGGAACTTGCGAAGAATTCTTAAGCACACCGAGTGAAAGGTGCCACTCCAAATCATCTCTGAAACACTCGCGTCGTCAAAGGTTTTATTGAGTCTTGACTTGATTTCCCTTGCCGGCTTGTTCGTAAAGGTTATGGCAAGAACACCGTACGCAGGGGCTTTATCGTACGCAAAGAGCGAGAGCATCGGCTCTATGGCGTCAGCGCTCTGCGAAAGAAGTGCCTCAAGCGACTCTACGGTTTCCTCTGTGATATCATCCGGAATATAATCGCAGTGGTATGCGTTACCGTATTTTATAAGGTAAGCGATACGGTTGACAAGCACGGTGGTTTTACCGCTTCCGGCACCCGCAAGAACGAGAAGCGGGCCCTTTGTGCAGAATACCGCGCGGCGCTGCTGCTCGTTAAGACGCTCTGCATAGACCTTGTCGAAAAGCGCCCTTTTGATTTTTGTATATTTTGTAAGTAAATTATCCATAAATTTCTCAATTTTTCAGTTTTTTGACGAACCGTGCAATAAGTTCGTAATTATTACTACGACGATTGTTAAGCGTTTGTCAGGCAACGGTGGACAGGACCTTGGTAAAACGGAAAAATAAACGCCGGCTTTTTGCACTTTTCAGTATTGTAAAAGGGGTGTGCGATATGCTCTGAAAAAAAGTTTTCCACATTCAAAACTGTGGGAAAAGCGGAAAACTCAAAGTAGAAAACGCCTAATTCAAGCCACAGACGGTCCTGCAAAATAAATTTCCCACAGGTTTTCCACCGTTTTTGGCTTTCGGGCTGTGGAAAAGTGCACTTGACAAAAAAATTACCCTTTTCCGTCTTTTGATGGTATGCGTGTCATAATATGCGCTTTTACGACATTTTTCGCGTCATTTGATTTCTGCCGTTGTTTTTTTGTTTTTGTGTTCGTATTATGTACTCCCTCTCGTAAGATGAGCCTTACAATTTAACGCTTTTTGCGTGGATTTTTAACGCCTGACGAGGGCTTTATCCCGCCTTTTGCGCGCCCCTGTCTTGTGCTACCCGTAGGTCTTGCGGCTTTACCTGCCGACCTTGCAGGCTTCGTCACAACGCGAGAAGCGTTCGTATTCGGACGCTTGACAACCTTCTGCGTGCCGCGAAGTGAAGGCCTTACGAGGCAATCCTCGCCATAGCCGATAAGGTCCTCTCTGCCTGCGCGATGCAGAGCCTCTCTGACAAGGTTTGCGTTCTCGGGGCGCGAGAACTGAAGCAATGCGCGCTGAAGCTGCTTTTCCTTATAATCGGTGCAGACACTCACGCGCTTTTTCGTCATCGGGTGGATACCCGTGTAGTACATTACGGTGGATATAGTTCCCGGGGTTGGGTAAAAATCCTGCACCTGCTCGGGTGAGTAGCCCCATTTTTTCAGCCATACTGCCATCTCGATAGCATCGTTCATCGTTGTGCCGGGGTGGCTCGACATAAGATATGGCACGAGGTACTGCTCAAGTCCTGCTTCCTTGGTAAGCCTGAAATACTTTTTGCGAAATTCCTCAAACACCTCGATTTTCGGCTTGCCCATCATTGTGAGGGCATTTGCCGAGCAATGCTCGGGCGCGACCTTAAGCTGCCCTGATACGTGATTTGAAACGAGGCGTTTAAAAAATTCGTCCGACTCATCGAGCATAAGATAATCAAATCTTATTCCCGAGCGGATAAACACGCGCTTGACCTTGGGTATTTTCTCTATTTCACCAAGCATGTGCATATACTCGGTGTGGTCAACCTTAAGATTTTTACACGGGGTGGGGGCAAGACACTTTTTCGCAGGGCAGACACCGTCGGTAAGCTGCTTATCGCACGCAGGGTAGCGGAAGTTTGCGGTAGGGCCGCCAACGTCGTTTATGTAGCCCTTGAAGTCGGGCATCGCGGCAATAAGCCTTGCCTCGCCGATAACGCTCTCTTCACTTCTTGAACGCACCTCTCTGCCCTGATGAAAGGCAAGGGCGCAGAAATTGCAGGCACCGAAGCAGCCGCGGTTATGCGTTATCGAAAATCTCACCTCGCTGATGGCAGGCACGCCGCCTTGGTCCTCGTAATCGGGGTGATAGGTCCTTGCATAGGGCAACGAATAGACGAAATCAAGCTCCTCACGCGAAAGCGGCGGCATAGGCGGATTCTGCACGAGCATCTTATCGCCATAGCCCTCAAGCACCGCCTTACCGCATTTTGAATCGGTGTTTTTGTACTGCACGGCATATGCCTCGGCATACTTTTCCTTATCTGATTTGATTTCGTCGAAATCACCGATATAAACCGAGGGATAGTGAGGCTCGTCATGGCGCGAGGTAAGGTAAACCGTACCGCGCACGTCCTTTATCTTTTTTATCGGCACGCCCTTGTCGAGCAGCTCTGCTATGCGCTTAAGAATATTCTCACCCATTCCGTAGGTAAGAATGTCAGCGCGGCTGTCAACAAGCACGCTTCGTCTGACTCTGTCCTCCCAATAATCGTAGTGAGCAAAGCGGCGAAGCGACGCTTCAAGACCGCCGAGAATTATCGGCACGTCACCGTATGCCTCGCGTATGCGGTTTGAGTAAACTATTACCGCGCGGTCGGGGCGAAGTCCTGCCTTACCGCCGGGGCTGTAATAGTCGTAAGAGCGTTTTTTCTTCGACACGGTATAGTGCGCCACCATAGAATCTATATTTCCTGCGCTGACAAGAAATCCAAGGCGCGGTCTGCCGAAGCGGCAGAAATCCTTTTTACTCTTATAGTCAGGCTGTGCGAGAATTGCAACGGAAAAGCCCGCAGCCTCGAGCACTCTTGATATAATAGCCGTGCCAAAGGACGGGTGGTCCACGTAGGCATCACCCGTAACATACACGAAGTCAGGCCGACCTATACCGCGCTCCTTAAGGTCCTCTGCGGTGGTGGGCAGAAAAAGCTCTCTTTGCATAAAGTCTCCGTTTTCGTTAAGGTATGGGGCGCATTATTCACACGCCCCACCCAAAATCATATCGTAAATCAAATAGTAAAGTCCTCAAGCACGACCTCGCGCTGCTCACCGCTCGCCATATCACGAAGCATAGCGCGGCCTGCCTCAATCTCGCTGTCACCGAGGATAAGCGTGTATTTGGCGCCTATCTTGTTTGCGTATTTCATCTGCGCCTTAAGGCTTCTGCCGACGACGTCGCACTCTGCGTATTTGCCGTCAGCGCGAAGCCTTTCGGTAATAGCAAGCGCCTTTACCATAGCGTTATCGCCAAGGGCGGCAATATAAAGCTCGGGCACGCATCTCTCAATATCCGCAACGCCCTCGCCCTTCATAGCAAGGATTACTCTCGTAATTCCCATTCCGAAGCCGATGCCCGAGAGCGAAGGACCGCCAAGTCCCTCAACGAGACCGTCGTAGCGACCGCCGCCGCACACGGTGGACTGCGCGCCTATCGAATCCGAAATAAACTCAAACACCGCACCCGTGTAGTAGTCAAGACCTCTTACGATAGAGGGATTGATTTCGTAATCTATTTTCATAGCGTCAAGAGATGCTGTAAGCATATCAAAATCGTGACGGCAGCCGTCGCAAAGATAGTCAACGGTTTTCGGCGCGCCCGCCGCTATCTCGTGGCACCTCTCTGCCTTGCAGTCAAGAAGCCTCAGGGGGTTCTTTTCAAGCCTTGACTTGCAGTTATCGCAAAGGCAATCCTTATGAGAATTAAAATACGAAACGAGCGCCTCGCGGTACGCGGGTCTGCAATTCCTGCATCCGATAGAGTTTAAGTTAAGTCTTATCTGTTTAAGACCAAGTCTTTTAAGCACCGAGTTTGCAAGCGCTATTGCCGTTGCATCCGACGCAGGGCTGTTTGAGCCGAAGGCTTCAGTACCGAACTGGAAGAACTCACGCGTTCTGCCTGCCTGCGGCTTCTCGTGACGGAAGCAGGAAATGATGTAGTAGTATTTAAGAGGCATAGCATCCGTGCATTTGCCGTTCTCGATAATAGCGCGCGCAACCGAGGCAGTACCCTCGGGGCGAAGCGAAATAGAGCGGTTATCCTCTCGGTCAACGAAGGTATACATTTCCTTCTGCACGACGTCGGTAGTGTCGCCAACGCCGCGGACGAAAAGCTCGGTATTCTCAAACATAGGCGTTCTTATCTCGCCATAGCCGTAGCGAGCCGCCTCGTCACGCATAATTCCCTCAACATAGCGGAAAAGCGCCGCCTCGTCGGGAAAAATATCCATAGTGCCTTTAATCTTCTGTATCATAATATCTCCTTTTGCCAAAATCTCGGCAATTCATAAATCAAAAATGGTTAGTCAGGGCTGCCCGTCATCAGCGCAGGCAAACGACAGAAGCTCCTCTATCCTCGCGTCGTTTCCGAGATAATCAAGCATTCCGATAACAGCCTCAAAGCCCGTTGCCGTGCGGTATTCCTTGCCCGACGCGTGACGCGGCTTGTTAAGATGAGAGGAATTTGACGCATAGCGGAACACGTCGCGCTCGCACTCGGTGAGCTTGTCCTCTATTTTCATAAACGCCCTCGCCTGTGCCTCGGCGGTTACAAATTCAAGCGCAAGACGGTTTAAGTCCCCAGAGCGCGAGATACCGCGTCTGACGAGCATACGCCTGACGAAAAGCGCGTGTCTTGCGTCACCGACGTATGCAAGTGCCAAGGGGCTGGGCAGGTTTGCAAGATTAAGTGTGTTTTCCATATAAATATCTCCCTGATGCTGACTAAAACATTATAGCAAAATATTTTGTTAAAATCAATAGCAAAATAAATAAAGCCGGCGTATTTTAAATATTTTCGCGTGGGCTCTTGATTTGGCGGTGAAACTGTGTTATACTTTAGAAAGAGAAATTTTGAAGAACGGTTATTTTGACGATGAGCGGCTTTGAATATGTAAAACGTAATTTCGAAACTCTTATGGATGAGCTTACAAGAATATCGTCGGGCATAGGCACTGTACCGCCAACGCTCGTATCGGTAACGAAGAGCGGCAGCGACGAAGAGCTTTTAGAGCTTGTGCGCGCAGGCGCAACCCACGTTGGCGAAAACCGCCCTCAACAGCTGAGGCGGCGCGCTGACCTCATCCGTGAGGCAGGGCTTTCGGTAAAGGCGCACGAGATAGGCTCGCTTCAGACCAACAAGGTAAGGCTTATCGCCCCCGACGTAGCTCTTATCCACTCGCTTGACAGACTTAACCTCGCTGAAAAAATAAGCGCAGAGGCAAAGGCCATAGGGCGCAAAATCCCCGTGCTTATCGAGATAAATTCGGGCAGCGAAGCGCAAAAGGGCGGCGTGCTTCCCTCTGACGCATTCTCGTTCTACGAGAGCATAGCATCGCTTGATGGAATTGAGGTTCGGGGGCTTATGACTATGGGGCCCGTTTGCGAGGGCGAGGAAATACGACCGTATTTCAGACTGACTAAAAATCTATTTGACAAGATGAATGACCGCTACGGCTTCGGCGAGGGGGCTATTCTGTCTATGGGTATGAGCGACAGCTACAAAATCGCCATAGAAGAGGGCTCGACGCTCGTGCGTGTCGGCAGACGGCTGTTCATCAAGGAATATTAAGGAGAAAAGCGTATGAATTTCTGGCAAAAGCTTGCAAGCAAGGTAAACGGAATCGGTGAGAGCACCGAGGATGAGGCAAGATTTGAGGATTACGACGAGGTAGTAAGCACTCGTACCCAAGAGCCCGTAGCAGAGGAAGTGCCCGTCGAGGCGGCACCGCAGTCGTCGCTTAATGCAGTATCCGAGGCAGGCGGCAACATCAACCTTAAATTTGCGCGTCCCACGGCATACACCCCTGACGATATAAGCGAGATTGCTGAATATCTTCTTCAGGGCTTTATCGTAGTGCTTGACGTTGAGGCTATGGAAAGAGGCGACGTTATGCGTCTGCTCGACTTCTTAAACGGTGTAACCTTCGTTACCGAGGGCACTATCACGCAGAGAAATCAAAAGACCTTCGTTATAACCCCGCAAAACGTAAGCATCACGGAATAAAATTCCCTAAAAACGAACTGCCTGAAGTGCGCGAGCTTTTGTGCAGTTCTTTTTTTAGCATGGCGTGAATACTTTATAAGGAGCGCGATAATACTCATAAATGTTAGTAATTCTTTACTTTATCGCAAAATTAATAGCAATTTTGCTTGAAGCTGTCAGCCTTGCAATGCTTATTCAGGCACTGATGCCGCTCTTCACTTCGGTTGATGAAAACCGTTTTTATATCTTTCTGTGCGCGCTGACAGAGCCGTTTATCTATCCTGTCAGATACGTCCTTAATAAATTTGGACTTCTCGACAAATCCCCGATAGACTGGTCGTTTCTTCTCACTTATATTTTATTATCTATAGTAACGGTGCTTTTGCCCGTAATTTAGTTTTTTGGGGGACAATAATCACTATGCTCAAATTTACAAAGCGAAAGCCTCTTGAATATATAATCTATGCTCTTATAGTTGCAGCCGGCATCGTCATCGACCAGATTACGAAGATAATAGCCACAAATCACCTGAAGCCGATTAAGACCTTCCCTATAATTGAGGACGTACTGCATTTCACCTATGTGGAAAACCGCGGTGCGGCATTCGGCATGCTTGCCGACTCGAGGTACGTTTTCCTTATCACCTCGACGGTTATGATAATTGCTCTGTCGGTTTATCTCATTATGGGTATGGCGCAGAATTACCTTTACTCGACGAGCGTGTGCCTGATTATTTCGGGCGGCATCGGAAATATGATTGACAGAACTATGCTCGGGTACGTGGTTGATTTCGTGGATTTCAGGCTCATAAACTTTGCCGTTTTCAATATGGCAGACACCTTCGTGTGTGTTGGCGCAGGAATCCTTATTCTCGCACTCGTGCTTGACGTGATAAAGGAATCGAAGAGCAAGAAATCAGAGGGGTGAGGTGCGCCAATCGAGCATCGGTGGTAATCTGACACGGCGGGAGCAAGCCCCCGCCCTACTTCGCTTTAATCAACGTCGTCATCATCGAAAAATCCGCTGTTTTGTATTGCGTTTCTTAACGCTTCCTCGGGGTCGATGTCGCACCATTTTTGCTTTTTCTTCGGGGTAGTATCACTCGCGGTGGGACCCTCGCGCGGTGCGGTGGCGAGGTCGGTATGCTTTCTTAGCCTTGCGAAGCTCATAAGCGCGGCGAGGTGGTTTTTATATTCCTTGCCGGTCTGCGCGATATAGACCGATAGCTCGTCGATGCGCTCGGTGTAGTCATCCTTATACATATCAATAAAGCGCGCATACTCATCCCCACTAAGATACACGTTAGAAAACGTGCCGTATGCGCTGACCTCACCGCGTGTCAGGGGTGCTACCTGCATACGCTCTGATTTGACATTATCGGTATCATGCGAAAATCCTACTTCTAATTCCTTTTCTTCTAAAAGAGAAAGAGAAATTTCATTCGGGGGATTTTTATCCCCCACCCCATCTCTATCTCTCTCTTCTTTTATGAGCTTATCTGTTATGCTCTTTTCTTCTCTATTCTCTTCTAATGATAAATATTTAAGGGATGTTACGGTTGTGTTACGGTCTGTTACGGTAGATGTTACGGCGCTGTTACACTCGGTTACAGCAGGTGTTACAGGGTTAGCACTCTCGTCATTTGCTAAGGCTCGCCGTCTTTCACGAAGCCTTCTCATACCCTCTCTTGCCCGCTGTCGCTCACGCGCCACATCATCGCTGTCGTTCCTCTCGCCTTGTGAGGTCTTATCACAGCGATTTGTACAGTCCTCGCCCTCGTGAAGAAGGTCGGTGACATACAAAGCCTCGCCGTCATAGCCCAAAAGACCAACCTCAACGAGCGCGTCTATTGCTTCCTCAGTCATTCGCTCGTCAAGTCTTATTATTCGGCTTATAGACCGTATCGGGCAGGGCTTACCGTTTGCGAGCATAAGGTGCGAGGCGTCCTTTCGCCCCGCAAGACATAGCAGGCGCATATAAACCATTTGATAAAATATAAAATTCTCGCACTCTTCAAGCAAAAGCATTCTCTCATCAAAGAAGATACAGCTATCAAGCTTTATCCATTTTAGTGACATATTTTCCCCTTTTTGATAATCGTTTTTCTTTTATTTTATCCGAGATTTTCGCGCGTGTAAGTATGGTGCGGTCACAAAAGTCACCCCTTGCGTGACGGAAAATTTGTGCAGAATAAACAAGTTGGCGCAGGTCAGTCAGACCCTAAGCCTTCCCTTGTGAGGTGGCGAAGAGGCAGTTTTTGGTGGTGAATAACAGCCCGGTGGACTGTTAGAGCCAAAGCAACCAATCCAACCGAAAGCTGAATTTTTACAGTATTAACTACTCATCCACCGCAAGCGGTCCCCCAAGTTTGCCTTGCAAACTTTAAAGGACACACAGTGTCCCTATTCCCATCACAAGGGAAGGCTTAGAGAAAGGAAAAAACAATGCTAATAACTGTAACCGAGGCGCAGGCAGGCGCGAGGATAGACGCCTATCTTGCTTCTTATCTCGGTATATCACGAAGCGCGGTTTGCCGTGCTATCGACGAAAGTCGCGTCAGCATATCGGGCAAAACCCCCGAGAAAAAATATACGGTAAAGGCACTTGACGAGATAATCTTCACCGAGGAAGAGGTCAAGGAATACGGTGTCGAGGCGCAAAACATTCCACTTAACATAGTGTACGAGGACAACGACATTATCGTAATCAACAAGCCAAAGGGTATGGTCGTGCATCCTGCCGCCGGAAATCCTGACGGCACGCTGGTAAACGCACTGCTCTATCACTGCGGCGACTCGCTTTCGGGCATTGGCGGTGTTATGCGGCCGGGCATCGTGCACAGAATAGACAAGGACACGAGCGGTCTTTTAGTTTGCGCGAAAAACGACTTTTCACACCTTGCGCTCTCTGCGGCACTTGAGAGCCACGACATAGTCAGAGAATATCACGCGCTGGTGCAGGGCGGCTTCACAAATCCGAGCGGTGAAATTAATCTGCCCATAGGCCGCCACCCCGTAGACCGCAAGCGTATGGCGGTGCTTACTGCAAGCGGTGCTCACGCAAAGGAAGCGGTAACGCTATACGAGCTTATTAATTCCTATCCAACCGATAACGGAAAGGTGAGTTATCTCAAATTAAGGTTGAAAACCGGCAGGACGCATCAGATAAGAGTACATATGTCGCACCTCGGGCATCCGCTTCTCGGTGACGAGGTCTACGGCGGTGGCAAAACGAGGTTTGAAAAGCTTCACAAGGCATACCTTTCAGGTCAGGCGCTTCACGCCGCATCCCTGACGCTCACTCACCCAAGGACCGGTGAGCTTATGCGCTTTGAGTGCGAGCTTCCCTACGAATTTAAGAAGCTGCTCTCGATATTAACAAAATCAGAATAGTTTACCTAAAAAAAAGACGGCCTTACCTGCATCGGTAAAGCCGTCTTTTTTCTCGTGCGTAGCACATATCGAATTGCTGATGGAATATAGTTACCATCAGCAATTATATCGAGCACGAAGTGCATATCAATCGCCGTCAGGCGAATATCGAGGCTTTGTGGCAACACAAAGCCAATATCTAATCCCTGGGGCGACGAGATTTTGAGCAGAAATCCTTGGCTGACGAGCGTCAGTCGTATATACATACGACGAGCGAGGAAACGAGGATAGAATAAAAAACACACGACTAAAAACGAAGAAAAC
>JAZKYE010000009.1:0-14914 GCA_045611965.1 Eubacteriales bacterium
CATTGCGATATATTCGTCAATTTCATCGGGGTTGATAACACCGCAGTTACGCAGAACTACGCGGTTCTGCGACTTATAGAATGCAGTATCGTTAAGCGAAATGTTAGCGCCTGCTTCCTTTACAACGTCGTCAGCAACGTCACTGTAAACAAGACGCTCTACAACGCGTCCCTTAAGAAGATGCTCTTCAACGATTTCCTTAACATCCTCAGGGGTTACACGGCTATAAAAGGTTCCGTCAGGATAGATAATAACGACAGGGCCGAGAGCACAAAGACCGAAGCAGCCCGTCTGAACGAGCTTAACCTCGTCAGCAAGACCGAATGCCTCTATGTTCTTAAGAAATGCAGCCTGAACGTCCTTACTGCCTGAGGAGGTACAGCCTGTTCCACCACAAACAAGTACATGAGCGCGAATCATATTTAATCCTCCTTTTTACTCGACACTTGCAACCGTATAATCGGTTACAACATTGCCGCCTTTAAGATGCTTTTCTACGACCTCTTTTGCTTTTTCAGCGGTCATCTTTACATAGGTGATTTTTTCCTTACCAGGCTCGTAAACCTCAACGATGGGCTCAAGCTGGCAGAAGCCTATGCATCCCGTCTGGGTAACTGCAACACGCGTAGAAAGCCCCTCTTTGTCAATCGCCTCAACGATTGCATTAAGAACGGGTCTTGCACCGGCTGCAATTCCGCAGGTAGCCATTCCAACGACGACACGGGTTTCCGTAGATCCGTCACGGATGCTAACCTTGCTCTTCATTCTTTCTTTGATTGCCATAAGTTCAGCCAAAGATTTCATTTTTTTCTTCCTTTCATAAAATGAATTATATTTTTTATTTTTTTATATTATCGTACTGTTCGGTAAGATTTTCTCTTATCCAGAGTAGAATTTCGGGAGAGCTTAAGGGAATATCCTCAAGAACCGTCCGAAGCTCTCTTGTATCAAGCGTTACTGTCTGCGAGGCTTGTCCGGATGACTTGTCGTAAAAGCTGTGCTTATATAGAAAGTCTACCTCACAGTGTCCCTGAATCAGGGTAGTTAGCGTTGATATTATATCGCCAAGCGGCGTAAAATCAATATGACTTTTGAAAAATACTGCAACGACCTCGGTGCCGTGATCATCACCCTCGCTGACGGTTTTCGATTTTATCGAAAGCGTTCCGCCCGTTTGCGATGCCGCAAGTTGGAATAGCGGTATTCCAAGACCGACTCTTCTCGTCGTTCTGGTCGTGTAAAAGGGATTTGTTACACTCTTTACCGTTTCCTCGCTCATTCCGCATCCGTTATCCTTGATTTTTATCGTAAGAGCATCGCTGCTTTCATCAATATAAATCTCGGTAAGCGTAGCCCCCGCTTTAAGCGAGTTCTCTGCAATATCAAGCACGTTAAGTGACAGTTCCTTCATTATTACCTCTTAATAGTAAGAATAGCTGCCGTCTTACTGATTCTTCATCATCCGAGTGCGCGTCAAGCTCAAAATAATTTTCAGCATCACAAAGATCCGTAAGATAATGCGAGTCCGAGTCGATTACGCATATTATGCCGTCGAGCGAATATCGCTCTTTGTAGTCGGAAATACGGGATTTATCCTTAAATTCCACCGCTTTAAACCCGAGGGAATCCGGAACCGTTCCAAGCACGGCAATAATTCCGTTTGAATCTCTGTCAATGTGGGCAGGGTAGCATATGCCACCGAATTGCCTGACAAGAGCAGGTGCCTCATCGACCGAAATCGTCGTTGCGTTGGACAAAAGATATTCGTCATAACCTATCGTAATATCGTTTTCGTCCATAATCAGCTGCTCGCCGAATATTTCGACCTTGTTTTTTATTAGAATACGCCTTGAATTTACCGCCTCGCCAAATTTTATAGCATCGTCAAGTGACTCAAAGAGGCAAACGACGTGTATGTCCTCTGATGTCGTCAGCTCCATACCTGCTACGGGTATTATGCCGTAGCGTCTTGCCGCTGTGAAAAAAGCAGGGCAGTTTTTAGTAGTGTTGTGATCGGTAAGTGCAACGATATTAAGCCCACACAGCGATGCCATACCGGCAAGATTGTTCGGTGTGTTGTCGTTGTCTGCACAGGGCGAAAGACACGAATGCACGTGAAGATCGTAATAAAACCGCTTCATTTTAAAGCACCGTGAAGCAGAACCGCCGTTTCATAGGCGGGAAGATTTGAGCAAATCAGATTAATATCCTTTGTCATCGCAAGCTCTATAATCTCGCTTTCCGGTCTGACACCCTCTGCAAAAATTACGCAAGAGGTATCGCACAGAGTAGCAACCGCGATAACGTTGCTGTTTGACATTATCGTAATCCACACGTCGTCTGTGCTTGCTCTGCCCATAACCCAGCTTAATAGGTCGCCTGCATATACGCCGCCTATCTCTCTGTCAGCAGAGGGAAGGCACAGCACCTCAAATCCGCAAGCAGAAATCAGTTCGTTAACTGTCACCGTCGTTATCCTTTCTCGGTGTCGCACGCGCGATAAGTATCGGACAGTCGTCAACACACGCGTGGCATTTTACGATATCCTCTGCAAACGCACGGCAGGTGGGCGCACCGCACGAGCCACAGTCAATTCCGGGCAGGGTGCTTTTGATATTCTGAATATCCGCAAGCATACGCATCGAGGTAGCAATGCTGTCGGACAGTCTGTTCATAGGTGCGTATTTCGGTATCTCGTCGAACAAATAATAGTCGGGGATATATTCCTCATCCTTCGAGAGCGTCGTCTGTGAGATCGGAAGATATCTGCGAAGTCCTTGCATACGCGCCTTGGCAACAAACGGATTTTGTATTGTAGCAACACCGCCAACACAGCCGCCCGTGCAGGCGTTAAGCTCTATGAAATCAAGTGGCGGTATGTTTCCGTTTTCTATAAGGTCAAGAACGTGAATAACGTTATCAATGCCGTCTGCAGCAAGATAATTGTCGTTGAAAATCGCAGTAGCCTCACCACCCGAGCGAGCCCATCCAAGGCCGATTCTTCCCGTTGTCGAGAGGTGCTTCAGCTCGGCATCCTTTTTCATACTGCCGATAAGCAGAAAATACGCGTCTTTAATTGATATTACCTCATCAACGAGGCTTCTTCTCGGACCAAATCCGTTTTTAACATAGCTTGCTTTGGCAGGGCAGGGCGAAATGAAGCATACGCCGATATCCTCGTCGGATAGCTCGGGGTGCTCTGCCTTCGCCAGGTCCTTGGCAAGCCTTGCCGCAACTTCCATAGGAGGAAGCATATGTATGAGATGATCCGCAAGTGAAGGGAATCTCAACGAAATAAGTCTGACAACCACAGGGCAGGCAGAGCTTATCGCAGGCTTTGCTACGTCGTCAAGCTTGAGGTAAAGTCGAGTGTATGCCGAAACAAGCTCAGCAGCCTTCGCCACCTCAAAAACGTCATCGAAGCCAATGTCAAGAAGTCCGTTTAATACGTAGTCAATATCGTCAAGATTGTCAAACTGACCGTAAAGAGTGGGTGCAGGAAGCGCAATCTTCCACTTGAAGCGGTCCATATTCGTAATCTTGCCAAAGATTGCTTTTTTTGCTTTATGAGGGCAAACCCTTATACACTCTCCACAATCAATACAGCGCTCGGGGTTTATCGCCGCGTGGCCGTCCTTGATTCTTATTGCCTCGGTGGGGCAGTGCTTAAGGCAGGCTGTGCAGCCCGTGCATTTGCTCTCATCAAGAAGAACGGAGTGTAAATAGGTATTCATCCTATGCCTCCTTGGTATTTACTCTCATAACAATGCGTGTTCCCACGCCAATCTGCGAGGTGATGTCAATGGTGTCGGTATATCTCTTCATATTCGGCAAGCCCATTCCGGCACCAAAGCCGAGCGAGCGTATCTGATCAGGCGCAGTAGAGAAGCCTTCCTGCATAGCCTGCTCGATATCCTTAATACCCGGGCCCTTATCATCAAGAACTATTTCAATGTAGTCCTCGGTTACCCTTACCTCGGCGTGACCGCCGCCCGCGTGGATAACCATATTGATTTCGCCCTCGTACATTGCAATGGAAACGCGTCGTATCGTTTCGGCATCAATTCCAAGCGCTCTTAAGTTTTTCTTTACCTGAACCGAGGCCTGACCTGCCGAAGTAAAGTCATCACCGTCAACTTCAAATTTAAAAACCAATTCCTCGCTCATCATCTACCGCCTATCTGCCGTTAAGTCCGTTGCTATAAAGCAAGCCACAGGAATTATACAGCGTTTTTTCGGTGGTCATAACCACTATACCGTTTTCTGTCGCAAGCTTAATCATATCCTGCGTCGGGGTTTTTGAGCGGACGAAGATAATACAGCTCATATCCATCATAAGAACCGTTCTTATAACCTGTGGGTTAACAAGACCTGTAAGCAATACAGCCTGATCGTTAACGTAGGCAAGAACGTCACTCATAAGGTCACAGCCAAATGCGGAATAAACTTCCTTGTCGAGCTTTTCCTCGCAGCAAAGAACTCTCGCATCAAGCAGTTCCTTCATCTTGCTGATTTTCATAAGGTAAAGTCCTTAATTATCTGTATTTTGCAAGAATGCCCTCAACGTCGCTTGCGCCGATACGTCCGTAAACCTCGTCGTTAACGGTAAGAACGGGTGCAAGTCCGCACGCACCGATGCAACGGCAAGCGGTAAGGGAAAACTTTCTGTCGTTGGTGCACTCGTCGCCGCCGATACCGAGAATTTCCTGAAGCTTGTCGTATATCTCGCCTGAGCCCTTAACGTAGCAAGCCGTACCAAGGCATACCGAGATGTGGTTTTCACCCTTGGGGGTTAGAGAAAACTGTGCGTAGAAGGTAGAAACACCGTACACCTTTTCAAGCGGTACGTTCATACCCTCGGCTATCATATTCTGAACCTCAATAGGCAGATAGCCGTAAATTTCCTGAGCCTCCTGCATTACGCCCATAAGACGGCTCTTGTCGCCCTTTGCAGCCTCAATAACCGCATCAAGCTTTTTCTTCTGCTCGGGAGTGCCGACGAATGGAATTGTCGAAAGTTTCTTGAGCATTTTTTTGTCCTCCTTGTGTTTTGCTGTGTTTTTTAGCAAGAAAATGCTATGTCTGCATAACATCGTTAATATTATAACATACCTGCACGCTAAAATCAATACTTTATATATTATTTTTTAAGAAAATTGTCGTTTGTTGAAAGACTTACTCGGTGCGTTTAATAAAGTCTGCATAGACTTCGTTGCATATAAGCTCGCCACAGCCGCCTTTTCTGACGGGGAATTTCTGCCCGTCGATTTCAGCCACTCTCTCTACGAGCCTTGATGATGAGCTTATCAGCACCTCATCTGCCTGCATTACTTCGGCTATACCGAATTTTCTTTCTTCATACGGAATTGATGCAATCCTTGCAATGTCAAGTATTTTTTTCCTCATAATTCCGGGCAATATCTCATTGTCAAGAGGATGCGTTATCAGCCTTCCGTCTTTAATGATAAATACGTTTGAATGCGAGCATTCGGTAACCGTTTCGCCTCTTACAAGCAGTGCCTCGTCATAGCCTTCGCGCTCGGCTCTTGCCGCGGCAATCGCGGCAGGAAGAAGGTTTAATGTTTTTATATGGCACATGCCGTGTCTTACGTCCTCGTGCGTTTTTAGACGAGCCGTTTTTGTAACATTGGGGTGGGGAATGGAGCTTAGCGTAATAAGCAGGTTCACCGCCGCATCGGTTGCGAAAGCGTGCTTCCTTTTTTCACCGCTGCGGGATAACTGAAAATAAAGAAAAGAGTCACCCTCACTGTGCATCATGGCGATGTCTACCAAAAGCCGACGGATGCTTTCCTTGATATCATTAATATCAAGCTCAAGGGCTTCGGCATTGGTAAGAAAGCGTGTAATATGCTCGTCGAATAAGTATATTTTACCGGCTCTTACTAAAGCCGCATCGTATATCCCGTCGCCAAAATATATAGCTCTGTCCGTAAGCGGAATTTTTATATCCTCATCGGTCGATAGCCTTCCGTTGTAATATGCGATACTCTTCATTTTGTTCATATGCCTCACTTTTTTGTAAAACATATGGAAATTTGAGCAAAAATATGATAAAATGAAATCATCGCAATGAAATGGAGTGTATTATGTACGAGGTTTCAATAGTAAAATGTCAGAGCTATGATTTTGACGAGGTAAAAGCAGCGCTTCGCTCAGCGCTCGATGCAGTTGGGGCTTTAGAGAATATTTACGAGGGCGCAAGGGTTGCTATTAAGGCAAACCTTGTCAGCGCACACGCACCTGACACCGCAACGACCACGCATCCGTCGGTGCTTTCAGCTATTACCGAGCTTGCTCTTGAGCGAGGCGCATCAGAGGTTGTCATAGGTGACTCGCCCGGCGGACTTTATAACAGCGCCTTCGTCGAGCGCGTTTATAAAAACTGCGGACTTTACGAGTGCGAGCAGCACGGTGCGGTGCTTAACCGAGATTTCGGTGAATCGCACGCGGTTTACGAAAATGCACTTTCCTGCAAAACATTTACATACACCTCATATCTTGATAACGCAGACCTGATTATCGACGCGTGCAAACTGAAAACACACGGAATGATGGCGCTTTCCTGCGCCGCAAAGAATATGTTTGGTGTCATTCCGGGCACGATGAAGCCGGAATACCATTTCCGTTATCCGAGCTACGAGGCATTTGCCGATATGATAATCGACCTTGACGAGTATTTTAAGCCAACGTTTTCGGTTTGTGATGCCGTCGTCGGAATGGAGGGCAACGGTCCCACGCAGGGCACACCCCGTCCAATAGGCTGTATTATCGCATCAAAATCACCGCATAAGCTCGACCTCGTCGCTTCCTCAATAATAGGACTTGACCCATCAAGCGTGCCTACTATCTCGCAGGCTCAGAAAAGGGGACTTATACCAACAGATATATCCGATCTTTCCGTCTTTGGGAATATTCAGGACTATTTCGTTCCCGACTATAATAATGTCGGTGTCAGCCGAAGCCTGCTCTTTCGCGGAAGCTCTGACAGCGTGCTTGGCAACATATTCGGCGCTATAGCAAAAAGTGCTCTTACCTCTCGCCCAAAGCTTAAGAAAAAAGAATGTATCGGCTGTGGAAAATGCGCGAATATCTGTCCTGCAAAGGCTATAAAAATAGAGAATAAAAAAGCGGTGATCAACCGCGACAAATGTATCCTTTGCTTCTGCTGTCAAGAGTTTTGCCCTGTCGGTGCAATGAAGGTTCACAGAACGCTTATCGCAAGAATTTTGCAGCACTCTAAAAAACCGAAAGCTAAGTAAATACAAGCAAAAAATACACCCGTCTGCACGGCTGAAATTCAGCTTATGCAAGATGGGTGTATTTTTTAATAATTCATACTCTGCCGTAAAATAAATGTCGGAAAATGAAAATATATGCGTTTATACGCTGAACTTGTTATATACTTTACCGTCTATTTCATAAACGGTAAAGGTGCGATTTTCATATATCATATAAGACCTCGGACAACCGTTTTTTGGCAGCGCGACAGAGCCGGGATTGATATAAATATTATCCATTCCAAAAGCCTCATTTGCAATAATATGAGTGTGACCGCACAGAAGCAAATCGCCCCTTGAGAGTGGTGGCGGATTATCAGGACCGTACTTGTGTCCGTGTGTCAGATACATATTGATTTTATCGACACAAACGATTGCGTAATCTGCAAGCACGGGAAATTCAAGGACCATCTGATCGACCTCGGTATCGCAGTTACCTCTTACAGAAATCAGCTCGTTTTTGTATTCGTTGAGCAGGCTGATTACAGACTTCGGTGCATAGGTTTTAGGCAAATCGTTTCTCGGGCCGTGGTAGAGAATATCACCGAGTATTACTATTTTATCAGTACCGTGCGCCTTGTGTGCATCAATTATTGCCTTGGCGCTTTCAAGGTCACCGTGTATGTCAGAGCAAATAAGTAGCTTCATTAGTTCTCTCCGTTTTTTGTTTTATTTTATCATATCTTCCGATGATGTTCAATAGATAAAATATAAATTATTGTTTGTTGACAAAAAATATTTTGTGTGTTATACTTATTTTGATTTTTATGAAAGGGCGTATTTTTCGTGGCTGTTAAGAGAAAAGACTATAACGAACAAAGCATTAAATCGCTTAAGGGCGCTGACAGAGTCAGAAAAAAACCGTCTGTAATATTCGGCTCGGACGATATCGTCGGATGCCAGCATTCGTTTATCGAGATTCTTGCCAATGCCGTTGACGAGGCAAGAGAGGGCTTTGGTAACCGTATTATCGTAAAAAAATTCCTTGATTTGTCAATAGAGGTCGAGGACTTTGGCCGCGGTGTCCCTCTCGGATATAACGAAAAGGAAAAGAGATGGAACTGGGAGCTCGTATTCTGTGAGCTCTATGCGGGCGGTAAGTACGATAACGACTCTGGTGATTCTGTTTACGAGTTTTCTCTCGGTACTAACGGCCTTGGTGCTACCTCAACACAGTATTCTTCAAGGTATATGAACGTTAAGTCATATAACGGCAAAACGCTCTCGGAAATGAATTTCAAGCGCGGAAATGCCGTTGGTGATCTTGCTGTGCGTGACCTCGTTCAGGGCGAGAAAAAGCACGGTACCATTATCCGCTGGCTTCCCGACCTTGACGTATTTAAGGAAATTGATATTTCACCCGACTTTCTTCGCGAAACTCTTCGCCGCCAGGCATTCGTTAACGGCGGAATAAGATTTGTCCTTGAAATTGAAACCGCAAAGGGTAAGTTTGAGAAGTCTGAGTATTTTTATCAGAACGGTATATCGGACTATATCAACGAGGTCAGCGAGGGACTTCAGCTGACAGCGCCCGTTCGTTGGGCGTTTGAGACCGAGGGACGCGACCGCGAGGATATGAAGGATTACAAGCTTAAAGCGGAGATAATATTCTGCTTCTCAAAGGATAAGCTTGCCGAGTATTATCACAATTCGTCCTTCCTTGAATACGGCGGCGCGCCTGACAAGGCTGTAAAAAATGCGTTTTCCTACGTAATTGATAAGTATATTAAGTCGCAGAATAAATATTCCAAGAACGAGGGTAAGGTCAGCTTCTCTGACGTAATGGAAAACCTCGTTGTTATCGTAAACTCTGCCTCGACGCAGACCTCTTACGAAAACCAGACTAAAAAGGCGATTACCAACTCGTTCATTCAAAAGGCACTCACCGATTTCATTAAGACCAATCTTGAGATTTATCTTGTTGAAAATCATACTGCCGCTGAAATAATTGCAAATCAGGTTCTCATTAATATGAGAGCCCGCGAAAAATCCGATTTCACCCTTCGTGACGTTAAGAAAAAGCTCGCAGGCACGATGGATGTGTCAAACAGAGTAGAGAAGTTCGTTACCTGCCATTCAAAGGACCCTGAGGTGCGTGAGGTTTATATCGTTGAGGGTGATTCGGCGCTGTCAAGCTGTAAGCAGGCAAGAAATGCTGAATTTCAGGCGATAATGCCCGTAAGAGGTAAGACGCTCAACTGTATGAAGAGCTCGTACGAAAAGATCTTTGCCAGCGATATTATCGTAGATCTTCTTCGTGTTATCGGATGCGGAGTTGAGGTTAAAACCAAAAAGCCCGGTGATATATCAACCTTCGATTATTCCAATATGAAGTGGAATAAGATTATTATATGTACAGATGCTGACGAGGACGGCTTCCAGATAAGAACGCTTCTTCTCACTATGTTTTACCGTCTGCTTCCGACGCTTATCGAAAAGGGTAAGATTTTCATAGCAGAATCACCTCTGTTTGAAATTACCTGCGGTAAGGAAACCTATTTTGCGTATAACGAGCGCGAAAAGGCTGAAATCATTGCAAAGCTCGGTGATAAAAAGTATATTCTTCAAAGGTCGAAGGGACTTGGCGAGAACGATGCGGATATGATGGAGCGCACCACGATGAGCCCCAAAACAAGAAGGCTTATCGCAGTAACCCCGGCTGACGCAGAGCAGACTGCTAAAATGTTTGACGTGCTTCTTGGCGATGCTCTTGCAGAGCGAAAGCAATTTATTACTGATTACGGTCATCTTTACCTTAAAGATGCTGATTATTGATTAATTAAAGGAAGGCAAATATATTATGGCAAAATTAAACAAACTCGAAAAATTTTCAGGCGTTAAGGGCCCGCTTCTTACCATCGTTATGGACGGAGTAGGAATTGCCCCCGATAACGGAGCAAATGCGGTTGCCGCAGCGCACACCCCCACGCTTGATATGCTTATGGCAAACTATCCTACCCTTGCAATCAAGGCTCACGGCACGGCGGTCGGTCTGCCCTCTGACGATGATATGGGTAACTCTGAGGTAGGACATAACGCGCTTGGTTCAGGTCAGGTTTTTGCACAGGGTGCAAAGCTTGTTTCGCAGTCTATTGAAACCGGTAAGCTTTTCGCATCAGACGCTTGGCGCGAAATCGTTGGCGGTGTGCTTAACAACGGCTCAACGCTTCACTTCCTCGGTCTTTTTTCTGACGGAAACGTACATTCACACATTGATCACCTCAAGGCACTTATCAATAATGCCGTAAAGGACGGTGTAAAGAAGATCCGCGTTCACATCCTTCTTGACGGACGTGATGTCGGTGAGACCAGCGCTCTTGATTACGTAAGACCCTTTGAGGATTTCCTTGCAGATATCAGAGAGGGCGGTGTTGACGCTCTTATCGCTTCGGGCGGTGGTAGAATGTCCATTACTATGGACCGCTATGAGGCAAACTGGAGTATGGTTGAGGCAGGCTGGAAAACTCACGTGCTTGGTGAGGGCCGTAGCTTTGCTTCTGCAGAGGATGCAATAGTAGCTTACAGAAACGAATACAAGGTTATAGATCAGGATCTGCCCCCCTTCGTTATTGCAAAGGACGGCGCACCCGTTGGAACGGTAGAGGATGGCGACAGCGTCGTGTTCTTCAACTTCCGCGGTGACAGATCTATTGAAATTTCTAAGGCATTTGAGAGCGGTGCTGACTTTGATAAGTTTGATAGAGTTCGCGTGCCCAAGGTAACCTATGCAGGTATGCTTGAGTATGACGGTGACCTTCACATCCCCTCAAGATTTCTTGTAAATCCCCCCGAAATTACAAATACTATGTCCGAGTATCTCGTTGATGCCGGTGTTCGTCAGCTTGCCATTTCCGAAACGCAGAAATTCGGTCACGTAACCTATTTCTGGAACGGAAATAAGTCGGGCAAGTTCTCTGAGGAGCTTGAAACCTATATTGAGATCCCCTCTGACGTAGTTCCCTTTGAGCAGAGACCTTGGATGAAGTGTGCTGAAATTACCGATAAGCTTATTGAGTGTATGAGATCGGGTGAGTACAAGTACCTTCGCGTGAATTTCCCTAACGGTGATATGGTCGGACATACGGGATCGTTCCTTGCAACCGAATGCTCAATGGAAGCGCTCGACCTTCAGCTTGCGAGAATTCTTAAGGTCGTTGACGAGCTTGAGGGCGCAGCTATTATAACTGCCGATCACGGAAATGCCGATGAGATGTATGAGATAGATAAGAAAACGGGCGCGCCCAAGGCTTCGAAGGACGGTTCGTTTAAGGCTAAAACCAGCCATACGCTTAACGCAGTTCCTTGCATCTTCTACGATAATTTCACAGCATCAAGCTATAAGGTAAAGAGCGGTGAGAGCTTCGGTCTTTCATCCGTTGCGGCTACCACCGTAAATCTTCTTGGCTACGAGGCACCCGACATCTGGGATGCTTCTATGGTTGAGGTTAAATAATAACTCAATGGGGCTGTTACCTTGTGACAGCCCCGAGCTTATAGGGGAATAATATGAATAATACAATCTTTGAGATAAGTCGCATTGAGGGCGAATATGCATATATTAAAAATACCGACGATAGCGGGGCAGAGGAGATATTCATAGCGCTTGCTCTTTTGCCGTTTGGATGTGATGTCGGAACAAAGCTTCTCTTTTCCGATTTTGAATATACCGTCATTGAGTAGGCGATAGAGTCGGTATAAATATAGATAATTTGTGCAATATACTCTAAAACAAGCGATAAAATTTTGTAGATTTTTAGGAAAAGTCGTTTTTTTAAAAATAAATTCTAAAACTATGTGTTTATTCATACTTTAGACATATCTTTCTGATAAAATAGCAACGCATTTTGCATTTATACAAAAAATTGCTTGAAATCATAGTTAGGATTATAGCATAAATTCTGGAGTCAATTATGAATTTTGATAATTTAAAGGTTGTCCATAAAGCATTTGGTGAGGGTGTCGTTGTTAAGAAGGACGGCAAGTATATAACCGTTAAATTTAATAGCGGAGTAGAGAAGATTTTCGTTTACCCTGATATATTTGAAAAGTTCCTTGCCCCCGCGGACGATGCTCTTTTAGAGATCATTAACGGTGACCTCGCCGCGTCTAAAAATGAAAAGCAGAAGATTATTGATAAGAAGAACGCTGAAAACGAGCGTGCTATGACACACGGAATAGTTATTCCGGGTAAGGAAATCGTTGTCCCCGACAGCGATGAAGAGGATCCGAGATTTAAGAGCGGAGATCCTGAAGAGGTCTGATCTTTTAGGCCGAGTCGGTTTCCGACTCGGCTCTTTTCT
Organism: Eubacteriales bacterium; assembly: GCA_045611965.1. Lineage (GTDB taxonomy): Bacteria > Bacillota > Clostridia > Oscillospirales > CAG-272 > UBA1740. Next base: position 12,599 of record JAZKYE010000009.1, read on the forward strand.
TTGCCTTGATAAGCTTTTTATTTTGTCTTGAAATGGATGTTGAAATGATACTTAAAGGATATATTTTTGCCCTTCTTTGGGGCATTTTCTGCGTTATTCTGTCAGCCTTATGCTTCAAAATGGGAATGAAGAAAAGCCTGTCCAGAAAAATCGTACATATTCTCGTGGGCTTCGAGTGGGTGATATTATATATTTTCCACGGTGTGAGCCTGCATTTCGTCGCGGTGTGCATAGGCTTTACTTGCCTTTTGCTTGTAGAATACCGTATGAAGCTGCTTCCAATGATGTCCTCTGACGGTGATAATGCGCCGGGAACCGTGTATTACGGAATATCTATGACGCTAATGGCAGTAGCATCACTAATTTTTGAAGGATATATATTTGCCTTCGCAATAGCCGTTTTTGCAACCTCGTGCGGCGACGGATTTGCAGGCGTTATAGGCTCTCTTATAAAGAAAAACAACCCTAAAATCTATAAGAATAAGACGCTTTTCGGTGCAATATCTAATTTTGTTATTACTCTTGTCGGTGTTATTGTTATATCAAATGTATTCGTTCTTAATATTAAATGGTATTTTGCAGTAGGAATTGCGCTTCTTGCCGTAGGCCTTGAGCTTTTAGGGCAGAGAGGACTTGATAATATACTTCTGCCTCTCGGTGTCGGCGCCTTTACCTTCTTTGTTATCAGAGCACCCGAGCTCGCAGTCAGCTTTGCTCTGCCGATAATATTGACCCCATATATAATAGTTGTAGTAAATCAGAAGAATATCCTCACAAATCTTGGTATCTTAGCGGCGTTAACGCTTGATTTTGTCATAAGCGTCGCGTTTGGAAATATGGGCTTTCTTGTCCTGCTCTTGTTCCTGTTTTTGTCCGTCGTGGTCGATAAAATCAAATCCCGCGCAAAATTCAGACGCGACATCGGTGAAAAGGGGGATAAGCGCGACGAATGTCAGGTGCTTGCAAACGGACTTGTCGCTATGTTTATGGCGCTGTTCTTCCTCGTTGATAAGGGCTCGCTTTTCATAGTAGCCTACTGCGCGTCACTGAGCGAAGCATTTGCCGATACCTGCGCCTCAGGCTTTGGTGCGTTTTCAAAGAAAACCTATGATATTTTCAGATTTAAGCCAACCGAAAACGGAATGTCGGGCGGAATGTCGCTTATAGGCACGCTTTCCTCGCTCATCTCAGCAGCCGCACTCGCTCTTGTACCCCTTGCATTTTCTGCCGTAGAGCTAAAGGGATATCTCATCATCGTGCTCTGCGCCTTCGCCGGATGCTTGTTTGATAGCCTTCTCGGCTCGCTTGTTCAGGCGAAATACAGGTGTGTCAGCTGTGGCGCTCTAACCGAAAAGCGTACCCATTGTGAATCCCAAACTCATCTTCACGCAGGTGTCAGATTCATAACAAACGATACCGTAAATCTTCTTTCAACCTTGTTTTCCGCGCTTTTAGCAATAGCACTTTGCGTTGTTTTGTAATACGTTTTCATATAAAATCCTACGAAAAAATCGAACGCAATTTCGATAAAAAGAGAATTAGCGCGAAAGTAGCAGTATGTATTATATAATATAAAAGGAAGAGCCTCGCCCGATTTCGGACGAGGCTCTTTTGCTAATCAACTATTTGTTATATCCGATAATTGATTATGCAATATGACTTAAAATTAGCCGTTGTTCTTGAGGTTGTTCTCGTAAGACTCAACCATCTTCTTTACCATCTGGCCGCCGATGCTACCAGCCTGACGGGCGGTGATGTCACCGTTGTAGCCCTGCTTAAGATTTACACCAACCTCGCTAGCTGCCTGCATCTTAAACTTATCGAGAGCAGCCTTTGCTTCGGGTACATTTACCTTATTCTTGGACATTTTATTAGTTCTCCTAATTAATCTATATTTATCGAGCCTGCAAAGAGTTGAGTCCAAGCAGGCTCACATCTCTTTGTGCTCTGTTTATATTTTGTCAGATGTAACTGAAATTATTAATGCCAATTTTTTCTGCCTTTGCAATCGCTTCACATGCCAATTCTTTGTTAATATTGCACAAAATGCGTGCTTGATGTTTGTGAAGAACTGACCTGTTGAGATAAAATAAATTTTTTTAATAAAAAAACTTGACATTACGATTCATTTGTATTATAATGATATGGCGTGCCGATGATGGCTTGTCTTTCGGACGCACTTGCTCCTTGAAAATTGAACAACAAAAGAAATTTCTGAACAAGCACTGAAAAGTGCGAATGGAAATCTCGACAATAACTTTGAAACTCAAACAAAGTAAAGAAAGTCAAGAGAAAAAACTCTAAAGATTTTAGTGA
>JAZKYE010000010.1:0-7804 GCA_045611965.1 Eubacteriales bacterium
GTGCGGCATCTGGCGTATTTTTTCTAATTAGTTATCATCCTTATTTTTAGGCGTGGTAAGCTTTGTAGTGATATAGGTTGCGGCAATGATAATGCCGATAATTACGAAAACACCGATAAGACCGATGCCCATATATTTAAGGTTTGACACAAAGTTCATAGGATTAAATTCCATAATTCCAAATCCCCTTTCTTATAAGAAGAAGCCAAGGACGAGAGCGCCCGCAATAACGGATGCTATCTGACCTGATACGTTAACACCGATGGAATGCATAAGCAGGAAGTTCTGGTTGTCCTCTTCAAGCGCCATCTTGTGAACAATTCTACCCGACATCGGGAATGCAGATATACCTGCCGCACCGATCATGGGGTTGATAAGAGGCTTCTTGAGAAGCTTCATAATTACGTTGTAGAGCTTTGCGAACAGAACACCGCCTGCGGTATCAAATATGAATGCGATAAGACCAAGTCCCATAATGAGAAGGGTTTCAAATGCGAGGAACTGGCTTGCGTGCATATTAAATGCGATGGTAATACCGAGGAAGATGGTGATAAGATTTGCAAGAACCTTCTGCGCGGTCTCGGAAATGGAATCAAGCACGCCGCACTCACGGATAAGGTTACCGAACATAAGGAAGCCGATAAGCGAGCCGGCAGAGGGCGCGAAGATACAAGCAACGATAGAAATGATTATGGGGAAAAGAATCTTAGTGGTCTTGGAAACCGACTTCTGCTCGTAGGGCATACGAATTCTTCTCTCGTTCTTGGTAGTGAGAAGCTTGATAACGGGGGGCTGAATGATAGGAACGAGCGCCATATATGAATATGCGGCAACCGTAATTGCACCTATGTAATTCGAGCCGAGCGCGTTAGCAACTACTATCGAGGTAGGTCCGTCAGCCGCACCGATAATCGAAATGGAAGCGGCATCCTTTATATCAGGGAAGAACATTGATGCCATGCAGAGAGTGAAGAAGATACCGAACTGTGCCGCAGCACCGAAGATCATAAGCTTCGGGTTGTTAAGAAGCGGACCGAAGTCGATCATCGCACCGATACCGATGAAGAGAAGAAGCGGGAAAAGCTCGTTCGCGATACCTGCGTTATAAAGCTCGTGAAGGGGCTCGGCAATTCCGCCGAAATGCTTAACAGTCTCAAGCACAAAATTCTCGCAGCAGGTAACACCCTCGACAACCGCCTCGCCGCAGCTTTTACAAGCATCAACGTAGGTAATAACTCCAGGGAAGTTCATAAGTATTGCGCCAAAGCCGATAGGCAGAAGCAGAGTAGGTTCCATCTCCTTTTTAATAGCGAGGTAGATGAGAACGCCGCCGATAACCCACATTATAACCATTCCGATTTCAAGCTGGGTAACCGACTCAAACAATTTAAGCAGATCTTGCATTTTGTTCTCCTTGATTTTAAATATTGATGGCATTTTGAGCTGTTTCAAAATAATGCCTTGTATATTTTACTACAATTGTTTTTTATTGTCAAGAATTTTATTTATTAAATATTATTTAACAAACAGTAACGGATGAGTGAAGTGTTTTTGTTAGCAAAAATGAAAAGGCGAGCGACGCTGATTGTGATACGCATCACTCGCTTTTCTTTAATTATTTCTTTATTGGAAGCAGCATTCTCGTTCGGCTTTTATAATCGAGGAAGCCAGCCTTCCTTGACTGTCTTGTATCTGCCATAGGAATGCTTACGAAAAGGAACATAAGAGTATTTACTATTGCCCCGACAAAAACTAACGGTGACGAGAGAAGATAGCTTGCCGCGAAGAAGGCTACAAACCACCACACTAAAATCTCAGCGAGGTAATTGGGGTGGCGCGAATACTTCCATACACCGCATCTGATAAAGGGTGTTGTCTTGTTTTTTCTATACTTGTGCATCTGATAATCGGCAGTACCCTGAAGAAGAACGGACAGAAGTATGCATATAGCAAATATCAGTGACAGCGGTGAGCCACTCTTATCGCTCGTAATTACGAATACAGCAGGAAGCACGCACAAATAGACAACGACGGTCGGAAAGAGGTGTATTCCAAGGAAGCTTACGAGAGGATAAAGCCTGCCCGTCTTATCTTTAATCATTGCATAGCGCCAATCTATATACTCAAAGCTATGGAAGGTATATGCAAAATTTGCAGTAAGCCTTACACTCCATATAAGAATTGAAGCAACAAGTGCCCATTTGATAGGATTAAGCGCACTCGCAAAGCAGAGCGCGGTCAGGATAACCGCAGGTGCTACACTCCAGTAAGGGTCATAGACCGAGGCATTGTTCAGTATAAGTGAAAACATATACACAAATGCCGTCGCAGATACGTCAGCGATTAAGACCTTTAGCCAAGTATCATACGGCAAGGCGATATAAATCAAAATACCGAATACCGAGGCTAATACGTATATAAATGTAAGCAATAAGTAGCTTTTAGGGCGATTTAATTTAAGCATAACTAAAAATGTCCAAATCAAAAATCATTATTTTGCGAAGTATTCCTCAGCAAGTCTTACAGCGCCCATAGCATCCTTTGCATAGAAATCGGCGCCTATCTTTTTTGCGTATTCGGGCGTAAGAACAGCACCGCCAACAGCAACTGCGACACCGTCAAGGCTATCGTGAATAAGCGCGACTGCGCTCTTCATGCTTGGAACGGTGGTGGTCATAAGCGCGCTCAGCATAACGAGCTTCGCGCCGTGCTCTTTTGCCGCGTGAAGAATAGTCCGCTCGGGCACGTCCTTGCCAAGATCGATAACCTCAAAGCCGTAATTTTCAAGCAGAAGCTTGACGATATTCTTACCAATATCGTGAATATCACCGCGCACGGTAGCAATAATTATTTTACCTCTGCCACCCTCGGTTTTAGTGCCTGCGGATTTAATTATCTCAAATGCCCCACCTGCCGCCTCGGCACTCATAAGAAGCTCGGGTAAAAATGCCCTGCCCACCTCATACGCCTTGCCGACCTCATCAAGGGCGGGGATTATATGCTCGTTTATAATATCAAGCGGTGCTTTTTCGGACAAAAGCTCGGTAACGCAGGCTTCTGCCACTCTTTTCATTCCTCTGACTACCGCATCCTTAAGCCCGACGGCATCGGTGCTTTTCTTCTTTGCGACGGGTGCGCTTTGCTCGGTGCTTTGAGAAACGCTATTTTCTATATATCCGCTAAAATTCTCATCCATAGCAGACAAAGCGAGATATGCTCGGTAGGTATTCATCATAGGGACAGACATAGGATTCATAATTGCCATAGAGAGCCCCTTCTGAAGCGCCATAGCGAAGAAGGTTGAGTTAATAACGTCTCGGTTTGGCAGACCGAAGGATATATTTGACACACCGAGCGAGGTATTTGCCTGAAGCTCGTTAGTTATGCGCTCGATGCATTCAAGTGTGACGAGTGCTGAATTTTTATCACTCGAAACAGTAAGCGCAAGCGGGTCAAATACAATATTTCTCTTATCAATTCCGTATTCGCCTGCGCGTGCGAGGATTTTCTTTGCTATCTCAATGCGCTCATCAGCCGTATCGGGGATTCCGCGCTCGTCAAGGGTGAGGGCTATTACGACACCGCCGTATTTTTTTGCGAGTGAGAAAACCCGCGTCATGCTCTCTTCCTTGCCGTTTACAGAATTTATAAGCGCCTTGCCGTTGTATCTGCGAAGCGCGGCTTCCATAGCGTCGGTATCCGAGGTATCTATGCAAAGAGGCAGAGGGCAAACTGCCTGAAGCTCGCTCACAACCTGCGGAAGCATTTCCCTCTCGCATATATCAGGAATACCTACGTTAACGTCAAGAATGTGTGCGCCAGCTTCCTCTTCTTTAATACCCTCTTCAAGTATATAGGCTATATCGCCTGCGATAAGCGCTTCCTTGAAGCGGCGCTTGCCCGTAGGGTTAATTCTCTCGCCTATCAGCGTGGGGGTTTTGCCAAGATATACTACTTTATTATACGAGCAAACCGCGCTCAGGTTCTTTGGTAAAATAGGCTTCGGCTCTGCTTCTCTTGCAAAGGGCGAGAGCCTTTCGATATACTCAGGGGTAGTGCCGCAGCATCCGCCAACGCATCTGACACCAAGGGATATAAGCTCTTTTATGGATTTTGAGAAGCTCTCGGCATCTACGTCAAAGACGGTTTTGCCGTCAAGCTCGCGTGGGATTCCTGCGTTGGGCTTTATTGCGATAGGCAGGTCACTTACCGCAAGCATACGCTTTGCGACGTCGCAAAGCGCATCAGGGCCGAGCGAGCAGTTAGCACCGATAACGTCTGCGCCAAGTCCCGTCAGAAGCTCGACCATAGCCTCGGGTGTTGCGCCCGTCATAAGCTTTCCGTCGCTTCCGTATGCGTTGGTAACTATTACAGGAAGGTCGGAATTCTCGCGCACTGCAAGAAGCGCCGCCTTGGTTTCGTAGCAATCATTCATGGTTTCGACGGTAACGAGGTCACAGCCGTATCTTACACCGAGCCTTACTACCTTAGCGAAGATTTCAACGGCATCCTCAAAATCGAGGTCACCGAGCGGCTTAAGCAGCTTACCCGTCGGACCTATATCAAGCGATACAAAGCGAGGCGCGTCACCCTTTGCCAAGGCTCTTGCGCGCTTTGCACACTCTATCGCAGATGACACGACGCGCTCAAGCTCGTCATCATCAAGCTTCAGCGAGTTTGCACCGAAGGTATTGGTATTTACTACGTTACTGCCTGCCTCAAAATAAGACTTGTGAATATCTGTAATAAGGTCGGGGCGAAGATAGCACCAGCGCTCGGGCAAAACCGAGCCGTCAAGTCCCGCGCTCTGCAAAAGAGTGCCCATTCCACCGTCAAGGACAACCGTATTAGCTGATAAAAATTCTAAAAAATTCATTTTTTACTTCCCTATTATATCGGTAAGATTGCTCATAATTTTTTCGGCAACCTCGGGCTTGTTCATCGTATAGACGTGCACGTTGTTGACACCGTTAGCGTATAGGTCGATTATCTGGTCGGTAGCATATGCGATACCCGCCTGCTTCATCGCATCGGGGTCAGAGGAAAATCTGTCAACCAAGGATTTGAATCGGCCCGGCATAAACGAACCTGAAAGCTTAATTGCGCGCTCTATCTGATTTGCATTTGTGATGGGCATTATACCCGCAACAACGGGGACTTTAATTCCCGCCTCGCGTATGCGGTACAGGAAGTTGAAGAGAAGATTGTTGTCAAAAAACATCTGCGTTGTCAAAAAATCAACACCGCATTCAACCTTGTTTTTAAGATTAATAATATCGACACGGCTATTAGCACTCTCGGGGTGAACCTCGGGATAGCACGCAGCACCGATACAAAGCTCGGGGCAATAGTTCTTAATATCAGCAACAAGCTCTGAGGCGTAGTGATAATCACGCAAAACGTCGCTCGCATCCTGCCCCTGCGGTATATCACCGCGAAGCGCAAGAACGTTATCAAAGCCCTTGCTTTTTATTTCAAGAATACGGTCACGTACGGTTTTCTTATCCGAATTTATGCAGGTAAGATGCACGAGTGTGGGAATGTGATGGGTGTTTTCGATATTCTTTGCTATTTCAAGGGTGTATCGACTTCCGTTTCCGCCTGCACCGTAGGTCACGCTTATGTATGACGGACCGAGGGCGGCTATTTTTTCGGTAGCATCCTTTACGCTATCAAGCCCCGCATCGGTTTTCGGTGGAAATACCTCAAAGGAAAGTGATATTTTACCGCTATTTAGTATTTTGTCAATTTTCATAGCACACGTCCCCCAGCAGAAAAATCAATTTAATTTATTATAGCACACGCGCGTGTGGGTGTCAAGAAGTGTTCAGCTGTCACGGATGGGATGCTAAGCTGTGGTCTTAAAAGCGAATAATTTAAATCTGCTTAAAGGCTTGAGCAAATCCACTTTTTAGAGCAGACAAACAAGGCCTCGGACATTGATGCGAACTGAACGGGCGCACCGCAGGTCAGCTTTAAAAATGTATCAACGATAACCCTTTCATCGTCAGGGGATATCGCAAGAAGGTCTTTTTTATGCTTGATATACTTCCCTGTCCTTTTAAATGCAATCGCTTGCACAACAAAGGATGCGGATTTATACAATCCTTGCAAGGTATCCTCGCTCTTTTCATATAGCATATTATGGACACAGCCGTGAAATACGTTGCAGGCACCGATTTTAATAGCTCTGCTTACAGCGCTATCGTCAACTGCCGCAAGCACCTCGTCAAGGCTTCCCACAATCGGTGTTGTATCATTGCAAAACTGAAAAAGGTCGGACGGTTCCCAATTCAAAATTTCTTTTTTACCCGAAAGAAAACCGCAAATCAGTTCTCTGTTCGGTAGACCATCCAACATAGCGTTATAGGCTTTAATATCCGCGACAGACAATTCATCGAGGATTACAACCATATCAATATCGCTTTTTTCGGTTGCTTCGCCACGCCCGTAGCTTCCCTGCAAGCCAACAAACCATACGCGTTTTCCAAAGGTACCATTTAATTTGAGCAAAAAGTTATTTACCCAAGTCGTAATATCTATCACCTGTTCACCTCGTCAAATTTTATTTAAACTGAGCTTATTATACCATAGGTGGTTTGATACGCCTACGGCGATGCCATACACGCATACGCGTGATTTCATACCAAGCCTGTAGCTTGGATAAAAAAACGACAAGCCGAAGCTTGTCGTTTTTTTGGTGGGGACAGCTGGACTCGAACCAGCGACCTCTTGCATGTCAAGCAAGCACTCTAACCAACTGAGCTATGCCTCCGTGTTATTAACATTAGAGATAATATCATAATAATTTTAATTTGTCAAGTATTTTTACGTCTTTTCAAAAAAACTTTAAAAAACTATTGAAATTTTACATTCTTTGTGTTATACTATTTAAGCGTGATTTAAGAAAGCACGAAAACAAGTATGCAGAGGTATCGAAGCGGTCATAACGGGGCTGACTCGAAAGAAACTCGGTTTCGTCACTATTTCGGCTCTGCAATCTCTTGTAAACTCTCACTTTTTCGGGATTTTAAGTGAGGATTTTTTGAAGGCTGGTAGACAGTTTTCTATCAAAATTCCGTAAAATTTAATATGTTTTTATACGCAGAGGTATCGAAGCGGTCATAACGGGGCTGACTCGAAATCAGTTTGTGGATAACACCACACGAGGGTTCGAATCCCTCCCTCTGCGCCAGAAGGTTCAATTTCACCCTTTCGGATGGATTGAACCTTTATTTTTTTGTCTTATGTTCCGCTTGCAAGAGCCACACCGATTGCCCTCGCACTGTCGAGCTTACTATTGGCATCAAGGTGGCTGTAAATATTTGAGGTAGTACCCATATCCGAGTGACCGAGCCAATCCTGGATCATCTTCATCGGTATCTTGTTTGCGAGTAGCAGAGATGCGCAGGAGTGTCTGAGGTCGTGAAATCTTATCTTTCTTAGGTCGTGCTTTTTAAGTATTACTGCGAAGTGATCGGTTACGTAATTCGGTCTGTATAACCTACCGATAGCATCAACGTTTATATACTCCTTGTATTCGCACGTATAGCTTCTTCCCATAACTCTCTGCATTTCAAAGCATTCGTCACGCTTTGCAATAAGTGCTTCTTCGATAAATGGTAGGAGAGGAAGCGTTCTGTATGAGGATTTCGTCTTCATTACGTCGTATCCTACGGGGCCGTTCTTCTCGTCAACAACCTTGTGCCTTATGCTTATCGTCTTTTGATAGAAGTCTATCGCTGACCACTTTAAGCCCAAAACCTCACTTCGCCTAAGACCGTAGTAAACCGCTAACAGAATT
>JAZKYE010000011.1:0-21428 GCA_045611965.1 Eubacteriales bacterium
GGACACGACAAATGACGCAAGATGCCGCAAGCGGTATGCATCATTGCGAAAGAAATACAACCTACGGTTGATGATATGCTCGTTTAGACGGATGATATCCAGACTTAAGGTCTGATGATATACTATTGCTTTCGCAACGAATAAAAAAGGACAGGTCGAAACCTGTCGTTTTTTTGGCGGAGAAGAAAGGATTTGGACCTTCGCGCCGGTTACCCGACCTACACCCTTAGCAGGGGCGCCTCTTCACCACTTGAGTACTTCTCCATACGCATTTGTGGTTGCTCTTTATTTCTGCCATAATATTATAGCAACGATTTTCACCTTTGTCAAGGGCTTTTTTCAAAAATAAGAAACTCAACCATAAAATATTTTTGCAATTTCAAATTAAATTATTGACTTTTATATATTTTTATGTTATTATTTTTGATGCAGCCTGCGTAAGAAGCAGGAATGTCATTCGAGGTTTCAACGAATTAAAATAATGAAACAAAGCATAATTTGCGGATGTGGCGGAACGGCAGACGCGCTGGTTTCAGGTTCCAGTGTTGAGAGACGTGTGGGTTCAAATCCCGTCATCCGCACCAAAAGAAAGAAGAGAGCTTTTTTTGCTCTCTTTTTTCTTTTTGCGGTAGTATGGGTGCAGAAGCCACTCGCAAGCAGAGCTTGCGGTCGTGGCGATGTTTGCGTATGCAAACTCGGTAGGATAGCCTGCTATCCCTGTTCAACATCCCGTCATCCGCACCAAGCAAATATAATATACAAAAATGAGTGGCTGTCTCCAATGCGATTTTAAGAGCATCGGAGACAGCCTGTTTAAATTAAATATATTTATCGAGGACAGCTTTATAATCGGGATTTTTAAGAAGCGCGGCAAGTCTACCGCTTGTAGCATTTATATGAGCTTCAAGGACCTTTGCAAACAAGTTAAAATGCGATTCTTCTTCGTACAGTCCACATCTTAACGCTTTGTTCTCCTTTTTCAATTCCTCGAGTGTTTTTTTAGCATAAAGACTTCTATCTACAATCGCAATTATCTGCTCATCTGTACCGTTGAGGGAATAACAAAGCTCGCATTCTACTATTCCAAGAAAATCGCTCGCCTGTACGAGAAAGAATGCTTCACCGGTTTTTTTAAATGAAGTAATCATCGCATCGGCGATCCTTATTGCCTGATCTACCTTTTCATCTGTCGAAAGGGCAGAAGCGGATAACAATGTTCTGCCGAGTCCATCCCCGGCACTACCGGCAAATTTATACGTATATTTTTGAATGCAGAAATTATATTCACCTGTATTCTTTGCAAAAAGGCGCCTGTGCAGTCTCTCAACACTAATGTCATAGTCTGCAAGATTTTTAGAATAAATTTTTAGTGCTTCCTCGGATTTACCCTCCGCTCTAAGAATTCTCGCCAACATATTCCACGCGCCAAGACGCAAGTCTTTCTCTGTGCAACCCTCTAAAATTTTATTACAAATTTGAAGCAGCTCTTCCTTGCGTGAAAGAATAGACTTGTTATCACTATCAGTAAAATTACCTGTAATATTCAGCATATAATAATACATAATCCAATAGTCATTCGGGTAATTGCGGTAAGCTTTAGTGATAATCTCTCGCCCTTTCTCATCATTAGGGTGCTGGCTGTAAATGCCAATCACTTCGTCAATTTCAGCTTGAAATTTCCCCTGATTGTACCCCATAAGCTCGTCGAGAGTTACCCCGAAAAAATATGCCAACGGCTGCAACAACGTAATATCCGGAAATGTTTCACCGCGCTCCCATTTACTCACCGCAGCGCTCGTAACGTTCATCGCCACGGCAAGTTGCTCTTGAGTTATATTTTTTGCTGTACGCAATCGCTTGATATTCGACCCCACCTTCATTTCCATAAACACCCCCGTAAAAAATAGTTAAGCTGACGTCTGTTTTTTGACATTATTATACCAGCTTTTAAGATCGCAGTAAAGGTATTGTTGAGAAACTTCATATTAACTCAAAGTTGAAAATAGAGTAATGTTATATCGTATTTTTTAAGTCTTTTATTGTTTAATTACCCAGCTTCCGTTTTTCTTACCGCCTACACGCTCTACGATTCCGCGCTCTCTCATTGATTTTACAGCCATTTTTACTGTGCGAGGGGATTTGCCTATTCTTTCGGCAACTTCATCGAGCGTAATACATGGATTTGCGCGGAGAATTTCGATAATAGCGGTTTCTCGGTCATTAACAGCCGCTACGGGTTCTACAGGTTCTTTGTAAGCGATATGCATTTCTCTATTCGAGAGTATGTTATCTTCTCCAAGTAGAAGGTTGCGAAGAAAGAGCTCTACGTAGTAAGTCGTTTCGGTGATGCCTTTATCGCGGTTGTTGTAGTTTGCTCTTACGAGTGCGTTTCTAAAATACCACGAACTTTCTGCGAATATATCATTGGTTACATTAAATCCGAGCTTTGAAAGATATTTTATGAGGAATACGGCAGTAGTTCTCGTGTTGCCCTCACCAAAGATATGAATCTGCCAAAGGTTAGATATAAATCTCGCAACGTGCTTGATAACTTCTTCAGTAGAGAGACCTTTATAATCGAAGTTCTTTTCTACTCCAAAGTCGTATTCCAATGTTTCGCGCAGATTTATAGCGCTGCCGTAAATAACGGTATCCCCATCAAGCACCCATTCATCTTTTGTGATATTATAATCTCTAATTCTTCCGGCATGTGAGTATATACCTTCGAAGAGACGCTTATGGATTGTGGTAAACTCGATAGGAGAGAATACAAAGGATTTTTCGGATATAATCTCGGCTATACGTACAGATACCTTGTCCGCTTCTTCGGCACGCTCAGATTTTGCCTTATTTTCTTTGTAATATGAAGTTATAAGATTGTGAGCATCGTCAAAGCTTATGTTACCGTCAATATGCTGCTTAGCGGTTTTAATAAGGTATTCAGACGGCTCAAGTCCATCAACCTTTTGCAAACCTATCGCAGTTTTCCACGCATACGTCTTATAATATTTTGTAGGCTCTTTTTCTCTCGAATATTCTTCAAAAATTTCGTCTTTCATATAACACTCCGAGTTTTAATTTTATATGTCTATTATAGCATATTTCTCTTTAAAGTGCAATATTTAAAGTGTAATTTTTGATTTTTGCACTTTAAAACTGCACTTTAAAAATCTATTGTTTTCAAGATGTTTTTTATTAGCTCACCATTCTTGTTCAACCTTATTGCAAACAGCTTGCAAGTCAGACAAAGGGACTGTCTCAAATTTGAGACAGCCCCTAATTTATTCTTCGTCGGGATCCGTGTTGTCGGTGGTGGTGAATTTCCTCGGTAGCTTGTTTTCTTCGATAAAATCCTTGAAATTATCTATAACGAGGTGCTCGTAGCCAACCAAAAGAAACGTGCCGTGTCCCTTTTTCAGTCTGCGTTCCTTGTCGCGCTTTCTTATCGCGCAAAGGCGAGAGAAGCGCAGCTTTGCCACGCTGAAGCTGACATCGCAGAATTTCATAATATCTGAAATCGAATCGACATTCAGGTACTGCAAAACGCAAAGAGGGCACAAAAGTCTTGTGGCAAAGGCATTAGCCTCTGCCTCGGTTTCGGATATATTTTCAAGTATTTCATCACGGCTTCGCTTTGTTTGCTCGTCGAGATAACGGCTGCTGTTTATATGCAACAAAACATGCCCGATTTCGTGTGCAATCGAAAAGCGCATTCTGTGATGCGGTTTTGTTTCGTTGTAAAAGATAAAGTTGCCGTAGCTGAATGCATCGTTATCTAACGAGTAAGCGTCGAGTCCCATTTCCTTAATAAGCGGGTTTGCCTGCGAGTAAGTTAATATCCGAATTCCCTCTGCCTTGCAAATTTCAAACAGGTCAACGGGAAGGGAAGATACCTTGTTGTTTATAAGCACGCGCCACGCAACGTCCCGTGCAAGTTCGTATTGCATTAGTCACCTTTAATCGTTGAAGAAGTATATGTTGTTGGTTTTTGCCGACTCGTAAATTCCTTCGAGTATTCTGGTTACTACATAAGCCTCATCCGCACTCGTTACCGGTGCGGTGTCGTTTACCACACACTCAATCCAGGACTTTGCCTCGCGGTCTGCTGTAAGGCTTGACGCAGACGCGCCCGTGGGATAAAGATTTGGCGTAAGCGTATATTGCTTGCCGCATCTTGCGCCGTTAATGCGTACACCGTCAATCATATCACCGCCTGCCTTGGTTCCGCACAAGGTTGTAATGCCCTCTCTTGTGTCGAGCATATTTATTGCCCACGAGGATTCAAGCACTATCGTAGCGCCGTTTTCCATAACGATAAAGCCAAAGGCAGAGTCCTCGACGGTAAACTTTTCGGGGTTCCACGGTCCCCATTTATTACCGGAATCGGGGTTATCGTTAAGCTTGTGATAAGCCGTACCAACGCAGTATTTCGGCTTGTAGTTGTTCATTATCCAAAGCGTAAGGTCAAGTGCGTGAGTGCCTATGTCGATAAGAGGTCCGCCGCCCTGCTCGTATTCGTTAAGAAACACACCCCACGTAGGTACTGCGCGACGGCGAAGTGCGGTTGCCTTTGCGTAGTATATATCGCCAAACGTTCCTGCCTCAGCCTCAGCCTTCATATAAAGCGAGTCCTCGCGGAAGCGATTCTGATATCCTACCGAGAGCTTCATACCCGTGGCATCTCTTGCTTCAAGCATCTTCTTTGCCTCGGCAGAATTTATCGCCATAGGCTTTTCACACATTACGTGCTTTCCCGATTTTAACGCATCAACCGTGATAAAGCTATGCGAGCGGTTGGGTGTGCAAACGTGAACGACCTCAATGCTTTCGTCTGCGAGCAGCTCTTTATAATCCGAATACGCACGCGCCCCCTCGTCACCAAAGGCCTTCATAGCATCCTCGGCGCGTGAAAGAATTATATCGCAAAAGCCGACGAGCTTGACACCTTTAACCTTTTTAAGCGCAGGCATATGCTTTCTTGTGGCGATTCCGCCACAGCCTATAATTCCAACTCTGATCTCTCTCATATCGTAAATCTCCCTAAATGTAAAGAATTGTTTGAATACTACACCTGATTTGATTAGGCGTTACTTTCTTTTTGAGTCAATGAAATCCATAAACAGATTCCAGTCCTCGCGGCTGAAATAGTGCATACCGTGACGCACGTGATAAGCAGAGTCACCGTCCTGAAGCGCGCATCTTGCCTCGGGGATGTCCTCGCCGTGAACGAGTCCCACCTTGCCGTATAGCTTGTAAACCTCGTTTACGAGTGCAAGCGAGAGAAATTGATTTTCAGGGTCCGCCCATATATCCTCTTCTGCGCTTGCTATCGCTATATGACGGGGTGCAATTAGCGAAAGCAGGAAGTGCTGGTCAAAGGGAAGCTCATTTTCCTTCCCTGCATAGGTCGCGTATTTGGGGCAGAACCAGTAGGGGAATACTCTCGTTATATCCGCAACCGTTTCGCCTCTCGTACCACGTGAAAGTGCATCACCCGAAGTGCCCGAATCATTGGGGCAGGCGAATTTTACGCGGCTGTCATGCGCGGCAGTAACGAGTGTGGTTTTGCCAAGGCGCGAGTGACCTGTGACTGCAAGATAATCCATATCAAGCTTGTCTATACTCTCTGCGTAGTCGATTATACGCATCAGCGCCCACGCCCAGAGCGTTATTTTTCCGGGTGCGTCGGAGTCGGTGCGGTTCTTTACGAGAACCTTTGCAATTCCGTTTTCAAAATTGCCGTCGTCACTCGCTATTTCGTCGTAATGCGCGGTAAGCACAGCATAGCCGCGGTCAACGATTTCCTCTGCGGGATAGTATTTCGCGGATATTATTTCTGCAAAATTAATGAAAACGAAGAAGGGGATTTTTCCTTCTATCTTTGTAGGAATTACGGATGTGAAGGGAACGAGCCCTCTTCGCCACCCACGCAAAAGTGCAGTATCAGATCCTTCTTCTCTGCCTTTCCTGCACAGTAGCGTTTATCTGATTTTACTTCCTCAACCCACATTTTTTTCGGGGGCATCAGGCATTCTGCCGTATTCCTCTGCTTCGAGCATATCAAGTATTTTGGCTCTATGAGCATCAAACTGCTCGGCGGTTGTGATCTTTTCACCAAACGGGCAAAGCACGTCAGGAATAGATAGAATATCAAGCCTTGCTTTAACATTTTTCATGCGTAGCGCCTCATAAAGCTTCGTTGCTTTAATTATATACTCGCGCGTGGGTAAAGTCAAGTAAAAGACGCAAAAATGCTTTGACAAAAGCATCGGTTTGTGCTATGATAAAATAAAATGTAAAAAAGGGGGATGAAAATGGAGCTTTATATATCACCGGGCGCAGAGTATATCATTAATGCGCTTGAGCGCGCGGGCTATCGTGCCGACGTGGTCGGCGGCTCGGTGCGTGACGCATTACTTGGCAAAGCCCCCGATGATTTCGATATAACCACGAGCGCATTTCCCGATGAAATAAAGCGCGTCTTTTCGGATAAGCTTACGGTTGACACGGGGCTAAAGCACGGCACGGTTACCGTAGTTCTCGACGATGCGAGCTACGAGGTCACAACATGGCGCATTGACGGCGAATATAAGGACGGCAGACATCCGACCGAGGTTGAATTTACAGATGACATCACCCTTGATCTTAAGCGTCGCGATTTTACCGTAAACGCGATGGCGTACAGTCCGCGCCACGGACTTACCGATGCCTTTGGCGGCAGAGCCGATTTGAAGGCTCGCCTTATCAGAGCCGTTGGGGATGCGCGCGAGCGCTTTTCAGAGGACGCGCTTCGTATAATGCGTGCGCTTCGCTTTTCGTCGAAGCTCGGCTTTGACATCGAGCAGTCGTTGCGCGACGCGATACACTCAATGAAGGACAGGCTGTCCCTCGTGTCCGTCGAGCGCATTTTTGTCGAGTGGACCAAGCTTACATCGGGCGTCGGGGCATATTCGGTGCTTTCGGAATATAAGGACGTTATACTGCACGTTTTACCCGAGCTTGGTGAACTGCTCTTGCCTCATCGTAAGACGTTTGAAGCGGCGTCGGGGTTTGTCAGAATACTCTCGCTCTTCTTCCTGAATTCGGATGCCGAGAGCTACGATAGGGCTATGCGTAGAATGAAAACTGACAACGAAACGAGAATACTTGGCAGAGATGCAATATCCTTAACCCCTCTGTATCTATCATTTGACGAGCGTGAGCTTCGCATAGCTTATACAAGGTTCAATATCGCAACGCATAAGACGGCTAATAACGTTGCCATAGCACTTGGCATGGCTGATGAAAGAGCGATAACGCTTGTTGAGACGCTTGAACGTGACGCTGTGCCGCAGGCGGTCACCGACCTTGCGGTGCGCGGTGATGATATCATGGCGCTTGGCGTAAAGGGCCCCGCGGTTGGAAGGCTGCTCTCAAGACTTCTTTTGTCCTGCGCGCTTGGCGAGGTTAAAAATGAGAGGGAAGCATTACTGACACTCGCGACAAGCCTTGTGTAAATTCAATATAAAAAATAATGGGTAGGCTATACCCATTATTTTTATTATAGAGATAAATTTCCTGAAAATGTCGGAAAATGTAATATACTGTTGACAAATATGCGGTTGTTTGCGGTTTAGTCGCGGTTGGAATACTTGATGTATATTCTAAATCCCCCTTGAAAATTACCGATATGCGAGGACATCCCACTCTTGTGCAAAGCTTGCTTTAAGGTGCGGCTATGCCTATTGAAGCGGTGATATAGCAACCGTTGCCTTGCGCTTGTCTTACACTTACGAAAGGATGACTCACCACATCTTTAAGAAATAAAAAAGAGCATCTTGCGCTTGACTTGATATGTAGCGTGTGTTAAAATAATTTAAGAAAATATTTAAGGAGCAAAATATGGCATTCGACGCTTGTATGCTTCGCGCGGTACTTAACGAGCTTTCCTCGCAGTTCCCCGAGGCAAAAATTGAAAAGGTTTATCAGCCTGCAAATGACGAAATAGACCTTCTTATACACTATGGCAGAGCAACGGCAAGATTGCTTTTTAACGTCGGGCCTAATGCACCGAGAATTCAGCTGACCGACGTCGCAAAGGAAAACCCGAAGGTAGCGCCTGCCTTTTGTATGCTTCTTCGCAAGCGCTTAACCGGCGCTAAAATAGTTTCGGTAGAGCAACCGAACTTTGACAGAATTGCAAGGCTTAAGGTGGTCGGCTACGACGATATGGGCTATGCTGTCGATATGTATATCGTCTGCGAGATTATGGGTAAGTATGCAAACTTTATCCTGCTTGATGCCAACGATAAAATTATTTCCGCTATTAAAATGGTTGATTTTGCCGCAAGCGAGATAAGACAGATTTTGCCCGGATTAAAATATGAATATCCTGAAATTTCTAATAGGCTTTCCCCGGTTAACAGTAGCAGAGAGGATTTTTTCAGAGCACTCTTCGCATTTGACAAAACGAGGACGGTAGAAAAGTTTATCACAAGCACCTATTCGGGTGTTGCAATTCAGATTGCAAGAGAGCTTGCACACCGCGCGTGCGGCAGGCTTGATGCACAGCTTGGCGAGGTTGATGACGAGCGTCTTTATTCGGTAATATCAAGCTGGCAGAGCCGACTTGTAGCGCACGACTATACCCCTACGGTAGGCTTTGATAAAAACGGTGCGCCGAAGGATTATTCCTATATGGGCATAGACTACCTTGGTGATGGCTATACCTATAAGACCTATGATACCTTCAGCGCAATGCTCGATGCCTATTTTACCGATAAGGACAGACTTGAGCGTATCACGCAAAGGGCGCGTGATCTGCGTATGCTTATTTCGAGCGCGAGGGCGAGAATTGAGAAAAAGCTTTCTATTCAAAGGCAAACGCTTGACGAAGCCGAGCACGCGGACGAATACAGACGCAAGGGCGACCTTATCACAGCAAACCTTTTCAGAATTCCAAGAGGGGCTGAATCAGTAACGGTCGTGGATTATTACGACGAGTCCTGCCCCACAGTAGAGATAAGGCTTGATAAGCGCATAAGCGCAAATGCCAACGCGCAAAGACTTTACAAGCAGTACGCAAAGGCTAAAACCGCAAAGCGGATTCTTGGCGAGCAGATAGCGCATTGGGAGCACGAGCTTTTTTATCTCGAGAGCGTCAGTGCCTTTCTCGAGGCGGCGGCGAGTGAAGCCGATATTGCGGATATCAGGGATGAGCTTTGCTCGTCAGGCTACGGCTCGCGTATGAAGGGCTATAAGCCTCGCGCGGCGGTAAAGCCGAGACCTCTCGTTATGACGACATCAGGCGGCTTTACGCTCTACGTCGGAAGAAACAATATCGAAAACGAAAGACTAACCTTCAAGGTCGCAAGAAAGGATGACCTTTGGTTTCATACAAAGGACTACCCCGGCTCGCACGTAATACTCGTAACCGATGGGCGTGAGCCGTCGGAAATAGATTATACCGAGGCGTGTCAGATAGCGGCAGGTCACTCTGCGGCTTCCATGCAAAGCGTTGCAGTTGATTACACGCGCGTCAAAAATATCAAGAAGCCCCCGGCGTCAAGAGTGGGCTTCGTCACCTATAAGACAAATTATACGGCATTCGTCACCCCGAGAAAATCTCTTGATTAATGCGGTGGGGCGAGCTGAAAGGAAACGACTATGGTAGATTTAACCGACCTTCATAAGCATTTTATCCGTCAGCACCTCGGTGAGGGCGAGGTTGCAGTTGACTTCACTATGGGCAACGGAAACGATACGCTTTTTCTCTCGCGCACGGTAGGCGAGAGCGGACGCGTGTACGCCTTCGACATCCAGCCCGCGGCGCTTGAAAGCACCGATTCGCATCTCAAAGCAAACGGTGCGCCCGAGAACTATACGCTGATTCTTGCTTCGCACTCGCGCGTTAAGGAGTTTGTAAAAGAGCCAATAAAGGCAGGTATGTTCAATCTCGGATATATGCCGAGAAGCGGTGATAAAACACTTACGACAAAAAGGGAAACAACGCTTGAAGCGATTAAGAGCGCTATCGAGCTTCTTCTGCCTGACGGTGTGCTTATAATCGCTATATATCCAGGACACGAAGAGGGCAGGCTTGAAGGTGAAATGGTACGCGACTATCTTAAAACTCTGTCAAAATACAGATTCTGTCCGTCAGAATTTCATATACTGAATTCTGAAAACTCACCATACTTTTTCCTCTTGGAAAAATCCCCAAGAATATTTGAGGATTAACGGGGAAAATCAAATATATGTAAATTAAAAATGTCAAAAGGGGGGATTTGCGTGAAAAGATTTACCGGATGTGCCATATGCGCGTTGGTTCTTCTTGCGATTTTACCCTCTTTTGTTTTTGGCTCTTTATATGCGATGCAGGATTATTCCGTGCCGCTTTCAGATAATCAAAGCATAGCCGTGTCAAGCCTTGCCTCGCGCTACCTTGATGAGCACGGCTTGTCGCTTTTCTCGGGGGAGGGTGACTTCCTTGATGAGATGCTCGGCGATGCGCTCTCTTATAGCGCCGTGATTCCCACCGACCGCATAACACTCGATTACGACAGCGCCTCGTCAACGCTTACAGTTTGCGCTCGCGAGCATTCACACGAGAGTGCATCAGGGTGCATTACATTTATACCGCAGAGCGTTCTTTTTCAGGGCATGCGCTATACCTTCTCTGATGATGCGTACACCGTCAGTATAAACGGTGTAGCCGAGAGTGATGCGACAGATGATGTTGCGGTAGCCTACCTTGCATCCGTCAGATTTGATGAGGGTGAAATGGATACGCTTCTCAACCTCTTTTACCGCACCGCAAAATTCGCATACGACGAAGAGGCCTACCGTGATATGCGTGAAGCCTACGAAGGCTATCTTAACGACCTTCGTGAGTACCGTGACAAGGAAGCGCGCTATGCCGAATACCTTGCTCTGCTTTCGGAATACGAAAATCAGCTTTCGCGATACGAGGGCTACAAGACCGAGCTTGAAAAATACGAAAATGACTACGAAAAATATCTCGCTTATCTCGCCTCGCTTGCCGAATATGAGGCAGAGTATAAGGAGTATGGAAAATACAAGGATAAGGTTGACCTTATCGCAAATCAGCTTCTCGCCCTTGACATCCTGAAGCAGCCTATGGCAGACGGTCGCGACGCATACTCTGCGATATTCAGCGACGCGGTGGATAAGGTCGTTGAGAATAAGCAGCTTATAGTCAGCTCTATCGTTGGGGTCGACGAGGCAGTGGTCGATCTTGCCGAGCGTGCTACAGAGAGGGTGCGCGCACATCTCAATGCTTACTTTTCCTCTGGCGGTGCTAAAGCGCGCTACGGCTATTACACCGTAAACTACACCGCGCTTTGCCGTGATTTCAAGGACCTTACCGCATCTCTTGATTCGCTTTACAGAAACAAGCGTGTCCGTGGCGTTCTTATTGCACAGGGCAGGCTTCGCAAATACTGTATTCTTTTAGCACAGCTCGCGCTCGTGACCGATGTGCTGAACGACGGTGAGGTGCTTGACCTTGACGCAAACCCCTCGTTTGACGAAAACTACCGGCTTGAAGGCGTAATGCGTGATGACCTGCTCGGTGGCGTATATATAACCGATAACGATAAGGCACGGCCGATAACCGACGGACTTCCGCCCTATTATGAAATTCCAACACCGCCCGAGGCGGTTGCAGAGCCCGAGCGTCCGCAAAGAGTGCCAATGCCAACAGCCCCCATAGCCCCCGAGGTGCCGGGCCCGGTTCCGAGGCCCATCGCAGAGCCCGTGCCACCCCAGAGTGATGCTGCCGTGCTTGACGCATATTCAAGGCTCACCAATGAAAGCCGAGCGCTTCTTTCGGAATTGTATTCGGACGGCACTCTCTCTCCTCGCATAGCCGAGCCCTACACGCTCACACTTGAAACGAGCGTAACAGACTCTGTTGGTGCACCTCGCGTGACGGTAGTCTTTATGTCTGACGGCGGTCAAGAGCTTTACCGCGCTACGGTAAGGCAGGGAAGCGCGTGCCTTTATGAGGGCGTGCTTCCCACACGCGAGAGTGACGGGGAATACACCTACGAGTTCTCGGGCTTTGAGGATTCGACAGGAAGGGCAGTGTCCTTAAGCTCGGTTGATGCGGATATGACCGTATATCCAAGCTTTACTGCAAAAAAGCGCGTCTTTTCTGTCAGATGGGAGCTCGGTGATTTTACCGAGATAACCTATCATGAGGCAGGCGAGCTTCCCGCGCCGACGACCGCGCCGTATAAGGCTGATGACGGTAGCTTCTGCTTCGTCTTTTCGGGATATGACCGAGAGGTACAAGCGGTCTTTTCCGATACGACATACACCGCACAATTTGATAAACGCTACATAGTTCCCACCGAGAGCGGTGGCGGCATTATAACGTGGGGCGATGAAAGCACCGCCCTTGACGTAAGCGCATCGGCAGATTCAAGGTACTTCATTGGCGCGCTTCTTGACAGAATATCAGGGCAGAGCGCATTGACCGTAAGAGGTTTGGATATGAAGATAGAGTTATCCTATACCGACCTTATACGGATGAACGAGCTTGGCGTTCGGTACATAGCCCCGATAACGGTGGCTCTCGGAAGCGGCGCGTACAGCTGTCGGATAGGCATGCTTGACGCAGACGAAAGTGCCGTTCCCTTTGCCGATACCATTTTAGTATCCTTTAAGCATAATTTGAGCGACAGTGACCGCACAGTTATGTACACGGAATCTGACGGTGCGCGTGAGTATCTGCCGTTTGCTGAAAAATCAGGGCTTTGTAGCCTGCGCGCCAAGCCCAACCGAACCTATGTGCTTGCGTGCGAGTACGAAATTTCGTCATACGCTACGGATGGGGTGAGCATTGCTCTTTCGGAAAGCACAGCGAGCCTCGGTGATAAAATTCTCGTCAGTGCTAACACCGATACGGGCTACTTGCTTTCATCACTTACCGTAACCGATGCCTACGGACACGCGCTCGGAATTGATAAGGACGGCTATATCACCGTCGGTAATTCCGATGTTTTCATCAGCGCAGTTGCGACACCGATATACTGCACCGTGTCCTTTTTCGTTAACGGTAAGGCGGTCGAGGCACAAAGGGTAAGATACGGTGAGATGCCCGTGCCGCCCACCGTGAAGGATATTACAGAGGATGGTGGCAGGTTAGTGTTTTCAGGTTGGGATAAGACGGTTGTGCCCGCGACGGAAAGCACCGTGTATAACGCTGTCTTAACACCTGCTACGGATAGCAGCTCGCAGACCGATGATGGCGCAAGCGCCGCGCAAAGCGATACCGTCATAGCAATATGGATACTCTGTGCCGTTGCCACTCTCGCTGCAGTAGTGATAATAGTACGAATGCGCCGAGGTGGATAAAAGCCGTCGCATCGTGCGAAAACTTGACACGGTAGGCACTCTTTTTGCTAAAATGAATAAAAAGTTTGCCAAAAAGCCTTGATTATACGCGCGCGTTTTGATATAATTTAGTACAACATACCTGAATGGAGATTACATATTGATGAAACGGATAAAAATCCTCGGCAAGGCATCGCTTGCGTTGCTGCTTGCCATTACGTTTATATTTGCAAGCCTGACGCTCTTCAGCGCCGCGCAGGATACACCGCAGACTGACCTGATTTCGGTATCCTACACTCTGGCATCTCAAACGCAGGGGGGCAGGGCAAGCCTTAGCGTAATGCTTTCGCCCGAGCTTATCGACGCGCAGGGGACTAACGCAGACGATCTTGATAGGGCTCTTGCCGCTATCACCGATGCAATCTGCGAAATTGCATATGACTCGATATTTGAGAATAACGTGGCGGGGGCGCCCATCGTTAGCCCTGCTTCGCTTGGCGGCTCGGTTCTGCCGGATATTGATTTGTCCGAAATAGATATAGAAAAGCTTGAAAATTTCCTTCGCGAGCACATAAACGACAGTAATATAGATGAGGCTCGGGATAAGCTTGACAGCCTTATTGAGGGTGACCTTGACGGTGTTATTTCGCTTGCAGTTGATAAATATCTCGCAAACACGGGCTACACCGCAGAGCAGGTTAAGGAAAAGACCGAGCTCGTTATGGATAGCATTATTGAGAGCGTGTATCAGGATGCCCCCGAGCTCGCTGATGAGAAAAAACAGCAGGCGGCCGACAGGATAGACGAGATAGTTACTACTGTCGAGGATGCAAGGCAGAGCGGTGAGAGCGTAAGCCTTACGGTGAAGGATATCAGCGCACTCAAGCGAATGAGCATTGACGGTATTACCGTTTTTTCTGACGAAAGCTTCCTTACCGAGGGCTTAATCGAGGTGCTTGAATTGCTTCCCACGCCCGCCGAGCTTCGTACTATGGCAGACGGAGATATGAAAAAGTCCTTTGATACCGTGTGCGAGTTCGTTTTCGGTAGCATTGAGCTTGACCTTACACTCGGATTTTCGGGCAACTGCGATTCCGTGCGCCGTATAGCGGCAGTGCTTGACGACTTCGTTGAGGTAACGTATGATGACGGTGAGCTTGATATTGCCGTGACGGTGTCAGATGAGATTGCTAATGTGCTTGCAGAGGCTATCAACAGCGACAAAATCCCCGATAATATCAAGAATAAAATCTTTTCAGTAGCAAATAAAAACGCCACCGATATCGACCTTCTTCTGAATAGCTTTTCCTTTGCTGATATGAAAGAGCTTCTTGCCGAGCTTGACCTTGAGGGAATTCTCGGTGCTGACGCGCTTTCTGACTACATAAACGTCGAGGGTATGACAAAGGACGAAATACTTGCCGAGATTTCTGCTCTTGAGAATGCTTATAATAAGGTGCTCTCGCTTGCCTCGGCTTTTATCTCAAGGCTTCCGTCCGATACGCTTGATATGACGCTTCTTGACATGTACGAAGGTAGCGGTATATTCACTGCGAGTGAGTCGGTGAGCGTCGGTGTCGAGGGCTTGCTTACCTCTCTTACCGAAAGGTACGGCGCGCTTATCGCATCCTTCCTTGATAAGGAAATATTAGACCTTGACATAACGCTTACTCTCACCCTTGACGGTGTCCACCGCATCACCTATAAGGACCCCGAGGGCGATGTTATTACCGACGGCTTTTTGCCGAGCGGTGCCGAGATAGCGCACTTTTCGAAAAACGAAAACGACGGCAAGAATATAACGGGCTGGCGCACCGAGCAGGGTGACTTCTATACTGCGATGCCCGATGCTGATATTACGCTTTTTGCCTACTATGGTGGACATCTTGAAGCAAATATCCTCGCCGGTGTAAACGCAACCTACAACAAAAATACTACACATACTCTTACCGTATCGCATAAGTATTTACCCATTACCGATAATTTTGACTTCACCTACACGTGGTATTATGACGGCATTCCCATGGACGGTGAAAGGAGCAGCTCAATTTCCGTTTCAGAGGTGCGTGACAGCGGTAGCTATCGCTGTGAGGTTTCCGTCATTGACGGCACTTACTCAAAGTCCGTTTTTACCGATTATGCTGATGTTTCAATTCTTCCTGCACCCATAAGCCTTTCGGGCGTTAATTGGAATTACACAACCCCCTTCGTTTATAACGGACAGAGCAAGAGCGTTTATCTCGTCGGCTTACCCGCAAACCTCAGCGCCTCATATACGCTCTACAACGATGACTTTGAGCCTATTGAAGCCACCCCCACCGATGCGGGCACCTATATCACGAGAGTAAGGCTTAACTATGATAGCGATAACTACACTCTCGTTGGTAATCAGTTTTCCTATTTCCTCGAGTGGCGTATACTTAAAGCTACACACGACATGTCGGGCGTCAGTCTGAAGCCTGCTACCGTCACCTACGACGGAAAGCCGCACACCATAACCTTAAACGGCACCTTGCCCGAGGGCGTTGAGGTAACCTATAAGGGCGGCGGCACCGAGGTCGGTAAATATGTAGTCAGCGCAAGCTTCACAGTTGACAGTAAAAACTATAACCCCATTCGCACTATGGAAGCGCTTCTGACTATCGTCGAGCCGAGCGCCGATGCACCCGATGACGATGGCAGTCGCTCAAGCTTTAAGGTGTATGATACGGGCGGCACGCTTCTTGCCGAGGTAACGGCAAAGCATCCTATCCCCGAGGGACTTGACTTCAAGGTAATTCCCACCGATTCCGCAGTGCTTCGTGACGTTGATTTTGCCGAGCTTCTCGGCGGTGGCAGAGAGGTATTATACAGCACCGTCTACGAGATTCACTTTGAGGATGCCGTAGGCGAGGTCGAAATGGCAGAGAACCTCTTTACCGTTAAGCTTCGCATTCCCGAGGGTATTGCCGATAAGAGTGATATCCGTGTCGTGCATATTTCAGGCTGGGGCGGTGAAAGTCTCGTTTACTGCACAAGGTCAGGCGACTATATAACCTTTGAAACCGATAGCTTCTCAATATTCGCGCCTGTCGCAGTTGAGGAAATTGATAATCTTCTTTGGCTGTGGATAATTCTTCTGATTATCATTATTATTGTCGTTATCCTCATTGTGTTCAGACGACCCGAGGACGAAAATAGCGACCCCACCGAGCAAAGCCACCCTACGGATGAGAGCGGTGATGCTGCCGAGCCCGATGCCGACGAGTGCGTGTGCGACAATATTGCCGACACGCAAGAAGAGCATGCCGCGCCCGAGGTGCATGTCGCGCCCGAAGCAGAGCCTTTATCGGATAATACCGAGGGCGCTGTCGCAACCCCCGCTGTAGGGGTCGCTGAAATAAGATACAGAAGCTCGTTTGTATCAAGGCTTATTCAGGCACAGTCACCCGTGCAGGATTACTATACCGTTATCAAAAATTACATTCTCTCGTTTGAGGGAATTAAATCAAGAATCAGCTTCGGCTACGAGGCGTTCAGCCTGAAAAAGACACATTGTGTAAGGCTTAACGTAAAGGGCAAGTCGCTTCTCGTGAATCTCGCGCTTGACCCGACGCAATATAGCGAGAGTAAGTACCACTTTACCGATATGTCGGCTGATAAAAAGAGTGCCGAGGTGCCGATGCTTCTTAAGGTCAAGAGCGAGCGCGGAGTAAAATACGCCCTCGAGCTTATCGACGAGGTAATGGCAAGCCTTGGCGCAGAGCAGGGAACCGTACCCGAGCTTGACTACCGTATGCCCTATGAGAGCAATGCCGAGCTTGCAAAGCGCGGACTTGTAAAGGTCATTCTTCCCAAGGGTGTCAGCATAAACGACGCGCTGACTCTTGAGGAAGCTGACGTCGGTGCAATGCTCGATGCCGAGCGCACGGATAGCACCGTTGCGCGTGAGGCAGACCGTATCGTTGACGCGCTTGTCGCAAGGACTGATGCAAAATCCTCGCTTCCGATGCGTTACAGAAGCTCGTTTATGGCAAGATTTATTCAGTCAGGCGAGCCCACGCAGAGCTTCTATACCGAAATCAAGAATTACCTCTTGTCCTTTGTCGGTGTCAAGAGCCGTACAAGCTGGAATTACGAATCCTTCAATAAGGGCAGAGTAAAGCTTGCGAGAATTAATGTCAAGGGCAAAACTCTTACCGTTAATTTAGCGCTCGCGCCAGACCTGTTTAACAAGGCAAAGTATCACTTCACCGACGTGTCCGACGATCCGAAGCTCGAAAAGCTTCCTATGCAGATGAAGGTCAGAAGTGAGCGCGCCAAGAAGTACGTCATAGCGCTTATAGACGAGCTTATGTCAAGCCTTGATATAGGTAAGGGCGAAATCGCATCTCTCGATTACCGTATGCCGATGAAAACCAACGACGAGCTCGTCAAAATGGGACTTATGAAGCTTATTTCAGCGAAGAGCGATAATACGCCCACCCCCGTCACAGTCGGTGCGCCCATTAATTCTAAAGTTGTCTTTGCTGACGCATCCCTTGCGGATTCACTCGTTGATGACGCATGGGCAAGTGAGCATATTGAGCATATCCGCGCCCCCCGTGGCAAGGGAAAGCTTGTCGCAGTTAATCTCGGTGCGATATGCGATCGCTTTGAAGCAGGCACTACCGTTACCAAGGATGCCCTTCGCGAAGCAGGACTTATAGGAAAGAGCGTCGGCAGAGTAAAGATTCTCGCCGGCGGCACTATGACAAAGGCGCTTACAGTTATAGCCGACGCATTCTCAACCCAAGCG
Organism: Eubacteriales bacterium; assembly: GCA_045611965.1. GTDB lineage: Bacteria > Bacillota > Clostridia > Oscillospirales > CAG-272 > UBA1740. The sequence goes on from JAZKYE010000011.1 coordinate 18,119, forward strand.
GTCAAAATGATAACCCTCGCCGGCGGCGTTGCGCGTCAGATTGATTAAGCGCGCTATCCCTTCCCAAAAACAGGGAAGGGAGCCCGTCTTTGGCGGTGGATGAGTACTGCAACGCATATCACCCCACAGGAGACCAAAATGAAAACATTATTCTTATTAGCAACGAGATTTCGTGCGTTTTTAATCGAAATACCGCCGATAATTCTTCTTATTCTAACCCTTCGCTTTCACAACGAGGCAACCGGACTTCTCGGTTTTTACCCACTCGAGATATTTCTCGTTTTGCTTATGGCGTTTATTCTCGTCTATTTCTTCCGTGCAATAACGGTGTCTTACGATGAGATAAGAATTCACGGCTTTTTCTCGTCAAAGGACAGAGTTTACTTTAAAAAGGGACAGACTCTCGTTCTCACCCTTATGCCGAGAGATAGAGTGCGCTTTGAAGTGCTCGGTGCGCTCGGTGACGAAATGGTATATAGCTGGCTCAAAAAGGAAGAAACGCAGAATCACGATATCTCTCACTTTCGCGAGAGTGCCTACGGTGGTAGAAAAACTGTAATCAAGGTGCTTAAGTTTTTCGGAGTTGATGCCGCCTGCGCCAATAACTTTGACAATCAGGACGGTGCGCTCTTTGAGAACGACTTTATCTGCGTCACCACCGAAACGCGAAACGAGGTACTTCTCACAAAAATCAAATTCAAGGAATTGCTTGTATAAGCTTTTTCTACGACCTACACGGCGAGAGCGGGCTCTCGCCGTGTATTCCTTTTGTGGCATTTTTCATTCATTAAAGCCGATTGTTGACAAGACTATAAATATATGGTAAAATTATAATGCTAAAGCATAAAATATAGTAAAGGAGTAAATACAATGCAGAAAACGAAAATCGTACTCAAAAACATCAGCGACGTAAAGACCTTCGTCGCCGCAGTAACTGCCGTAAACTTTGATGTTGACCTCGAGCAGGGACGCTACATAGTTGACGGTGCATCAATTATGGGTATATTTGCCCTTGACACTCTCTCGCCTATTGACGTAGTTGCCCATACGGATAACGCCGACGAGTTCTTCGCAAAAATCAAGGATTTTGTTGTTTAAAGCAGACTGAAAAATCCGTACTAAAAACCTCGCGCAAGCGCTTGCCGTCTATGTGGGGGGTGAAGAGGTAGGACAGCTCAACAAAGTTGCATATGCCGAAAGTGTTAAGCCTACCAATACGCACTTGTATGCGCGCTTTGTGACTATATAACTTACGCAAAGCAACCCTTTCAGAATAAGTAAAATAAGTATAGTCCTGACCATCCTACCCTTATATCAAGCAAGAAATACGTAATAAGCCTTGATTGCATAAAATCAGGCGGCTCGCCAGAGCCGCCTGATTTTTTATAATCCTTCCCGTGATGGGAAGGATTAGTAGTATCACACTTAAAACTGAATTACTTTTTGCATAAGCCTTCTTACAAAGCCCGAAATTACGTTAGCGATAACCGCAAGCGCTACTATAAATATAAGAATCAGCAGAATATTGACTGCCGCAAGCCCCGTCATTTTCATAAGCGATAGCGGACCTAAAATCATAAAGTGATGCACGAGATAAACGTCGTACGAGTATTTGTCCGAAAAAGAGCATATCTTAATAAGCCACGAAGGATAACCGCCCGTGAAAATCCGCTCGAATAACCACTTGAACAAAACGAAAATCGAAGCACCGAGTGCCACGTGCGCGAAGCTGCAAAAGATCCTGTATATACTCGCAATGGTGCCTTCAAACTGATAATTAAGCACATAATCTATGACGATTTGAGCCGCATTTGACAATACTGCGGCAATATGAATGAGTACCGACATTCCGCGATATAAATTGCATCTCTCGTTTTTCAATAAAGTGCCTAAAAAGAAACCGATTATGTAGCAAACGATCAACGTAGGATTAAAATAGGGAACGAACAGACCGAAGGAAAGGACGGTGAGCAAGCATAAAATAAGAAAGCTTAAAAACGTGCGTCTTTCCTTAAAGCGGTCAAAGAAGCGCGAAAGAAACGGTGTTATAAGATAGCAAAGCAGGCAGTAGGGAAGATACCACATATGCTCGCCGCCGCCAAGATTTTCAACAAGCAGTAAGACCTTCATCGCAAAAAGCAACTCTAATTGCTCACCCGAAAACATTACAAACAGTATCATTGCGGGGATAATAACAACATAGTAGTCTATAAGAATTTTAAAAACGTTCTTTTTGATAAATGTGTAATCATCAGAAATCACACCGCGCCTGCCGTAAAGGTAGCCTGATATACATAAAAATATCTGCAATCCTACGTTAAACCACCAAGTAAGCTCATTGTCGAAGTACTGAAGAAAATGACAGATGAGGATAAATGCCATTGATATGAGTCTGATTAAGGATATAGAATAATCACGCGCTTCCATACAATTCCCCCACTCAAAGTTATACAACTGTATTATAACATAAATCGACAAAAATGTAAATAGGATGATAGGGAATAGCGGAGAAGAGTTTAGAGTTATGATGTGCTGGCGCACAGTTATGATTTTACTAATGTAAAAGTTATGAGTGCCTGTGGCACGTTATGATATACTCCGATGTGGTGTAAGTACGCTTTGCGTCCTTGGTGCTTTGCACCTATGCTCACCTGACGGTGAGCCGCCTCGGAGCAATTTGCACTCGTTCGCTTGCAAGCAAGCTTGCAGACTCTCTTCGTTTGATTATGATTGCCTTTTCTACCCCAAACGCGGCAAAGCCGCTTATAACGATGCGAAGCATCTCATAGCGACGAGCCTATGCGAGCATCATAACTTGCCGTAAGGCAATCATAGTTGTTCTCAAAGAGATAAAACAAAAATGCCCTGCATAAGCAGAGCATTTTTTGTATTCGACTGCGTCGAAATTATCTCTTCGAGTTTTAGCAATACCGTTTGATATCGTGAATATCGTGGAAATACGTGTGATATCGTAGCTTTATCGTGTGATTTCGTGCGATATCGTGAATATCGTGAGTATCGTTTGATAAAGTGTTGCACCAAATTTGCACCAAAATCATACCACATTAAACGCCCATTCAGCTCGACAAATTGGAATTTAGCGTAGGGTGTTTTTTTGCTTTTCTAACCAAGAATAGATTTTAGGTAGCCGTTTGATTATTAGATTGCACAAGTTGTCATACGTCTTATCGGTAAACTTACTTATTCTAAAACCGACAGTTTTTTTCTTTCTTTGTGGGGAGACACCGATAATCATACCCAATCTTATATCCCAATATACATCACCATAGTGAAAGTCATTGCCACGAGT
>JAZKYE010000012.1:0-132855 GCA_045611965.1 Eubacteriales bacterium
AGCTTGGTCTTTTCAAGCATCTTAATGCTATCAGAATACTTCTTTCCCGACATGTCTCTTCCCTCCCTTATTCCTCTACAGTTACGCCCATGCTACGTGCGGTACCAGCAACCATGCTCATTGCTGCTTCAACGGAAGCTGCGTTGAGGTCGGGCATCTTCTGCTCTGCGATCTTGCGAACCTGATCCTTGGTGAGCTTTGCAACCTTGGTCTTGTTGGGAGTTGCAGAAGCGGTCTCGATACCGCAAGCCTTCTTGATAAGAACTGCTGCGGGAGGAGTCTTGGTGGTAAAGGTGAAGGAACGGTCTGCGTAAACGGTGATAACAACGGGGATGATAAGACCGATGTCGTTCTTAGTTCTCTCGTTGAACTCCTTGGTGAAGTTGGGGATGGATACACCATACTGACCAAGTGCAGGACCAACGGGGGGCTGGGGAGTAGCCTTACCTGCGGGAAGCTGAAGTTTTACGTATCCAATGATCTTTTTAGCCATAGTAATTTAACCTCCTGATGTGGTATTTAAACGGAAGAATTGTAAGTTTAAAATTTTCTTCCTCCCACGAACCTGACAAGACGGTCGATCAATCGTCTGCCAGCTTAACGTCCTTCGTGTCAACCGTAATGGGGAAGTCACGACGACCGGTAGAAACAAGTATTTCGAGCTGCATCTGATCCTCGCTGATGGACTGAAGCACACCGACGTAGTTTTCGAATATGCCAGATACGACCGTAAGTCTGTCGCCGATGTTGAAGGGGAATACCTCTTCAGCAGCATCTTCCTCAACGCGGAACATTTTAGCATCCTCGTCAGAAAGAGGTTCGGGCTCAGAGCCGGGGCCAACGAATGCGGTAACACCCGAGATTCCTCGGATAACGTGCCAGCTCTCGTCAGTCATAGTCATATAAACGAATATATAACCGGGGAAAATCTTGGTTTCAACAACCTTAACCTCACCGTTATCCTTCGTTTCCTCATGCGTTTCAACAGGAATCTTTACCTCATAAATGAGATGCTGCATTCCTCTTTTCTCAACGTTCTTTTCAATGCTGAGCTTTACCTTGTTTTCATGACCGGTCCAGGTATGGACGGCGTACCATCTGGGACCTACGTTTTTTTCGTTGATGTTGCTCATTACATCTCCTTAACCGATAAGGCTTGCAACATAGTTGATAAGCGACGAGCAAGCGGTATCAATACAAAGAATTATAATTCCAACGACAACGACCGATGCAATAACAAGCTTAGTGCTCTTCTTGACCTCGGACTTTTTAGTCCAGGTAACCTTCTTCATCTCACCGATAGTATCTTTAGTAAATTTTCCAATCTTCTTGCAGATACGAACGAAGAAATTTTCCTTCTTGGCTACCTTGGAATTTTTCTTAGAGTTTTCAATTTTAGCCATTAAACAATCCTCACTTTACTTTGTTTCCTTGTGCAAAGTATGCTTGCGGCAGAAACGGCAAAACTTGTTCATTTCAAGTCTGTCGGGATCATTTTTCTTGTTTTTGTTTGTGTCATAATTCCTTTGCTTGCATTCAGTGCAGGCGAGTGTGATTTTGACTCTCATTAATTTCGGCACCTCCTAATAGAATTCGGGTAAAACCCGTTATACCTCCCTCATTTTTCAGGGTTTTTAACGCTTGTCCCAGTAAACATTAAAAAAGCCCCCAAAAAGAGGTACACTTATTTTACCACCAAATAACTCTGTTGTCAATAGATTTTTTAAATTTTTATATATTTTATTTATATATATTGAAAACAAGGTGCTGAAATGTTATAATTAACTGTAAAATAACGAATGAAGCCGTAAAGGATGGGGATTATTTATGAAAATCAAGGTGCTTGATACGCAAACTATGGGAAATGATATCAATTATTCGGTGCTTGATGCGCTCGGTGAGGTTGAGCTTATAGATTTTACGCGTCCTGAGGATGTAATATCTACTATCGGTGACGCAGATGTTATCGTAATAAATAAAATTAAAATAACCGAAGAGGTCCTTGATGCCTGCCGCTCGCTGAAGCTTGTGTGCGTTTTTGCTACGGGCTACGATAATGTTGATATAGCAGCCGCAAGAAGCCACGGTGTTGCGGTATGCAACGTGCCTGCGTATTCTACGGACAGCGTAATGCTGTTTACCGTTGCGACGGTGCTTTCTCTCGTTTCTCATCTGAACGAGTACACCTCGTTCGTAAATAGCGGTGACTACACCAGAGCGGGAATGCCTAACGCTATAACCCCTGTTTTCCACGAGATAGGCGGAATGACCTGGGGTATCGTGGGCTATGGAAATATCGGTAAGCGCGTTTCAGAGGTAGCGCGTGCGCTCGGCGCTAATGTTATCGTCAACAAGAGAGTGCCGACTGAGGGCGTAGAGTGCGTTGATCTTGATACGCTTTGCAAGAGAAGTGACATTATTACACTTCACTGTCCTCTCAACAATGACTCGCGCGGTATAATAGGCGAGCGTGAAATAGCATTAATGAAGAATAACGTAATAATCGTCAATGCCGCAAGAGGCGCGGTTTGTGATGAGGCGGCAGTTGCAAGGGCTGTAATAGATGGAAAAATCGCAGGCTTCGGAAGCGACGTATATTCAACCGAGCCATTCTCGAAGGATTCGCCGACAGCCTCGCTCGTCGGGCTTAAAAACGTAATTCTCACACCTCACGCGGCTTGGGCGGCATTTGAGGCAAGAGAAAGATGCCTTAATGTAATCTTCGAAAACATTAAGGCATTCAGAACGGGTGAAATTAAAAATCGCGTAGATATTTAAGGGCAGAAACGAAATTTTCTAATAATTCTATTTTTGAAAATCAGCCGCGGTCAACCGTTATAACGCAGAAAACGTCAGGCCTGATTTCTGAAACACCCTCGCAGATAAGGTTAGTTACGACCTTGGGTAAAAGCTTACTCTCAAAGGGCAGGACTATGTCGAAAATGATATTTGTGTGAGTGTTGCCGACAACGGCGCGGAAGTCGTGAATGGTAATGTCCTCGTCAATTCTCTGGCATACCGCTTTTGCGATTTCGTGAAGGGCATTTACCGTTTCGTCGTTAGTTACGATAGGGTCAAGGTGTACTGTGCAGAGGATGCCGAGGGATGTTGATATTTCCTTTTCGACGTTGTCGATAGCATCGTGAAGCATAAAGATATCCCCGTCACCGTCAACCTCGGCATGAAAGGAAGCAAAGTAATTTCCGGGTCCGTAGTTGTGCACCAGCATATCGTGTATGCCGATTATCTCGGGATATTTTTTAACTATTTCCTCGATTGCACAAACGGTATCCTCGACGGGAGCTTCGCCAAGAAGGGAATTTTTGGTTTCGTTAAGTATTTTGATGCCTGCGATAAATATAACGACCGACACACCGAGTCCGACTATCGCGTCGATAATAACGAGGTCGGTTGCCCATATAACGATGGATGATGCGAGTACGGCGGTTGTGGATATTGCATCCATAAGCGAGTCAACCGACGACGCACAGATTACGCTCGAGCCGATTTTCTTTCCGACGGTGCGCTGAACGAGCGACAAAACAAGCTTTCCTATGATGGAAACCGAGAGAATTACGACTGTAAGTGCCGTAATATCTATTGAAACCGCGCTCGTGTCAATTATTTTACTGACAGAATCGACAAGAAAGTCTATTCCGACGTGAAGAATGAGGAATGAAACGATAAGCGATGCGATATATTCGATTCTTGCGTGACCGAAGGGGTGGTCGCGGTCAGCAGGCTTTGCCGCAATCTTAAAGCTGATAAGGCTTACTGCGCTTGAGCCGGCGTCCGAAAGGTTATTTACCGCATCTGCCATAATAGCAAGCGAGCCCGATAGAAGCCCTGCTATGAATTTTATCATCGACAGAGTAAAGTTTACCGCGATACCGAATATGCTGACGAAGCTGCCTTGCTTCTGCCGCTCGTCCTTAGCTCTGATAACGTCAGGGGTTGTATTATTGTCAGTATTCATTTAATTTCTCCGAAATCTATTTACTTTTTTAAAAAGTAGTGATAAACTATATAAAAATATATTATTTGAGGAAAAAATGGCTCTTTACGAAATAAAGCTTAAATGCGACGATTATTATAATACCTATACCGATATTATCTATTGGCTTGCCGAATGTCGCGCATCCTCGCGCCGTCTTATAGCATTTGTCCCCGAAGAGGGAAGCTCGCGCAATAAGTTCAAAACCTATCTTACACGCGCCCTTACCGAGTTTAAAAGACAGAGAATACTCGAAATTTACGCAAAATTCAGCGATATTTCGCTCGATAAAACGACACCTAAATATCTTTTGAACAAATATCCCGAATTAGCCTCTGAAATAGACGGTGATGCGCTCGGCTTTATCGTACATCTTTAAGCTATAATAAAAAGGTCTTGGCATAAAAACCTTGCCACGACCTTTTATTATTCTTATTCGTTATATTGGAAGAATCAGCCCTGACGCTCTTCGAGATATTTTACAACGTCTCCAACGGTGTTGAAGTGATGAAGATCGTCGTCATCGATCACAACATTAAATTTTTCCTCGCAGGTAAGTACGAGCTCTGCAAGCTCAAGCGAGTTGATACCGAGGTCTCCTGCAAGCTCTGCTTCCATAGTAACGTCATCTGCGTTAACGCGAAGCTCATCAACGAGTACCTGCTTAACATTCTCAAACATGAACATATCCTCCTTATTCAGAATTATCTGTGTCAAAGTTACACAGTACCAAATGAGATGATACATTAATATTTGCAATTTGTCAATAGTTTTTCTAAAAATATGTTAGTTTGCACAATTTTACCGTATCAATTTTGCGTTTTGATTACTTTAAACACAAACTGTATCAAATTTTGAGCCTTACGCGCGTGTTAAGTTGACAATGGTGCACGAGTATGATATAATATAATAAAATAAGAAAACAAGGAGAAAATATTTTGGAGCATTTCGTTTGGTTATGGCTTGCCATCATCGTTCTTGCGATAATTTCAGAGGTTGCAACCGAGCAACTGCTGTTCATCTGGTTCGTTCCCGGCGCGCTTGTTTCGGCAGTTTTTGCTCTTTGCGGTATTGATATTGTCTGGCAGGTGCTCGTATGCGTCATTCTTGCCGCTATCGGTATTGTTATCGGAAGAATTATTCTCAAGAAAAGACGCCCTAAAGAAGATACTCGCACCAATATCGACGCGATTATCGGTGAAAGATGCGTGGTTTTAGAGAAAATTGATAACTTTGCAGGACAGGGTCTCGTTAAGGTAAAGGGGCAGATATGGAGCGCAAGAGGCGTTGGCGAGGACGATGTTTTTGAAGAGGGCGAGGCGCTTACGGTAGTTGCTATCGAGGGCGTTAAGCTTATTTGCAGAAAGAGCTGTTAATTATTAATATAAAGGAGAAAAGCATATGTTTGCATTACTTGAAGCAGCAGGCGGTGTTATCTGGGTTGTAGTTGGCATTATTCTTGCAGTTTTAGCCGTTATAATCCTTATTTCCACCATTAAAATCGTTCCGCAGGCCAAGGCGATGATCGTCGAATTTCTCGGAACGTACAAGACGACCTGGCACACGGGCGTTCATTTTAAAATTCCGATTTTTGAGAAAATCAGAAAAGAAATTTCTCTTATGGAACAGGTGTCGGATTTCCCACCGCAGCCCGTAATCACAAAGGATAACGTAAGAATGCAGATTGATACCGTTGTATTCTATCAGATTACCGACTGTAAGCTCTACACCTATGGTGTAGAAAATCCGCTTATCGCTATCGAGAGCCTTACCTCTACTACGCTTCGTAATATCATAGGTGAGCTTGACCTTGACCAGACGCTTACCTCGCGTGATATAATTAATACGAAGATGCGTTCTATTCTTGACGAGGCAACCGACCCTTGGGGTATCCGTGTTTCGCGCGTTGAGCTTAAAAACATCATTCCGCCCAAGGAAATTCAGGATGCGATGGAAAAGCAGATGAAGGCAGAGCGCGAGAGAAGAGAATCTATTCTTCGCGCAGAGGGTGAGAAAAATTCGACTATCCTTGTCGCAGAGGGACAGAAGCAGCAGAAAATTCTTGCCGCAGAGGCAGAGAAGGCATCCGCTATTCTTCTTGCAGAGGCAGAAAAGGAAAAGAAAATCAGAGAGGCTGAGGGTGAAGCCGAGGCTATCCTTAAAATTCAAGAGGCTACGGCGCAGGGTATCAGAATGATAAACGATGTAAATCCCGGCGCGGCTTATCTCTCGATCAGAAGCTTTGAGGCACTTGCAAAGGTTGCTGATGGTCAGGCTACGAAGATTATCATTCCCTCTGAAATTCAGAACACCGCGGCGCTTATTTCGGCACTTTCCGAAACGGCAAAGGGTGATAAGTAAGCATTAATTTTGGCATTTTATTTTGATAGATAAAAAATTTTATAAATCTATTGACAAATAAATTTTATTCTGCTATAATAACTTTCGTTATGCAGAATGCGTCTTTAGCTCAGCAGGATAGAGCAACTGCCTTCTAAGCAGTAGGTCGGGGGTTCGAGTCCCTCAAGACGCGCCATACGGTGGAATTAGCTCAGTTGGTTAGAGCGCCAGGTTGTGGCCCTGGAGGTCGTGGGTTCGAATCCCATATTTCACCCCAGAAAGAAGAGCCTTCGAATATCGAAGGCTCTTTTGTTATTTTTTTCGCTAAAAAAGCGCAAGGAATCAGCCTTTTCACTTATTTTTATTAAAATAACGTCTTTTACTTGAATTAAGTAAAAATAAGTGGTAAAATGTAATATATTATTTTTAGGGGGTTATATTATGACGTTCTCGGCAAACAGTCCGATAATATTCGCCATAGTTGCACTTATTATCGGTATCGTTACTGCACAGTCGGTCTTTTTCCTTGTTAAGGCGTACAAGCGCGGACTTGCTATCGGTATGGAAAGGGTGACGCTGAATAAAACCATAAAGCGCGCCGCACTCTTTACCATAGCGCCTGCTATTGCAATATTTATGGGTGTTGTATCACTCGTTAATATGCTTGGCACGGCATTACCCTGGCTTCGCCTTTCGGTTATAGGTGCTGTAACCTATGAGCTTCCTGCGGCAAAGCAGGCGCTTGAGGCAATGCAGCTCGGTGATGTAAGCTGGACACAGCTTAACGCACAGCAGTTTGTAACTATCGCCTTCGTTATGACCTTTGGTATTTTGGCAAGCCTTATCCTTGCGCCCATAACCTGCAAGGGTATTACGGGCGGTATGCTTAAAATCAAGGACAAGGACAAAAAGTGGATGGATATGCTTATGACGAGTATGTTCGTCGGTATGCTTTCTGCCTTCCTTGGCTACATAGTATGCGGCATCGGCTTCGTGTTCGACGAGTCGAAAAATCTCGTATTCAACTATCAGCTTGAGCATTGGATTCCCGTATTCGTAATGGCTATCTCGGCAGGTATTATGGCAATATGCGGTATTCTTTTAAAGAAATTCAATTGGAAGTGGCTTAACGACTACGCACTGCCCCTGTCGATGCTTGGCAGTATGGCGCTTGCTATTCCGCTGTCCATTCTTATTAACGGCTAAAAGGGGGTAGGGGTTTATGAATTATAATGACAAAATGCACAGATACGGCAGAATTTGGGCGCTTATAACCTGTAGCGTTATTATCGCGTTTCCCTTTGTAATTGCTATAATCTTTGGCGCTTGGCCTGATTTTCTTACCTTTCTTAACGCGCTTTATCCCGTTGCGCTTACCTTCTGGTCGGTTGGTATTATTGAGGTTATAACCTACACGCCTATGCTTGGTGTGGGCGGCACCTATCTTGGCTTTGTTACAGGAAACCTTTCCTCACTTAAAGTGCCCTGCGCGCTTGACTGTATGGAAAAGGCAGGCGTTAAGTCCGACAGCGACGAGGGTGAGGTTATTTCAACTATATCCATCGCAACCTCTTCGATTATGACTATAATTATTATCGCTATCGGTGTCGGCTGTCTTTCGCTTATTTCAGACGTGCTTCAGAGCGAGATACTTAAGCCTGCGTTTGACAACGTTCTTCCTGCGCTTTTTGGCGGTCTTGGCGTAGTATATCTTTCAAGATATTTCAAGATTGCGGTAGTTCCTATGTCGATAATGATACTTCTTTTCGTTTTCGTGCCTTACCTTGATTCGGGTATGGTTGGTATTATGATACCTGTAAGTATGATAATTACGCTTATTACATCAAGAATTATGTATGTTAAGCAGAGAAAGCAAGAGATTCCTGCCTCGGTCTCGGATGATGCTACGGGCGAAGGCGCTGATGACGGTGAGTAAATAATGGAAGCATTATACATTATTTCAGGACTTTTAGTGCTGCTCATTTCGGTGGTTTTAATTCGCACCCTTGCATTTCGTCCAAAGGGATTTGCCGATGCAGCCTCTGATGCGGTCTATGTTAACACCGATAAGGCGGTTTCCGACCTTTCCGAGATGATTAAGTGTGCGACGGTTTCTCACGCGGACAGGTCTCTTGATAATGAGGCGGAATTTTTGAGGTTCAAAAATCTTTTACCAACGCTTTTTCCGAATATATTTTCGTCCTGCGAGTACCTTGAACCGAATGACAGGGCAATTCTTATCAAAATAAAAGGAAAGACCGACGGTGAGCCCTGCGTGCTTATGGCGCATTACGACGTCGTTGACGTTGACGAGGCAAAATGGCAGAAGCCACCCTTTTCGGGCGAGGTTGAAAACGGTATTCTCTGGGGAAGAGGCTCGCTTGATACGAAGGTGACCTTAAACGCGGCAATGCAGGCGCTTGAAGCCCTTCTTTGTGACGGATTTACACCGAAGTGTGACGTCTATCTTGCTTTTGCAGGTGACGAAGAGATAAACGGTGTCGGCGCTGTGTCGATTGTTGATTATTTTGAGAAGAATTCCATAACACCGTCATTCGTGCTTGACGAGGGCGGCGCTGTCGTAGAGAATGTTTTTCCGGGTGTAAAAGCCCCCTGCGCGCTCATAGGCGTAGCAGAGAAGGGAATGCTCAATATAAAGCTTACCTGCGTATCAAACGGCGGTCATTCGTCATCGCCTAAGCCTCACACACCCGTAGGAATTTTAAGCCGTGCCTGCGCGAGAGTAGAGAATAAGCCTTTCAGAATGTATATATCCGCTGCGGCAAAGGGAATGTTTGATAAAATTGCAAGACATTCAAACTTCCTTTACCGAATGATTTTTGCAAATCTCTGGCTTTTTGCACCCCTGCTTGACCTCATTGGTAAAAAAACGGGTGGCGAGATGAACGCACTTGTCCGTACGACCTGCGCGTTTACGCAAATGAGTGGCTCTGTCGGTATGAATGTAATCCCTACTGAAGCTACGATGATAGCTAATTTAAGAATAAATCCGGACCAGAGTGTTGATTCTGCGATTAATTATATAAAGAGCGTCATAAATGATGATAGGGTTGAGGTTTCGAAAATTTACGGAATTGATCCGTCGCGCACCTCGGTTACCGATGGCATTGGTTACACCGCAATACAAGACGCAATAAACGCGACCTGGACGGGTAGCATAATTTCACCGTATCTTATGCTCGCGTGCAGTGACTCGCGTCATTGGGGCAGAATTTCGGATAGAGTTTACAGATTTTCTGCAATGGCACTATCCAAGGAAGAGCGCGCTTCTATACACGCAAACGACGAGAGAATCCCCGTTGATACCGTAAAGCGTGCCGTTGAGTTCTATACAAGACTTATAAAGCAAATCTGATAAAAGGGGTCTGTCTCAAATTCATTTTTGAGGCAGACCCTCTTGTAAATAGCGAGATTTCGGGGAAAAGCGCCGCTTTCCGCCCCTGATGTCGTATTAAACCAGCGTTTCGCGCTTTATTACCTTAAATATAAGCCCATCTGACTGTGTAAAGTCCACCGAGATTTCCTTAACTCTATCCTCGCTGTTTATTATGAGGTCGGAAATTTTGTTTTCAATTTCACCCGTTATTATTCTTGTGATAGGTCGTGCGCCAAGCTTTTTCTGCTCGGTGCTTTTAGCGATATACTCGCAAACCGCGTCGGAAACCGCGAGCTTTATTCCAATGTCTATAAGCCGCTTTGTGAGCTTATCTATCTTGTTTTTTGCGATTTTGGCAAAATCCTCGCGCGAAAGGGGGGCAAAGGGGATTATTTCGTCTATTCGGTTTATAAATTCGGTGGGGAAATGCTTTCTCAGCTCGCTGATAATCCCATCGTCCAAAGCGCCGTCGCGTACAAAGCCGCTCACCCTGCCGCGGTTAATGCCTTCAGCACCGATGTTTGACGTCATAATGATAAATGCGTTGCGGAAGCTCACGCGCCTCGACTGCGAGTCAGTGAGCGTGCCGTCATCCATTACCTGAAGCAAAAGATTTATAACCTCACCCGATGCCTTTTCGATTTCGTCAAACAGAACGACAGAATAGGGGTGTCGCCGTATCCTCTCGGTCAGAGCGCCGCCTTCCTCATATCCGAGATAACCGGGGGGCGAGCCGATGAGCTTTGACACCGAATGCCCCTCGCCAAACTCTGACATATCAAAGCGGATAAGGGCGCTCTCTGATGAAAACAGTTCCTTCGCAAGCGCCTTTGCGAGGGCGGTCTTTCCCACACCGCTTTTGCCGAGAAAGAGGAAAATTCCTCGCGGACGGTTAGGGTCGTTAATGCCGAGCTTGCCGCGTATCACCGCAGAGCACAGCTCTCTTGTTGCGTGGCTCTGACCGACGATTTCAAGAGAGAGATTGCTGTAAAGCTCTTTGTAGGTGTCGTTTGTACCAATACCGTTTTCGGGTATTCCTGTAATTTCGGATATTATCTCAACTATATCCTTATCGTATATAACACTCGTATGAGAGCCCAACGAATTATCTCTTTTCTTAAGCCCCGACCTTATTCTTTCGGCAAGCTCAAAGTTTCGTTCACGTGTTCCGGCGGCACTGACTTTTCCATTCTGCCCTAAAATATCATCAGAGAAATCGAAATATGTCTTGTTTTCGCTCTCTTGGACGGTCGTACCCGCATCCAATTTAACATTAGCCTTTGCACACGCCTCATCAATAAGGTCGATAGCCTTATCGGGCAAGCGTCTATCCTGAAGATATCTTACCGATAGACGTATGGCGGCTTCAAGCGCCGTGTCGTCTATTCTTACGCTGTGATGCTTTTCGTACTTCGGTCTTAAGCATTTTAGAATATTGAGAGTGACGCTCTCGGACGCTTCATCTATAATTAGCGGTTGAAATCTTCTTTCAAGAGCCGGGTCCCTTTCGATATATTTTCTGTACTCGGAAAGAGTGGTTGCGCCTATGAGCTGTATCATACCGCGCGAAAGCTCGGGCTTCAGTATGTTTGCCGCATCAATAGCACCCTCTGCCGCGCCTGCGCCAACGATGTTGTGTATTTCGTCTATAAATAAAATCACAAGCTCGTTTTTTGACGCCTCGTTTATGATTGACTTTATTCGTTCCTCAAAATCGCCTCGGTATTTCGCGCCTGCAACCATTGAGGTAAGGTCGAGAGAGAAAACAGTCTTGTTTTTAAGAATTTCAGGCACCTTGCCCGATACAATACGGTGTGCAAGTCCCTCTACTATCGCGGTTTTTCCAACGCCCGCCTCACCGATGAGACAGGGATTATTCTTTGTTCTGCGTGTAAGTATTCGGATAAGCCGCTCGGTTTCGCTATCTCTTCCCACGACGGGGTCGATTTTTCCTGATAAAGCAAGTGAATTCAAATTTTTTGCGTACTGATTTAAGAACTGAAGCGATGCGTTTTTCTTTGATATATCGGCATTTTTCTCGGTTGTCCTCAAAAAAGTAACGACCTCGTCCTTCAGCGCAAAGGTATCAATGCCCATATATTCAAGCAGCTTCAGCGCAACCGATTCCTTTTCATCAAGAACTGCAAGCAGTATATGCTCTGTACCGATTTTATCAGAGGAATACTTAATCGAGGCGCGATAGGCTCCCTCAACAATTCTTCGGCATTTCGGTGTCATATCCTTTGCTGTAAGCGAGGTTTTCTTGCCGACACCCGAATATTCCTTGACCGCGCTTAACACTCTGTCCTTGGATATTTTTGCTTTGGTCAGTATTGCGTAAGAGCAACAAAGGCTATCCTCGGTAAGAGAAATTAGGATATGCTCGCTTCCTATATACGCGTGACCGAGGCTTTGCGCTATTTTTACCGCTCTGTTAAGCGCTGATTCAGCCTTGTCGGTAAATTTACTTCCCATAAAGGATACCTCCGAAATATCGTTTACCTTGCAGATTATAGCCAACTACCTTCTATTTAAATCGCCTAGAGGAAATTTCTCTCTTTCTGATATTTCATCGGCAATTCTTTTTGCTATCACGTAAGTAACGATACCGTCTGGTAAAATTCTGAAAACGTCCTGCATATATTTCACCGCGCTGTCCGTGCCCCTGCCAAAATAAGGCCGTATATCCGCCTCGGGCATATCCTTATAAAACCGCCTTAATGAGAGAAGGTCGGTGTTAAGGCGCTTTACCGCTTCGCCCGACGAGCCGAGCGACAGAGGATAGCTCTCGGGGCTTACCGTTGATAAATAAGCGTTTTTTTCGTCTATTAATCTTCTCATTTCCATAAAAAGAGAATTAAAGGTTTCGATATCGCCGACGCCGCTTGTCAAGAGACCTCGCCCCCTTTGATATGCAAGCACGGCAAGGCGCGTTTCGTCTGTGAATATGCCGTCAATCGCGGTTGTCGGTAAAGTATGGTCTGCTTGGGAAACGATGAGAAGCATACGCTGAAGCTCTCGTACTGCCGACGGCTTATCTTCTATAAAATACATATCACCCTCCAATATTATAACCGGGAAACTGTCCTGAGTTTACCATTCTGCCGTAGTAAAGGTCATCGTAAACGTCGGTGATTTCGTTCCACAGCTCAGCACCAACAAGCTCGTCGCGCCCCTCAATGCCAAATCTATCTCTGAATGCTCCAATCTGCCTGACCGTCTGCGCGCCGAACACACCGTCTGCCTCTACCGTAGGTATTTCGGGATAGTACGACGCAATGAAGTTAAGGTATTCCTGAAGCGCGCGCACGTCCTCACCCTCTGTACCTTCGGTTATAATTCTTCCGCCAAAGGGAAGCGTGCTGCCCTCGGTAAAGGTGTAATCAATTGCTTCGAGCGTATTGTAATAGGTATTCTGAATTTGTGTCCAAACCGCTCTGTCAACTATTCCCGTCGGGGTAAGACCGTAGGTGGATTGAAAGGATTCGACCGACGCGCGTGTCTGCTGGCCGAAAATTCTGTCGGGGATTACATTTTGCACAGTAGGCACGTAGAGCGAGATGAATTCAAGATAATACTGAAGCACAAGCACACCGTCAGATATATCGCCAAGCTTTAGCTCGCCGGGGTAATTTTGTGCAAGCTCGCCTACCCGAAGCCCCTCGGAATTTACCTCTGCAAGTCGCTTTACGGCATTATATATAAACTGGATTTTATACCATGTGGCTCTGCCTACGATACCGTCGTCTGTAAGCGAGAAAACTCGCTGAAATTCCTTGACCGCCTCGGTGGTGTCGGTTGAAAAAAAGCCGTCGGGGCTAGCGATTTTAGGTATAGCGGGGTAGTTTGTAGATATTCGGTTCAGCTTTAGCTGAAAGGATTCAACGTCGCGCCCCGTATCACCCTCTCGCAAGGGCACGGGCGGCGCAGATCCTCTCACCCCTGCAACGGGCGCGTCTGTCACAAGCTCAATATCGTTTCCGAAATAATATTTAAGTATTTCAATTGCGTCAAGGCCGTCGTTGGCGAGCGAAACCGAGCCCCATTGGGAAAGCCCTTGACAGTTAACCTCGACACCGTCGCAAAACGTTGCGAAAAGCGGCTCTATGAAGCCCTGCCGCTTTAAGTAAGAATTAAACACCTCGTCAACCGTTCTGTCAACGGTATCGAATATATCGCGCTGATATACGAAGCTCTGGTCGTAGGCGGTTGATGAGGTTATATCAAAGTCCTTGCCCTGCGCGCGGTAGTATTCGGTATAAACGCGGTTTAAGGCAACCGAAATCTGTGCGAGAATATTTGCGCGCAGCGCCTCCGCCGGCCAAGAGGGGAAAATTTCTGACGATGCTACGTTTTTTATATAATCAACAAAGGGAACTGTTACGTTCTCTGCTATTTCGTCGGGCGCACCGAGATGCACGACGATGCTTTCGGGTATAAACGGTGTATCTGGCATATCATAAATCCTCGTTTTCGTAGCCTACTGAAAAATTGCTTGACGAAGGCGGTGTTACTGAACTCGTAAGTCCTGCGTTTGGTGTCATTGATACGGGTAGCAGTGATTTTATACCCGAAAAAACGGCAACGCCAAAAATCTTCTTTGAATAAAAGCCCGATTTGCTGATGCTCACGTCAAAGGTTGAGTAGGGCATCTCGGATGCCGAGGGTGACAGTGAGAGTGTGCGGTCGGGCGCAGGCAGGCTTACCGTTTCGGTAAGGCCGCTTCTTCCCGTAATCAGAGAAAGCTCGGTGTCAAGGTAGTAGTTATCGTTTCCGCTTATTCTGACGTGTGCGCCCTCGACGGGCTCTGCGCCATCTGCCACGAAGGCTCGTATCTGAAGGTATCCCACCTCGCTACTTGTGTTATCGTTAATATAAATCACCTCGTTTGTTGTGTAATTTTTATAAAGTTTAATAAAAAAATATTTTAGTTTAAATCAATATGCGACATTTCTCTACAAATGCGTTTTTCTTCTTGACTTTAAAGATTTATTAATATATAATAATTATATCGGGCCTCGGACGCACGCTTCCTCACGGTAGGATATGCCGTCTGATGTCTTTTGTGACTAAAATTAAACAACAGGAGAGAGAGCATGAAGGAAAGTTTGTACGGAGAGCTGAGCGTCATCGGGATGAGAGGCTGTGAGGAATTCACAGAGCAGGTTGATTCTTATCTTAAGGATTGGAGAAGACACGATCAGGAGGGCTCTTTCCTCGTTGACTGCACATGCCCCAGATTCGGAAGCGGTGAGGGCAAGGGCGCGCTTCATCAGTCGCTTCGCGGAAACGACGTTTATATCATCAGTGACGTTTTCAACCACGGTGTTACCTACAATATGTACGGCAAGACCGTTCCTATGTCGCCTGACGATCATTTTCAGGATATCAAGCGCGTTGTCGGCGCTATCGGCGGAAAGGCAAGACGTATCAGCGTAATTATGCCTATGCTTTACGAGGGCAGACAGCACAAGAGAGCGAGCAGAGAGTCACTTGACTGCGCTATCGCACTTCAGGAGCTTGTTAATATGGGTATTACGAACATCATCACCTTTGATGCTCACGACCCCAGAGTACAGAATGCTATTCCTCTTAGCGGATTTGAGAACGTAAGAACCTCTTATCAGATGATCAAGGCGCTTCTCAACACCTATCCTGATATTGAAATTGATCCTGATAACCTTATGATTATCTCACCCGACGAGGGCGGTATGGCAAAGTGCATGTACTATTCCTCTGTTATGGGCATCGACCTCGGTACCTTCTACAAGCGCCGCGATTACTCTGTAATCATCAACGGTAAGAACCCCATCGTTGCTCACGAGTACCTCGGCCGCGACGTTACCGGCAAGGACGTTATCGTTGTTGACGATATGATTTCCTCGGGTGATTCCATTATTGACGTTGCAAAGCAGCTTAAGGACAAGGGCGCTAACAGAATATTCGTATTCGCTACCTTCGGTCTTTTCTGCAACGGACTTGAAAACCTCGATAAGGCTTACGAGGAAGGCTGTTTCACCAAGATTTTCACCACCAACCTCGTTTACAGAATGCCCGAGCTTCTTGAGCGCGAATGGTATGCCGAGGTTAATATGTGCAAGTACGTGGCTTACATCATCGACACGCTCAACCACGACCGCACCATCAGCCAGCTTCTTGACCAGTCAAAGAAAATTCACACCAAGCTTGAGGCATACAACGGCCGCAAGGCAAAGTGCGCTAAAACCAAGAAGAAGTAATTTTTCATTAAGTTAGTTCCTTCCGCCCTGATAAGCTTCAGGGCGGATAATTTAAAATATGAAAGGGGAGGGATTTTGTGAGAATTACACTTGAGAGCGACTATGCGCTTCGCATTGTGAGCGAGCTTGCCAAAAACAGCGGCGTCATTGACGCGCAGACGCTTTCGTCGGCAACCTCTGTTACCCCTCGCTTTACCTTAAAGATATTAAGCAAGCTTGTCGGCGGCGGCATCGTATCCTCGTTTAAGGGGGCGAAGGGCGGCTATATGCTTAAAGAGCCACCCGAAAAAATCACCTTAAAGCGCGTAATCGAGCTTATAGACGGACCTATTGCTATCGTCCGTTGTCTCGATATGCACGAGCGTTGCACCTTAAACAGCGACAAGACTGCGTGCATATATCACCATATATTTGATAAAATAAGCTTTGATTTATCCGCAAAGCTTGATTCTATCACGATAGACGATGTACTTAACAAGAGGTACAAGGTTTAAGGATTTTAGTATTAAAGGAGTATGAGATGCTCAGAATTTCAAAAATCGCATTCCCGGGTCTTGGCATCGGCGAGTTTGAGGTAAACAGCGTTGCGATGTCACCCTTTGGGCTTGATATTGCCTGGTATGCGCTGATTATTACGCTCGGAATGATAGTATGCGTCGTTTTTGCATCGGTAAGAGCCACGAAAATTGGTGTTGACTACGAGCATATACTTGATATGGCGCTCTTTACTATAACCTCGGGTATTATTGGCGCGAGGCTTTACTACGTTGCGGTTGAATATAAGCGCTTTGAGTCTATAGGCGAAATGTTCGATATACGCGGCGGCGGACTTGCTATTTACGGCGGTATTATCGGCGGCGCGCTTGCGGTGTATTTCGTATGTAAGTTCAAAAAGCTTCGCTTTAACGTTATAGCGGACATCGTTTATCCTGGCGTTATGCTCGCGCAGGCGATAGGACGCTGGGGCAACTTTATGAACGGTGAGGCATACGGTGTTGAGACCACGCTTCCGTGGGGTATGACAGTAAACGGCACGGTAATGCACCATCCGACCTTCCTTTACGAGTCGCTTTGGAATATTATAGGATTTGTCGTTCTCGCTTTCGTTCTTTATAAGCGCAAGCAGTACGACGGACAGATTTACTATCTCGGTGCGGCATATTACGGTCTTGGAAGATTTATGATAGAGGGACTTCGTACAGACAGTATGTTTATCGGTGAGGTAAGAACAAACCAGTTTCTTGCCGCGACGGCATTTGTCGTATATACGGGACTTCTTATTTATAATTTCATTAAGAAAACCAACACCAAAGAGGCCGCTTGGATAGTAGAGCCTAAGAGCACGAAGAAAAAGGCCGAAAAAACAAATAAAAACAACGACGGAGATGTAGCAGTATGACACTTATAGACGGTAAGATAGTCAGTGCAAGCGTGCGCGACGGTATAAAGGCGGAAATAAAGGCACTTACAGAAGCCACGGGAAAGACACCCGGACTTGCGGTTATTCTGGTCGGTGAGGACCCTGCATCCTGCGTATACGTGCGTAATAAAGCACGTGCGTGCGAAGAGCTTGGAATTTACTCTGAGGTTTACAGGCTTCCTGCCGAAACGGGCGAGGATGAGCTTCTTTCGCTTATTGATAAGCTTAATAATGACAGTAAGATACACGGAATTCTTTGCCAGCTTCCGCTGCCGAAGCATATTTCCGAGGAAAAGGTTATTCTTAAAATATCCCCAAGCAAGGACGTTGACGCGTTCCATCCCGAGAATGTGGGTCATATAATGGAAGGAAAGTACAGCTTTCTTCCTTGCACACCCGCAGGCGTTATGGAGCTTCTTAAATTCTATGATATTTCTGTTTCGGGCAAGGAATGTGTGGTTATCGGCAGAAGCAACATCGTCGGCAAGCCTATGGCTATGCTTCTTCTCAACGATAGCGCGACTATTACGGTCTGCCATTCGAGAACGAAAAATCTTCCCGACGTTGTAAGACGCGCTGATATCGTTGTCGTTGCAGTAGGCCGCGCAAAGTTCCTAACGGCTGATATGATAAAGGACGGCGCGGTGGTTATCGACGTTGGAATTAACAGAGGTAACGACGGCAAGCTTTACGGTGATGCCGACTACGATAATATTCTCGACAAGGCATCCTTTATAACCCCCGTTCCTGGCGGTGTCGGACCTATGACCATCACTATGCTGATGAAAAATACCCTCACAGCCTTCAAAAAAATTGAAAAAGTGTAAAAAAGTATAATAAACACTCTTGACAAAGTGTAATTTATAAATTATAATATATAGGAAATTATGAGAGACGTTTCCTCGCAAGTCGAAGGGAGGGATATAAAGATGGCAGAAATCAGAGTTAAAGAAAATGAATCTCTTGATAGCGCGCTTCGTCGTTTTAAAAGACAGTGCGTTAAGTCAGGCGTTCTTTCCGAGCTTCGCAAGAGAGAGCACTATGAGAAGCCCAGCGTAAAGCGCAAGAAGAAGGCTGAGGCAGCAAGAAAGCGCAAGTATAAGTAATTGGATAAAAACGGCAAATGCAGAGATTTATTCCTTGCATAAGCCGTTTTTTCTTTGAATTTATGAAAATAAATTAAAAAATTTAAAATTCATTGACAAGGGTAAAAATATTTATTATAATTATTATAATAAAATAAATATAAGAGGTTAAAGTATGAATATGAAGCTTTCATTCAGATGGTACGGCGAGAGCGATCCTATCTCTCTTGAGTACATATCTCAGATTCCTGGCATGCGCTCTATCGTTTCCGCGGTTTACGACGTTAAGCCCGGCGGTGTATGGGGTGAGGACAGCCTTGCTAAAATGAAAGAGCAGTGCGAGAGCCACGGCCTTATTTTCGACGTAGTCGAGTCCATTCCCGTGTGCGAGGACATCAAGCTTGGTCGCGAGGGCGCGGACAAGCTCATCGACGTTTACTGCGAGAATATCCGCCGCTGCGCTAAATACGGTGTAAAGTGCGTTACCTACAACTTTATGCCCGTGTTCGACTGGACGCGTACCCAGCTTGATAAAAAAGCGCCTGACGGCTCAACAAGCCTTGTTATGTACTGGGATCAGATGAGAGGTCTTGATCCTCTTAAGGACGATATACATCTTCCCGGCTGGGATTCAAGCTACACTCAGGACGAGGTAAGAGAGCTTATCAGCGCTTATGCAGAGCTTGGCGAAGAGGGACTTTGGAAGAACCTTGAGGTGTTCTTAAAGAAGGTTATTCCCGTAGCTGAAGAGTGCGGTGTCAGAATGGCAATTCACCCTGACGATCCGCCATATCCTATCTTCGGTATTCCGAGAATTATCACCTGCGAAGAAAATCTTGACAGATTTTTGAAGATTGTTGACTCGCCTGCTAACAGCCTTTGCCTTTGCACAGGCTCGCTCGGCTGCGCTAAATCCAACGACGTTGTTAAGATGGTTGAAAAGTACGCGGCGGCTGACAGAATTGCATTTATGCACATCCGTAACGTAAAGATTATGGATGACGGCTCGTTTGAAGAGCGCGCGCATCTTTCCGAGTGCGGCTCGCTTGACGTTTACGAGATAGTTCGCGCTCTCGTTAAGAACAACTACTGCGGCTATGTTCGTCCTGACCATGGAAGAATGATCTGGGGTGAAACCGGAAAGCCTGGCTACGGTCTTTTCGACAGAGCTCTCGGCGCTACGTATATAAACGGTCTTTTCGAGGCTCTCGAGAAGGAATATTCTAAATAATTCAGGGGGATATGAATAATGAATACTAATGTTTTAAATACCGATCTTTCGGGCAAAGTTGCCGTTGTTACCGGTGCGGGCGGCGTGCTTTGCAGCTATTTTGCAAAGGTTCTTGCAAGAGCAGGCGCTAAGGTTGCGCTTCTCGACCTCAACTACGACGCGGCAAAGCAGTATGCTGACGAGATAGTAGCAGAGGGCGGTGTTGCAGAGGCATTTTCCTGCAACGTGCTTGATAAGGATATCTGCTACGCAGTAGCTGACGAGGTAGAAAAGAAGATGGGTAAGTGCGATATACTCATCAACGGTGCCGGCGGAAACAATCCTAAGGCTACTACCGATAAGGAATACTTCGAGCTTGGCGATATTGATGCTGATACCAAGTCCTTCTTTGACCTTGATACTCAAGGCGTTGGCTTTGTATTCAACCTTAACTTCCTCGGCACTCTTATTCCTACGCAGGCATTTGCGCGTCAGATGGTAGGCCGCGAGGGATGCAACATTCTCAACATTTCCTCTATGAACGCATACACCCCTCTTACCAAAATTCCCGCATACTCGGGCGCGAAGGCTGCAATCTCTAACTTTACTCAATGGCTTGCAGTTCACTTCTCGAAGGTTGGTATCAGAGTTAACGCAATTGCACCCGGCTTCTTCTCGACGAAGCAGAACGCAAAGCTTCTCTTCAACGATGACGGTACGCCTACTGCAAGAACCGGCAAGATTCTCGCAGCTACGCCTATGGGCAGATTTGGCGAGAGCGAAGAACTTGAGGGTGGACTTCTGTTCCTTATCAACAATAAGGCGGCAGGCTTTATTACCGGTGTAGTTCTTCCCATCGACGGCGGCTTCTCGGCTTATTCGGGCGTTTAAGATTAAATTTTAATAATAACAGCATAAAGAGAGAACAAATCGGTTAAATAGTGCCGAAATGCTCTCTCTTTCTTATTAGTGGAATGAAATGACTGAAATTCAATAATTTTTCAAGTTTTAAATAATCCTCACAGCTTAAAATATAGGTGAGGTGATAAATATGAGAAGATTTTTTACTGTTATTGTTGTAACCGTCCTTGCAATTTCTATGCTGATGTCGGCGGCGCCTGCATCAGGCGAGGGGATAAGCTTTTTCGTAAAGCGCAACGGAAATATGCGTCCGATAAAGACACGCGAGCTTGGTGAAATAGAAGCACTCGGCGCGTATTATATTGACAAAAGCAAGACCGACACGGATGACGACAAGGTTATATATATAACCTTTGATGCGGGATATGAGAATGGAAATATCGAAAAGACACTTGATATTTTAAAAGAAAAGCAGGTTCCTGCGGCATTTTTCGTTCTTAAATATATAGTTTTGAAAAATACCGATTTGGTAAAGCGAATGAGCGACGAGGGGCATCTTGTATGTAATCATACAAAAAACCATAAGGATATTAGCACTTTTAGCAAGGAAGAAATAAAAAGCGACCTTTTCGACCTTGATGAGGCTTACAAGGAAAAGACGGGTAAGGATATGGCGAGGTATTTTCGCTTTCCCGAGGGAAAATATTCAAAGCGCGCGATAGGTCTTGTAAATGAGCTTGGATATACTACGGTTTTTTGGAGCTTTGCATACGCGGACTGGGATAACGATAAGCAGCCCGATAAAAATAAAGCCTACGAGCTTATTATGAACAACACGCACAACGGTGAGGTTATACTGCTTCATCCGACTTCATCTGTAAACGTAGAGCTTTTGCCGACGCTTATAGATAAGTGGCGAAAGATGGGATATCGCTTCGGAACTCTCGACGAGCTTTGTCACTCATAAAATAAAAAAGGCTGTTACAAATCTGCTTTTGCCTTTGTAACAGCCTGCTATTTTTTATTTAATATTGTTTTTTGCCTTGATTTCTTCAAGACGCGCCTTTTCGGTTACATCGTCACGCATGATAGGCTCGTCATTTGCAGTCTCTGTGGGATGCTCTGCATAGTAGGGGTCTATCATAACCTCTTTTATTTTGAAGTAGGATGCATAGACCTTCATATACGCAAAGGTAGAGAAGAGAACTGCGAGGGGCGCGGCTATTGCAAAGGGAATAAGCACACCGCCCGTAACGAAAAGGAACATAAGCTCTAAAATAACACCGAGAATAATCCCGATAAGCGCCATAAAGTTCCGTTTCAGACCGATAAGCGAGAAAAGAAGGGAATTCTTGATGATTTTAAAGATTGTGAGCTTAAACGTTACCATCTGAACGTAGACATAATAGCGCATAAAGAAATATACTATCGCGATAACCACGTTAGACCAGAACATAACGGAGAGGAAGAATTTATCCGTCGAGGTAAGCAGTGAGAAGATGTTAAAGCCAAGCACGATGCAAATTATAGCATCAATTATACCGAAGGGAAGTGCCTGCTTGTAGTTTCTCTTTACTGCGTACTTGAAATCGTGCCATACGAATACCGGCTCGCCCGAAGCAATATTTCTCAAAATATAAGCACATCCTACGTTTACGATACCAAAGGTAAAGAGCGCAAGTGCGCTTATCGCATAAAAGACGTAATTAACCGTCGTATCGTAAAGCACGTGTGACTGCATACCCTCAAGTGCAAATAAGGTCATATGGTACGGCGTAACATTTCCACCGAGATAATGACCGCCAAGATTTTGGAAAAGGTCGGACATAGGAAGTGTCAGCTCGGTTTTGAAATATCCCGACAAATTCATAATAAGAAAGAAAAGGGGGAAGTTGCCGAGTACCATTATTATATTGGTTGAAACTATCTTGCCAAAGCTGTCAAAATAGGTTCTGAAAAAACGCTTGAAGCCGGGCTGCATATCCTTTGCGGATTTGCTTACGCCGCGCCCATCCTTATCAAGACGAATAAGACGAAGTCTTGTGGATGATTTCTTTTTTGTATCCTTCAAAATTATTTACCTCAAAAATTTATATATATATAATATCACAAAGTGAAAAATAAAACAAGTCATATACCCCAAATTTTTAAATTTTACGAATAGGTAGGTAAAGGGATTAATATATATGAAGTAAAATATCATAACGCATGAGGTTAAAAGAAATGAAAAGGCTGTGCTGTATTATTTTAATATTTGCATTATTATCATCACTCGGAATTGCATCAAATGCAAAAACAAGCATATATTATGAGGCAGAAAGCATTGATGTAGATGTACCTTACGGTGACGAGCCGTTTGATGTCGATGCGAAATCGGCAGTTTTAATGGAAGCGTCGACGGGCAAGGTTCTGTATTCTAAAAATGAAAATTCAGCACTGCCGCCGGCGTCGGTTACAAAAATAATGACTCTGCTGCTTGCGTGTGAGGCGTATGATGAGGGACGCTTTACCCTTGACAAAAAGGTGCGTATCAGTAAGGAAGCGGCGGCAATGGGCGGAAGTCAGGTCTTTCTTGAAGAGGGCGAAGAGGTTGCGGTAGAAGAGCTTTTTAAATCAACTATAATCGCGTCAGCTAACGACAGCGCGGTAGCGCTTGCCGAGCTTGTGAGCGGAAGCGTTGACGCCTTTGTTCGTAAAATGAACGCAAGGGCTATGGAGCTGTCCTTGGCATCCTGCCATTTTGAAAACGTGACGGGACTTGACGATACAACTAAAAATCACGTAATGAGCGCATATGATATAGCCGTTATTTCACGCGAGCTTATCAAGCACGATATTATTTTGAAGTATTCAAGTCTTTGGCAGGACAGTATAAGGGATGGGGAATTTACCCTAACAAACACAAACCGACTCGTCAGGTATTATGACGGCTGTAACGGACTTAAAACAGGCTCTACGGATAAAGCAGGCTACTGTGTTACGGCTACGGCAAAGCGTGACGGAATGCAGCTTATTGCGGTTGTTATGGGGTCACCGACAAGGGATATACGTAATTCGTGTGCAAAGAAGCTTCTTGACTACGGTTTTACTGAATATCAGCTTCAAGGATATGAGGAAGAGTATTTGGAAAGCGTGCCCGTAATATTTGGCAAGGCGGATGCGGTTAAGCTTTATTCGGGGGCTGTATCGTTTTTAACCTCGCGCGGCAGTAAAATCGAGAAAAAATACGATATTCCAACCGAGCTTACCGCACCAACCGAGCCGTCATCCCCTGTCGGAAGGGTTGACTACATATCAAACGGCAAAGTAATTGCCACAGCGCCTATATATGTGAAGCAAACGGTTGAGAGGCTATCGTTTTTTGATTTATTCTTTAAATTCGTGTCGGTAATTATATCAGTGTGTGACTCATAAAAAACTTAAAAAAATGCTGATTTAGTCTTGATTTTTAAGTGGCAAGTATAGTATAATATTCCTATATTTTATAATACTTTGGAGGATACCCCGTATGTCACTTAAGCTTAACGACAAATTTCTTGAAGGATTTGTATCGGCTGACAAATTAACCGCTATGGAAGGCGAGGCAAAGGCTGCATTTGACCTTGTAAAGTCAAGGAAGGGCGCAGGCGCCGACTTCCTCGGCTGGTCAACGCTTCCCGTAGATTACGATAAGGATGAGTTTGCTCGCATAAAGGCTGCTGCAGAAAAAATCCGCAAGAGTGCTGATATTCTCGTTGTTATCGGTATCGGCGGCTCATATCTTGGCGCACCCCCCCCAATTGAATTTGTTAAGAGCCCGCTCTATAACAATATGAAGAAGGATACGCCTGACATTTATTTTGCAGGTAACAATATTTCTACAACCGCCCTTACAGAGCTTATATCCATCTGCGAGGGCAAGGATATCTGCGTTAACGTAATATCAAAGTCGGGTACTACCACCGAGCCTGCGATTGCCTTCCGTGTGTTCAAGCAGATGCTTATCGACAAGTATGGCATCGACGGTGCAAGAGAGAGAATTTTCGTCACCACCGACAAGTGCCGCGGCACTCTTAAATCCTTCTCTGATGCCGCAGGCTACGAAACCTTCGTTGTTCCTGACGATGTTGGCGGAAGATTTTCGGTCCTTACCGCAGTAGGACTTCTTCCTATCGCATGCGCGGGCATTGATATTGATGCTATGATGAAGGGCGCGGCTGATGCAACTTCGGATTTCTCATCCGACGAGCTTAACAGGAATGACTGTATGAAGTATGCGGCAATCCGTAATCTTCTTCAGAGAGAGGGTAAGACTACTGAAATTCTCGTAGGCTACGAGCCCTATATGCTTATGCTCAACGAGTGGTGGAAGCAGCTTTACGGCGAGAGCGAGGGCAAGGATAACAAGGGACTTTTCCCTGCATCCGTTATTTTCTCTACCGACCTTCACTCACTCGGACAGTACATTCAGGACGGTGTGAGAAACCTCTTTGAAACGGTTATCAGCGTTAAGGATTCGGGCGCTAAATTCGTTATTCCCGAGGACAGCGCTAACGTTGACGGACTCAACTTTATCGCAGGACGCGAGCTTGACTACGTTAACAAGACCGCTATGCTCGCAACCCTTATTGCTCACAACGACGGCGGTGTGCCTAACATTCTTATCGAGCTTGATGACAGAAGCGCGTACACCTTCGGCTACCTCGTTTACTTCTTTGAGCTTGCCTGCGCGATTTCCGGCTATATGCTTGGCGTTAATCCCTTTGACCAGCCCGGTGTTGAGGCTTATAAGAAAAATATGTTCGCTCTTCTCGGTAAGCCCGGCTATGAGGCTATGAAGGCAGAGCTTGACAAGCGCATCGGCGACTAAATATAAAAAAACAGTAGAAAAAATAGTCAAAAACTATTGCATTTTTTTGCTAAATAGTGTATCATATATACAAAGAGGATGATTACTTATAAGTAAAGCTATCCTTAAAACCAAGGAGGACATCTAAAATGATTAAATTTTTTATCGGCGCAAAGGGATCGGGAAAAACCAAAACCCTCATCGAGCTTGTAAACGGCGCGGCTAACAACACTAACGGCTCGGTTGTATGCATAGAGAGAGGTGATAAGCTTCGCTTTGATATTACCTCAAAGGCTCGCCTTATCGACACCGATTTCTATAAGGTTAACGATATCAATAAGCTTTACGGCTTTGTTGCAGGTATTCTTGCATCGAATAACGATATCACCGACGTTTTCGTTGATTCCGCACTTAAAATCTGCAATGACGACGTTGCGGCATTTGAGGCTATGCTTCCTGCATTTGCTTCGCTTGCAAAGGACGTTAATATAGTTATGACCCTTTCCATTGCAACCGACGTTTGCCCCGACTCGATTAAGGCATACGTTTAATTCTTTACATAATAATTTATTGGGGCTGTCCAAATGTGACAGCCCCTTGCTTTTTAACAAATACAGCCGCTTTTTCATAAAATAGAATTAAGGTGTACTACACCTGACG
This sequence comes from Eubacteriales bacterium, assembly GCA_045611965.1. Classification (GTDB taxonomy): domain Bacteria; phylum Bacillota; class Clostridia; order Oscillospirales; family CAG-272; genus UBA1740. Next base: position 26,035 of record JAZKYE010000012.1, read on the forward strand.
AAATCATACAAATATTTGTGGAGAAGTAGCAATGTCAGAAAACAGAAACAATTATTGCTCATCAGGTCAGGACCGTCGCGGTATGGTATGTATTGATACAAGCCGCGTTCTTGATTCCTGCCGCGACAGAGATTGCTTTGAGAACGCAAGGGTTTATCTCACCGAGTGCGGCGAGCAGATTTTCACAAGCTCGGCAAATGTAAGAGCTGTGGGCTCGAGAGTGCTTTACGCATACGTTGGCGTTGACGAGGTACCCTTTAACTGCGGATTTTTCAGAGTAAGCGTGCGTTATTATATCGTAACCGACTTTGAAGCCTGCCCTGGACTTGGCAGAACACAGCAGTTCAGCGGACTTTCAGTTCTTGAAAAGGACGTAATCCTTTTCGGCGGTGACGGTGTGGTTACCACCTTTACCTCTGATCCCGACGCAAGCTTCTGCAGTCCTGCAAACGCGGATAACAGAGGCTCAACCGCACCCAGAGCAACTGTTGAGGTGCTTGAGCCCGTTATTCTCGGCACGAAAACCGTTGACTGCTCGTGTCCTTGCCCCGTTTGCGAGTGCATCGAGCTTCCCGAGTGCGTATGCGGATGCCTTGGCGATAGAATAAGAACGAATACCGACGCGGTAAGGCTCTATATATCCCTCGGTATCTTCTCGGTAATAAGAATTACCAGACCTACTCAGATTCTCGTAAACGCAACCGATTTCAGCGTACCCGACAAGGAATGTGTACCTGCGAGCAACGATGATAATCCCTGCGCGCTTTTCAGGACTATGGAATTTCCTACCGAGCGCTTTAAGGCGGATGCTGCCTCGGATAATCTTAACGGCCGCACAAACGGCGGCGGACGAGGCTGTGGCTGTCAGGGAAAAAACTGATTTTAACATCATAAGTTAAAATTATAAATATAATACGGCTGTACCCAAAGCGCGGTGTACAGCCGTATTTTTTATTTTCCGGTATTCTGTCGCATAATCTCATAGGCAAACATCGTTGTTGCGCTTGCCGCGGATAGGGAAGCAGAGAATTCTCTTGCGTAATTGATTTTAACACGCACGTCGCAGAGGTCAAGCGTTTTTCTTGATATGCCGCGCTTTTCACCGCCTACAACTAAAAGAAGAGGGTAGAGAAGTGGGGTAGCACCGAGGATATTGTCTGTGCGCGTGTCAGCGCAGGCTACGGTATAGCTCCTCTCTTTGAATATATTTATACATTCCTGCGTCTCGGCTTGATAGAAGGAAAAGCGCTCGGATGCACCGGCAGAGCTTCTGCATACGACACCTGCGGCAGTGAGCCAGTTACGCATCGGCAGGATTATTCCGTCGCATCCGCAAGCATAGAGCGACCGAAGCGCATAGCCAAAATTGTAGGGGTCCTCAATACCCTCGATAATTGCGTAAAAGCCATGGGGCTTTATGTCAGACGATGCACAAAGTTTAGGATAGGTGCGCTCTGTGCAGTACGCGCAAACACCGCCGTGGGATGTGCCAAGTGTGATTTCATCGAGATGCGCGGCAGTCGTTTCGATAAGCTCAAAACCGTATTTTGTCGAAACTGCCTTAAAATATCCTATCTCTTTTGCATTTTTTGCAATTCTGCCTTTGTCGTACAGTATCTTCGTTATGGTTCTGTCCGATATACGCTCGTCAATTGCGCTAATGACAGCTCTTATTGAGGTCATACCCTCAAAGAGTGTTGAGTCGATGAATTTTCTTTCTTCCTTTATCATTAATTTAGGGTGCCTTTCATATAATTTACTAAAACGTAAGGTGGGGCATAATATGAGAAATAACAGTACCATTGAGCGCGCAAGAGAGCTTGGAAAATTCGTCAGCGATACGCACGCGACGGTGCGATTTTGCGCGAAGGTTTTTGGGATAAGTAAAAGCACCGTACATAAGGATCTGACTTATAAGCTGCCCTTAATAGACCCCGTACTATATAATGCTGTAAAGCTGATACTTGATGATAATCTTGCAAATCGGCATATTCGTGGCGGTGAAGCTACTAAAAGGAAGTATAAAAGCCTGAAAATCAGCCGTAGTGTCAATGAATCAGACAAAGTGTTCGCAAAAAAATAGGGAAGTGACTTCCCTTTTATCCCTTGACTTAATTATAAGGCAATATTCTGATAAATGCAATAGCAAATGCGTTATTTGTATTTTGTTTTTTAATATTACTGTAAGACAGTCAGGCTCTACCGTATTTATTCATCACATATGTAATGTTATAATGTAAGTGATATAGTAAAAAAATTCAGTAGGAATTATTTAATATACCATACTCTTATTAAATATTTAATACACCGTATTACTGTAAGTGCTTAATAAAACGGTATTTAATCAAAACTTGTATAAACGCATATTCATATACATATAAGGTCTAAAACGAATGAAATCAGCGAAAAAGCCCCTTTTGGGGGCTATTTTTATCCCCTCTATTATACAAAACATTCATTTTGTATAATGATGTTATAATTTCAGGGTTACAGCCTACCCCGAGATGCGTATATCACATAGGACTTTTTTCTTGGGGCTTTTCTTATACTGATACTGATATTAATACGGATTCGACTACTTGTTTTAAATCAAAGGGCCGAGCCATTTTTAATTCACCTATTGAAATTCCCCGTCAGTTATGATATAATATACGTATCATTATTATTTGGAGGAATTTATCAAATGAGAAACAGAGTACTTACTCACACATCAAAGGGAAAGCTTCTTGCAATTGCAGACGAGGTTACCAGACTCGTTGAGGCTGACAAGGCTACGGACGTTATTCCACCTGCCTACCCCTGCGACGGTGAAAGACTTGTCGTAATCGTAGTTACCGCAAAGGCTAATATGCCTGAGGTGTTCGGCAGAACCCTTCGCTCGTTCAAGAGAAGCGTTACTCACAACGTAGCATTCATCGTTGACGGAACGCCTGAGCTTGCAAAGCCCATTATCGAAATGGCTAAAACCAATGACTCTCACGTAATCGAGGATAATATCCTCTATGTTCAGGGCGGTCTGCCCTTCAAGTTCTTAAAGAAGGTTTCCCCCGAAGAGCTTGAGAGCGTTAAGAAGTGGGTTGCTGAAATCAGAGCTGCAATGGTTTAATTCCCTGCTCGCTGCTCTATTCTAAATAAAAAAAGCTTCGGTGCTTTATATGCACCGAAGCTTTTTTATATTATTTTACAAACTCATTGTATATTGCTTTAAGCGCGGTAATGTAATCGTTAGAGTCAACACCTACGATGATATTAAGCTCGCAAGAGCCCTGGTCTATCATGCGGATGTTAACGCCAGACTGCGCTAATGCGTTGAATATTCTTGCCGCAGTTCCCTTTGCCTTAACCATACCGCGTCCTACGACTGCGATAAGAGCAAGGTTTTCCTCAACAAATATATTCTCGGGGTTAACCGCCTTACAGATGTCTGCCATAATGTCAGCACGCTTTTGAGTAAGCTCTTTTGAATGAACTACAACGGAAAGCGTATCAATGCCCGAAGGAAGATGCTCGAACACGAGTCCGTTATCCTCTATTGCCTGAAGCACGCGTCTGCCAAAGCCAAGCTCGGCATTCATCATATCCTTTTCAACCGTGATGGTTGAGAAGCCGACCTTACCTGCAATACCCGTGATAACGACATCACTCACCTCGTCAGACTCGTGAACGATGAAGGTTCCCTTGTCCTCAGGACGGTTAGTATTCTTGATGTTTATCGGAATTTTCGAATATCTTACGGGGAAAATAGCATCCTCGTGAAGAACGGTAGCACCCATATAAGAGAGCTCGCGAAGCTCTTTGTAGGTAATGGTATCAATTACCCTCGGGTTGCTGATGCACCTCGGGTCGGCCATAAGGAAGCCCGATACGTCGGTCCAGTTCTCGTAAAGAGTAGCGCTTGCCGCTCTTGCTACGATAGAGCCCGTGATATCGCTTCCGCCGCGCGAGAAGGTCTTGATAGTGCCGTTAGGCATAGAGCCGTAGAAGCCGGGAATTACGGCATGGTCGTACTTCTGAAGGTATTCAGTAAGCACATCGTTGGTCTTTTCTGCGTTAAAAGAGCCGTCCTCGTTGAAGAAAATAACCTTTTTGGCATCAATGAAGCTGAAGCCAAGGTATTTAGCAAGCACAAGCGCGTTAAGATACTCACCTCTGGATGCGATATAATCGCGTCCTGACGAATGGTTGAGCGACATTCTTATTTTATCAAAAATCTCACTTAAATCAAGGTCAATGCCGAGCTCGTTGATAATATCGTTATATCTCGACTTGACTTCTTCAAACACCTCGCTGACATCCTCGTCGTTGCTTGCAAGCTCGTAGCACTTGTAAAGAAGGTCGGTAACCTTGATGTCACCGCTCTTTCTCTTTCCGGGTGCAGATGCAACTACGTACTTTCTTTGGGGATCAGCCTTGACAATTTCGGCAACTCTCTCAAAATGCTTGGCATCAGCAAGCGAGCTTCCGCCAAACTTAAGCACCTTAAGTCCCATTGTTAATTCTCCTTGGTTTTTTAGATGATAAATTTACATTCTATATTATATGAAAGATAACGAAATTTGTCAATAGATATTTTATATTTATTTATAAATAAAATGCTCTTCCGACACCGAAATAGCAAAACGGTATGGAAGAGCATATTTTAATATCGAAAAGGCTTAAAGAGTTTCGAAGATTTCTTCAAGGTATTGCTTTGCATAAAGAATATCCTTTACCTGATCAGGGCCGGAAATCTCGCGCTCGATAGTAATTGCGCCGTCAAAGCCGCACGCGTGAAGCTTCGGAAGAAGCTGCTTGAAGTTTGCCTTACCGTCGCCAATTCTTACCTCTTTACCAAGAAATCTTGGGTCGGTAGGATAAACACCGTCCTTGCCGTGAACACCCATAACGAGGTGTCCGAATGTATCAAGGGCGTCAACGGGGTTTGCCTTGCCGTACATTATGAGGTTTGCGGGGTCAAGGTTAATACCGAGATTATTCGTGCCTACGTCGGTAATAATACGAAGAAGAGTTATGGGCGTTTCCTGACCTGTTTCGAAAAGAACGTAAATTCCCTTCTCTTTTGCATAATTTGCAACCTCTGACACCGCCTCAACAACACCGCGATATTCGTCGGTGTTCGGGCACTCGGGAATAAATCCCATATGGGTTACCATATGAGCCACGCCAAGCATCTTTGCAAAGTCAATGCCTGCCTTAAGGTCGATAATTCTATCAGCGCGATATTCAACGGGAACTATTCCAAGCGTTGCGTTGCCCTCGATGAAGTTCCATCTTGTAGGTCCGCGCCAGCCGCGCCAGAGTGCCGAAATCTCAACACCGTTTTCCTTCGCAGTAGCGGTTATGTCATCTGCAAGCTCTTGGGTAAGCTCTTCGCTTGCACACCAAGCAACGAGCTGGCAGGATGCTATTCCGTATTCCTTAGCCTTTATAAAATCCTCTTTGTACTTTTTAAGAGATACGATTACACCCGTTTTCATACAATTTCAACCTCCTTGCCAAGCTCGCTTGACTTATATATACCGTCGAGCATTTTCATAAGAGTAATGCCGTCCTCGGCAATAGAGTATGTATCCTCATCGTTTACGATAGCATTAACGAAATAGTTGATTTCATTCTGGAATATATCATTCATATCGAATGCGGTTTTCATATCAAAAGTTACGTTTGAAAGATAGCCGCCGATATCGGTATAAAGCTCAACGTCACCGTCAAGATAGATACCGCCCTTCGTACCAAAAAGCTCGATTTTAGTCGAGTTTTTCTTGATATTAAGAGAAAAGCTTGTGTCTATCGTAAGAACTGCGCCGTTATCAAAAGTTATAAACGCAGTAGCAAGATCCTCTACGTCGAAGATATCCTTGTTTGTTTTAGAAACCGAGGTATAATCAACCTTGTCCTTGATATTGGGGCGATTTCCGAGCTTCTTGAAGGCTCTACCGCTGACTGATACAGGTTTGGGATTACCCATAAGGTAGCGCACGAGGTCGATTACGTGTACTCCAAGGTCGATAAGCGGTCCACCGCCCGAGCGCGATTTATCACCGAACCAGCCCCCGGGACATCCGTTACGGCGAAGATATGATGCCTTTGCATAGTAAAGCTCACCGACAGAGCCCGCGTCCATAAAATCTCTGATAACCTTGGTATCCTTACCAAAGCGTCTTACAAAGCCAACCATAAGCTTTTTGCCGACGCGTCTTGCCGTATCAAGCATTTTCTTCGCATCGTCTGCGTTGGTTGCCATAGGCTTTTCGCATAGAACGTGCTTTCCGGCCTCAAGCGCCATAATGGTGCATGGCGCGTGCGCGCTGTTCCATGTGCAGATGCTCACCGCATCTATTTCAGGCAGCTCATCAAGCATGGTCTTTTCGTCAGTATAAAGACGGGTTATGCCGTAAGCCTCACCCTTTGCATTAAGAACCTTCTCGTTAATGTCGCAGAATGCGTAAACCTCAACGGCAGGGTTTGCAAGATAGGAATTGATGTGGTACTTTGATATTCCACCGACACCGACTACGGCTATCTTAATTTTATCCATATATACCTCCGTTATTTTATCGGGTATAATCACCCGTTTTTATAAGTATAATACAAAATATGACCAATGTCAATACTATCAACCGTTATATTAAAGCATAGCATTAAACAATAAGGATTTAATATTTATGCCATTAATGATTTTTTTGTTTATTCTCGGAATTTTCTTTTTACTTTCCGGTGGAAATATCTTCGTTGACGGCGCGTGCGCTCTTGCGAAGCGTTATAAGATGCCAGAGGCTCTTATCGGTGCAACCGTCGTATCAATAGGTACGACATTGCCAGAGGTCACCGTATCAGCAAGCGCCGCAATAGCAGGTGCAGGTGAGGTTGCCTACGGCAACGCGATCGGCTCAATAATATGCAACACCGCTTTTATTGCCGCACTTACAATAGCTATAAAGCCATATAAGGCAGAGCGAAAAGCAATAATTATACCCGTAATTTTCTTCTTTATTGCGGTGGCTATCTATTCCTTCGTCAGCTATACCGCATCGTATTTTTCAAGAGGCGTTGGCATTTTGCTTATAAGCCTGTTTTTGATTTATATTACCGTCGCGGTATTATTTGATAAATCAAAGAATAAGCACCAAAATGCAGGTGAAGAAGGTGCTATAAACGTTCGTGTGAAGGAAGAAAAGCTACCGCTGAAAAAAGAGCTTCTGATGCAAATTAAGGGTGAGCGCACAAGCCTCATAAGAGAGGTGCTTATGCTTATTCTCGGTGCGGCACTTATTGCATTTGGCGCTGATTTTGTGGTGGACGGCGCTATTGCAATTGCAAACAGAATAGGAATTGCTCAAACCGTAATATCACTGACTGTCGTTGCCATAGGCACTTCCCTGCCCGAGCTTATTACAGCAGTAACCTCGGTGGTTAAGGGGCACGGCGCAATCTCTATCGGTAACATTATCGGTGCAAATCTTTTGAATTTAGTCCTTGTTAGCGGTATCAGCATTGCTATAAGCCCGTTTTCAGTACCGACAAGCGCTGTTATATTTACAAAAAACGCATCCCTAGTCCTCGATATACCTCTGATGCTTTTAGCTATGCTGATTTTAACCCTGCCGCCTTTAATCAGGGGCAGGCTTTACAGATGGCAAGGAATTGCCCTGCTGTCACTCTACGGCATATTTCTTTTCTGTCAGATATTGCTGGTTAGTCCAGCTGTGTAGCTTTATTTTAAAAAGCTTTTTTCAATATCGTATATAACCTCGGCAACAGCGCCATCATTTGCAGGGACGGTTATTTTATCGGCATACCGTAAAAGCTCGGGCACAGAGCCCTCGACTGCGTATGCGACGTCTGCTTCTTCAAGCAGGGTAATATCGTTTTCGTAGTCACCGACACCAACGGTAAGGCGCGCGCCTATCTTCTCGGCAACGCGCTTTATTGCCGCGCCCTTACTATTCTCTTTTTTCAGAATTTCAAGGCTGATTTCCCAGCTTCTTACCGCGATATAGTCACGAAGGTCGAGCGAGTTTGCCACCCTGACCCCCTGCTCTGCGTGCTCGGGGGTGTCAGAGCGCAGAAGCACCTTGTAAAGCCGTTTCTTACGGTGGGCATCTACCGTGTTCATAAACTCGTCCACCGTAAGCTCGTAGGGCTCGGGATGCTCGTCATCGTAAAGCGCTATCGTTTTGTAATGAAGGTCGCGGGAAAGAAGCTCATTTAATATCTCAAAGAGATATTCATCGCAAAAGCCTTGATAAAGAAGGTCGTCAGTTTCCGTGTCAATGATATACGCGCCATTGTAGCATATGGTATAGGTGTTTACCCGTACTGTATCCTTGAAGCTCATCAGGTATTTAAAGTATCTTCCGCTACAAATAGTAAAGCTTCCGCCGTTTTGTTGAAAATAATCGATAGCTTCAATGTTTTTCTTCGGAATGTTTCCGTTTATGGCAAGTGTTCCGTCCCAATCGGACGCTAACAATATACCGTCAAATTTTCCCATTTTTTAACCTCTGGTGTTACCGCGAGAAAAGGCATTAATCCCTGAAAATATCAAGCAGGTCCTTGCGGTATTTAATGAATAGATATAGCCAAAGTGCCGCGCAAACAATGCCCACAGCGACATATACGAGATATGGGAAGTATCTGTGCGAAACTACCTTGTCAAAAAGATTTTTGAGAGGATTATCAAGCGGCTCGTCAGGCTGCCCAGCAGGAATTTGGTCGGGCTCGGTATCGGGTGTTGTATCGGGCTTGGGTATGGGCTCTGCCTCGCTACCTGCGTTACCGCCATCGTTATTGCCACCTGATGTCCCACCGCTTACATCACCCTCGGTTGTGGGCGGTGTCGTGGGCTCTGACGGTGTGTCGCCACCCTCTGTGCCGTCATCGGGTGTAGGTGTGGGCGCAGGCGGTGTATCGCTATCGTCGTTCGGCTGGTTGTAGGGGTTATCCGATGCCTCGACAAAGTCATAAACGCGGTTTGCTTCGGGTGTGTTCCACACCGACCAGATAGGACCGACGGGAATCAGATTCATCGGCGTTCCCGTAAGATAATTCTGGAAGAAGAAGCTCTCTGCCTCGGCAGGAACGAAGTATGCGTAAAGCATCTTATATTCGCAATATACAATATCACCGATAGCGGCAGTATATCTGTTATCCCCTGCTACTTTATAAATAAGCTTTGCGGTTTCCGACCATTGCTCGGTCTCGGGCGCGCGGAAGTAAACGTGTACGCCCTCAATATATTCGACTGTGATTTCAATATCCTCGTCGGGCATAGAGAAAACAATGTCGGCTGGGGCTATAATTTGCGTTTTTTCAGCGTTAGCATAGTAAAAATCGCAGTATGTAGTTAAGGGATGCTTTTCCCCGTCAACTATCATACTTACCGATTTGAATACATAACCGTCCTCAGGAAGAATGCTTACCGTAACAAAATCAAGATAATGTGCCTCGGTCAGATCAATAGTAAAATCGCCGCCAAACTCGCTTGGAATTTTTGTTATGGTGTAAAGAGGGTCGTACGTTGGCTCTTCGATATAGAGATATACACTTTCAGTTGGCATAGTGAAGCTTATCTCATACACCTCGCGCTCATCAAAGCTTGTGACCTGAAGGTCATAGGGGAGATCCTCGTATGAATATGTAAAGAGGTTTATTGAAAAATCATCCGCGGTCAGTCCATCGTACGGGAAAATTCTTATATAAACGGTTTCATTATAGAGCACGGTGTAATGGTAGAGCTCTTCGTCAAGATAGAATCTGTACGCGTTATCGCTGTAATAGTTAATAAGGTTTAAATAACCGTAGCCCTGCATACGCGAAACTGTAAATTCGTCGTTAGCTACAAGCGTCATTTCGCCATTGTCGTCAAATTCAAGCGTGCTGAGTCCCCCGCCAAAGGTCATCTCGTAACCGTAAGGAAGCATATTGCTCGTAACGGTAATATCGGAAGCTGCAACGAAGGTAGCGTTTGTAAACTCAAATTCGTAGTCAAGTACAGTCGGAAAATACGGCGTTTTGATGTATGTGGGGGTGTCAAAATCTTGTGCGAGGTTTACGTATGCCAAAGTTTCAACGTCGTAGCATCCGTCAGGTGACACATATTCACCACCGTATAATGTCAGAATTGGAAGAAACGTCGGGTCAATATCCACGCTGACAATAGCAGGTCCTGCGGTGCCCTCGATGTATGAGTTTGAAGAAATCGAAATGCTTGACAACAGATGCGAGTTATCTGATATCTCATCTATGTATATAGCATTTTCACCGATAAGCTTGATGTCATCAATATCAAGAAGTACATTAGATTGATTTGTGCCACCGACATATACCGCTGCGCCGCCCGTGACCTCAATTACGCCCTTGGCGTCGCTATCATCATCGTTATAGTAGCTGTTGGCGAGTGTAAAGGTGGTGCAATTCTCTATATAGAATAACCCCTTGTCGGATGAAGGCAGGTCAGCGTTAAGTGTATGTCTATCAAGCCATATTGAATATGCGCGACTGTCTGAAAATACTATGGGTGAGTTAAATGTTATATCCTTAAGAATGCGGATGGTAACATCGTAATAATGAGAATATTCACCGCCGTCGCTTACTGCATTTAAAAGATCGGATATAGTATCAAACTCAATCCAGCTTTCATAGTCGTCTGATAGAAGTGCGGCCTCGGGCAACTCTTGTGCTGATGAACAAATCGCAAAAGCAAAAAAGGTACAGATCACCAAGGTAAGTCCTGTCAATAGGTAAAGAAATCTTTTTTTCATAATCCATGCCCCTTTTCATATAATTTATATGATTTTATATTAGCACAAAGGTATATTTTTTTCAATCATAGATTGAAGATATTTTCGTGTATAAGAAATTTTCCTGTAAAATTGTATAAGATTTTTTAACAAGAATTATTATATATAACGAAAATAATCGGAAAAAGCTATTGACAAAGCAAAATTTGTTTGTTATAATGGATAGGTCTTGGAGAGATGGCCGAGTTGGTCTAAGGCGCACGACTGGAAATCGTGTAAACCCTAACCGGTTTCATGGGTTCGAATCCCATTCTCTCCGCCAAAGGAACAGGTCGCCCTTGTGGGTGGCCTGTTCCTTTCCCATTGTCGGTGAGAATGCCGCAAGAACCCATTCTTACAAGCGAAGCGAAGTAAGACTGGGTTCGATTACCCCGACCGAAGATCGAAATGCTTGCATTTCAGGCGCAGGTCGTAGGTATCCTCGCTTTTGGCGAGTATCCCAAGTTTGCAAAAATCAGGTCGCCCTTGTGGGTGGCCTGTTCCTTTCCCTTTGACGGTGAGAATGTCGCATCGAAGCCACTTTTATAAACAAAAAAGCAAGCGAAAAACGCTTGCTTTTTTGCTTTATCACATATTAGAAATTCGAGTTGTATATTCTACTGTTTCCGAGGGGCCAAGGATTGGACAACCGCCTTCGATATTAAGTCCGTTTACCTTACCTGCTTGGGGCTCGATGCAGATATATTCTGCTTTACCCCTTGCATTATATAAAATCCAATGGTCAAAGTTATCCGATACCTCGTAACTGAAATCACCGACAGTGGCTTTGTTGCCTGCGGATACGAAATATCCTACCACGTAAATGTCGCGCGAGGGTGAGCCGGTAAGGTATTTTTGCTCTTGCTCGTTAAGAGGCACGTAATTTCCCGTAGGAATATCCTTTTTATCGTGCTCTTGCCTGATTTTTATGGGAAGCGTAAAGCTTTCAGGCTCGACGAAGGTTGTGTGCAGGCAGAAAATATACGGCATATTCTTCGTGTCAATATTCTTTATAACAAACTTCTGTGAGATGCCGCCTTCATCAAGAGAGTATTTCGCTGTAATTTCAAAATTAAAAGGATATACCTCACCGAAATTCGTATATTTCATAGTGATTTCAGTAGAGCTTGACGAAATAATTTCAAATGGCTGTCTGTGAACGAGTCCGTGAAGATGCGACTCGGTTCTCGGCTCGTTTATAGGAAGCTGATAGTCCTTGCCCTCAAAGGAAAATTTGCCAAGATAGGTACGGTTTGCAGGCAAAAGTATGGGCGAACCCTGAATATACGGATTTTTCGCAAGCTGTTCCTCGTTCTCGAGAGGACGAAGCACGTCAGAGCCGCGGTATTTAAGCGAAGTGAGATTTCCGCCGAGCCTTGGGCAAACGGTAGCTTCCCAGCTTCCGCATTTAAAAAAATAGGTATCGTTTATACTCATTTTTTGCTCCAAAATATAGATTTTTGGCCGATTTATCTCATTTTTGAGGACAAATCGCTAAACGTTTTTTAATCAACGTCCTCAAGCACCTTCTCGGGTGACTTGTCAAGCATCTCGGGGTGAAGAAGATACCTTTTGAGCCTCTTGAACGCAGACGCATAGTAGTAACCGTCGCAGATACGCTCATCGGTAACGACCTTCAGGGTGACGAAGTGGTGTCTTTCGCGCGTTCCGTCGCGCTTGATAGCATCGCCGGTAAATATGCTGCCGTAGGAAATGAATACGGGAAGCGTACCAAAGTCGTAAATGTGGTGATAAATGGCAGGGATTCCGAGCGAGCCCATTGATGTGATAATCATTGAGCCGTGGAAGGGGCTTACGTTAAGAAGCGCCTTGGGAAGCCAGCCCATATAATCAAGACCGAAGAGAAGCTTTACGATAGCTCTGATAATAAATCCTGGGATTTTAGTCAGCTTTCTTGCGGTGTTGTCAAAGTCGTTGTTTTCCTGTGCAAGCGCGTCCTTGACAACCTTTCTGAACTTCTTATATACGTTGTATATATTATCACGAGGGTCGAACTCAACCTTGATACAGGTGTCGGGCGATTCGAGCGACATTTCCTTCTTAATAGTCATCGTGCACTCGATATTGTTTCTTGCGTAAATCTTTCTGCCTGCAATAAAGCGGTTGATACCGGGGCGCTCGGAAACTACTCTGACATACGCGGCGAGAATGACGTGAAGAATGGTCATATCCGTATAACCCTCTTTGTGCTTCTCGTCAAGGTATCTTTCAACGTTTGAAATGTCAATTACATCCTCAAAGAAGTTCTGACCGTCAGAGCGCTTTTTCATTATGTAGGGCATAAAGACATTCATAGGGGGAATAGTGCGAAGCTTTCTTCCCTCTTTTCTATCACCCCATCTTTTCTTTCTCGGCTTGTAAGCGGGTGTGTCGTAGGTTTCAATGGGTGTGTTTCTTATATCAATCTTTTCTTCCTTAACCTCGGTGGCTTCGGCGGCAGTATTTTCTTTTTCAATTACGCTTGCGCTCATATTTTAAGTCCTTTTCTTTATAAATATTTTGAGCAATACTGAATTATTATAACACAGTTCGACCAAACAGTCAAGTAAATTGTTAATAATTGATGTATAAACACCTATAAAGCAGAAAAAATCTTACGTCTTTGGCATCAGACGGGGCTATCGCAGGAATTTTGCGATAGCCCCATTTTTTTTATATAAAAATTTATGTGTTGGCTTTAGCCTCTGCGATTACCTTATCGGCGAGGTTCTGAGGAACTTCCTCATACCTTATAAAGTCGAGGTCAAAGCGGCCTCTGCCCTGCGTTGCCGCGCGAAGGGCGATAACATAATCGCCAAGTTCAGAGAACGGCGCTTCTGCTATAACCACCTGCGTACCAAGACCGTCCTCGGCAGGCTCTATACCCATAACTCTACCGCGACGCTTTGGAAGGTCGCCCATAACGTCACCCACGTAGTTATCGGGCACGTAAACCTTAAGTGTTCCTACAGGCTCAAGAAGAATGGGGTTAGCCTTGGGAAGTCCCTCACGGTATGCAAGTCCTGCGGCAAGCTTGAAGGATATTTCGTTAGAGTCAACGTCGTGGTATGAGCCGTCATAAAGCTCTGCCGCAAGGTTAACAACGGGATAGCCTGCAAGCACACCCTTCTGCATACAGTCGCGAAGTCCCTGCTCTACCGCCGGGAAGAAGTTCTTAGGTACTGCACCACCGAATACGCTTTCAGTAAAGGTAAGTCCCTCGTTCTCACCTCTTGAGAAGCGGATTTTTACGTGACCGTACTGACCTGAGCCGCCCGACTGCTTCTTGTGCTTGCCCTCAACGTCAGCCTTACCCTTGATGGTTTCTCTATACGCAATTTTCGGTTTAGCAAGAATTACGTTTGCGCCAAATCTTGCGCGAAGCTTTGCGACGATAATATCAAGGTGAATATCGCCAAGTCCAGAGAGCAGAAGCTGCTTGGTTTCGGCATTATTCTCGTATGCAACGGTAAGATCCTCTTCGAGTATTCTTGCAATACCGCCTGAAATCTTATCCTCGTCACCCTTTGCCGCGGGGGCAACAGCCATCTTGTAGTAGGGCTTGGGAAATTCGATAGGTGCGTAAGGAATAGCATTCTGCGCGCTTGCGAGAGTATCGTTGGTATTAGCGCCTGAAAGCTTGGCAATTACACCGATGTCACCGCACGCAAACTCGTCGATGTCGAGCTGCTTCTTTCCTCGCATCATAAATACCTTGCCTATCTTTTCAGAAGCGCCCGTGCGAAGATTTTTGAGCACCATATCACGGCGAAGCTCACCGTTCATAACCTTAAAGAAGGACATTTTACCAACGAACGGGTCTGCAACGGTCTTGAAGATAAAGATAGACGTATCAGCGCTATCGGTGTCAATAGCAACCTCGACAGCCCCACCGTCCTTGCCAACGCCAAGCTCGCATCCTCTTGCGGTAGGACGTGGGAAGGAATGAGCTATCGTATCAAGAAGCGTCTTAATTCCCCAGTTCTTTATAGCCGCGCCACAGAATACGGGAACGATCTCACCCTTGATAATACCTTCGTGGATAGCCTCGAGAGATTCTTCCCTTGAAATGGGCTCTTCGTTGAAGAACTTATCCATAAGGTCGTCAGAGGTCTGCGCTATTGCTTCAAGAAGCATGTTGTGGTACTCGTTGCACACGTCCACAAACTTCTCGGGAATAGGGCTCATAGAATACTCACCCGTAGTACGCTCAAAGGTATAAACCTTCATATCAATGAGGTTGGCAAAGCCGATAACTGTATCACCGTCAATAATCGGAATCTGTATGGGACATACGGTTACACCGTATTTTTCTCTTATCTGACCGAATACCTTATAAAATCTTGCCTCACCGTCGTCAAAGCGGTTGATGAAGAACGCCTTGGGAATACCTGCCTTAGTAGCGAGGTTCCAAGCAATTTCCGTACCGACCTCAATGCCTGCCTTGCCGTCAACGACGATAATCGAAGCATCGGCAACTCTGACGCATTGGCGCACCTCTGCCTCAAAATCAAAAAAGCCAGGGGTATCAAGTAAATTTATTTTAGTTCCGTTCCAGAGCATAGGTGCGGTGGATGCTGAAATTGAATAACCGCGCTTAACCTCTTCAGGATCGTAGTCGCAAATGGTGTTTCCGTCGGTAACCGAGCCAAGACGGTCGGTAACGCGTGAGATGTAGAGCATAGACTCTGCAAGAGATGTCTTGCCACAGTCACCGTGACCTAAAAGAACTACGTTTCGAATGCTTTTTGTAAAAACCTTTTCCATATAGATACTCCTTATATTTGCTTTATAGCGCCTGCGTTTCGGTTGTTTATCCGTCACAAGACTGCCTATATGCTTAAATTATACAATATTAGGTGCGTAATTTCAATAAAATGCTTTGAATATTTTGCTTACCGCATGTAGAAATATGGGTGGTTGATTTGTTGAAAATGAACAAAATGTTTGAAAAACAGCGCAAAAAAGGGCTGTATAGCCCGACAGAGCCATACAGCCGTAGTATTTTTATACGTGTTCCTTAAGGTGCATATGTGCAAGTGCCTCGTAGATATTGTCAACGCCAACGAGCTTGGCGTCCTTTATACTCTCAAGCTTTGCAGTCATATTTTTTCTCGGCAGAAGAATTTTGGTAAATCCAAGTCTTACCGCCTCGTTAATTCTGTAATCTATGTGCGACACCGCGCGAACCTCGCCTGCAAGACCTATTTCACCGAAGGCAATAAGGTTGCTTGGAATAATTCTGTCGGTTATACCGCTGATGAGCGACATCGCGATAGACAAATCGGCACTCGGCTCGTTAAGAGTAATACCGCCTGCGACGTTGAGGTAAACGTCGTTTTCATAGAATTTAAGCCCCATACGCTTTTCAAGAACAGCTATAAGCAGACACATGCGGTTAAGGTCAAAGCCGTCTGCGGCGCGCTTTCCCTGCGAATATTGAGATTTTGTTACGAGTGACTGAATTTCAGAGATAATAGGCCTCGTTCCCTGCATAACACAGCCTGCACATGAGCCGCTTGTGTTTTTCGGGCGCTGGGATACTATCATTTCACTCGGATTTTGTATCTCTACAAGTCCCTTATCGCTCATTTCAAACACACCGATTTCATTAGTAGAGCCAAAACGGTTCTTAATTGCGCGTATAATTCGGTAAGAGCTTGTTCTTTCGCCCTCAAAATAAAGCACCGCGTCAACCATATGCTCAAGCAGCTTCGGTCCTGATATGCTGCCTTCCTTGGTAACGTGACCGACGATAAATACCGCAGCGCCCGAGGTTTTGGCATAATTTATAAGGCGCAGCGCGCTCTCACGAACCTGCGTCATGCTTCCCTGCGCCGATGCTACACCGTCAGAGAGCATAGTCTGAATAGAGTCGATTATTATAACCTCTGCCGAAAGTCTTTCTGCCTCGGCAATAACCGTATCCGTATCGTTTACTGTCAGAAGAAATACCTCATCAGACGCAATTCCAAGGCGCTCTGCGCGAAGCTTCAGCTGTCCTTGCGATTCCTCGCCCGATGCGTAGAGGACGCGCTTGGTATTTCCGAGGCTCTGACAAATCTGTAAAAGCAGAGTTGATTTTCCAATTCCGGGCTCACCGGAAAGAAGCACGCACGAGCTGTCAACAAGTCCACCGCCAAGCACGCGGTCAAGCTCGGAAAGTCCCGTTCTCGACCTTATGTATTCGGGCATTTTAAGCTCTGAAAGCTTTTCAGCCTTAACCGACGCCTTGCCGACCGACCTTGCATTTTCATACACCTGCGCTTCTTCAAGCGTGTTCCACGAGCCGCAATCAGGACATTTTCCAAGCCATTTTATGCTCTCATAGCCACATTCAGCGCAGATATAGCGCGTTTTACTTCCCTTCATTTAACGTACCCCAAGCTTTATTCATTCTCGATATAATCTATAATACCATAAATAATTGCAAAAGACAATTGCTTTTGATATTCTTTTTTCAAAAGCTCTGAAAGCTCTTTTTCATTAGTTAAAAAGCCACATTCAAGAAGCACCGCAGGATTGGATGAATTTTCAAGAAGATATAGCCCATTTGCCGGCTTTATCGGTCTTTTGTTGCTCGGCTGAAGCCGATTTACCACGCTGCTCTGTATCGCGCTTGCGAGCCGAGCGCTTCCCTCGGCAAGACCTGAATAGGTTGTGAAGCCCGAGTATCGTCCGTCGGAAAAGCTGTTCATATGAATACTTATAAAAACGGCGTTTTCGTAGCTGTTTGCAATTTTTACCCTGTTTTTAAGGTCGTATATCTTACGCATGCCCTTAATATTTTCAGCCTCGGTGTAGAGCAGTCTGTCGGTTTCTCTCGTCATTACCACCGTAAAGCCGCCCTGCCTTAACCCCTCTGCAATAAGCATTGCAACCGAAAGATTAAGGTCCTTTTCAAATATATTATCCCTTGCAACCGCGCCAACATCCTCGCCGCCGTGTCCTGCATCTATAATTACCGTCTTATTTACAGGTACGGTTGCCGCGCTTACGTAGGAATTAAGCTCACCGACACAAAAAAGCTGAACGCAAAGCAACAACGATAAAGCCAAAGCAAGTGAAATACACCTTAATACAAAAGCTTTTTTCATAAATAAAACCCCCATATACCTACTTTAAGCATATACGGGGATTTTTGATGTTATGAATTATTTTTTGTTTGCTTTTGGAATTATTCTTTTTTCGTGAAGTCCCATAACGTAGGCAAAATGAACTACGGCAACAGAAATCAGAGGTAAAACCATAAAATAAACGGTTTGTATCAGATAATAAAGGTCAACGTTTGCTTCAAGCGATGCGGTAAAGCCCTCGATAACACCGAGATACATTGAAATAAATATTCTGAATATCAGGTTAAATACACCGAATGCCGCCTTAAAGCCCTCGCCAAAGCCGAACATATACGCGCCGTAGAGCAAAAAAGAAATGCCCGTGATGATAAAATTGGGGATATTTGCGAAAAGTGCCATTTTAAGACCGCGGAAGGTAGATTTTTCTGCCCTGCCCGCATCAATTCTTATTTTATCGGATGCACCGTATTCCCATACCGCCGTATATATAAGCACGAAGTAGAACAGCAGGCAGAATACGGAAATAAGCACCTTGACCGTCGTATCCGTCGTTGCACCGTCCTTGCTTATTGAGCCGACAGCGGTGTAAATGAAGAAGGAAAAAATAGCAATACCTATCTGATTAATAAGCAGTTTTATAATTCCCTCTGAATTTTCCTTTAAAAATCGCATATGTATCCTCTTTTTTAGCTTTATAAAAGTATTGTAGCATAAATAAAATTAATTTCAAGCAAATTTTAAAAAGTTTACAGTTTATCCACTAAATTTCCATTAAATTTTGTATAATAGAGGATGAAAAAGACTAAAAGGGGTGCAGCATGGCAGTATTAACCTTTAAGAGCGAGGAATACCGTCAGTTTCCTGAAATTCTGAAGGAATATTCAAGATATTTAACGGTAATCAAGGGCAACGCTGAAAAGACGGTGTGTGAATATCTTCTCGATCTTCGTACGTTTTTCAGATTTTTGAAGGCGCGCGAGCTTGGCTTATCCACCGATGCTGATGATTTTGAGAAGCTTTCGATAAGCGACCTGACTTTAAGTCAGGTAACGTCGGTCAGAAGCGAGGATATTATCGAATATCTTATGTTTGTCAACTTTGAGCGCAAGAACAGTCCTACGACGAGAATGCGGAAATTAAGCGCTCTCCGCTCGCTTTACAAATATATTTGTAACAAAAAAGGATATATGGAAATTGACCCTTGCGCTAACGTTGACGCGCCGAAGCCTGCAAAAACGCTTCCGAAATATATGACGCTCGACGAGTGTATGTCGCTTCTTGATGCGGTGAAATCGGATGTGGAATCCCCCACCCGAATACGCGATTTTGCGATAATCACGCTCTTTTTGAATACCGGTATGCGTCTGTCAGAGCTTTGCGGTCTTAATCTTCAAAGCCTATCGTCCGACCTAAAAACGGTAAGAGTGCTTGGTAAGGGTAATAAAGAGCGTATGCTCTATATCAACGATATGGCAAGAGAGGCTCTCGAAGAGCATTTAAGGCAGAGGCTTGATGCAAAGTATATAAGAACCTCGTCAAACGCACTTTTTATCAGCACGAGAGAACAGCGCATCTCGCAAAAGACGGTCCAATGGATGGTACACAAGTATCTGATTATGGCAGGGCTTGGACACAAAAAGCTCTCAGTACACAAGCTTCGTCATACTGCCGCGACGCTGATGTATCAGACGGGCGAGGTTGATATCAGAGTGTTAAAAGAGGTCTTAGGACACGAGCAGCTTAACACGACTCAGATATACACTCACGTCGTAAACCGCAATATTGAAATGGCAATTCAGAGTAATCCGCTTTCCTCAAAAAAGCGCAAATGATGATTTCTGCCCTATTTTAAATGTGTGAATTTAAATTTTAAGGTGTTTTATGGTTAACAAGCTACAAATCGGAACGAGAATAAAAAATCTGCGTAAAGCGCGCGGTCTTACTCAAAACGAGCTTGCTTCGGGTATCGTGACGCGCAATATGCTAAGCTTAATTGAAAAGGGACGCGCCACCCCCTCGCTTGACGTTCTTTGCGCTCTTTGCGACTCACTTGGGTGCGACGTGTCATACGTGCTTTCGGACAAGGACACCTTCGTGTTTGAAAAGGCGGAAAGGATTTTAAAGATAAGACAGCTTTTGTCAAACGGCTCGTACTCTCTTTGCCTTGATATTATAAATTCCTTTTCCGATGCCGACGATGAGATTGCTTACGTTGGCGCTATCTGCTCGTACAAGCTTGGAAAGGAATGTGTTCTCGCAGGAAAGCTGAAGCGCGCTATCGAGCATTTCAAAGAGCTTGACAGATTTGCAAAGGGCACGGTATATCCTACCGATACCTATACCAACTTTTCAAAGCTTTATATTGCCGTCGCAAAGAATATTCAGACGCCCCTAATTGAATTTGATACCGATTTCTTCAAGAGCTCTTACTTATATAATGATGAATTTGAGTTTTTCAAGTATATCAGTGGCGACTATGAATTTCCATATACAAATCCCCTGCTTTCCCGCCACGCAAGCGCAAGGGGGCTTATCAAGGGCAGAAAATACAAGGAAGCGCTTGAAATACTCTTTGAAATTGCGGATAACAAGAAAAAATACGGCTATAACTCTCACGTAATTTTTTCGGTATATTCAGACATTGAATACGTTATGCGTGAGCTTTCAGACTTTGAGGGGGCGTACAGATATTCCTCAAAGCGTCTTTCTATGCTCAGCAGCTTCAATTATTAATTAGTATAAGAATAAATTTAATTAAGATTTAGTTCAAATCACCTTGACATTGTATAAATTTGGTGGTATATTATATTTAGTGAAATTTGGGCTTTTGGCAGTTATTGCTATTTTTTAACTATGTTAAAGTCAGATTTCGCAGCTATTAAACAGTAATAAAAAAGGAAGGAGAGATTTGCTACAAGAGCAAATCAAAATTTCGGTTTGGATAAATACACTAACACAGAGCTTTGTAGAATTCCGACCGCTGACGAGCTTCGCGAAAAGCTTGCCGCAGCTAATGCTGAGGCACGCGGGGTTATAGCTTCCCTCTTCGACAAGGACACCTTTGTTGAGACGGGTGCATTCGTTACACGCGGATTTTCGGATTTCCTCTCTACGAAGGAATCACAAGAGCTTGAGGGCGTAATCACGGGCTACGGCGCAATTGACGGAAGTCTTGCATTCGTATTCTGCGAGGATTCCTCGAGAATGAACGGCGTTATCGACGAGCGTCACGCAAAGAAGATCGTTGATCTCTATTCTCTCGCTATGAAAAATGGCGCACCCGTTATAGGAATTTTTAATTCCTGCGGTACTAACGTTTTCCATGGCACGGCAGGTCTTGGCGCATACGGCAAAATTCTTGCCTGCGTTACCAAGGCATCGGGCGTCATCCCTCAGATTGCATATGTAAACGGCAAGTGCCTCGGTCTGCTCTCTGCTATCTGTGCAGGCTTTGACCTTATTGTTAAGGCAGACGGTGCCGACCTTTACGTAAACTCGCCTGACCACACCGGCGAAAAGGACGCGCAGGATGCAATGATCGCATTCAGCGGTGACAATCTTCAGTGCCTTGGCTTTATCAGAGCACTCGTTTCATTCCTTCCCGACTGCTGCACCACGGGCGTTATCATTGAAAATTCCACCGATAACCTCAACCGCATGATCGGTGAGGTTGATTTCGAGGGCAACGCGCTTTCGATGATTTCTACTATTGCAGACAACGGTATGTTCTACGAGATCGGCGCTTCGCTTGCACCCAGCGTAAGCTGTGCATTCGCGGCACTCGGCGGTGTAAGATGCGGTGTAATTGCTTCGTCCTACGCTAACAACGAGGGTAGAATTGACGTTGCGGCGGCAAGAAAGCTTTCGAGATTTATCGACTTCTGCTCTGCATTCGGTCTTCCCGTTGTAACTCTTGCAGACTCTGCCGGACTTGCAATCGAGCCTGCTAACGAAATCAGCTACTTTGCACCCGAGCTTGCAAGACTTGCGGCATCATATACTCTTTGCGAGAGCGCAAAGGTTACCGTTATAGCAGGTCACGCAATCGGCGCATCCTTCGTGCTTCTCGGCTCAAAGGCACTTGGCGCTGACGTAGTTTACGTAACCGATAACTCTGAGGTTTGTGCACTTAACGCAGACAGCGGTGTTGCATTTGCTTGGGATAAGCACATCACTCTTGAAAAGACGAGAGAAGAGCTTGAGAGCGAGTGGCGCGCATCCGTTGCATCCCCTGCAAGAGCGGCGGCTTCGGGCGAGGTTGACGATATCATCAGCACAAACGAGCTTCGCGCAAGAATTTGCACCTCTCTTCAGATGCTCACCTCAAAGGGCTGCACCTTCTCATCAGGTCTTAAGGTTTATCCTCTCTGATAAGGAGACTTTGCTATGAATTTTTTTCTTGAAATCACAAAAGGTGACTTTACATCGAATATTCTGAGCGAATACGGACCTATGGAAACCCTTCTTTTCGGTGGAAAGATACTGCTTATCGGTATGGTTGCCGTATTTGCGGTGCTTACACTTATATGGTTTACGCTTTCAATATTCAACAAGGTGTTCGCAAAGCAGCCCGAGCAAAAGGCTGTCGCACCCGTTAAGGTTTCCGCGCCTGCCGCGCCTGCACCTAAAGCAGCCGCTTCAAGCGATGAAATCGTTGCCGTAATTGCTGCGGCAATCGCAATGGCCGAGAGCGAGGGCTCTGGGGCTAAATACAGAGTAGTTTCCTTCAAACGTAAATAATCACGAAAGGATTTATAAAAATGAAAAAATATAACATCACCGTAAATGGAAATACCTATGAGGTTCTTGTAGAAGAGGTTGGCGGCGCACCTTCCGTCGCTCCCGTATATGCTGCACCCGTAGCGGCAGCGCCCGCACCCGTAGCAGCACCCGCTGTAGCAGCGGCACCTGCACCTGCGGCAGCGCCCGCACCCGCAGCAGCACCTGCTCCCGCAGGCGCAGCATCTGTTACCGCGCCTATGCCCGGTACCGTTCTTGACGTTAAGGTTAGCGTTGGTCAGGCAGTTAAGAAGGGCGACGTAGTTCTCGTTCTTGAGGCTATGAAGATGGAAAACGATATTCCCGCACCTCAGGACGGCGTTATTGCTTCTGTTAACGTACAGAAGGGCTCATCCGTTTCTGCAGGCGACGTGCTCGTTACTCTTTCCTAATAATAAGAAAACGGGTGCTATGAAATGTGGAATGACGTACTTACCTTTTTAAAATCCACGGGCATAGCAAGCTTGATCAGTCAGCCTAACTGGTGGCAGTACCTCGTTATGTATGCTATCGTCGGCGCACTCTTCTATCTTGCGGTAGTTAAAAAGTTCGAGCCTCTGCTTCTTATGCCTATTGCATTCGGTATGCTGCTTGCAAATTTGCCTGCTGCAAACCTTATTCACCTCGATTTCTTCTTTGACGAGTTTTATATCGGCTTTGATTCCTTTGGAAACCCCATAGGTACGCTCGCATATGAGATGAGTCAGTTCCTCGGTCAGCTTGATTCTATCTCGCAGAGCCTTCAAATTCCTTCTCTTTATACGATAAAGGACGGCATCTGCACGTTTGATTTCTCTGCACTTGAAGGACAGGTTCTTAACTTCACTAACGGCGCATCCTACGGCGCAAAGGACTACATACAGCTCGTATTCGACCAGACACTCGGTCAGAACGTCAGCTTCGATATCTTCTCTGACACCTCGATGCACATTAAGATGTCTACCGTTATCAAGCAGGTTGTAAACGACGGCGGTCTTGTTGATATCCTTTACCTCGGCGTTAAGCTCGGTGTATATCCCTCGCTTATATTCCTTGGCGTTGGTGCTATGACCGACTTCTCTCCCCTTATTGCTAATCCCAAGTCGCTTCTTATGGGCGCAGGCGCACAGCTTGGTGTATTCGTTGCATTCTTTGCTGCACTCTTCCTTGGCTTTACCCCTATGGAAGCAGGCGCTATCGGTATCATAGGCGGTGCTGACGGACCTACTGCAATTCTCGTTACTAAAATTCTTGCTCCCCAGCTTCTCGGTGCTATAGCAATTGCCGCTTACTCGTATATGGCGCTGATTCCGATTATTCAGCCGCCCTTTATGCGACTTCTCACAACCGAGAAAGAGAGAAAGATAAAGATGAATAACCTTCGTCCCGTTTCTAACGTAGAGAAGGTTCTGTTCCCCATCGTTGTAACTCTGCTCGTCGTTCTTATCATTCCTGATGCAGCCCCCCTCGTCGGATTCCTTATGCTCGGTAACCTCTTCAACGTTTCGGGCGTAACCGACAGACTTTCAAAGACTGCACAGAACGAGCTTATCAACATCGTTACCATTTGCCTTGGCGTATCGGTAGGCGCTACCGCTAACGCTGAAAACTTCCTGAAGCTTGAAACTCTTTACATAATCGGTCTTGGACTTTGTGCATTCGTTATATCGACCTGCGGCGGTCTTATTACAGGTAAGATTATGTGCAAGCTTACGGGCGGTAAGATTAATCCTCTTATCGGCTCGGCAGGCGTTTCCGCAGTTCCTATGGCGGCAAGAGTTGCTCAGGACGAAGGACGCAAGGCAGATCCCTCGAACTTCCTTCTTATGCACGCAATGGGACCTAACGTTGCGGGCGTTATCGGCTCAGCGGTTGCGGCTGGTGTATTCCTGTCCTTCCTCGGCTAAACTACAAATGCACATTTGAAAGGATAATAAAATGGCAAAAAAGCTTCTTATAACAGAAACTGTGCTTCGTGATGCGCATCAGTCGCTCGCGGCAACCCGTATGACCACCGACGAGATGATTCCGATCCTTGACGCTATGGACAAGGTTGGCTACTATTCTCTTGAGGCTTGGGGCGGCGCTACCTTTGATTCCTGCCTTCGTTTCCTTAACGAGGATCCGTGGGAAAGACTTCGTACCATCAAGCAGCACGTTAAGAACACAAAGCTTCAGATGCTTTTCAGAGGACAGAACATCCTCGGCTACCGTCACTATGCTGACGACGTAGTTGAGTACTTCGTTCAGAAGTCTATTGCAAACGGTATTGACATCATTCGTATTTTCGATGCTCTTAACGATGCAAGAAACCTCGAAACTGCTATCAAGGCTACTATTAAAGAGGGCGGTCACGTTCAGGCTGCTATCTCTTACACCACTTCCCCTTTCCACACCAACGAGGGCTTCGCACAGTATGCAAAGCAGCTTGAGGAAATGGGTGCACACTCTATCTGTATCAAGGATATGTCGGGTCTTCTTAAGCCCTACGAGGCATATCAGCTTGTTAAGACTCTTAAGGGCACGGTAAAAATTCCGATTCACCTTCACGTTCACTACACCGCAGGTATCGGTTCTATGTCGCTTCTTAAGGCTATCGAGGCTGATGTTGACGGTGTTGATACCGCAATTTCACCTCTCGCTATGGGTACCTCTCACACCCCTACCGAGTCGCTTGTTGCTACTCTTCAGGGTACCCCTCACGATACCGGTCTTTCGCTTGAAAAGCTTGACGTTGTTGCAAAGTACTTCACAACCATTCGTGAAAAGTATCTTGAATCCGGACTTATTGACCCCAAGGTTCTTAAGGTCGACGTAAACGCGCTTCGTTATCAGGTTCCCGGCGGAATGCTTTCTAACCTCATTTCCCAGCTTAAGATGGCCGGAAAGTCGGATAAGCTTGACGCAGTTCTTAACGAGGTTGAGCAGGTAAGAAAGGATGCCGGTTATCCCCCACTCGTTACTCCTACCTCGCAGATCGTTGGTACGCAGGCTGTTAACAACGTAATCTTTGCTAACGACGGAAGATATTCGCACGTTACCAAGGAATTCAAGGCTCTCGTTCGCGGTGAGTACGGCAGATGCCCTGCCCCCATCAGCGATGAGTTCAGAAAGAAGATTATCGGCGAGGATCAGATTATTGATTTCAGACCCGCTGATAAGATTGCACCTGAAATTGATTCTCTTCGTGAGAGAGTTGCTATGTATCAGGAACAGGACGAGGATCTTCTTTCGCTCGCACTCTTCGAGACCGTTGCTATCAAATTCTTTGAGCGCAGAAAGCTTGAGAACTATAAGCTCGACTCTAACGGCGACGCAAAGAACGGTACTCATCCGATCTAATATAAGCTAAAACAGCAAGAAGGCGTGATATAAATCACGCCTTCTTTTTAACATATTTAAGTTTTTTATCAATATTAAAGTTTTTTATCAGAAGTTAAAGGTCATCTGATTAATAATGCTACCCGTGGAGGGCAGAGTTGACTTTCTGCACTTCTTGATATCCGCGCCAAGCGAGTCTATTCTATCGGTTGCAAGCTCAATCCTTCCACCCTTCTTCGCAAACTGCATAAGCTGATTTCCGCCGGCAGTACGGGTGTTCTTCTCGTGGATATGCTCGGTTGAGAAAAGAATACCGCGTCCCATATCGCTTCTGATGAAGATATCAAAATCCTTGCCGCTGAAATAGAATGCGCCGACAAGCTCCGAGGCGGTTGAGTATGCGCCCGTAATCCTCTTTCTTCTCGATTTTGAATCGTAGCAGGACATTGGGATTTTAACGCCTTTTCCGTTTTCGAAGATGTAAATGAGAGCGTGGCTTGGGTTAAACTCGGTTATCATCTTGCACGCGATAACGTGCTCGTCGTCATCCATACCGAGCTTTGTGGGAACGTAGTCACCCATAGATGAGGGACGGCAGATATCGAAATCGCAAACTCTCGCGCGATAAATCTGACGCTTATCCGTAATGAAGATTACATCGCCCTTATTGTCGGTATCCTCTTCGTAGATGATATAATCTCCCTCTTTAAGCTTCTGCTCGTCGTTGGATCTCACACCCTGCATAGTCAGCTTCTTGAAGTATCCGCCACGGGTGAGTACAAGACGGCAATTATAATTCTCGAAGAATATATCCTCTTTCTTGACAGCCGCAAACGTGCTCTTTTCGATAATCTCGGTCTTTCTTGGCATACCGAACTTCTTTTTGATTTCACGAAGCTGCCCTATGATATAATCTTTTATTTTAAGGTCATCACGAAGAATGTCCTTAAGCTGCTTGATATCAGCCTCAAGCTCGTCTATTTCGGTAAGTCGCTTTAAAATATACTGTCTGTTAAGGTGACGAAGCTTGATTTCCGCAATATACTCTGCCTGAACGGTGGTGATTTTAAATTCAGCTGCGAGGTTGGGAACAACGTCGCTTTCGTCCTCTGTATTTCTTATAATGCGTATAGCGCGGTCAATATCAGCAAAAATTGCCGCAAGACCGAGAAGAAGATGAAGCTTCTCTTCCTTTTTATTAAGCTCAAAGGAAAGCTCGCGCGACACACACTTCATTCTGAACTTAATCCATTCAAGAATGATTTCGCGGATGCCAAGCGTCATAGGTCTGCCCTCAACGAGAATGTTGAAGTTGCAGTCGAATGAGTTTTCAAGGTCGGTGGCACTCATCAGCTTCTGAATAACAATATCGGGATTCGCATCCTTTTTAAGGTCAAAGCTGATAAGCTTCGTTGCCGACTTGTCGTAAGAGTCGCGAACGTCGGTTACCTCACGAAGCTTGCCCGACTTTATCATATCTGTTGCCTTTTTAATGATATCGTCGGTATAGGATGTATAAGGAATTTCATTTATATCAATGCAGTTTTCCTTCGCATCGTAGGTGTATTTTGCGCGAAGCTTAAAGCTTCCCGAGCCCGTAAGATAAATCTTCTTCATCTGTTCCTCGTCGTAAACGAGGCAGGCACCGCCCGGGAAATCGGGCGCTTTTATAAGCTCCATAATCCTCTCAACCGTAGCCTTGGGATTTTTAAGAAGCGCTATCGTGCCATCGCAGATTTCGGACAAATTGAAAGAACAGATAGAGCACGCCATACCGACGGCAATACCGAGGTTAGGCGAAACCAAGATGTTCGGGAATGAGGTAGGAAGAAGCGTCGGCTCTTCCATCGTGTTATCGTAGTTAGGAACGAAATCAACGGCATTTTTATCAATTCCGCCAAATAATTCAGAGCAGAAGCTGTCGAGCTTTGCCTCGGTATATCTCGATGCGGCATAGACCATGTTCTTTGAGAAGCGCTTTCCGAACGAACCCTTTGAGTCAATAAAGGGGTGAAGAAGCGACTCGTTACCGCGCGTAAGACGTACCATCGTTTCATATATCGACGCGTCACCGTGAGGGTTAAGACGCATGGTTTGTCCGACGATATTAGCGCTCTTCGTCTTTTGTCCTGTCATAAGCCCCATCTTGTACATAGTATAAAGAAGCTTTCTGTGCGAGGGCTTGAAGCCGTCGATTTCAGGAAGCGCGCGCGAAACGATGACACTCATCGCATAGGGCATATAATTCTTTTCAAGAGTTTCTGTTATCGGTTGAACAGTCGCAGGTGCTTCGTTTTCAAGCAGCTCTTCCTTTGGATTCTTTTTCTTTTTAGCCATTCTGAATACCGTCACAATCTTATAATTTGGTGCGCCGCCGCTCTTATCATACGGTTGTAAAGCGCAAGTCCTACCCCACTCTTATCGGGAAGCGGCGCGTAGATTTCATCAAAGCCTTCCTTATCTATTCGGCGAAGCAGGTCAAAGAGCAAGTGCGCCTGAAAAAGGCTATCCTGCCTTGAACCGAAGCTGTAAAGTCTGACGCCCTCGATTTTATCAAAAGCCCTCGCATCCTCTTCGTAGGCAATAACTGCAACGCGCCTTTTGCCTGACAATGCACCAATATAGTCCGAAATACGCTCTGCCGTACCGTCGCAAAGATAAAGCGGTGCTTTGGGTGCGTAGTGTCTGTATTTCATTCCGGGCGAGATAACGGCTTCCCCATCCTTTAGCTTATCGTACACGGCGCTTGCAATTTTAAGATACGAAAGGTGAGGTATAAGCTCATCCTCGGTTATGCGGCCCGGACGAAGCAGCGTAGCGCCACCGTCATCGTGAAGCCTGATAATAGTGGATTCAATACCGATATCGCAGTCACCGCCATCAATAATAAGCTCTACTCTACCCGACATATCCGATATAACGTGCTCGGCTCTGGTCGGTGAGGGTGTACCTGATATATTAGCGCTCGGTGCGGCAATCGGCACGCCTGAATGTAAAATAAGCGCTCTTGCTATGGGGTTTTCGGGAATTCGTACGGCAACCGTATCAAGCCCTGCCCTCGTTTCCTTCGGTATGCTTTCCTTTGCTCGAAGCACTACTGTAAGAGGGCCCGGCAATAATGCCGAAGCAAGAGTGTAAAAGGTGTCGGTGGTATATGCGTAGGGCTCAACCGCCTCGGGTGAATGCAGATGAATTATCAAGGGGTTGTCCGAGGGTCTGCCCTTTGCCGCATAGATTTTCCTTGCCGCGGCGGGATTTGTTGCGTCAGCGCCAAGTCCGTACACAGTTTCTGTCGGGAAAACGACGAGTCCTGCGTTTTTTATAACCTCGGAAGCCTGTGCAATAGTCTTTTCATCAATAGCATCAGGCTTAATACAAACAATTCTCGTATCCATTACACGTCGCCCCCAAGGCGCTTTGCGTAATCGTATGCAAGAAGGTCGCTGACAAGCTCGCCTATATCACCGTTTAAAAACGCGTCGAAGGTGAATACCGTTTTGCCTATTCTATGGTCGGTAATTCTCGACTGCGGATAGTTGTAGGTGCGTATTTTCTCACTTCTGTCGCCCGAGCCAACCTGACTTTTTCTATCCTGCGAAATTTTGTCCGCCTGTTCCTTCGATTTCATATCGTAAAGCTTCGTATAAAGGATTTTAAGAGCCCTTTCCTTGTTCTGAAGCTGGCTTCTTTCCTGATCGCACTCGATTACGATACCCGTAGGTATATGAGTAAGTCTTACTGCGGACTCGGTTTTGTTAATGTGCTGACCGCCTGCGCCGGATGATTTGCAGGATTCGATTTTGACATCCTGCATTCTAACCTCAACCTCGACCTCGTCTGCCTCAGGAAGCACGGCAACAGTAACGGTAGAGGTCTGAATTCTGCCGTTGGATTCGGTTACGGGTATTCTCTGCACTCTGTGAACGCCGCTCTCAAACTTAAATCTCGAATACGCGCCGTCGCCTATGACATTGAAGGTAATTTCCTTAAAGCCGCCAAGCTCGGTTTCATTTGCGCTGACAACCTCAAGACGGAAGCCTTCCTTTGTCGAGAACATCGAATACATTCTGAAAAGGTCCTGCGCGAAAAGCGCCGCCTCTTCACCGCCTGCGCCAGCACGGATTTCAACGATTACGTTACGCTCATCGTTGGGGTCCTTTGGAATAAGCAGGATTTTCAGCTCACCCTCAAGGCTTTCAAGCCTCTCTGTAAGCTCGTGGTATTCAAGCTCGGCAAGCTCGCGGAAATCGCGATCAGCCTGAGTGTCATTCATTATTTCAGATGCCTCGTCCCGAGCGGAAGCGGCACTCTTATACTCGCGGAACTTCGATACGATTTCCGATAAGGAATTATATTCCTTGACGAGTGCTGTGTACTTCTTACTGTCCGAAACCACCTCGGGCAGAGTCATCATCTGTTCAATTTCCTTGTATCTGTCCTCAAGTGGGACAATTTTTTCTAATAGCATTTAAATACTTCCCTTTACTAATTTTTTTAAAAAGTAAAAGCGGATTACTATTTTACAAATGCTAAAAATGCCTCGTAGGTAGAATATACGTCGGCCTTTGAAACGACCTCAAGAGGTGCGTGCATAGAGATAACGGCAACACCGATATCAAGTGTCTGTATATTCTGGTTTGCGATGAACATAGCAACTGTTCCGCCGCCGCCTGCATCAACCTTACCAAGCTCTGCAGACTGCCAGATAACGCCATTTTCGTCGAAAAGGCGTCTTACAAAGCCGACAAATTCAGCAGACGCGTCGCTTGTGCCCGACTTTCCTCTTGCGCCCGTGTACTTACTCATAACTGTACCGCACGAGATAATTGCGCTGTTGCGCTTCTCATACACATCGGCAAAATTAGGATCGTAAGCCGCGTTTACGTCAGCGCTGAGGCACTTGCTCGCAAGTCTTACTGCTCTGGGATTTGCGCCAAGAGAGATGGAAATCTCATCAATGAGGTCGCTGAATATCTTGCTCTGCATACCCGTAACGCCCATAGAGCCGATTTCTTCCTTATCTGCAAGAACCACCATAGAGGTGCGCTCTTTGGATGCGCCGTTGAATATAGCAGTAAGCGCAGGATACGAGCAAACTCTGTCATCGTGTCCGTATGCGGCAATAAGTGACTCGTCAAAGCCTACATTTCTCGCCTTGGCAGCAGGAACGAGAGAAAGCTCTGCGCTCATAAAATCAGCCTCTGTAATGCCGTACTTGCTGTTGAGGTAAGAAAGCGCGGTAAGCTTAATTTTATCGCTCGCTTCATCGTCATCGTAAGGAAGTCCACCGATGAGAATGTTAAGCGTTTCGCCAGAGATAGCTGTGCCGAGAGGCTCTTGTACCTGACGCTGTGCAAGATGAGGAAGAAGGTCGTTGATGTAGAAGATAGGGTCGTTATCATCCTCGCCGATGCAGATATCGACTGCCTCACCGTCATTCTTAACGACTACACCGTGAAGTGCAAGCGGAATTGCGGTCCACTGATACTTCTTGATACCGCCATAGTAGTGCGTTTTAAAGAAAGCCATATTGGAATCCTCATACATAGGCACCTGCTTTAAGTCAAGCCTTGGTGAGTCGATGTGCGCGGCAACAATTCTGATACCGTCAGTATTGATATCGTTAGTACCGATGCTGAAAAGATATACGCTCTTTTTGTGGTTTACAAAGTACTTTTTGTCACCTGCCTTAAGCTTTTGCCCGAAAACATACTCGGTATAGCCGGCATCCTTTGCCATATTAACCGCAGATACAACTGCCTCGCGCTCGGTTTTTGCGCTGTCAAGGAATGACATATAACCGCGGCAGTAATCGTAAAGCGCGGAAATCTTCTCACTTGAAGCCTCTTCAAAATAGTTCTTTTTCTTGTAGAAAAGTTCTTCCTGCATTTTCTGTCCCTGTGTTTTCTCGCTCATTTATCTTCTCCTTAAAATATTATTTACAATAACCTTAACCTGCTCGCAGGTATCTGCGATACCGTCGTTTACGATAGTAAAATCGCACATTGATGATAGCTTATCATCCGAAATCTGCGCCAGGATACGCGCCATAGCACGCTCTTTGGTAATGCCGTCGCGTGAAATTATACGGCGAAGCCTGGTATCGGTGTCGCATATCACGCAAACGGTAAGCTGACATTCCTTATCAAACCCACTCTCAAAGAGAAGCGGCGCGTCAACGAGCACCGCAGGGGGTCTGTCAGGCGATGAAGCGTAGCAGGATAAAATTCTTCTTACCTCATCAAGAATGGCTTTATGCGTGATTTTTTCAAGAATACGCTTGTTTTCAGACGAATTTTCCCCACAAAAAACAAGCTTTGATAGCTTCACACGGTCAACCGAGCCGTCGGGGGAAAGAATTTCCTCGCCAAAGGCACGCGCAAGCTCGCTTGTGCAGATACCGTTCTTTGTTGTCATCTGTCGGTAAAGCGCGTCGGTGTCTATCGAAGGAATACCGTATTTTTTAAATTCAGCCGAAACAAAGCCCTTGCCGCTGCCAGAGCCGCCGCATAAACCTATTGTAAGCATATTTAACCTATCATAAAATATATTTATATAATTATACACTAAAATATTTAATTTTGTCAAGCCGTTTGCCCTCGCATATTTTAAAATATCGGGCATATACTATAAAACAAAAAGATAAAAAGAGGCTTGATATGGAACAGAACATTAAAACAAATCAAGATTTTAAATTCTTCGCATCCGCTAACAGCTATGACGGCTTCAAGTCATATTTTGACCTTTGCTTTAATCCTAATGAATATGACCGTATATTTATTCTTAAAGGCGGACCCGGAACGGGCAAGAGCAGCTTTATGAAAAAAATAGCAGAGCTCACAAAAGACGGTGGGGCTACTTGCGAGTGGATAATTTGCTCGTCGGATATTAATTCTGTTGACGGGGTAATTCTCGAAAGCGACAAGGCGCGCGTCGCGGTGGTTGACGGAACAAGCCCACACACGCTTGACGCAAAGTTTCCCTGCGTGTGCGAGACGATAATTGACCTTGCACAGTATCTTGATTACGATAGGCTGAAGCTTCGGCGCGGTGACATTGTAAGGCTCAATTCCTTAAAGTCAACTGCTTACACCAAAGCCTACTCTGAACTTGAACATTCTGCGATATTCGGAAGATATATTACAGCAGAGTGTGCAAGAGGGTTTCATTATGACAGCGCAAAAAGCTTTTCAAACGACCTTATTCTCGGTGTAAATGAGGAAGGCGCCGGCACTTGCAAAACAAGGCTTATCAGCTCGTTTTCGAAAAATTCATACAGAAGGCTTTCAACCCTTGAAAATATAGCTGAAAGAATTTATTCCTTCGAGGGGGCATTTTCGTCACCCTATATTATGCTTCAGATAATTCTCGCAAAGCTTAAGAAAACGAAGAGCGATATTTATATATTCCCCCATTGCCTTGACAATACCTTAACCGAGGCTATATATATTGAGGGCTCAAAAACGGCTTTAATCGTAAACTCACAGAAGGGTGAGAAAATCAAGTGCGATGAATATTTATGCGACGATATTCCCGTGTGCGATCTTGAATTTAATCTCGGAATAAGTAATACCCTCGCTGGCCGTGCGGCAGAATTTTTAAAGGTTGCATCAGAATATCACTTTAAGCTTGAGGACGTCTATACACCTTGTATGAATTTTGATGCGGTGTCGGATAAGCTTAATCAATTAGCAAAGGATATCAAAAATATTTTGTATATTTAATTCCTTGACATTAATATATAATTATGATAATATATTAAATGTGAAAAATACTCACGGTGTTTTCACCGTGAGTATTTTTATTTACTTGATTTCCCCGACAACAAGCTCGGTATCTCTTGCGATAACGAGTTCCTCGTTAGTGGGTATCATATAGACCTTGACAGCAGAGCTGTCCTTTGAAAGAAGCACAGGCTCAGACGAATGCTCAAAGGTGTTTCTGTCCTCGTCAAGCTCTATTCCGAGAAATTCAAGTCCCGAAAGCGCACCGCTTCTGAGGTAACCGACGTGCTCACCGATGCCTGCGGTGAATACGACAGCGTCAAGACCGCCCATAGCGGCAGAATATGAGCCGATATACTTCTTTATCTGATATGCGAGCATATCAAGAGCAAGCTTTGCGCGCTCGTTTCCGTCCTTCATAGCCGCAACAACGTCGCGAACGTCAGATCCTACGCCGCTAATACCGTCGAAGCCGCACTTCTTATTCATATAATTGTCCATTTCGGCAGGGGTATAGCCGCGCTTTTCCATTATATAAGTAACGATAGCAGGGTCTATAGCACCGCATCTTGTGCCCATAAGCACACCGTCAAGAGGCGTAAAGCCCATAGAGGTGTCGGTGCACTTACCGTCCTTGACCGCGCTTATCGACGAGCCGTTTCCGATGTGGCAGGTAACTATTTTAGTTCCGTTTGCCTCACCGCCGAGAAGCTTAATCATCTCGCCTGCAACATAACGGTGAGATGTGCCGTGTGCGCCGTATCTTCTTACACCGTACTGCTCGTACATATCGTAGGATACACCGTAGGTGTATGCTTCCTTGGGCATAGTGGTGTGGAAGGCAGTATCAAATACAAGCACCTGAGGTGTGTCAGGCATTACAGCCTTACAGCCCTTGATACCCATTATGTGGGCAGGGGTGTGAAGAGGTGCGTATGACGTGCATTTTTCAAGAGTGCTCATAACCTCGTCGGTGGCGAGCATGCTCTTTGAGAAATAAGGTCCGCCGTGCACTACTCTGTGACCGATAGCCTCGATTTCATCAGCGGATTTAAGGCATCCGTACTTCTCATCAAGAAGCGAGGAAACAACGAGCTTCATCGCTATCGAATGGTCGGGAAGAGGCGTTACCTTATAGAGCTTTTCCCCACCCTCGCACTTGTGTGTGATGCACGAGCCGTCAATTCCTATTCTTTCGCAATTTCCCTTTGCAAGCACAGATGCGCTTTCTGTATCAAAAAGCTGATATTTAAGCGAGCTTGAGCCTGCGTTTACTACTAAAACCTTCATTTGAATATCCTTCCTGTATATGTGAAAAATTACTTTTCTATTATACAACAACTTTTAACTATAATCAATATCAAATCATAATTTTTAGAAAAAAGGGGGCGTATGATATGAAAATATGTGCAATTATCGCGGAATACAACCCCTTTCACAACGGACATTTACATCAGATTTGTAAAATAAGAGAAGAGCTTGGCGCAGATACGGCTATTATTGCAGTTATGAGCGGCAACTTCACTCAGCGCGCTGAATTTGCTATAACCGACAAGCTTACACGCGCAAAATGCGCTGTACTTAGCGGTGTTAATCTCGTGCTTGAGCTTCCCTTTCCGCACTGTATGTCGAGCGCTGAATTTTTCGCAAGGGGTGCAGTTCATATCATAAGCTCGCTCGGATGCGTTGATTACCTCTCATTCGGCTCTGAATGCGGTGATATTGATATTCTGTGTCAGGCGGCTGAGGCAATGCTCACCGAAAAATATAACGAGGCTCTTGCTAATAATCCCGACAAGAGTGTCGGCTACGCACGCGCCTGCGAGCTTGCGCTTAAAGCCGTTTGTCCCGAGTTATCCCTCGAATATTCGCCAAACAACATCCTTGCTATTGAATATATAAAGGCGCTAAAGCTCATTTCATCACCTATTATCCCTCATACGGTAAAACGCGAGGGGGTCGGATATAACGACACCGTAGCTGTCTCAGACAAGCTTCCGAGCGCATCTTCGATACGCAAGCTTATCTTGGGTGGGGAAAGCATTTGTGAGCATGTGCCAAAGGACTGCTATAACGCGCTTTATGATGCTATCACCCTTGGCGATATGCCGACAGACCAAGCACGCTTAAACGAAGCGGTGCTATCCTATTTCAGATTAAACCCGAAGCCAAGCGATGAGCTTTGTGACCTTGGCGACGGTTTATATTACCGCCTCGCGGAAAATTCTCTCGAGGCAAACGATATACAACACCTGCTGATGCTTACCAAGACAAAAAAATATACCGATGCTAAAATCAGACGCGCACTCTGGTATGCGTTTTTCGGCGTTACCTCCTCCGACAAACGCGCACTTCCGCGCTATACACAGCTTCTCGGTATGGATGATGTCGGTAAGGCATTGCTTCATTCATTTGCCAAAGGCTTCGCTATAAGCATCCTCACAAAGCCATCGAGCGTTGGCAAGCTTGACGGGCTGGCGATAAGGCAGAAAACCCTTACTGATAGGGTTGATTCTATCTTTGAGCTTACAAAGCCAAGTCCGAAGTCAGGCAGAAGCGGTGTGAGAATTACACCGTTTATAAAATAATATTTTGCGAAAGTTTTATTTGTGACTACTTTTGTCGAAGGTATTTACAAGGAATAATTGCTTTGGTATTATTTTATAGGACGCAAAAAAAGCACTCGGCAAAACAAAAGAAAGGAGTTTCAAATGTTTGAATTAGTTGGAATCGGTGAGGACGAATTTCTCACCTATAAGGAAAGACCTCTCGTACGTAGCGGCGTTGAAATTTTCTACGGCGACCTTAATGCTTCCGCTCACGTTGAGATGAGAATTATGAAGGAAAAGGAAGTCAGCGGCTTTAAAATTCCTGAAGATATTATGGTACAGCTTTTTGAAAAGGACATCCCCGCCCCCAAGAGAAGCTTTAAATCCAAGGGACTTTTTGATGCGCTTGATACTGCCGCGCATTGGCTCGACGGCTATAAATAATATAGCCCGAGAATAAACGTGTGCACGGTATGCGTGCACAAGGAGGTAAAATATGAATAAAGAAAAGATCGGCAATCTTCTTCGTGTGATTGCCGTTATTCTTATAGCCACAGTAGCGCTGTTTTTAATCGGTGCTACGGCAGCCGACAAGACACCGCAGGACAACAATACACCGCAGGATGACGAAACGCCCGATAATTCGCAGACGGATGATACTACACCCGACCAAGATACTACCGATAATAATGATAGCGCTAAGCCCGACGATGAAGAGGTCAAGGTCTATAAAAGCCCACTGACCGGGCTTGATGTAACGGAAGAGGAATATCTCGCGCACCGTCTTGCCCTGATATATTCCCCCACCGACACGCTCTACGGCATTTCTCTCGCGGATATTGTCGTTGAAATACCCGTTTCTGATGAAAGCACGCGGTATGTTGTATATACATCCTTTGGCAAGGACCTCTCAAAAATAGGCACTTTAGCACCCGTGCGCGATAATATGCTCGCACTTTTTAATAGCTTTGGTGGGGTTTTCGTTGCGAAGGGTAATGACGGGGTCGTGGAATACAAGCACCCACAGCAATTACATATTGATCTTTCACAAGGTAGGGATTATTCCTTTAACGAGAGCGTAAACAGCACATATACATCGGGTGAGCTTTTGCTCGATTATATGAGAGATAAGGGCACGGTTACCGTAGGGGCAGATACGCCCACGCCGTTTTTGTTTTCGGATGATGATTTTATCGGACGCGCTGTGTGTAATGTTATAACGCTTCCCTACTCAGACAAATCGACGACCTCGCTCGTTTACGATAAAAGCATTTTCGCTTATACGCTTTTATCCTCCGGAAAAGCGCAGGTCGATATGCTGACGGGTATTAATGCGAGCTTTACAAATGCCTTCGTGCTGTTTTCCGATTCGGTTACATATGAACGCTCTGACCTCATTGAAACCGTCACGGAAACGCTCTGCGGTGGCGCCGGATACTATTTATCCCTCGGCAGGCTTACTGAAATAAAATGGGAAGCAGATGCTGACGGTATTATATCCTTTAAAACGCTTAGCGGTGATGAGCTTAAAATCAACCGAGGTAAAACCTATATTGGCTATTTTAAATCGTCTGAAAGAAATTCAGTAAAGTTTGAATGAGAATTTAGATAAATCGCATATTTTAACCGCATCAGAGCCTGTTTAATATTAAAGGACAGAGAATGAGAATTTCTCTGCCCTATTTCTTTGCTTTGGGAAGCTTTATCAGCTTTCCATTTGCTTGCCTAAAAATATACCTGCCGTCTGTATAAGCTTAATCTCGATTTCATCGGATATTTTATCACTGTACGACGAGTCGCGCATCATCCCCGACATTACGCATCCGATAATATCACCCTCGGAAATAATCGGCATAGCACAACTGACATAGTGCTCACCGGCACCGTCTGTTACACCAATGCTCTCGTTTCTCGCGGTGTTATGATATATTGTGCGCGAGTCGATTATTTCTTCAAGTCTTTGCGATATTTTCTTATCCATATATTCACGCTTTGATGCGCCTGATACTGCAATTACGGCATCTCTGTCGGTTATAAATATCGGCATAGACGAGGTTTTATTCAAGGTTTCTGCGTATTCCTGTGCAAACGCCTGAAGCTCGCCTATCGGCGAATATTTCTTAAAAATAACCTCCCCCTCTCTGTCGGTATATATTTCAAGCGGATCACCCTCGCGGATACGCATAGTTCTTCTTATTTCCTTAGGGATGACAACTCTGCCGAGGTCATCAATCCTACGGACAATTCCTGTGGCTTTCATTTATATATAATACTCCTTTAATTTTAAGGTGTATTGTTAGTATTTGTAAGCCAAGGGGATTTATACTTTAAATATAAAAGAGTTTATCGTCTTTATAAAGCAAACAGACTCATTTTTTGTAAAATTCTTCGCCAGTAATTAAATAATCAATAGAAACATTAAAATATCTTGACATATTTACTAACATAGTTAGAGAAGGTTCTCTTTTACCATTTTCGTAATATGATAAAGCTTCCCTAGATATATTTAAATCCATAGCAACCTTTTGTTGATTTAAATTTTTAAGTTTTCGTATTTTTTTTAGACCAATCATCAAATCACCTCTTGACATTATTGTAACATTGTGTTACAATAATAATGTAACATTATGTTACTAATACAATTTTAAGGAGAATAAAATGAGAAAAATGGTAAAATCGCTGACATCGATTCTTTTGATCATTGTCATATGTTTAGGGGGGGTCGTGTTCTTTTATCGAAAAAATAATAATACCTGATGTTGAAAACATGGATGTATCAACTGCAAAAACTTTACTAGCGGGTAAGGGATTGATTCCTAAAGTGGAATATGAATATAATAATTATTATGATTACGATATGGTAATCCGCACAACCCCTGAAATCGGTAGTACAGTGGAAGAAGATTCCCCCGTAACACTTTATGTGTGCAAAGGTCCTTCTTACTATACTCTTCCTGACAGCGTTGTCCGTATGTGGAATGTTGACGGAATTGAGCCATTTAAGTGGAGTGAAAATTATGATGGAACCGAGACAAAAGGTTTTTATTCGCTATATGTTAAAGAAGGGTATTTGTATATCCCGATGTATCTCAAATGTGTTTCGGATTATGAATTAGCGTTTTATGATGATTTTGGCACAGCATCTATCAATGATACTTTTGATAAAACGGTGCCAATCAAAATAATTTACGATTCGAAAACAGTTGATAATAAAGGGGGAAAAACCTCATTTGAAGCAAAAATTCCATTGAGTGATTTAGGTGTCCAAAAACCCACAAATATTAATTTGAAATTTGATTTTCTTGTGAATGGTGAACGAAAAACCTTTCAGGCGGGATTTGATTTGACTTGGTAATATTTAAAAGGGTCTGTCTCAAATGGTCTAAAACTTGCATTTGAGACAGACTCTTTTTTGTGGTTAAAAAACTAAAAAATTTTCGAAGATTTCTTGGAAGTTATTGACATTTTAAAATCTTTGTATTATAATTGTATCAGGATATAATTTTGATTTAGAGGAATTGAATTATGGCTAATCTTACAAGGGGAAAAAATTTCGAAAGAAATAAATCGCGCGTGCTTCACATAGTTGCGGATATGTTTCTTAAACAAGGCTACCATAAAACGACGCTTCGCGATATTGCAAAAGAGGCCGACATATCTTATAGCTCGCTTGTAAATATTTTCGGAAGCAAGGAAGGTCTTTTATGCGAGCTTGTTGCGTATGTAATCGAGGGGCAGTTTCAGGCGACTGAAAGAATGGTAAACGGTGTCACTGACGATAAAATCCTTTTTTATGCCACCGAAACGACGCTTCAACTTTATATGGCGGAAAGTCACGAGCATATGCGAGAGATGTATATGGTTTCCTATTCCCTTCCCGAATCCACGAAGATCATCTATGATACTATAACAAGGAAGCAAGAGCAGATTTTCAAGGAATATCTGCCTGAATATGAGACAAAGGACTTCTACTGTCTTGAAATTGCGTCGGGCGGAATAATGCGCTCGTTTATAACGATTCCCTGCGATATGTTCTTCACAATGGATATGAAGGTCAAGTCCTTCCTTGAAAGTACGTTCCGCGTATATAAGATTCCCGAAGAAAAAATAACAGAGGCGATAAATTTTATATCGCGCTTTGACTTTAAATATATAGCACAACAGGTAATCGACCATATGCTCGCATTTCTTGAAAGCAAAACATAAATTATAAAGAGGTGAACTATGAAAAGAATTATTGCATTAGTACTTACTGTTATTTTATCCGCCAGCATTTTAGTAAGCTGTTCCGCAGGACTTCCAAGAGGTCTTAACGGTAAGGAAGCATCGAAGCTTCTTCTTGCAAGACAAAGAATGTCATCGGATGCTTTCAATGGCGCTGACAGTATTTTTTCAAGCGGTGAAGAAGCATTTTTAAATCTTTACGCAATTGCAGACGAAAACCTTAACAAATTCAGCTATGGCGGAAAAATTGACGATGGGCTCAAGGTATCGCTTACCTCGCTTACTAACAAAAACTCACCGTCAATTCTTTCGGAAAAACACACCTCAGCTGACGGAAGCTCGGTTGAGATCGACGGCGATACATATACATGGCGTGATTTTAAGGACTATTCAAATTCATACGAATATTTCGTTAACATTACTAACAGCGTAAAAACCTCTGCCGAAACTGCATCAAAGCTTATTGATGATATGAAAAAGCACGTGAGAATCGTTGACACCTGGATTTCGCATTACGATGATGATTTTTATCTCATGGTAGATGAGGACAGCGAAACTCTTATCAACCGTAATAAAGACTCGGGTGAGATCAGAATTTGCACGAGGTACAAAAGGGATGATGGCGCAAATGTTTACGAGCTTTTCGTTGGTACTGATATTTTTAACTCTCGAATGGTTTATATCCCGGGTGAGCAGTTCTATTATTCTCACAACAACTCATCAGCCGATTTTTCACATCAATTCTTCGCTGAAAACACCAAGGGATATTGGGAAATAGTTGATATTGGCAACACCCAGCTGTCGTGTATGATTATTAAGGACAATATTTTCTATGATGCAGTATATGATACGACAACGCAAGAATTCCTCACGGCAAGATTTATCAGCGCAGATAAAGAAACCGACATTCTTACATTCAGCGATATTGACAGAAATGCAACAGATATTGGACTTTTCCTGCAAGCGTTTAACGGTATAGACAAGGTAGTTTATGAATGTAAAAGAGAGAACATTGGCTCACCCGATGACTACCAGAATGACAATGTATATCTCTATGAATCAATTATAGACGATATGAAAATCTATTCTACATCGGGTCGTAAATCCCCGAAGGTAGTATTATCTAACGGCACTGTGCTTAATTACGGTGATAAGCTGCTTGATGGCAAAATCACCATAGGCAGAACGCTCGTAAACAATGTATATAAGGAAACCTACAATGACTACGGTTATTTTGCTGAATTAACTGTAACTATTCAGGGTGACACCTTAACGGATAAAATTAACACCTTTAACGAGTTTCTCGACTATGTTGGTCTTACCAGCAAAAAGAGCTTAGTATCTCTTGAAAGTGATATTATTCAGGCGTTTAGTGAGCTTAAACAGTTCGTTAAGTACAAGACATGGAATAATTCTCTCATTACAACCTATGAGGATGTTAACATAGGACGCGAGAACAACGAGAAGGTTTATGAGAGCTTCTGGAACATCTATAATTCGGTTAAGGATAAAGAGGTTATTAGCAAAAATGATATCGGCGCTTTATCTTCAAGAATGACTTTCCCACCTATCGTAAACCAAAGCGTTGAAAGAGCTACCTTTGACAAGGGTGTATTTACTGTAAATAATCTTACCGTTTCGGTAAGCGACACGATGCTCTTCGTTGAAAACGAGCCTTATGTTCTTAAATTTGCCTTGCTCGGCACAAGCGGCAAGGAAAGTGCAGGACTCAACATAATCGAGCATACTGTCGGTGCTTCCACAGTATTTACATCGGGTAATGATGAATTTTCAATTAGCGCATCGGCAAGCTTCTCACTTCCCTCTCTTGAATTTGGAACATACACTCTTGTTGCATTTATAAGCACCGAGGATGGAATACGCGCTTCCGACTACAAGGCGGTAATGCTTACTGAAATCAATACCGATAGCTTTAAGCAGGATAGCCGCACGGTAACTGTTGGAAAAACTGAAGCATCCGAATTAATTCTTACACTTTCATATAATAATCAGATAGAATACGCACTTAATTCTGCTGATAAAGTATATTCATACGATGAAATGCTCGCATTCCTTAATGAGCGCGCATATGAATTTGGTTATACCTATGACACAGCATCGCTTGAATATCTCAGCGCTGACGGAACATGGGTGTCAGCAAGTAGCGCGGGTGCTCTTGCCACCGGCTCTTACAGACTCAAATTCGAGATAAGAAACGGCTCGCATTCTTCTGACGGCTATGTTATAGCTAATTATTCGTAAATCAAACAGAGGCACGGATTTTAATTCAACAAAGCAAGAAAACTCGACCCTAAAAAGTCGAGTTTTCTTTTATCTACATAGAACAACTTGAAATATTTTGATTTTTTTGATATAATAAGTAAAGTTATTGAAATAATCAAGCAAAAAAAAATTAAATCTGAAGGTAGCTTATGGATTTTTTTAAGAAACTGACAAATTCTGAGGGCGGATACATATTCCTTTCACATTCACACGATGATATAATAAAGGTAAGAAAAATCAGAAACACCCTCGAAGCAAACGGCTTTGAGCCGCTTTGCTTTTATCTCAAATGCTTAAGTGATGATAACGAGATTGAGGACCTTATCAAGCGAGAAATAGACGCCCGAGAGTGGTTTGTATTCGTAAATAGTGCAAACTCACGAAAATCCAAATGGGTTACTATTGAACGCGAGTATATAATGACCACCGACAACAAAAAGATTATAACTGTCGATATTGACAACGAGGACGATGTTCAGAACGCGCTATATAAGATTCTTCACGGTCTGCGCGTGTTTATTTCTTATTCCAATAAGGATTACCTGCTCGCATCAAAAATAAGAGATGCTCTTGTAAAAAAGGATTATCTTGTATATTTCGGTGCTGACAGTATGTCCGTCGGGGAAAGCTTTATTTCGCAAATAACCTCGGCTATAACAGAGGCTTCAAGGGATGGTTGCGTTATTGCGATTATTACTGAAAACTCGGTTAAGTCAAACTTTGTGATGAGTGAGCTTCTGGTTGCAGATAATAAAGGTGGCAATATTATACCGATTATCGTTGGAAACCCTAAAATTGACAAAGGATTATCATTATTATTTGACGGTATGAAATGCTACCGCTTACCCGAAATGCCGAGCGACCTTGAAATAGACAACATTATCGAGGAAATTGGAAAAAGCATTATATAAACTAAAAAACTCTCGCCACCCTTTTGGGTTAGCGAGAGTTTTTTGTTTTAGTTATCCGAAATAATAGCGAGGCTTTTTTCCATAATCTGAGCAAAGGCTTCCTCGCCCATTCGCGCTCTTGCGCGAGAAAAATGCTTATATGCCTTTTTATCAGCCATATGAATATCGCTTCCGAGACCGACGACATATCCGTCGCGAAGCCACTCAAAGAGAG
This sequence comes from Eubacteriales bacterium, assembly GCA_045611965.1. Lineage (GTDB taxonomy): Bacteria > Bacillota > Clostridia > Oscillospirales > CAG-272 > UBA1740. The sequence continues at coordinate 69,876 of JAZKYE010000012.1, forward strand.
CTTTTCTCTTAAAAAGCGTACAGAGCGAATCTGCGTTGAGCTGTATTTTTACCGAAAGGTCAAGAAAACTATTAATTATCCTCTCGTCGTATCTGTCTGCGTGGGCAAGCACTACATTGATACCGAGGTCGGTAATTCTCTGCACCGTATCATAAAAGCCTTCTGAAAAATTATTAAACGGTAGCTCAATAAGAAGCGTTTTCGTGTCACCGATGCAAAGCTTGTCAAGCCCATCGAGCCTATCAAGCCCATCGCAAAGAAGCACCTCTGCCCCAAGGATAATATCAAGGCCGATGCGCTCTTGTATCGGTTTTAATTTATTATAGCCGTCAAGTCTCTTTTTGAGAAAGGAATTAACGGTATGAAGATGCGGATAAAAATGCGAGGTGGAAAGGATGGTATTAACGCCCGCCGACGATGCAAGCTGAAGCTGTTTTTCAGAAACCTCTATGCTATCAGAGCCGTGATCAACCATAGGAAGAATATGCGTGTGAAAATCAATTATACGCATAAAGCCGTCCATCCTATCCTTTATTTACCGTAATAATCGTATGCGCCATACTTGAATTTACGGTATTTACTATACTTGGACTGAGCACCGTATTTTCCGTTAATCCTCTTGGGGTTAACGTTGCAAAGGACTATTCCGCCAATTTCCGCCTCAACCTGCTCAAGCTTTGATATAGCGATAGAAAGCGTGTTGACATCCGAATAATCTGCTCTCGCAACTAAAAGATAGCTACTGATCTTGTTTGAGAATAAAAGCGCGTCTGAAACGAGATCAAGCGGCGGGGTGTCAATAATAACGTAATCAAATCTCTCGTCGCAAAGCTCAAAGAGTTGATTCATACGCTCAGTGTTGATAAGCCTTGAGGGGTTAGCAGAGCGCGCACCGGAATAAAGCACCTTAAGATTTGAGAATTTAGTATCGCAGAAGTTGGGACGCTCGTCAATACCTGCAAGGTATTCGCTTATTCCGTGCACGTGATCATGCGTCGAAAGAAGCTTCTCAATTCGGGGGCTTCTTATATCGCCGTCGATAAGAAGAACGCGTGCGGCCTCAAGGTTCTGTGCGATAGTAATAGCAAGGTTGATGGAAACATAGGTTTTTCCCTCACCCGTGCAGGGCGATGTGATAACGAATTTCTTGCACTTATCCTCTATGGGCATATAAATAAGGTTAGTATATATACCGCGAAAGGCTTCCTTTACCGCGAAGGGTGAATTGTCGGAAAGCACACGCATAGCATCGGTGCGATCAGAGGCATGTGAGGAAGTTTTTCTTCTGAAGGGATTAAACATTCGGTGTCACCTCCTGTTCAGGTATGTCATACGAGGGAATAATACCGAGAATGGGTAAATCAAAGGATTGCTCAATTTTATCCTTATCGTGAATAACTACGTCGAATACGGAAATGATCCAGATTACGATAAGCGCGCAAACTACACCGACAAGAGCACCGACTGCACCTGAGGTTACAACGCGCTTGCTGTTTGCATTCTCTGCGAATTTAGGCGCATCAATCGTTTTAACGGTGATGGTATAAGGTGTTTTTTCAGGAAGAAGCATTGTGCAGTATTTGTAAATGCTGTCTGCAACATCATAAGCCATCTGACTGTCACCCATAGTAACGCTTACTCTAAATATTTCAGTTTCACCCTCCTGCTGAGTGGTGATAGCGCTTCTGAGGCTCTGCGCGGTAAGACCGTATTCTGCGGGAAGCGGCTCGATAACCTCATCAAACTCGTCAGAGCCGTTGATTATCGTTTCAAGGAAGAAGTCACTCTTGATTATGTAGCTATAAGTAGCAACCATATTCTGCGCCGCAGTAATATCAGAGTTGCTTGTATCGTTTACACTCGCCTCATTATATACGATAATAGAGGTAGTAGAGGTATAGGTTTTCGGCTTTATAATCAAAGCATACGACATGGCAAGAGTAGCGCAAATTGCCGCTACGATAAGTATTATCCATATTTTAGGGATAAATACTGCAACTATGTCACCAAAAGTAAGTTCTTCTTTTTTCTTTTTCATAATAACTCTCCATATCAAAGTGTATTAAGAAATTTTAAAAGCTTAGATGCGATAACATACGCGCCTGCATCCGACAGATGAGGTCCGTCAGGCATATATTTTTTAGTGCACGGGAACTGAGGGCCGGATGCCTGAATTCTTATAAAGGTCAAGGAAACACAAATCACTTATTTTATTAGGACTCGGAATGATTCCTCGCAACTCTCGTACCGCCAATTCCGTCAGTTATAACCTGATAGCCGCTTAATTTTTCAAATACCGCGTTATATCGGTTATCCTGCGTGCTTGCACCAATACTCTATGTGATGCTATCGCCTAAAAACGAAATCTTCAAGCCCATATTCCCAATATTTTGTAAAAATGGCAGTAAAACTGCCATTTTTTAAATTACTGTGCGAGCTCTATTTTCTGGTTATGAAGCTTACCTGCCTCAATGTCAGAGGCGGTCCAGGAAAGCTCGGGACAAGAATATGATATGAAGGTATTACCGGTATAGAGGTTGTTCATATTATAAACATTTTCGCCAACTTTAATTCTCGTAATCTCATTGGTAGCTTCGTTAACGAGATAGTTTGCGCCCTCAACGCCGTACTGAAGAGTGTTCTTGTACTTTGCATTGGTGTTGATAGCATAGATGATTTCCATGCAACGGTTAGCATCCTTTGTGCCCTTTACGATAGCGAATGCTGAGCAATGAGCATCGTCAGCAGTTACCACGGGGTTTTTAAGAATGTTGTAAAGGTATGCAGTGTCCTGACCGATAGCATCGTATCTGCCGGTAGTAACCTTGATAAGAGTGTCGATATTCTCTTCACCGAACTTTGCAACAAGAGCGGCTTTAAGAGCGGCGATTTCCTCATCGGTATCAATCTCGGCAATCTTCTCATCGCTGTAATAAAGCTCTCTCACAGCTTCCTTTTTAATCATTAAGTACTCAAACGCGCCTACAACGTGATTGTTAGGAACGGTGTAAAGCTTATCTTTGATTTTAGCAGCCTCAAGAAGCTTAGGCGCTACGTCAACGTTAAGAGTGCCGTAGTCGTCGGTCTTATAGAACTCAGTAAGATCCTCAAGAGCGCCTGCAGTAACGAGAGAGTTAACCATATTTGTTGAATTAACAAGAATGATATCTGCTCTGCTCTTAGAATCAGCCGCAGTAACGGATGCTATTTTAGTAGCATACTCTGCCTCGGGAACGAAATTGATGTTAAGTATGGTATTGAAGTCCTCTTTGGAATACTGAGTGAGCTTCTGTCTTACGGTATCGGTCGCAATAGAAGTAGTTCCCTCGCCAACGATAACGTACACGTTGAGAGTAATTTCCTCTACGGAATTGTCAACCTTGGGATAGTTCTCAAGGAACTCGCCTATAGGCTTCTCACCGCAGCTTGCAAGAGTGAATACCGTCATTACAAGGCATAAAATTATGCAAAGCAGTCTTTTCATAAGAATAAAAAACCTCCGAATGAACATTTGTTTACCCTTGTATTTTACAACAAACCGTCGGTTTTGTCAATATGATTTTATTTATTATAATATATATAATATTTTTATATAAAAGATGCACAAACCGAAGCGTATCGATTTGTGCATCTTTTGCCATCCTTCCGACTTAATTATTAAGATAATCCTTAAGAGTTTTAGAGCGCGAGGGGTGTCTGAGCTTACGAAGTGCCTTTGCTTCGATCTGTCTTATACGCTCACGGGTGATATTAAACTGACGGCCAACCTCTTCAAGCGTGCGGTTTCTTCCGTCCTTAAGACCGTAGCGAAGCATAATAACCTCTGCCTCGCGGTCAGTGAGAGTGCGAAGCACAGCAAAGAGCTGCTCGCGAAGAAGCGAGGATGCGGCACTGTCAGAGGGCGCGGGTGAGTCGTGGTCCTCAACGAAGTCGCCAAGGTGGCTGTCCTCTTCCTCACCGATAGGCGTTTCAAGAGAAACGGGGTCCTGCGCTATCTTCATTATATCACGCACCTTATCGGCAGTCAAACCAAGCTCCTCAGCAATCTCATCGGTGTTAGGCTCGCGTCCGAGCTTCTGAAGAAGCTGTCTTGCGGTTCTTGACACCTTATGTATGGTTTCAACCATATGAACGGGGATACGGATGGTTCTTGCCTGGTCTGCGATAGCTCTCGTAATAGCCTGTCTTATCCACCAGGTTGCGTAGGTCGAAAACTTGTAGCCCTTGCTGTAATCGAACTTATCAACCGCCTTCATAAGACCGAGGTTGCCCTCTTGAATAAGGTCAAGAAAATACATTCCCTTTCCAACGTGACGCTTCGCAATGCTGACAACAAGTCTTAAATTTGCCTCGGTAAGCTCATCCTTTGCCGCCTTATCGCCCTGTGCAATTCTCTCTGCAAGATATTGCTCGCGCTCTGCGGAAATAAGAGGAATCTGACCGATGTCCTTAAGATACATACGCACGGGGTCGACAATGGCGTAGCCCTCCTGCGAGAGTATCTTTTCCATCTTTTCGGCAGATTCGTATTCCTCAACATCCTTTTCAAGGTCCTTGAGATGCTCGCTTTCAATATCCTCGGGTGTAGGCGCGTCAAGGTCAACCTGAGATACGTCAAATTCGATATCCTCGAGCACCTTCATAATGCCCGAGCTTTCAATGCCGTTCTTTTCCTTAGAATCAATGTAGTCGTTTACATCAATTTTATCTCTGCTCATCTTAATATTCCCTTCTGAATTTAATTGTCCTCAGGCTTGCCGCGAAGCTTTGAGATAAGATCACTCAATCCCTCAAGCGTCGAAACATATTCGGACTCTTTTTTTCTTTTAGAACTTTTAAGAGATTTAATTCCCTCTTTGAATGCTTCCTCGCCGTTATCGTCGAGTGACATTCTTTTAATTTTTATTGAAGTAATCCTGCTGACCTCGGCAGTATCAAAGCACGCGTTAAGATCCTTAAAGGTATCTGAGTCATAATAGCACTCCTTGATATACCTGAAAATTCTCTTGCCAAGCTCTGTGAAGAAATCCTCCTCGCAAAGCTCGTCGTTTTCAAAGACGAATTTACGGTGCTCCGGGTATAGCAGCATCATCGCAATAACAAATTCCTCGTGTGCAGAGGTAGTCGGCGCTTTTGCGTAATCGGGATTAGTTTTATCACCGTATCCGGCAAGAGTTCGTCTTGCGACCTCGGAATCCTTTTTCCTTGCCGAGAAGTCACGCTTTTGCCGAAGCCTGTCCACGTCTGCGATAATATTTTTTGTCATAAGGTTTAATTTTTTTGCAACGATTTGGCAGTAGACTTCTCTTTCTGCCACGGAATAATATCCTGAAATTACATTTTCTATCTCACCAAGCACCTTTACGACATTCGCAGGAATGTTGATGTCGTACCTCGAAAGTATGCCGTCGAAGATATAATCAAAACGAGTTTTAGCATCCTCAATAACCGATTTAAAGCTATCAGGACCGTTCGTCTTGATATACTCATCGGGGTCCTTTGCGCCTGGAATTGTGATAATTCTTACCTCAAGACCGACGCTGCCGATTATGCCGAGGGCGCGGTTTGCCGCCTTCTGCCCTGCCTCGTCAGAGTCATAACAGATTATAACCTTTTTGGTATATTTACTGAGCAGTCTTGCCTGCTCGTCGGTTATTGCAGTACCGAGCGTAGCAACGGCATTTTCAAAGCCCGCCGCGTGAAGCGCTATGACATCCATATAGCCCTCGCAAAGAATGATAGTTTCCTTACTGTGATGCCTTGCGAAGTTGAGCGCGAAAAGATTTCTTGACTTCTTGAATGCCGAGGTATCCGAGGTGTTCTTATATTTCGGCTTGGTTTCATTATCCATAGCGCGACCGCCAAAGGCAATTACATTACCGCTGACGTCAATTATCGGGAACATTACGCGATTTCTGAACGCGTCGTAATACCGTCCGTTTTCACTCTTTCCGCATAGGAATGCCGCCACAAGCTCATCGTAGGTATATCCGAGAGAAAGCATATGGTTTGAGAAAATACTGAAATCATCAGGCGCAAATCCAAGACCGAAGTGCCTTATCATTCCCTGCGAAAGTCCTCGTTTTTGAGTGAAGTACGCAAGAGCCTCTCTTGATTTCGGGTTGTCCTGAAAAAGCTGCTTGTTAAAGAATGTTGCGGCATCCTTATTAATAGCCCACATTCTCTCACGCGTGACACCTCTGGTCTGCTGACTCGGTACGGGTGTCGGTCCGTCACGCAGGACGGTTACCCCTGCTCTTTTAGCAAGAAACTCAATAGCGTCAGGATAATCGAGATGCTCAATTTCCTTCGTAAAGGTGACAGCATCGCCACCGATGCCGCAACCAAAGCAGAAAAAGCTGTTTGTCGATGGGTAAACCGTAAACGACGGACTTTTTTCGCTGTGGAACGGACAAAGCCCCTTGTAGTTAGTACCTGCTCGTTTGAGCGATACATAAGAGGATATGTATTCCTGAATATCCGTACGCATAAGTATCTCGTCAATAACCTCTTGCTTTATTCCAGCCATACAAATCCCCCTTTCTTTTGCTTTCTATTTCAATATACGACAATAAAATCAAAAAACACTTTTAAATTTAAAAACTTATTTGCGATAGTCAAAAATTTCCTCAAAAAGCTCGACCTCTGCCTTAGCCGAGGTTGCGTTTTTTACCTTTGCTACAAACTCATCAGCCCTTGATGAAAGAACGCTGCCTGAAACTCTGACATCGCTCGTATATTCCGTATCGTTTATCATAAGCTCATATTCCGAGAAAATAGCAAGAAGCCTTTGATAATCGGAATAATCGCATATAACGGCAAGGCGCGTATAGGTGTTATATGTGATAATTTCCGCCTCTTTAAGCGCGCCGAGCGCGCTCTGACCGTATGCGTGAACAAGTCCACCCGTGCCGAGAAGAATTCCGCCAAAATATCGCACAACCACGATTACCGTATTCTGAATGTTATTCTTTCTTATAACGTCAAGAACCGGCATTCCTGCCGTACCGGCAGGCTCACGGTCATCTGAAAACCTTGTGATATTATTCTCGCGCACCGAATATGCGTAAACGTGGTGCTTAGCATCAGGATACGCGCGCTTTACCTGATTTATAAAATCAATAGCGGCATCCTCGGTTTGGGCGGGGGCACAATGCGCGATAAACACGCTCTTCCTATCCTCAAGCGTAAATTTCGACTGTTTTTTTACCGTGGTGTAGGACAAAGACATCATCCGTTCTCCTTCACGAAGCGTTTATAATAACCAAGGTACTTAAAATCAAGAATACAATCGACAGATATTCCCCCGTCTAAATAATCAACCGACAAAACCTGCGCTCTGTCGTAGAGCGAGCTTAAATGCCTTTGCTCATCATATGGAATAAGAAGGCTTACGCGTCGCTTGGTTTGCATCAGGCATTTTTCGATAACTGCGAGCAGTTTATCTGTACCCTCGCCCGATTTTGCTGACAAAATAACAGTATTTTCCTTCGGAATAGCATAGGAAACCGAATTTGCATCAGCCTTATTATAGACGTATATTCTCGGCTTATCACTCGCATCAAGGTCGGCTATAATGCTCTCTGTTACCTCAATATGCTCTGCAACCTCAGGGTCGGTAATATCCGATACGATTATCAGAAGGTCGGCATATCTAACCTCGTCAAGGGTTGATTTAAACGCCTCAACAAGATGGTGCGGAAGCTTTCTTATAAAGCCTACGGTATCCGTAATAAGCACTGTTTCGCCCGACGGCAGCTCCATTCTACGCGTGGTTGAATCAAGCGTTGCAAAAAGCTTGTCCTCGGCAAGCACGCCTGCGCCCGTCAGCGTGTTCAGAAGCGTTGATTTTCCCGCGTTTGTATATCCAACTACGGCAATTTTAGCAAGTCCGCTGTCGTCGCGCTGTCTACGCATAGTATTTCGGTTGTTTTCTATCTGCAAAAGCCTTTGCTCAAGTATAGAAATTCTCTCGCGCAGGTGCCTTCTGTCAATTTCAAGCTTGGTTTCACCAGGTCCACGCGAGCCTATACCTCCACCCTGCCTTGAAAGTGACGCACCGCTACCTATAAGGCGTGGCGCAGTATATTTAAGCTGTGCAAGCTCTACCTGAAGCTTTCCCTCGGCACTCGTTGCGTGAAGGGCAAAAATATCAAGAATAAGCATACTTCGGTCAATAACGCTGGCGTAAGTAAGCCTATCCTCAAGATTTCTTATCTGCATAGGTGACAGCGGCGTATCAAAGACAACGAGGTCAGAGCCCGTATTGTAACACAGAGAACGAAGCTCGTCCACCTTACCAGAGCCGATAACCGTAGCTGTATCGCTTTTATCCTTTATCTGTATCATTCGGGCGTAGCACTCACCGCCGGCAGTTTCAAGCAGGCGCTCAAGCTCGTCAAGGCTTCTTTCACACCTCTGACGCGCAGAGCCTCTCTCACATACCGCAACGAGAATTGCCCGTTTCATAGAACCTTCCATATTTATTCCTTAAATTTTAAAATATTCATATACAACAAAAGAGGAACAGACGAAGAAAAGTCTGCTCCTTTTTGTTAATGCCATATATACGCAAACCGAACGGTATAACCCAAAACAAGGTCAAACCGCAAGATCACGAGCTTTAAGCAATAATTACTTGCTCATTGCAAGACGCTTCTTGAATCTGTCAACGCGTCCGCCGGCATCTACGAACTTCTGCTTACCAGTGTAGAAGGGATGGCACTTAGAGCAAATTTCAACGTTGAGATCGCCCTTAGCAGAGTGAGTCTTTACAGTCTCACCGCATGCACATCTGATGGTAGCTTCCTTGTATTCGGGATGTATTCCTGCTTTCATTTTAACACCTCTTTACATAGTAATTCATTTTAATTGCTATTCATTATAACATACATTTTATTATTTTGCAATACCTTTTCTGAAGAAATATTATCTTTTTTTACAAAATATTTTTTATCAAATAATTTTTTCGGAAAAAGTTATTATATAAGGCTCTCTATGCGCCGCTTAAGCTGTGAAATTATCTTCTTTTCAAGCCTTGAAATATAGCTTTGAGAGATACCGAGCTTATCTGCGACCTCTTTTTGCGTAAGCTCTGTTCCGCTTATAAGACCGAAGCGCATTTCGATTATCGTTTTTTCTCTGCCCTTAAGATTATTTACCGCCTCGCGAAGAAGCCGCCTTTCCTCTGCGTCCTCGAGTGTGAGTGAAACATTATCACTCTCACTTCCAAGAATATCAGAAAGCAAAAGCTCGTTTCCGTCGTAGTCGCAGGAAAGTGGCTCGTCGAGCGATATTTCGCGCCTTCTGTGCTGACTTTTTCTTAAAAACATCAGAATTTCATTTTCTATACACCGCGAGGCATAGGTAGCAAGCTTTATATTCCGTCCCTGATTATAGGTTGATACTGCCTTGATAAGACCAACCGTACCGATAGATATAAGCTCTTCAATTCCCGCCCCCGTATTCTCAAAGCGCTTCGCAATATAGCAAACGAGCCTTAAATTATGCTCTATAAGAGCATCCTTTGCATCCTGCTCGTCAATTCTTTTGAGCATACCTTCCTCTTCATCCTCTGAAAGGGGCGGCGGCAGGGTTTGAGCACCGTTAATATAATATACCTCTTTTTTAGAAAAAAGCGATAGGAAACGAATTTTAATTTTTTTAATAAAATCAATTAATGCTTTCATTAAATTAACCTCTAAACTAAATTAATAACGATGCGGGCACAAGCGCATCTTGCGTATCAAATTTTCCGTCGGTATCATCTATCGCAACAACCGCGTTTACAAGGGACGATTTTTTATCTATGATAATTTCAACCTCATCAGGCCTGACGCCGTATAAAATTCTGCTGCCCCCTATGCTCTTCATAGGAAGCAGTACAATGCGCGTATATAATGGCGATGACACCTCACAGAGTGCCCCCTCGCCATATGCCGAAAACAACGCGGACAGCGCGTGTCGCTTTACGAGTATTACAGGTCTTTGATATATAGGGTCGGTCAAAAGATTTCCGCTATCAACAAGACCGTCTGTATTTATATTAATCTCCGAAATTCTGAATCTTAAATGGCACACCTTACCCGAACTTGCGCGACCGAGAACCGCAATAGCAAGCTTTATTAATCCGTAGGACATAAGAATAATGGCAAGTATCAGCAAAAGCCGCGAGTTCTGCGCCCCGATGCTGACACCGTCAAGATAGGGTCCGAGTACCTTATCAAGAAATGTATATAACGAACTTACTGCCCCACCGAATACGGTTTCAAACACCAAAAATGCAACAAGCAGCCTGCACACACCGACAAATTCCACTTTAATTGGCGCAATAAGCGCCGCCATAAGTGCACCGAGGATAAGTATAATAATATATATGAAGGCATTAAGGCTTGAAAGAACGACAAGGCAGGCTAAAAGCGAGAGCACCCCCGATGCTATGACAAGCCGCAAGGTGCGCGTGCTTATATGTAGTATCATAAGTGAAAAATACAAGGCAAGATAATCAACGGTGAAATTTATCAGAAAATATACGTCGATATAAAGCGTTTGCATAACGCGTCCATCCTTTTTTTAGAATTATAGCACACCAAAAGCGCAAAAAGCATCGAAAAAAGGCCGCCTTAAATGCATTTTTGCATTTAAAGTGGCCTTTTATTTCGGTTTAAATCAGCGAAAGCAACTTATTTAAGCTTATTTTCAAGAATATCTGCACATCTTTCAAGATAATCACCCTCAAAGAGCTCGATAACACCCTTATCAACGAGCGAAGCAAGTGAGGGGTCGATAGGAAGGGTTGCAAGCACATCGGTGTCAGCATCCTTCGCAATAGCCTCAATTTTACTCTCGCCGTAGGGACGGATAACCTTACCGCAGTCAGGGCATACGATATAGCTATAATTCTCAACCAAGCCGAGAATCGGAATCTGCATAAGGTCAGCCATATTCTGCGCCTTCTTGACGATCATGGAAACAAGGTCCTGAGGGCTTGTAACCACAACAATTCCGTCAAGAGGAAGCGACTGGAAAACGGTGAGAGGAACATCACCAGTGCCGGGGGGCATATCAACGAACATAAAATCAACCTCGCCCCAGACTACCTCAGACCAGAACTGCTTTACTGTGCCTGCGATAACCGGACCGCGCCAGACTACGGGCTTGGTTTCGTCATCCATAAGCAAATTGACACTCATAACCTCAATTCCGGTTTTAGTTAGCGCGGGTATCATGCCGTCATCAGTACCCATTATCTCGCCGCATTTAAGTCCAAAGGACTTAGGGATAGACGGTCCCGTAATGTCAGCATCGAGAATAGCGGTTCTGTATCCGCGTCTTTTCATCACTACCGAAAGCATTGAGGTAACGAGAGATTTACCTACGCCACCCTTTCCGCTTACGATACCGATGACTCTTTTTACATTACTTGCTTTATTCTGCGGCTCGATAAGATCTGCCTTTGAGCACTTTGAGCTGCAGGTTGAGCAATCGTGCGTACATCCTGCCATTTTTATATCACCTCATTTAAATTGTAGTTAAAATAATTTTATTTTCCTTCGTATCAAGGTGTATTCCGAGAAGCTTTCTCGGATATGCCTCGATAATTGCCTCGGCAATTTTATCTTCAACCTCTTTTTCGATGTATCTTCGCATATTTCTTGCACCGAATTTTTCAGAGTAGGCCTCTTTTGCAATAAGCGAAAGCACCCCGCCTTCATACGACAGCTTAATATCCTTATGGGACATAGCATCGCGAAGCTTCCCAAGCATTATATCTGCAATTTTTTCAAAATTTTCGAGACTTAAGTGGTTAAAGGTAATAATTTCATCAATTCTGTTGATAAATTCAGGTCTTAAGAATGAGAATAGTGCTTTTTCGGTCTTTTCCTTTGCCACCGCATTCGTGCTTTTTGCAAAGCCCGAAACATTAGAATTCATCTCGCTTCCTGCGTTTGTGGTCATAACTATAATAGTATTCTCAAAATTGACCTGCCTGCCCTGAGCATCGGTTATAATACCGTCGTCAAGAATCTGAAGAAGGATATTAAGCACATCGGGGTGCGCCTTTTCAATCTCGTCAAAAAGAACCACCGAGTAAGGACGGCGCCTGATTTTTTCGGTAAGCTGTCCTGCCTCGTCATATCCTACATATCCAGGGGGGGCACCGATTATCCTTGATACTGCGTGCTTTTCCATAAATTCCGACATATCAAGCCTAATAAGTGATTCGGGCTGCTTAAAAAGCTCGTCTGCAAGCACCTTGACAAGCTCGGTTTTTCCGACACCCGTAGGGCCTGCAAAAATCATGGAAACGGGATTTTTTCTGTAAGAAATTCCTGCTCTTTTACGCTTAACCGCACGGCATACCGCTGCAACCGCGTCATCCTGACCGATAACTCTTGCGCTAATCCTCGAATAGAGGCCCGTAAGCTCGGAAAGCTCGCCCTCTTTGATATCGGTTGCGGGTATTCCCGTCCATATCTCAACTACATCCGCAAGGTCACCCGATGTAAGATATACACGTGAAAGCACCTCGTCAAGCTCTGTGTTTCTGCCTTCAAGCTGTAAAATTCTCGCCTTAATGTCGGCAAGCCTTTTATAATTTTCCTCGGTCTGTGCATCACTTGCTTCAAGAGTGGAAAGAAGCTTCTCGTTTTCAGCATTAAGTGTCGCAAGCTCTTTGATATTGCGCTTCTTCTCATTTATTTCGGGCGTATTCAGCGCAACTCGCGCGCACGCCTCGTCGATAAGGTCGATTGCCTTATCGGGAAGAAATCTATCCGAAATATATCTCTCTGACATAATAACCGCGCCACGCGCTATATCGTCAGAAATTTTCACCTGATGGAAGTCCTCGTAATACTTTTTAATGCCGATAAGCACGCTTACGGTTTCGTCAATCGACGGCTCGTTAATCATTACGGGCTGAAATCTTCTCTCAAGCGCAGAATCCTTTTCTATATGCTTTCTGTACTCATTGAGCGTAGTTGCACCGATAACCTGAATTTCACCGCGAGAAAGTGCAGGTTTCAGCATATTAGCCGCGCCCATTGCGCCCTCTGAATTTCCTGCGCCAACTATGTTATGCACCTCGTCAATAACGAGAATTATGTTACCGTTCGCCTTAACCTCTTTGATAAGACCTAAAATTCTCTGCTCAAACTGACCTCTGAACTGTGTTCCTGCAACAAGCGCGGTAAGGTCAAGCAGCCAAACCTCTTTGTCAGAAAGCTTCTCGGGAACGCGACCGTCCTCAATTCTTTGTGCAAGAGCCTCTGCTATTGCGGTTTTGCCGACACCGGGCTCACCGATAAGGCAGGGGTTGTTCTTTTGCCTTCGGCAAAGAATTTGAATAATACGGTCTATTTCACGCTCTCTGCCAACAATTCGGTCAATCTTCCCCTCTCTTGCCTTCTCTGTAAGTGAGGTGGCATAGGTTGAAAGAAATTTCTTCTCATCCTTAGCCCCACCCTTCGCATCGGGTGATTTCTTGCCCTCTGATTTACCCTTATCACTCGTAAATCCGAGGTCGGAAAAGAACTTCTTGAAGTCAATGGATGGCGCGCCGTGCTCGTCAGGATTTTCGGGCAGATTTTCAGTAAGGTCTGCCATAGCCTCTTCAAGCTCGCCTGACATACTTGCGATAACCTCATCAGGCATACCCATTTGCTTAAGCATATTGTCAAACGGACGCAAGCCGACCTCGTTCGCGCAGATGAGGCAGAGTCCGTCCTTTACGGTATTTCCGTTTTCATTTTTTGTGACAAAGACCGTTGCAGGTCTTTTTTTGCATCGTGTGCAAAGTGGAATATTCATATTATTACACCGTTCAAATTTATTTTAAGTTACAATAAAGGGGTTGAGCGACAAGAAGAAATCAAACAGAAATCCTCCGTCAAACTCGGGCGAAAAGGACATCGTTATCGTCGCGATAATACAGCAGGCTATGCTGCATATTGCGAAGGTAAAGAGTATTCCTAACATTTTATCAAGCGCGTTAAGCGGTCCTGCGGTAAGCACAGTTCCGACAACACCGAGAGCAAAGCGAAGAACGAGCGAAACCACCACAAAGAGGGTAAGATAGGTCACAAGCATCGCAACGAAGCTTCCGATAGGTGTGCCGATGGCAAGTCCTATCGCTTCTGCAACCGTGCCCTCTTCCGAAAGAGCCGTCTGTTCGATGTTAACGCCTGCGAAAAAAGCAAGTATCTTGAACATAACGGGAACGGTTTCACCTGCGTTAAGGGCGGAAAGCTCAGGGTAATTCGTGCTTAATGTTTGAGCAATGCTATCACCTATCAGCCCTCTGAAAAGCGGACCCGTCCACGAATCTATGAGCGCGCCTGCGAGCAAAAAGGTGATGCAAACACTCGCAATAAGCTTGATAGGCGGTGTAATTAAATCAAAAAAGCCCTTTTTAAAGCCGATTACACCTGCGACTATCAGTAGTATTGCAAAAACACCGTCAAGAACAGTTAAATTCATTATTTTTCTCCATGGTTTTTTTGACTAAATTATATATGCGTAAAATTCGGGTGTCAACGAAAGCGCCAAAGATGTATCATTTTTTGATACTTTTAGCGGATTACGACTGCTGAATCCCCAAAATAGTTTTTAAGCCTTGACATTACCTCATCACACTCGGCAATTGCTATATTCCTTATCGCAATATACTTGCGCGTGCTTGAATCGAAAACAACGACGTGACACCGCCCGGGATAAAGATTTGCGAGTCTGTAAATCGGGTTAAGCTTGCTTTCGGCAAAGCTGTCAAGCTTGATATATACCGTTTTTTCCTTTTCTTCGAGGACTTCTGCTTCCGCGCTTGCTTTTTCAAGCTCTGAATTGCTTTTAAGCGTTGTCAGCCTTGACAGAAGAATTTTCGCAGAGTCGTTGTCCTCAACTGAAATTTTACCCTCAATAACTACGGCGGTTTCCTCAACCAAATCGTTACTGTATTTTGCGTAGGGCTTTGGAAATACTATTACCTCTATCTCGGACAGCGCGTCCTCAAGGGTAAGAAATGCCATCGTATCGCCGTTTTTTAGTATTTTATTCTTTTTCGCGCTAATAATACCGCCAAGCTTTACGAAATCACCGTCGTGATAGGGCTTATCCTGCCCACCGTCAAGCACCGACTCGATTACCTCGCTGATAGAATCGCATTTAGTAGCGTCAAGCGCCTTGGAATAGCTTGTTATGATATTGCCCGTAAAGTACATTCCCGAGCTTTCCTTTTCAAGCATAAGAAGCTCGCGCGGGGTAAATTCAGGTAAATCGGGATAGGTATAACCGCCCGAATCCTCACTTGCAAATGACACCTGCGAGAAGAAATCCATCTGCCCCTTAATATTATTTCTCTGCTTCGTCTGCTCTGCGTCGAGAATCTGCTCGTAGCAGGAAAGAAGCGAGGCGCGGTTAACGCCGAGCGAATCAAACACACCGCATTTGATAAAGGCTTCAAGAGTTCTTTTGTTGATATCGGATGATGAAAGCCTTGATACAAACGAGTCAAAGCTCTTGAATCTGCCCCCCTCGCGCTCTCTGATAATAGCGTCCGTTACGTTTCGTCCGACATTCTTTATCGCAAGAAGTCCAAAGCGAATATCACCGTCAGAAACCGAAAAATCAGAGCCGCTTAAATTTATATCGGGCGCAAGCACCCTTACACCGAACCTTTGCGCGTCCTGAATATACTGACGAAGCTTGTCCCTGCTGTCAAGAACGCTCGTCATAAGCGCGGCAAAGTATTCCTTCGGGTAATTTGCTTTGAGATATGCCGTTCTATATGAAATTATACTGTAAGCCGTCGCGTGACTCTTGTTGAAGGCATACTGTGCGAAAGCAACCATACTGTCAAATATAGAGTTTGAAATTGACTCGTCAATGCCGTTTTTTGAGCATCCCTTGACGAATTTCTCGCGCTCGGATAGCATAACATCCGCCTTTTTCTTCGCCATTGCGCGACGGACGAGGTCTGCCTCGGCATACGAGTAGCCGGCAAGAGCTCGGCATATCTGCATAACCTGCTCTTGATATACGATACATCCGTAGGTTACCTTGAGAATGTCCTCAAGCTGAGGTGTCTGATAGCTTATGCTCTGTCTGCCGTGCTTTCTTTCAATAAAGGTATCTATGGAATCCATAGGACCCGGGCGGAAAAGAGCGATAACTGCTATAATATCCTCAAGATTACTCGGTGCAAGCTTCGAGAGAACCTGCTTCATACCGCCCGATTCAAGCTGAAAAACACCGTCGGTTTTAGCATCGCAAAGAAGCCTGAAGGTTGCCTTATCGTCAAACGGAATTTTTGAAAGCTCAAAATCCTTAACGCGTTTTCTTATAGCAGCCTCTGCGTCGTGAAGCACGGTTATATAGCGAAGTCCGAGAAAATCGAACTTAACAAGTCCGAGCCGCTCGTCAGTAACCATATCAAACTGAGTAACTACACCCGTTCCGCTATATGAAAGCGGTACATACTCATAGGTCGGACGCTCGGTGATAACCACGCCTGCGGCGTGAGTGGACATATGACGGGGCATTCCCTCAAGGCTTCGGCTGACGTTTATCAGGCGGCGGACCTCTGAGTCTGATTCGTAAAGCTCATTTAACTCTCGTTGTACGAGCGCCTTTTCTATCGTAATTCCAAGCTCTTGCGGAACAAGCTTTGCAACCGCATCAACCTTGCCATACGGCATACCAAGCGCGCGACCTACGTCACGGATTGCCGCCCTTGCCGCGAGAGTACCAAAGGTAGCTATCTGCGCGACCTTATCGTCGCCGTATTTTCTCTTAACATAATCTATGACCTCTTCGCGTCTGTTATAGCAGAAATCTATATCAAAGTCGGGCATAGAAACGCGCTCGGGATTAAGAAAACGCTCAAAAAGCAAATCGAAGGCAATAGGGTCAACGTCGGTTATCTCTGTGCAAAAGGCAACAAGGCTTCCCGCACCCGAGCCACGGCCCGGGCCGACGGGGATATCATTTCGCTTTGCATAGGATACGAAATCGCTGACTATAAGAAAATAAGCGTTAAAGCCCATTTTATCAATGACAGAGAGCTCGTATTCCATTCGCCTGAGATAAAAATCCCTATCGTGCTTGCTATAATCAAATCTTCCCTCTTTCTCTCTTTGAGAAAAGCCTGCGTATGCCTTTTTTCTTAAGGTTTCGCTGTGAGAGCTTCCGTCATCGGCACGAAAATCAGGCAAGTGAAGATTACCGAATTCAAAATCAAAATTACACTTATCAGCGATTATTCCGCAGTTATCAACTGCACCCTCGTAATCCTGAAAAAGCTCGCGCATTTCCTTTTCGGATTTAAAATAAAACTCGTTATTTTCAAAGCCGAGAGGTCTGCCGTCAGTAATTACAGTACCCATCTGGATGCACATAAGAATTGCCTGATTATCAGCATCCGTGCGGTTAAGATAGTGCACGTCGTTGGTCGCAACCATAGGAATTCCGGTTTCACGGCTTATCTGCCTTATACCAAAGGAAACGCGAAGCTCTTCGTCAATTCCGTGGTTTTGTACCTCAAGGTAAAAATCGTCGCCAAAAAGCGCTTTAAGCTCGTTAGCATAGCTAATAGCCTCAGGCATACTGCCTGCGAGTATAAGCTGCGGTATTTTTCCTGCAACACAGCCCGATAAGCATATAAGCCCCTCGTGATGCTCACGAAGCAGGTCCATATCTATACGAGGACGCATATAAAAGCCGTTTACATAGCTTTCTGATACCATATAACAAAGATTTTTATAGCCAACAGCATCCTTGCAGAGCAATATCATATGGTGTCCGGAGCTATCCTGCTTGCCCTCTTTATTAAATCTTGACCGCGCCGCTACGTACACCTCACAGCCGATTATCGGCTTTACGCCCTTTTTCTTGAGAGAATCGTAAAACTCAACCGCGCCGTACATACAGCCGTGGTCGGTTATAGCAACCGCACGCTGTCCGTCAGAAAGCGCCTTGTCCGCAATGCCCGATATGCGCGCAGCACCGTCAAGCAGGCTGTATTCTGAATGTAAATGCAAATGACAAAAGCCTGACATCTTACTCATCCCCCTTTTCTTTATTTTTTGTGCTTTTCAAGAAGCTGACCGCCAAGCGTCATAATTTTATTAAGTCTGTGTGAAAGTCCCGATTTAGTTATAGGCGGCGTATGGAAGCTTGCGAGCATTGCAAGCGAAGCGTCAGGATTTTCAAGACGCATTCTCGCCGTGTATGCAAGCTCGTCAGGAAGGCTTGACAAAAGCTTTTCCTCAATAAGCCTCTGTATAAGCTCGCGCTGCTGCTTTGACATTTCAACCGTTCTTGCGATATTTCCGATTTCAATATTACGAAGTCTGTTAATTCTATTATTAAAATCCTTTTGTATTCCCGAGTTGATAAGGTCGTACGTTACATTTTCAAGCGCCGCCATGCTGAAGAAATCCTCGATAACAGCCTGTCGTTTGCAAAAGATGGTTTTTTGTATATCATCATATCTTGCGCGTGTTGACACAAGGAACTCAAGTCCAAGCGCATCTAACAGCTCTTTCACCTCATTTTGTCTGAATGTGGGTGTTAATTCAAGGCAGAATTGCTTTGTAGGGTCTGACATTTTTCCTGCCGCCATAAATAATCCACGCAAAATGGCACTCTGACATGATGGGCATTTTATAAATTCCCGAATTGAAAGCTGGCCGCCGGCGAACTTATTTATCATTGACGACATAGCCTTCGACCTGATATTTAAAAGGTATCTGCGGCCACCCGAGGAAACCGACTCGGGGGTAACCGAGTAGAATTCACGCACGAGTCCCTCGATACATAAAACGGCGCTTTTATCCGATACGGTGACGGTAGTGACACCGTCTTTCGCATCCCCCTTTGCATAGAGCATAGAGCAAAGCAAGGCGCGTCTGCAGCAGCTGTTTTTATATGCACTTTTATAAATATCACTCTTGATATCCGAGCAAAAAGACATATCGCGCCCCCCTTTTTTTAATTTCCTATTATCTCAACCTCTTCTTCAAGCAGAACACCCTGCTTTTCATAAACCGTGCGCTTTACAGCGCGCGAAAGGTCGATTATATCCTTTGGCGTAGCGCCGCCAATATTTACAATAAAGCCTGCGTGCTTTTCCGAAACGCGAGCACCGCCTACCGTCATGCCGCGAAGCCCGCAAATATCAATAAGCCTTGCCGAATAATCGTTAGGTGGCCTTTTGAAAAAGCTACCAAGGCTCGGCTCTGTCGGTTGCTTCGCAAGCCTTAATTTGCGGTAAGAGTCAAGCCCTGATGCGATATACTGCTCATCTGCCCCTTTACTGTGAAGCATAACGCGAAGCAGGATATAATCTCCGCTTGATAAAATACTGTTTCGGTAGGAAAAGCACATATCACCTTTATTAAGGTGTGTTATGCGCTTATTTTTAATACTGTACACCTCGGCTGAATGAAATATATCAGAGATACACTCACCAAACGCCCCTGCATTCTGCCTTACCATACCGCCAACCGTACCTGGTATCCCCGACATAGGAAGCGATAGGTATTTTAAAGAGCCTTTAAGTGAGGACTGCACAGCCCCAAAAACAGCACCTGCCGAGGCGCATACAAGCCCGTCCTCAAAGCATACATCACGAACACCTCTCGTACTTACAATACAAAGGCTCTCGCATCCGTCAGAAAACAAGGTATTTGTGCATTTGCCTATTAGTTTATACGGCCCACCCATTGACACAAGTCCATTTACTGTGTATATCAGCTCGTCAACGCTTCGCGGCTGGATAAATGCCTTAACAGTACCGCCTGCGCGTATCGACGAGAGACCGCTCGTATCGAAGCGTTCTTTAAACGGAATTTTGCTTTGCGAAAGGAAATCGGAAATATTCAAGCTTTACCTCGAAATTATTTTTTATAAATTTCTCTTTCCTTAAGCATATCGTAAGCAGCCGCTCTTTGTGCATCGGTGATATTTATACCGCCAAGAATACGCGAAAGCTCTGCCACTCTTCCCTCGTCATCGAGCTCTGAAACCTCGGTTTGTGTAGAATCGCCTGCGTCCTGCTTGGTAATAAGCAGGTGAAGATCGGCAAGCGATGCGATCTGTGCGCTGTGCGTGACTGAAACTACCTGCACACCACGGGAAAGCTCTAAAAGCTTTATTCCGATTTTTCTTGCGGTTTTACCCGACACACCCGCGTCAATTTCATCAAAAATTATCGTTCTTACGCCGTCCTTATCGGCAATAACATTTTTGAGCGAGAGCATAATTCTCGCAAGCTCACCGCCCGATGCGATTTTCGCAAGCGGCTTGGGCTCAGCGCCCTTGTTTGCGCTGATAAAGAACTCGACGGTGTCATAGCCTAGCGGTGAAAGACGCTTTTTCTCACCGTCATTTTCAACCTTAAGCTGTGTTAAGAACACAACCTTCGGCATATCAAGAAACTCAAGCGTTTCAAGCACACGCCCCTCAAGCGTACCCTTTGCCTCTGCGCGCGCCTCGTGAAGCTTATCCGCAAGCAATACCGCCTTGTTATAGGCATCCCTTTGCTCAGTATTCAGCTTAAGCAACAAATCCGAGGAATTTTTAAGCTTATCCACTTCGCCACTGATATTTTCAAGAAATGCTAAAATATCTTCAACAGTAGGTCCGTACTTGCGCTTTAAGCGCGAAATCTTATCAAGCCTCGACTCTATCTCGTTAAGTCGCTCGGTGGGATCCTCGTCAAGTCCGTCAAGTGACGCGTAAACCTCTTCGGATATATCGTCAACCTTGTATAGAATATCACGAAGCGTCTGCGCGTAGCCGTCGAACGCAGGAATAACGTCAGAAAGCTGTTCAAGCTGGGAAATACATCTGTCTATAAGATAGCACGCGCTTCCCTTTTCGCTGCCCTTCAGTGCACGGAAAACAAAGCCTGCCTGCTTGGTAATGCGTTCGGAATTCTTAAGCTTAAGCTTTTTATCAATAAGCTCTTCTTCCTCGCCTGCTTTGAGCGAAAGCGAGCTTATATCGTTTATCTGATACTCGTACATCTCGACAAGGCGCTCGCGCTCAGCTTCCTTTTCGGTGATGCTCTTAATCTCGTTTGTAATTCTTACATATTCAGCATATGCGAGCTTGTATTCCGAAAGAATATCAGAGACCCCGGCATAGGTGTCAAGAATATTTATATGCGTAGATGGATCCGTAAGTGCGTGGGTATCTGCCTGACCGTGAATATTTACAAGACCTCGGCAGAGTGATTTGAGAACGGATATACTGACCGCCCTTCCGTTTACACGTATCTGCGAGCGTCCGTCAGCCATGAGCCTTCTCTGCAATAGAATAGTTCCCTCTTCATCAGGGAAAATTCCAAGCGCCTCAAAATATTTGAGATCATCGGCGGTAAAGCCACCGAAAAGACCGCTTACAAAGCAGAAATCCTCACCGTGACGAATAAGCTCGCGTTCACCCTTTGCGCCGAGAAGAAGCTTTATTGAATCTATAATAATTGATTTGCCCGCACCCGTCTGTCCTGTAAGCGCACAGAAGCCATGAGTAAAATCAACGTCTATGCTTTTTATTACAGCCACGTTTTCAACGTGTAATGAAATAAGCATACTGAAATCTCCTTAAAATCAGCCGTTTACACCGAAAATAGAATGAAGCTTATCCGAAAGGCTCTGCGCCGCCTCGTCTGTAGTAAGCACGATAAGAATAGTATCGTCGCCTGCAACGCTACCGAGAATATCGCTTTGCCCGATAGAATCAATACATACGGCAATTGCGTTTGCCATTCCCGAGAGGGTTTTAACCACTACGATATTGCGTGCCGCCTGAATTTTAAGGCATGCCTCTGAAAGGGCTGAATTTACAACACTAACATTATTATCGCGTCTTATTTCGGGAAGCACATACTTATATCTGCCGGAGCCACTCACCGTCTTGACGAGCTTAAGCTGATTAATGTCGCGAGAAACGGTTGTCTGCGTTACAGAAAAGCCTGCCTCGTTAAGTCTTGCTATAAGCTGCTCTTGAGTTTCTATATCATATTTCTCGATAAGCTCAAGAATTTTCTGCTGGCGTGAGTTTTTCATCAGATATCCTCCAGAATCTTAATCTTTTTAAAGAGTGCCGAAAGCATATTGTTGTTTTTAAAGGAAACCACCTTAAGATGCTTTTCGCTGACATAAACACGGCAAAAGTCCCCCGTTTCAAGCGTCTTGAAGCGTCTGCCGTCAATGCTGATATTGAGTCTGTCAGAGCCCGTGTTGGTAAGCATCAGCACCTCTGAATCCGAAAATACAAAGGCGCGGTTAAAGAATGAGTGAGGGCAAATGGGCGTAACGACGATAGCGCGTACATTGTGTGAAACGATAGGTCCGCCTGCGGAAAGCGAATAGGCGGTAGAGCCCTGCGGTGTCGATATGCAAAGTCCGTCAGCTCTGTATTTTACACAGCCGTCGCTTGAGCTTAATGTAAAATCGGCAATACCAAGATAGTTTTCGTGCGACAAAACAATATCGTTAAGCGCAAATCGGTCACTCTCACAGGCTTCCTTGCCAAGATAGGTAGCGGAAAGAAGCATCTTTTCGTGTATCTCATATTCACCCGTCACAAGATTTGAAAGAGTATCAAGTGCATCAGGCTCAAGCTCATTGAGATAGCCGACCTTGCCAAGATTTACACCGAGCAAGGGTATATCGTATTTCGTAGCGAGCACAGACGCATCGAGCATCGAGCCGTCGCCACCTATAACAATGATAAGCTCGCACTCTTGCTGAAAATCAGTATAATAGTTGATAAAATCAAGTCCCAAGCTTGCATATGTATTTTCGAGAAAAACCTCAATACCCAAGCTATGAAGCTTTTGAGCGACTCTCGCCGTAATATCAAGATTAAGGTCCTTATTCGCATTTGGAATCAAGCAAACCCTTTTCATACCCTTACTCCGTAAAAATTATTTTCTGAAATGCACGAGATATTCGGTGTTGCCGTCACCGCCCTCAATGGGCGATACAACCGAGTTAACATAGGTAAATCCTATAGATTTTCCAAATTCAACAACCCCAACAAGCGCCTTTTCTCTCGCCTTTTTATCCTTAACGATGCCACCCTTGCCTATATGCGCGCGTCCAACCTCAAACTGCGGCTTAACAAGCAGAATATAGTCTGCCCCCTCGGGCAAAACCGAATATACCGCAGGCATAATAAGAGTAGCCGAGATAAAGGAAACATCCATAACCGCGAGCGTCGGTGTGTAATCAAAGCTGCTCGCGCTCATATATCTCGCATTGAAATTTTCGTACGATATAACTCTCTCGTCCGAGGCAAGCGAGTCATTAAGCTGACCTTGACCGGAATCCACTGCAAGCACAAGAGATGCGCCTCTTTGCAGAAGGCAATCGGTAAAGCCACCACTCGACGCACCAACATCGAGGCAGATTCTGCCATTAAGATCAACGCAAAAGCTATCAAGTGCGCCGTCAAGCTTAAGACCGCCACGGCTGACAAACTTAAAATCGGATCTGTCAAGTGAGATATCGCAAGAAAAGCTTTCGTCTATATCGTAAGAGGGCTTCGTTATAGCCTTGCCATCAACGAGAACCTTTGCCGCCTCTATCAGCGATTTTGCCTCGGTTCTGCTTCGGCACAGTCCTCTTGCGGTAAGGAACAGATCAAGTCTCATCGTCAGAGTCAAACGGCATATCGGTAATAGAGCCGTCGTGTCCCTCAACTATCATTCTGACCCTTGCCTCGGCAGAGGAAATCTGTTTCTCACAGCTCACAAAAAGCTTTACAGCCTCTTCATAGGATTTAAGTGACTGATCGAGCGTTGCATCACCGCTGTCAAGAAAATCAGCGATTTTTTCAAGACGCTCTATCATATTTTCAAAGCTTAAATTTTCGCTCATTTAAGTAACTCCTTTTTATCCACGGTAAGCGAGAGCACACCGTCGTTTAGTCTTGCCGAAAGGCTCTGTCCCACTTCAACATCATTTACCGTTCTGACGGCTTTGTCAGTGGAATTAAGCACGCAGTATCCTCGGCTTAACACGGACAGCGGGCTTAATGCGTTGATTTTTGCCGCAAGCTCTGCAAGCCTTGCTTTTTTTCTATCGAGCGTGCGCCCTGCGGCTGCATCCACGCGAGCTTTAAGCTCTTTTATCAGGGATTTATATTCCTCGGTAATGCCTGACGAGGAAATTCTCGCCCTCAAAGCCTTAAGCTTTTCGCCGCCTCTTTCAATTTTATAGAGCATAGAGCCCGAAATTCTGCCGATAAGCATATCAAGTCTTACTGAAAGCTCTCTGATATCGGGCACAGCAAGCTCTGCCGCCGCAGAGGGCGTGGGCGCGCGTTTATCGGCTACAAAATCACAAATTGTAAAATCGGTTTCGTGTCCGACGGCAGAAATCACGGGGATTTTGCAGGCAAAAATACGCCTTGCAAGAGCCTCGGAATTAAATGAGTAAAGGTCCTCAAGCGAGCCACCGCCGCGTCCGATTATGATAAGGTCAACAAGATTCGTCTGGTCGAAGAAATCAACCGCCTCGATAAGATTATCCTCTGCCCCATCCCCTTGCACGAGCGAAGGATAGAGATATATTGTTGCTATGGGAAAGCGTCTTGTGATGACATTTATAATATCACGCACCGCCGCACCGGTAGGCGAGGTTATAACGCCGATTTTAGTAGGATATTTTGGCAGAGGCTTTTTATGCCCGTCAAGGAAAAGCCCCTCTGCATCAAGCCTTGCCTTCAGCTGCTCATAGGCAAGATACAACGCGCCAATTCCGTCGGGTGTAATCTGGGTTACATAAAGCTGATACATTCCGCCCTGTGTGTAAACGCCAACTGATGCGCGGACAATGACCTTCATACCGTTTTCGGGCGCGAATTTAAGATGCTGCGCGCTTGAACGGAACATAACCGCCTTGATTTGCGATTCCTCGTCCTTTAAGGTAAAATAAATATGTCCGCTTCTGTGTGCGGTGAGGTTTGATATTTCACCCTTAACGGTAAGAGTTTTAAGCGCCCTATCGTTTTCTATTAAATTTTTCAGAATACCGTTAAGCTCACTTACGGTATATGACGCATCGCGCCTCTCTCTTAAAGAGGATATATCCATTTTTTACCTCTCGGTAGAATTTTTAAGCATTGTAAGATAGGCAATTCCTACCGCATTGTCACGGGAAAGCTCGGGATGTGCAAAGTGCGCCTTATAGCGCGAGCAAAGCGTATTTCTGATAATGGAATTGCTCATTACACCGCCTGCGAACACTATCTCACTCTCACCGAACCTATCAATATAGGAATCAACCATAGCGCACACGGACTTTGCTATGTAATCAAGCACAAAGCGCGCAACAAGCGGCGGATTTTCTGACGATTTGTAAAGACGCTGTGCCATATTTTCAAGTCCTGACAGATTAACATAGCCTTCGTTTATACAAATTCTTTTTTTAGGCACGGGCTGTGAATTTTCAAGCGCAAGCGCTTCAAGCGCAACCCCGGACGGAAAATCAAGTCCAAGCATACCGCCAACTCGGTCAATAACCTGACCGGCGTTTAAATCTTTAGTACCGCCAACGAGCTCTTGAACGAAGCCGTCACCCACAAAGCGCGTTTTTAAAAGCTCGGTAGTGCCGCCTGATATATGAAGCGAGGCAAATTCCCTACCGTCAAGCAGATGCAAAGCCCCCGATGAAAGAATTGCCGCCATAATATGTCCGCATTGATGCGAAAAGGTGTAAAGCGACGACGCGCATACGGTAGAAGCTGCGGTAGCGCAGGATACCCCTGACAAAAAGCACGGCATATATGAGTGCTCGACGTTTCTCGGTCTTGACGATACACCTATTGCAATAATCCTGCTATCGTGTAAAAAAACCCGAAGCTTATCAAAAAGCAAAGGCAAATTCTTTGCATGAAGAAATACAGCGTCAGACTGACGCAGCCCCACCTCGCCCGATTTGACTGTAAGCGGTGCTTTCAGATTGGCGATAATCTCACCGTCAGACGAAACGACACCCAAAGACGTCGTATAATTTGAGGTATCTATACCTAAATATATTTCCTTCATCAGTTTGCTTCGAGCTTTTTATAAATCGCGTTGAGAACACCGTTGACGAAGGTATAGCTCTTCTCATCGTCGTACTTCTTTGAAAGCTCTACCGCCTCGTTTATGGAAACGCGCGCAGGTACATCCTCGCACGCAAGCATCTCATAGGTCGCTAATGCAAGAAGCGCTCTTGATACGGGTGATATACGCTTCTTTGACCAGCCTACGAGATTAGCGTCGATAAGCTCGTTAATTTCCTTGCGACGCTCGGCAACACCGAAAAATACCTTTTTCACGAAATCGTCCGACTCAAAATCAGGAAACTCACTCGCATATTCAAATATTTCAAGCGGTGTTTCATCCTCACGGCATTCAGCCTCAAAAAGAAGAATAAAGGCGTTTTCGCGGGCTTTTGTTCTGTTCATAAGAACCCTCCAAAAAATATATATAAATATTATAATAAATTAATAAATAAAAGTCAACCGCTTTGCCGCAATTCATCAGGAAGATAGAAATAATTTTATTTTTCACTTGAAAAGCTATAAGGAATGTGATAAAATACAATGGTGAATAAAAGACGGAGGAAAAATATGAGCCAACTTAAAAAATTTACTTACCACACCGCCCTTTACACAACCTTAATTACGCTGGTGTTTTATATATTTGCCCTGGTTCTCGGACTTCCTGAACAAAGCATCGGCATCGGACGTTTCCTCGTCCTCTTATCCTTCTCAATGATAATCTCGGTTGCCGAATATATTTTTGATATAAAATCGCTTAAGCTCACAGTAAAATATCTCGTCCATTATTCGTCGCTGTTTCTTGTATTTTTCTTCGTTTTTCTTTCGGTAAGATTTGAGGGCGGAAGCTCGCTTTCACTTCCATTTGTTTTCACCTGCTGGTTTATTTTTACAGTTTCTTACATCCTTGTTGCGCTTATCTTAAACGCTGTGAAGAAAAGATTTTCAAAGCAAAACAAGACATAAGGCCATGTGGCCATAAGGAACAAACATCACTTTCTGCCTCAATTTAAATTGCTCATTTTAGTTTTTTATCGTTTTGTAGCAAAAAAACAGCAAGGGATATTTTGCAAAAGAAAGTCATGCGGAATATCTATAAATTTACTTGACAAACTCGCGCTTGCGTGTTATAATTTACAAGGTGCTCTTTGTAGGACAATTACAGTCTGCGGGTGTGGCGGAATTGGCAGACGCGCTGGACTTAGGATCCAGTGGGCTTCCCATGCAGGTTCGACCCCTGTCACCCGCACCAAAAAAATCCTGCATTTTCCATGCAGGATTTTTTCTCTTTTATTCGATATTTTTAATGCTACTGTGAGGCAAAAAAATGAACGAAAACAAGCATAAATTTAAAATAGGCGCGTATATACTTTGGACTGCGCTTACTGTATTTATACTCGCTCTGATACTTTCCTTTAACGATATAGGTGAGATATTCAAGGTCATCTCAACCGTTAATTTTAAGTACATCCTTTACGCGTTGCTTTGTATTCTTATCTATATGGCGCTCTATCCCCTATCTCTATGTATTCTCACCAAGGCGCGTGGATGTGATATAAAAATGACTACCACCTACAACATAGCAATGACCGAGCATTTCTTCAACGGCGTAACACCGTTTGCTACGGGTGGACAGCCCTTTCAGGCATATGCTTATAGCAAGGCGAAGGTAACGCCCTCTGAATCCACCTCGCTTTTGCTTATGAATTTTCTTGTATTTATGCTTGTTACAAATTCATTTGCGGCATTAGCGCTTATATACTTTGAACGCTTCGTTACCGATTCGGCTATGACTATAATAGCAATTATAGGCTTCACGATGAATTTTACGGTCCTTGCTGTCACCTTTGCGCTTGGAAACAGTAAAATCGCACGAGGTATTCTAACAAGATTTATTGATTTTCTTCTGAAATTCAAATGGATAGCCAAGCTTCTCGCGCCTAAAGCGCCCGAGCTCAAACAGTATTTCGTCAATGTTCAAGAGGCATTTACAGACCTGCGAAAAAAATGGGGCGCGTTTATACTCGCCTTTATCACCAAGGCCGCATCAATGCTTTTTTATTACGCTACTACCTACTTCATACTTCACGCATTCGGTGTCGGTGTAGATATTTCTGATCTTTTCTTCGTTATCTGCGGAACCTCATTTGCCATAACTATGGTGGTATTTCTGCCGACGCCAGGCTCAAGCGGCGGTATCGAGTTTGCGTTTCAGTCAATATTTGCATCTATCGCTTCGAGTGCGGCGGTAATTTCCTACGGCGGAATGCTCGTATGGCGTCTTTTGACCTATTACCTCGTGATGCTTATATCGCTCGGCTTTTATGTTGCTCTTGAAATAGGCTTTTCTAAAAAAAGAAAGGAACTGACGACTGATGAGAAGAATTCCGATAGTTTACTTCGGTAACCGCAAAATATTCGGCGGCATCCTTATGTCCGTAATGTCAGTAATCGACAAGACTAATGCGCCTGTTGATCTTATTCTGCTTACAATGGATCTTACCGATAAAAATCCTGCCTTTCTTCCATTCACTGAAGAACAAAGATGCGTAGCAGAGAGTGTGCTTAAGCAAGTCAATGCAGACAGCACCGCAAGTATTATTGATGTTACTGACCTTCAGAAAAAATATTTCAGCAAGGCGAAAAACCAGAAGAATTCCTACACCCCTTACGCATCAATAAGACTTTTTCTTGACCTTCTTTCAGTACCTGATAAGGTTATTTATCTTGATGCGGATATTATGTGTCTTTCCGACCTTGGCGAGCTTTACGATATTGATATTTCGGATTACGAATTTGCGGCAGTTCAGGACATCGTCGGCAGACGCTTTTTCGGCAAGCGCTACTGCAATTCCGGGGCGCTTCTCTTAAATCTTGCTAAAATCAAAGAAACAAGCCTATTTGAAAAGGCGCGAATAAGAGTCAGAGATAGATTTATGCTGATGCCCGATCAATCGGCAATAAACTTTCTCTCGGTTGCAAAACTTGTGCTCCCCTATCGCTACAATGAGCAGCGCGCTATAAAGGACGATACAGTACTTAAACACTTTTGTATGGGATACAAGTGGAAGGGACCTATCCTTACCTCTTACAACTACAAGCAATGGCACAGAGATGCTGTGCACAAGGCAGGCATCTATAATTTCGATCACATATACGAAAGCTTTGATAAATTGCTTGAATCGCTTGATGATAAAAGTTTAATTAATATTTGACATAAAAAATGGCAATGTGCGTTTTGCACATTGCCATTTTTATTATTTTTGCTCAAGATTTCTCTTGTATTCAAGATATTCCTCGTAGGTGCACTGCTTATCAGTGTAGCTACCGTCAGGATGAATTTCTATAATTCTATTAGCAACAGTATTGAGAATCTCATAGTCGTGAGAGGTAAAGAGTATATTTCCGCGGAAGCTTTGCATACCGTGGTTTACTGCCGTGATAGATTCAAGGTCGAGGTGGTCCGTAGGCTGGTCTATTATAAGCATATTAGAGCCGAAGAGCATCATTCTTGAAAACATACATCTGACCTTCTCACCACCTGACAAAACGTTTACAGGCTTAAATACAGCATCGTTTGAGAAAAGCATCTTTCCAAGGAAGCCGCGAAGATAGGTTTCGGTCTGATCCTTTGAGTATCTTCTCATCCAATCGAGAATGCTGTCGGTGCAGCCCTCAAAATAAGGCGTATTGTCGTGCGGGAAGTAAGAGGTAGTGATTGACACACCAAACTTAAATTCGCCGCTGTCGGCACTTTCCTCTTCCATAAGCACACGGAAAAGGCTTGTCAGGGCAAGCTCGTTACCGAGGAAGGCAATCTTATCATCCTTCATTACGCGGAAGTTAAGATTTTTAAAGAGCACCTTTCCGTCAACACTCTTACTTAACGAATCAACAAAGAGTATTTCCTTGCCTGCCTCTCTGTCCATATCAAAGCCGATAAAGGGATAGCGACGGCTCGACGCAGGCAATTCCTCAACGGTAAGCTTATCAAGAAGCTTTCTTCTCGACGTAGCCTGACGGGATTTTGATTTATTTGCAGAGAAGCGGGATATAAAGCTCTGAAGCTCGGCAATCTTTTCCTCGTTCTTCTTATTCTGCTGCTTAATCATTCTCTGAATAAGCTGGCTTGACTCATACCAGAATTCATAGTTACCAACGTACATTTTAATGCCGTTGTAGTCGATATCAACGATATTGGTACACACGTCATTAAGGAAGTGACGGTCGTGCGATACAACGAGAACCGTACCGAAATAATCGGCAAGGAAATTTTCAAGCCAAAGAACGGCATCAATATCAAGACCGTTGGTAGGCTCGTCAAGCAGAATGATATCGGGGTTGCCGAAAAGAGCCTGCGCGAGAAGCACCTTAACCTTTTCACTTTCCTTCAGGGTTGACATCATATCATAAAGAACTGTGTCGGAAAGTCCAAGACCCTGAATGAGCTTTGACGCATCACTCTCTGCTTCCCATCCGTTAAGCTCGGCAAACTCTGCTTCAAGGTCAGCGGCGCGGATTCCGTCCTCATCGCTGAAATCCTCTTTTGCGTAAAGAGCGTCCTTTTCCTTCATAATTTCATAAAGACGCATATTGCCCATAATTACGGTATCGAGCACCGTATAGCTCTCATATGCGAAGTGATCCTGCTTTAGAACAGACATACGAACTGTTTTAGGGATCGAGACCTCACCCTTCGTAGGCTGCAATTCTCCGCACAATATGCGAAGAAACGTTGACTTTCCTGCGCCATTTGCGCCAATTATTCCGTAACAGTTGCCAGGGGTAAATTTTAAATCAACATCCTTAAACAACAGCTGTCCGCCAAACTGAAATGATACGTTACTTACTGTAATCATAATTTCTCCATCAAAATATCGTTGTATATTTCTTTAACACTCGGGTATATATAAGTGGGCTTTGTATCGGAATTTTCTGCATCCTCAACCGTGCCCTCGCCGCTGAGGACGAGTATAGTATCAATTCCTGCGTTATAGCCTGATGCAATATCGGTATATACCCTATCGCCGATCATCACACACTCTTGCTTATCATATCCGTACTTTTCAAGGCAAAGCAGAAGCATCTCGGGGCGCGGCTTGCCGATGAATACGGGTGACTTTTTCGTTGCGCTTTCAATTATACTTGCAAAAGAGCCGCAATCGGGAACGTATCCGTAAGCGGTGGGGCAAACCCAGTCAGGATTAGTCGCAATATACGGAATATCACCCGATGAAAGCAAGCGACACGCA
The DNA here is from genome assembly GCA_045611965.1 of Eubacteriales bacterium. Taxonomy (GTDB): domain Bacteria; phylum Bacillota; class Clostridia; order Oscillospirales; family CAG-272; genus UBA1740. The sequence continues at coordinate 101,186 of JAZKYE010000012.1, forward strand.
TCGTCAAGCTTTTTAAAGGTAATTTCCTGATCGTTTGTAAGTATAACACCGCCGATACCGTCACAAAGCTCTGTCGTTACCCTGACACCGTATCCCGTCATAGCTTTAAAAAAGGATGCTGTGCCAACAGAATAAAAGAGCGTGTCGGGATAATTGTTTAAAATATAAAGAGCTGTCGCTTCAGTAGAGGTAAGAAAGCTGTTTTCATCAGACTCTATACCAAGTCGAGAGAGCTTTTTTACATAATCCGAAACACCCTTTGACGAGTTGTTTGTAACAAACAGATATCTTCCACCGGAGCGCTTAATGTAATCAAGCAGCTGATGAGTTCCGTCAAAAACTATATCGTCAAGGTACAAGGTGCCGTCCATATCGAATAAAAACAGCTTTTTTTCAGATAATTTCATAAGAATCACCCATTTTTTTAAATATTTATCCAATACAAAAAGCACTTATGAAGGAATGATTTAAAATCATAAGTGCTTTCGTAGCATTTTTAAATAACCCTTAATCGTCAGGATATCCGTCGGGGTTCATTCTCTGCCATCTTGCAGAGTCCTCACACATCTTGCGAAGATCGCGCTTTGCTTCCCAGCCAAGAATATTTTTTGCCTTAGTAGGATCAGCATAGCACTTTGCAACGTCACCGGGACGTCTGGGTGCAATCTTGTACTTGACATCAGATCCCCAAGCCTCGCTGAATGCGCGAACCATCTCAAGAACCGAATAGCCGTTACCCGTACCGACGTTGAAGTAGTCTATTCCCTTTGTATCCTTTGTATAATCAAGCGCCTTAAGGTGAGCAAGCGCTAAGTCAACTACGTGGATATAGTCACGGACACCGGTTCCGTCAGGGGTGTCATAATCGTCACCGAATACACTAAGGCACTCAAGTTTGCCTGCCGCAACGCGCGCAATATAAGGAAGAAGATTATTCGGAATACCTCTGGGATCCTCACCCATAGTACCGCTCTCGTGTGCACCGATAGGATTGAAGTAACGAAGAATACATACTGAAAGGTCGGGGTTAGCAGCAGTACAGTCCGCGAGAATTCTCTCTATCATAAGCTTCGTTTCGCCATAGGGGTTTGTAGTAGAAAGCGGAAAATCCTCAGAAATCGGAACGGTCTTGGGATATCCGTAAACGGTGGCAGACGAGCTGAATACTATTCTGTTGACACCGTACTTCTGCATGCAGTCAACAAGGTTAAATGTACCGGTAAGATTATTGTGATAATATTTAAGCGGCTTCTGGCAGGATTCACCAACTGCTTTAAGACCTGCAAAATGAATTACAGAATCAATTTCAGGGTTCTCGGAAAATACCTTATCAAGAAGGTCCTTGTCAAGAAGGTCGCACTTGATAAATTTAGGCCTTCTTCCGCAAATAGCCTCAATTCTGTCAAGAACGCAAAGCTTACTGTTGTCAAGGTTATCAACGATAACAACGTCCGCACCGATATTAAGAAGCTCAACAACTGTATGAGAGCCGATATAACCTGTTCCACCTGTTACCAAAATAGACATAATGTTCTCCTTAGTCGCTAATTTTCGTAAAAAAAAGCGAAAAATACAAAATTTAAAACAAAAAAGAGCAGACGAGCCACTCTTTTTTGACAATATTAGTCAGCGTAAACGCTAACCTGCTTCTTACCGCCGGTAACGTGCTCAAACTTAACCTTACCGCTGATAAGCGCAAAAAGAGTATCATCCGAGCCGATACCAACATTGTTGCCGGGACGAATCTTAGTTCCGCGCTGTCTTACAATGATGTTACCTGCAAGAACAGACTGTCCGTCTGCCTTCTTAACACCAAGACGCTTAGATTCGGAATCACGGCCGTTTTTAGTAGAACCAACGCCCTTTTTATGAGCGAAGTATTGTAAACTAATCTTAAGCATTGTAGTACCTCCTAACATTTTTGGCATAAAGCCACAAATTGATGATTATATTTCCCGCTCAACCTCTTTTACGTCAAGGTATTCATAATAATCCTCAACGAGGTCCATAAGCTGGAAATAATAAGCCTGAATAAGTCCTGAAACCGCAAACTGCTTCTTCTCATCAGCCTCATACTTGGGCAATGCAGATTTTATGATAACGGTAGAATCCGCATCATTCTCTGAAAAGCTGTAATCAACCGTAGATGCGTAGCAAACCTCACAAGCATTAACGATAAGCATCGTCATTGACGATAATGCCGCACAGACTATATCCTGTCCTGCCTCGTCAAAGCCCGTGTGTCCCTTTTCCTCAAAGCCGTAATAAATGCCGCCTGACTTATAAAAAGTAACCGTAGTCATCGAGCTTAGCCTTCGATCTTCTCTATCTGGATCTTGGTATAATCCTGACGGTGTCCAATCTTCTTCTTCTCGTTCTTCTTTGCCTTGTACTTGATAACGTCGATCTTCTTGGACTTACCGTTCTTAACGACATTAGCAACTACGGTAGCACCCTCTACGTAAGGAGTACCAACCGACAAAGTCTCACCGCTTACAGCAAGTACCTTGTCAAATGTAACCTTCTCGCCCTCAGCAACGCCAAGCTTCTCAACGAAGATAACGTCACCCTCAGCAACCTTGTACTGCTTTCCGCCTGTTACGAAAATTGCAAACATGAAACAGCACCTCTCTTTCAATAAATTCGCTACGGTAGGCGATGGCAAACAGCCACACTTCACGAGCCTAACAATAAGCGTCAAGATATTTTATCACATACGCGCATGTTTGTCAAGCATTTTTTCTCTAAATTTCAAATATTTTTCAAATTTTAAAAAATGCCTGACAAAACACGAAAAAGGGTTGTGAAATCAACCCTTTTTCAATAGTTTTTAATTAAACTCTTTCAACGTAGGTGCCGGTTCTGGTATCAATCTTAAGAACGTCACCCTCGTTGATGAAGATCGGAACTCTAACGGTAGCGCCGGTTTCAAGCGTAGCTTCCTTAGTAACGTTAGTAGCGGTATCGCCCTTTACGCCGGGCTCGGTCTCAGTAACCTCAAGCTCAACGAATGTGGGGGGATCTACCGAGAATACGCTACCCTTCCAAGAGGAAATACGGCAAACGGTATTTTCCTTTACAAACTTGAAGTTGTCATCAAGCTTCTCTGCATTAAGGGGAACCTGCTCGTAGGTTTCCTGATCCATAAAATAGTAAAGCTCGCCGTCGTTGTAGATGTACTCGAGATCCTTTCTCTCGATAACAGCATTCTCAAACTTAGCCGTGGGGTTGAACGAGGTCTCGCGAATAGCGCCGGTAACAACGTCCTTGTACTTAGTTCTAACGAATGCAGCACCCTTACCGGGCTTAACGTGCTGGAACTCAACTACCTGATAAACCTTACCCTCCATCTCGAAGGTAAGACCGTTTCTGAAATCACCTGCTGTAACCATTTTAAATCTCCTTGGCGTAAAATTCTGTTTTCAGGCAATTCGTCCGCCAAAACGACGCCCTAATGTCGAACACATTATTTCCTGCGATATATTTTACTATATTTTTCCGAGTTTTGCAATAGGTATTTGAAATATTTTTTGCTAAAATCTTATTCTTTTGCGTGAAAATTAAAGAATTTCAATAAGCTCCTTGGTCGAGTGCGTGAAATTCATAACTCCATCTTCCTTGACGCATACCATATCCTCGATACGGCATCCGTATTTTCCGTACAGATAAATACCCGGCTCGACGGTAACTATTTCGTTTACGCGAAGCACTCTTCCCCTATTCTTCGAAGCAAGCCTTGGCGCCTCGTGAATGAAAAGACCGACACCGTGACCGAGCGAGTGACCGAATGCACCGCGATACTCATCGCACGCATCAATAATATCTCTTGCAACCTTATCAGCATCTGCACAGTCAACGCCAGCCTTGATAAAATCAATAGCGGCAAGCTGTGCTGAAAGAACTGTGTTATAAAGCTTCTTGATTTCCGCATCTGCGCGTCCTATTACAACCGTTCTGGTCATATCCGAGCAGTATCCGTTGTAGCAAGCGCCAAAATCCATCGTGAGGAAGCCTGCTTTCAGCTTCACATTTCTCGGCACGCCGTGAGGAAGCGAGGACGCATCGCCCGAAACCGCAATTGTGTCAAACGCAAGTCCCGATGCACCGAGCTTTCTCATATTGTATTCAAGCTCTGCAGCGACCTCAATTTCAGTCATGCTCGGGCTGAGATTTTTAAGAAGCTGTGAGAATGCGGCATCGGTGATATCCTGCGCCTTCTGCATAAATGCAAGCTCTGCTTCATCCTTTACCTGACGAAGACATTCTATTTCATCCTTAATATTAACAAAGGTTACAAAGGGATATCTCTCGCAGTAGTCTGCATAGACGTCGTATGCAACGCTACCACCCTCAAAGCCTACCCTCGCTACGTCCTCATCACGAAGAAGCTTCGTAATCGCTTCCTTTCTATCCTCGGGCATAATGACCTCGTACTCCCCGAAGGCGTCCTTCTGCGCCATCTCATAGTATCTGAAATCTGTTATGAGATACGCCTTTGTTTTCGTGATAAGCAAAAGTCCGTCGGTAAAGGCAAAGCCGCAGAGGTAGCGGATATTAAGCTCGTCAAGAATTACAGCCGCGCCAATGCCAAGGGCATCAAAATCTTTTCTGAAGGCATCTGTTCTGTTCATATTTTAGTTTTCTCCATAAAGTATTTTTTCATAAGAAGCGCGTCATCGGACTGCGTGCCGCTTGACTCGCATATTATAGTTGGCGAAAGTCCACCCTTGATAATCGCTTCTACAAGAGGCTCAAATTCAGGGCCGTAAACGGTATCTGCAAAGGTAAGATGCCTTTTCTCGCCCTTATCCGTCCATTCAATCTTTGAAAAATGGCAATGAAGGTTCTCTGCAACCCCGTTTCCGAATACACGGTCAATTTTGTCAAAGACACGCAGATAATCGTCGCTCGTAACAAACACACCGCCAAGATCCCTTGCGTTGAGGTGTCCGAAATCAACCACGGGTACAAGAGAGGAATCAATTCTGCAAAGCTCAATTACCTCGTCAAGCGTACCGAGCTGATTCTGCTTGCCCATCGTTTCAAGACCGATTTTAACACCGTGTGTATCAACCTCTGAAAGTGCTCTGATAAGAGTATCGCCCGCAAGGCGCATAGCCTCGTCGCGTGAAATCTTTGATGCAGAGCCGGTATGTACCACAATAGTTTTAGCGCCGAGCAAATAAGCCGCATCAACGCTCTGACGAATATATCCTATGCTCTTTAAGCGCTTTTCAGGATCAACGCCTGACAAGGATATAAAATAAGGTGCGTGAAAGCTCATCGCAATTCCGTGCTTCCTTGCTTCATCACCGATAGCGCTTAATGACGCAGGGCTTGCGGCAAGACCGTTTCCAGCCTCGTATTCATACGCGTCAAGTCCTATTGACGCACAAAATCTTGGCGCATCAAGCGTAGATTTTCCGCCCCAAGGGGCGAATGAAGCGCTATTTCCGCCAGGTCCGAAAAGAGGTTTCATTTTTTATCCGAAGCCACCTTGGCAGCTTTCCTTTCATATTTCTTCAGAATAGGCTTTTCAAGCCATCTTTTTATGCGGGTAAGTAAATCGGTTTTATCCTTTATAGGTGGAACGAGTATTGCCCTGATACCTGCAAATCTCGCCGCAAGCACGTCGGTAAATACCTGATCCCCCATCATAACCGTATTCGTTTTGTCGGTGTTCATATCACGCATAGCGCGCTTTAAATTCTTTGCAAACGGTTTTTTAGCCTTAGGATACGCAGGAAGGCTTAGCGTTTCGTTAAATAAATTAACGCGCTCGTGTCCGTTGTTAGAAACAAACGCCGCGGAAATTCCCGCCTCACGCAGGCTTTCAAGCCAAGCTACAACACCTTCACTCGGTCTTTCATTTTCATAAGGCTCAAGCGTATTGTCTATATCAAGAATGATACCTCGTACGCCGATAGAGGTGAGAAACTCAGCGCTCGCCATATCAAAGGTATCAAACCTGAAATCAGGCATAAATGTAAAACCCAACTTCCCCACTCCTTGCTCATTTTTCTTCGTAATTACCTATATATTTTATCAAAATACAAGCATTATGTCAATAGACATTTCTTCGCTACATCTTCAAATAAATTTTATTAAAAAACTTTCAAAAAACCCTTGACAAAGCAATTCCTTTGTGGTAATATAATATGGCTTGATTATGCGAGTGTAGTTCAATGGTAGAATTCCAGCCTTCCAAGCTGGTCGCGTGGGTTCGATTCCCATCACTCGCTCCAATACGCGCCCTTAGCTCAGTGGATAGAGTGCCCGGCTACGAACCGGTAGGTCGAAGGTTCGAATCCTCCAGGGCGCGCCACTAAAAGACACGCTTATTTTTGTAAGCGTGTCTTTTTTTGTATTTTGATTAATAAGCACAGCTCATACCCGTGTTTGCCGTTAAGGATAATACGCATATGAACTGTGCTTTTTGTTTGATTATCGCGGCACAAATTAAGGGTGAGAAAATATAAAAAACTGCAACACAGACTTATTCTATGTTGCAGTTTTTCTTGTTTACTAATCTAAAACGGTATTTTCTCATTGATCAACTAAATATCCTTATGAGAACATGCGTTTAAGTTATCTTATTTACAGCTTGACCGAGCCCGTGCGCGTAAAGCGAGGCTCGGTCAAAAATATTTATTTTACAACTATGTTGATAATTTTGCCGGGAACGACGATTTCCTTAACGACAGTCTTTCCTTCGATTGCAGATGCAATTTTCTCATCCGCCTTAGCAATAGCAAGGACTGTGTCCTTGTCTGCCTCTCTCGGAATGCTTACGGTAGAACGAACCTTGCCGTTTATCTGAACGGGAACGGTCAGCGTATCGTCAACGGTCTTGCTCTCGTCATACTCAGGCCATTTTGCAAGAGAGATAATCGCAGTTCCGCCAAGAAGCTCGCACACCTCCTCTGCAAGGTGAGGTGCGAAGGGCGAAAGAAGCGTCGCAAAGGTCATAAGCTCGTCCTTTGTGATCTTACCAACCTCGTAAACGGTGTTAAGAGTACCCATCATTGCGGCAATCGCGGTATTGAAGCGCATATTGTCAATATCCTGCGTTACCTTCTTTATAAGCTTATGCATAGGTGCTTCAAGCTCAGGGGTAACACCCTCGCCACTTGCGATTTCGACAAGATTCATAAAGCGCTCAAGAAATCTCTTACAGCCCTTGATCGACTGGGGATTCCAGGGTGCGCTCTGCTCAAAGTCACCGATAAACATCTCGTAAAGACGCATAGTGTCAGCGCCGTAATCTCTGATAATATCGTCGGGATTTACGACGTTTCCGCGTGATTTTGACATCTTTTCGCCATTTTCACCGAGAATCATACCGTGGCTGGTACGCTTTGCGTAAGGTTCATTTACAGCAAGGATATCAATATCAAAGAGGAACTTTGACCAGAATCTTGAATAAAGAAGGTGAAGCGTGGTGTGCTCCATACCGCCGTTGTACCAGTCAACGGGCATCCAATATTCAAGCGCCTCGCGGGATGCAAGTGCATCATTGTTGTCAGGATCGCAGTAGCGAAGGAAGTACCACGACGAGCCTGCCCACTGAGGCATAGTATCGGTTTCTCTCTTAGCCTTACCGCCACACTTGGGGCAAGAGCAATTAACCCAATCGGTCATAAGCGAAAGGGGTGACTCACCGTTTTCGGTGGGCTCATAGGAATCTACTTCAGGAAGCTCAAGAGGAAGCTGATCCTCGGGGATAGCAACCCAGCCGCACTTCTCACACTCTACAAGAGGAATAGGCTCGCCCCAGTATCTCTGACGCGAGAATACCCAGTCACGAAGCTTAAAGTTTATCTTTTCCTCGCCAAGTCCGTTTTCTTTAAGGAAAGCGATCATTGCCGCCTTTGCGTCCTCAACCTCAAGTCCGTTAAGAAATCCCGAATTAACGAGCTTGCCGGTTTCGGTATCGGTAAATGCCGCCTCGTTTACATTACCGCCCTCAACGACCTCGATGATAGGAAGATCAAACTTCTTTGCAAAATCAAAGTCACGCTCGTCGTGTGCGGGAACTGCCATAATAGCCCCCGTGCCGTAGCCTGCGAGTACGTAGTCAGAAATAAAGATGGGAATTTCAAGTCCGGTTGCGGGGTTGATAGCATTAACGCCGTTAAGACGCACGCCTGTCTTTTCCTTAACAAGCTCGGTTCTCTCAAAGTCGCTCTTGCGAGCCGCCTCTGCCTTATAGCTTTCGATCTCGTCAAGGTTGGTAAGCATATCCTTCCACTTTGCAATTACTGCGTGCTCGGGCGCGATAACCATATAGGTAGCACCGAAGAGCGTATCGCATCTTGTGGTATAAACGCGAAGCTTATCACCTGCGGTGGTATTGAAGTCAATTTCTGCGCCACGCGACTTGCCTATCCAGTTTATCTGCTGAGTCTTGACGCGTTCTATGTAGTCAAGACCGCCAAGATCGTCGATAAGACGCTCTGCATACTCGGTAATTTTAAGCATCCACTGGCTCTTTACCTTTCTTATAACAGCCGACGCACAACGCTCACAAACTCCGTTTACAACCTCTTCGTTAGCAAGAACGACCTTACAGCTCGTGCAGAAGTTTACCGCCATTTCCTTTTTGTATGCAAGACCGCGCTTAAAGAGCTGAACAAAAATCCACTGTGTCCACTTGTAATACTCGGGATCGGTGGTGTTTATCTCTCTTGACCAGTCAAAGGAAAGACCAAGCGCTTTAAGCTGTGACTTAAATCTCGCAACATTTCTCTCAGTAACAATCTTCGGATGAATTTTGTTCTTAATAGCATAGTTCTCGGTAGGCAGACCGAACGCATCCCAGCCCATCGGGAAAAGAACGTTATAGCCCTGCATTCTCTTTTTTCTTGAAACGATGTCAAGGGCTGTATAGGGACGGGGGTGTCCTACGTGAAGTCCCTGACCCGAGGGGTACGGGAACTCAACGAGCGTGTAATACTTGGGAAGAGTAAAGTCCTGCTTTGCACAGAAAGCATTTTCATCATCCCATCTTTTTTGCCATTTTGTTTCAATAGACTTGTAATCGTAAACCATTGTTTATATATCCTCTTGTTTTAATAATCTGAATTATACTGAAAACTTTTCATCAACCTCACGAACAAGGTCGGAAATATCTACAAGACACTCTGCCGCCATAAGTCGGTCGTGATTATAGTATGAGCGAGCCTGCTCGTCAAAAAGATTAACGATAACATCGCCAAAATCAACGAGTATCCACGAGTTACCGCGCTTGCCCTCAACACGAAGAGCCTCGATGCTTAGGGTCTGGAAATGCTCGATAAGATCATCAGAAAGTGATGCGGTATGCGTCAGCGAGCGTCCGGTTGCGTTAACGTAAAAATCGCAGATACCGCTTGATTCCTTGACCTCATAGAGCTTTATGTCACACGCCTTCTTTGCAAGCAGTAGCTTAACGGCTTCCCTTGCCTTGGCATCTGAGTCAAGTGAGATTAAAACATTATTATTCAAAATGTCCCCTCCTTAAAAAATTAGCTTATTTTGGTGAAAGCGGTATATCCTTCACCGTTTCATTAGAATATTCCGCAAATTTCAGATCAGTACTGAAATAAACCCTCGAAAACTCCGCTTCGTCAGGCTTTAACATTTTTTTATCTAGGTCAAAGGGCTTTGTCGCGAACATATAGCGCGATGTCACCTGCGAGCCCGTCAGACGGTTTACAGCGTAATACGAAACTCCGCTACTCGAAAGCACTGCCTCACCCGGGAGAGTTACGAAATGGCTTGTAGCACCGTCAGGGTTCCTGCTCGTAAAGAGCATCTGTACAAGACTTATCAGCTTAAGGTCACTGAATGCCCCCGACTGAAGTATGCCGGCAAGACGAAGTAACGTGGGTAATGTTACACTTTTTGAGAGCTTTGCAAATATTGCGTTAAGAAAAATCTTTTGTGCATCAATTCTGCCAAGATCCTGCGTTGCATAGCCCTTTCTGAATCTGACAAAGCCTACCGCAGCCTTTGAATCAACCGTATTTACCCCCTCTTTTAGGTAAATAGGCTCTTCTCCGTCAAGCTCAATCGTCATAGGTGACGAGAGCGTTATTTCAATACCGCCAAGAGCGTCAACTATTTTCAGAAACGACTCTACGGTAATTGCAATATATCCGTCAAAATCCGCGCCAAGCGTGAGCGTAAGCGATTCCCTTAACCGCTTCATAGAGTCAAGCTCGGTTTTGCCCTCGCTTCTTTGCGATGAGAAGATCTGATTAATTTTATTCTGACTTTTACCAAAATTAAAATAGGTGTCACGCGGTATCTGGCACACATAGACCTCTGATGCGGCAGTATCTATACCCACCGTAAACAGCACATCCGTGTTCTGCCCTGCTTCATCAAGACCGGCTACTAAAAATAAATATTTTCCGTTTGCCATACAGGACTCATTTTTTGGGCGAGCCGTACAGCCAACAAGTATTATACATACAAGAATAATTGCTATAACTTTTATAATTTTCATAACGCAAACCTCACTTTAAATGTAGTTTGCGCGAAAAATACAAGATTACATTTGTAAAATTTGCTCTTTCAGGAATTTTTCACATTCAAGTGTTTTGGGATTTACGAAAGCACCCTTTGCTTCAAGAAATTCCTTTGTTTTTAATACTGCAATGAGGCAAGCCTCATAAAGTCTTTTAACTCTACCCTTAAAATCAAGGCTTTGCATCCCTGAAAAAAGGAAGTCATAAACCTCACGGCAGGGCGGTGCTACTCTTAATGGCTCGCAGTAGTCGCTGACAAAAATGATAAGGTCAAGAAGCGACATATCATAATCGCCAACCGTATGCTTTCTCACCGCTGAAAGTATCTTTTCGGTAGCAAAGCGCGGAAAATCACGCAAAATAACCTTTTCTGCCGAAAACGAATGAAGAATTTGAGGCGATGCAAGATCGGTAGCATCTACCTCACCGATGAGGGAAATATGCTCGTCAGCACCTAATTCCTTCGTAATATCGTGCAGCAGCGCCGCCGCGCGAGCCTCGTTTTTATTCTCGGGGATTATCAGCGACGATAGCTCTTGCGCGCACCCTTCAACCGACAGGGTGTGCATATAACGCTTCTCGGTCAACCTACTCTTAATATCTTTGCGAAGTATATCAAGCTCATTATCGGTGATATTCATCAGGAATAAAGCCCCCTATGCCTGATATACTCATACACCTCGGGTGACAGAAACGACGAGGCATCCTCGCCGGCCTTAATCATATCTCTTATTTTAGTTGAGGATATTTCCAAGGCTTCCTGCTCGATGGCAATTATATTTATGCCGTAGGTTTCTTTAAGATATTTTATCTTCTTCTCTACTGCGCGGGAAAGATTTTTGTCATCCTCACGCCTGACATAGCAGATAGAGGCATACTCGAATATCTTTTCGGGGCATTTCCACTCGTCTATCGTGAGAAGCATATCCGTCCCGACAAGAAAATAAAGCATCGAATCTGCAGAATGAAGCTCTTCGAGGGTAACATAGGTATAGCTTTTGCCGCCCCTCTTAATCTCAATATCCGATATTTCGGCATTTGGTAGCGAAGCGAATGCTAACTCACACATACGAAGCCTGTCGTCGCCCTCGGTAAAATCCGTTTGCTCCTTATGAGGCGGAATTGCCGATGGAATTATTATAACCTTATCGGCATTAATTACCTCTGCAAAAGACCTTGCGGACATTATATGTCCGAGGTGAGGCGGATTAAAGCTTCCGCCAAAAACAGCTACTCGTTTCATTTCAGCTCAATTCTCTTCTTTTTCTTTGATTCCTTGTATAAAACGAATTTAGAGCCGACGCAGGAAACGACGTCGCATCCTATCTCTTCTGCAATTTCATTTGCCGCTTCTTTAGCTGTATATCCGCTGTTTTCAAGAACTCTTGCCTTTATCAGCTCGCGCGCTTCAAGCGCATTTTCTATTTGCTTAACGGTTTCCTCGGATATGCCGCCCTTGCCAATTTGAAAAATAGTATCAAGATGCTGCGAAAGCGAGCGAAGGTAAGCACGGTTTTTTGAGCTTATCATCAGAGATCACCGCCTTCAAACAGAGCCGAGGCAAATTCCTCTGCGGAAAATGGCTTCATATCGTCAATCTGCTCGCCAACGCCGATGAATTTAACGGGAATACCGATTTCTTTTTTAATTGAGATGATAATTCCACCCTTTGCGGTGCCGTCAAGTTTCGTAAGGATAAGACCCGTAAGGTCAGCGGTATCCTTAAACTCTCTTGCCTGAATAACCGCATTTTGTCCTGTTGTTGCATCGAGAACGAGCAGGGTTTCCTTTGCCGCGTCAGGAAGCTCTCTTGCGATAACTCTGTTAATCTTGGCAAGCTCGTCCATAAGATTTTTCTTGTTGTGAAGTCTGCCTGCCGTATCAATTATAAGAACGTCAGCGCCTCTTGATTTTACAGCGCCTATTGCGTCAAACACAACTGCCGCAGGGTCTGCACCTGCGCCCTGCTTGACGATATCGACCTTGGCGCGCTCACACCAGACGGTAAGCTGCTCTGCCGCCGCCGCTCTGAAGGTATCTGCCGCCGCAACGACAACCTTTTTGCCCTGAGATCTCAATTCCTTTGAAATCTTACCAATCGAGGTGGTCTTTCCAACACCGTTGACGCCCACGACGAGTATTACGGACGGCTTTGTAGAAAGATTAAGCGGCTGATGCTCACCTATCATATCACGAAGCATATCAAAGAGCCTCGATCTTATCTCCATAGGATCCTTGATATTATTGTCAATCGCTTCCTCTCTTAGTGTATCGAGAATTTCCATAGTGGTATTGACACCGATATCCGCAGAAATAAGAAGCTCCTCAAGTTCGTCAAAAAGTTCCTCATCAACCTTTCTGAACTTCTTGAAAAGTCCGTCAATTTTCGACACGAGAGCATCCTTGGTTTTAGCAAGCCCTCTTTTAAGTAAATCAAAGAACCCCATCTAATAACTCCTTTTGTCTTGCTTCAATTTCACCCACATCAAGCTCGATAGCCTGAGAAATACCGCGTTGAGGCATCGTTACACCGTAAAGACGGTTTCCGACTTCCATCGTACCGCGTCTGTGAGTGATAAGAATAAACTGTGTATCGTCAGCAAGTCGTTTTATGTATTCTCCAAAACGGAATACGTTAACCTCGTCAAGCGCCGCCTCAATCTCGTCAAGAATACAGAAGGGCGTCGGGTTTACTTTAAGAATTGCGAACAGAAGTGCTATTGCAACGAAGGACTGCTCTCCACCTGAAAGAAGCGAAAGGCTCTTGATAATCTTACCGGGGGGCGCCGCCTTAATCTCAATTCCTGAGGTAAGAACATCCTCAGGCTCTGTAAGAATAAGCTCTGCGTTACCGCCGCCAAAAAGCTCACGGAAGGTAATGCCGAAGTTCTTATTTATCGCCTCAAACGAGGTTGCAAAGCTGATTCGCATCTCATCCTCGAGTCGGTTGATTATCTCTACTAACTCATCACGGGATTTTACGAGGTCAGCATACTGCTCTGCAAGCTTATCGTACTCAGCCTTAACCGTCTGATATTCCTCTACCGATTCAGGACGGAAGCCGCCTATTCTCTTCAGCTTTGACTTGGCAGAAGCCTGAATAGCTGCGATTTCATCACGGTTTTCAGCCGTAACCGCAGGATATCCGAGCGCAACTGCATCCTCGTAGGAAATTCCGTACTCGTCGAAGAGCTGTGCGCCGAGTCTGTCCTGCTTTTCAAGAAGTCCGTTTAGCTTATTCTCATCACGGATGGTAGCCTCGTAGCATACGCGCTGTCCTGCCGTCTTTTCATTAAGACGGCGTCTTATATCGAGCGAAACTCTGTCAAATTCCTCACCGCCAAGCTCTGCCTCACGGCGCTTTGCCTTTAGGTCCTCGAGCTCTGCGTTAAGAGCGTCACATTCGCTCTTATTCTGCGCCTTGGTTTCGTCAATTCCGCTCTTTTTCGAGTTGATTTCCTCAATTCTCGCATATTGAGACGCCTTATCCTGACTAAGCTCGGCAAGACGCTCGTCAATATTTGCTATCATTCGGTCAATACCCTCAATTTCCTTACGGGTTTCAACCGATTTTGTATAAAGCTCATTCGCTTTAAGGTTAAGGCTATCGCAGTTATCGTCAAACTCGCCCATAAGCTCTGAACGTCTTGCTCTGAAATCGCGAAGCGCCTCAATTCTTTCAAGCGCCGCCTTATAATCAATTTCGAGCGACCTGATTTCCTCTTCGGCAAGTGCCTGCTGACCGATAAGGTTATTGTAGTCGTATCGTAGTTTCTCAATTATATTGCGGTTTGCGTTAAGATTTGCATTTGCGTTATCAAGCGCCGCAAGCTGACTTCTTGAAAGCGTCAGTATTACCTCGCGCTCGGATTCTGCGTCGCGAAGAGCGGTATTTGCGCGCTTAAGCTCGGCGATAATCTCATCAATTGCCGCCTCGGTCTTTTCAATTTTTGCAGAAATCTCGTCAGCCTTCTCACGAAGGGTCGTAATCTCTGTAAGTCTTGAAAGAATACCGCTGTCGCGCTTTGCGCTACCACCTGTGAAGGCACCGCCCGCGTTAATTATCTGTCCGTCAAGAGTAACTATCTTGACCTTATATTTAAGCGCCTTTGCCGCAACGGATGCGTTATCAATATTATCAAATACAACCGTACGAAGAAGCAAAAACTGTATAATCGACCTATAGCTTGTTTCAACGTCAACTAGAGTATCAGCTCTGCCTACGAAGCCCTCAAAGCCCTTTGAGCGGATAATCTCGTCGGTTTCGGTCTGCGGTCTTATTGCGGTTATTGGATAGAAGGTTGCGCGACCTGCATTTGCGCTTTTAAGCGCATAAATAACATCCTTCGCGGTTGCCTCATCATCAACAACGATGTTCTGAAGGCTTGATCCGAGTGCAGTTTCGATAGCGAGGATATATTCCTTATCAACGTTGATAAGCGATGACAGAGGACCGTGGATTTTACCCTTTGTCCTAAGTCTGCCCTCGGAATACTCACGCATTACATACTTGATGCTCTCACCGTAGCCCTCAAAGTGCTCGTTCATCTTCTGAAGCACGTTTGCCTTCTGCTCAAGAGCGTCACGCTCAAGCTTCTGAGTGTTAAGCAATTCAAGTATCTGCTGGCGCTCTTCTGAAAGAGTGGTAATCGTTTCGGTTTCGCTTGCGATTATCGCTTCCTTATCTGATATCTGCTCTTTGAAGCCTCTTGCGTTTTCCTCGCACCTATCAGCCTCAAGGCGAAGCTCTTCGCCCTCTTTCTCATACCTTTTTATTTCCTCTTCAAGGTCCTGCGACTTCGTACCGTCAGACACCTTTGAGTTTTTAAGCACGTCAATTCTGACCTTAAGGTCAGTTGCCGCGTTTTCTTCAACGGTAAGATCGTCAAGCGCCTCGGTAAGCTCTCTTTTTATCTTTTCTATTTCAGCAGTTAGCTTCTGCACCTCAAGAAGAAGCTCAAGTCGCTTGTCAAGGTATTCAGAATCCTGTGCACCAAGCGCGTCGCGGGATTTCATATAATCCTCTCGTGAAGAGTTTACATTCGCCTCGCTGCGCTCAATTTCGCCTATTCTCTTCTCGCACTCTAAAATAAGCTCGGAAGAGTGAGAAACCTCGCTCTCTGCTATCTCAACGGCAACGTTAAGCTGATGTATCTTCTCATCAATTTCACGAATTTTCTCATAAATTCTTTGAGTATCAAGCTTATTTTGCTGTGCCTTGTTATATATATCGTCATTCTCGGCGTTAAGATCGGATATAGCCTGCTCAATGATATCAAGCTCGTGGCGAGAGAGCTTCAGGGCATCTCTTGCCTTTTCTATATCCTCAAGTATCTGCTTGGTATCGTAAAGCCAGATGGACACGTCTGCGCGCTTCTTTTCCTCGTAGAGCGCAAGACCCTCCTTTGCCTTCTCTGCTTCCTTTTCAAGCGGACCGAGTCTGTCCTCATACATTACCTTGATATCGTTAAGGCGGTCAAGGTTGTCCTGCGTCTGCGAAAGCTTGCGCTCGGATTCCTCTTTCCTTTTACGGTATTTTGCAATACCTGCCGCTTCCTCAAAGATATTTCTTCGCTCTTCGCTCTTTTTGGAAACGATTTCAGCGACCTTACCCTGTCCTATGATAGAATAACCCTCACGGCCAACACCCGTATTCAGGAAAAGGTCAACGATATCCTTAAGTCTTTTCTTCTCACGGTTAATAAGATATTCACTTTCTCCGCCGCGGTATATGCGTCTTGTAACCACTACCTCATCAGCAGCGTTATCAAGCCTATGCTCAGGGTCGGAATTATCAAAGGTAACGGAAACCTCGGCAAAGCCCATAGGACGTCTGTCGTCAGTACCGCCAAAGATTACGTCCTCCTTGGTAGTACCTCTTATGTTTCTGCTGTTGATTTCACCAAGAACCCAACGCATAGCGTCGGAAATATTCGATTTTCCGCTTCCGTTAGGACCGACTATTACCGTAGCACCACGCTCAAAGGTAAGAGTTGTTCTGTTTGGAAAGGACTTAAATCCGTGAAGCTCAAGTGATTTTAAATACATTAGTACCCTCTTTTTTTAATTGACTACCGATGCGAGAACTTCAAATTCCCTCATTCGGCATTCCTTAACTTTGTTGATTTTTATATTAAAATCGCAAAAAAGTCTTTCTCTGTTGCATCCCTTGTGACCTATCAGCTTCGAGGTCTGCCCGAATGCTACCGCAAGGTCAACTGATGCGCCACGTTTTATATGTTTTCTTTTAATTTCTTCTGCTAATCTTCGGTAATAAACCTCACCGAAAACAAGCTCGCCCATAGCAGGATGGTAAGGACCGCTGTGAAAATTCCCGTCACGCGTAAGTCCCTCGCTCTCACAAAGCCCTATTCTTAAAATTTTAATGCCGTGTGATAAAAATACTTCAAGGGCGTTTGCCGAGCGATGCACAGCCTCATCAACAGACAACGGTGAGTACACACCGTTTGCAGTCATATCGCAAAGCTCTGTGCCCGAAAAAACGAGAGTGGGATAAATTCTCGCTTCCTTAGCGCCAAGCGAGGCTATCATCTGTGCAGTAAGCACCTCGTCCTCTTCGCGTGATGACGGCAGTCCTATCATCATCTGACCGCCAAAGGTCATTCCATGCTTGATAATAAGCTCTGCGGCAGCTTTTGTTTTATCAAAGGTATGTCCGCGCTTTGACGCGCAAAGCACCTCGTCGCAGGCACTCTGTACCCCAAGCTCAACGGTATCAAGGCCGTAATTTTTCAAGATGCAAAGCACCTCGTCGTCTATATAATCAGGCCTTGTTGAGCAACGGATGGATTTGATTTTACCCTCATCCTTATATTCCTTGGCTATTTCGAGAAGATTTATCATAAGGCTTCGGTCAATTCCCGTAAATGAGCCACCAAAATATGCTATCTCGCACTCGTCATCAGCGCTTGTATATTTCAGCTGTGTATCAATAACTTTCCGCACACCTGATATATCAAACTCACCAGCACCCGATATAATCCTCTGATTACAGAAAACGCAGGTGTTAGGACATCCAAGATGAGGTATGAATATCGGAATATTTATATGCCGTGCCATCAGAGCAAGCCAAAGAGCGAAAGCGCGGCGCGTGCCGCCTGCATTTGCGCGTCCTTTTTATTTGTAGCCGAGCCTGTGCCAACCGAATTGCCGTTGATTTTACATACCACGGTAAATACCTTGCTGTGTTCAGGTCCGGATTCATCGGTTATTATATATTCAAGGGTTGACTGCCCCTCTTTTTCAATAAACTGTTGAAGCTTGGTTTTGTAGTCGGTTTCAGGCATAGAATCCTGATTTTCAAGCTCGTCCTCAAAGAGTGAGCATATAATACCGCGCACAGACTTAGTCAGCATTGAGCCTGAATCGAGATAAATCGCGCCTATTACAGCTTCAAGCGTGTCTGCAAGAATTTTCGGGCGTTCTCTACATTCGCCCTCCTCGCCCTTGCCGAGGTGAATATACTCGCCAAGCGAGATTCCTCTGGCAACCTTGTAAAGCGTTCTCTCACACACAAGATTCTGGCGAAGCTTTGTAAGCCTGCCCTCGGAATAATCCGAAAATCGTGAAAACAGTATGTCCGAAATTACAATTTCAAGAACGGCATCCCCAAGAAATTCAAGTCTTTCATTTGAGGGAAGGTTCAGCCCCTTGCTCTTATACTCATTCGCATAAGATGAGTGCGTGAGTGCCGTCTGTAAAAGCTCTTCGTTTGTAAAGCGGTAATTCAGTTTTGACAAAAGCGTATCAAAGCTTTTACCGATAGCCATATTCCCCTCCCTGAAATTTAAAGTTTATTATTCCTGCGGATCGGCAGGACCGAAAAGCTTATCTGCGTCTGCCAGAAGCTTTTTCTCGTCGTAATCCTCTGCAAAGCTTGAAATATCAGCGTTCATTCCCGTGTTTACGAAGAAAATCGCCTGTCTTATAGCATTCTTGATAGCCTTAGCATCCGACGAGCCGTGAGCCTTGATAACAGGCTTTGAGATACCGAGAAGCGGTGCGCCGCCGTGCTCAGATGAATCAAATCTATGCTTGATTTCACGGATTTTAGCCTTCATAGTAAGGGTTGAAACCTTGGTTGCTATATTAGTGCAAAGCACATCCTTAAGCAATCCCAAAAGGAACTTACCCATTCCCTCAACCGACTTTAAGAAGATATTTCCCGAAAATCCCTCTGTAACGAGGACGTCACAAATTCCGAACGGAACATCCTTTGACTCTACGTTACCTACGAAATTAAGTCCACTCTCCGAAAGAAGCTGATAGGATTCAATCTGAAGGCTATTACCCTTGTTATATTCCGTTCCGTTGTTAAGCTGACCAACTCTGGGACGGTCAAGGCCGTAAATCTTTTCCATATACTTTGCGCCCATAAACGCAAACTGAACAATATTGTCAGAGGTAACCGTGAGGTTAGCGCCCGAGTCCATAAGAAGCACAGGGCACGAAAGCGGAAGAATAGACGCGATAGCAGCGCGGTTGATGCCGGGTATACGCTTTACAACAAGTGTAGCGCCCGTAATAAGCGCGCCCGTATTACCGGCGCTAACGAAGGCATCACCCTCGCCTGCGGCGAGCATTTTAAGACCTACGTTCATAGAGCAGTCACGTTTTTCACGAACGACAGCCATAGGCTTGTCTTCCATAGTGATGACCTGACTTGCGTGTCTTATTTCAATGTTCCCGAGATTAAGCTCGTTGGTTACGATAGTGTCCGAAATAACATTCTCGTCACCGACGATAACAATTCTATGCTCCTTAAATTCCTCGGCTGCCATAATAGCACCCTTAATTATTTCAAGCGGCGCGTTATCACCGCTCATTACGTCAAGTATAATTCTCATAGTCAAAATGCTATATAACGAGTCCGTCAATTACATTAAGCGATCGCTCTGCATACGCCTCGTTTCTTTTAGCCTTGCCTCCTTTTATTTTTTGACCGAGGGGGGCTATGATGCCAAAATTGGCATTCATAGGCTGAAATTTTTTGCTCATTCCGCCCTCTGATACATACGCGCCAAGCGCACCGATAACCGTTTCGCGCGGGAATATTATCTTATCCTTGCCAAGCGCTCTCATGGCAGCATTAACACCGCACACAAAGCCTGAGGATGCGCTCTCAACATAACCCTCAACACCTGTCATCTGACCTGCGAAGAAGATATTTGGCATACTTTTCATCGAATAATCACATTCGAGAATTCCGGGCGAATTAATATATGTATTACGGTGCATAACGCCGTATCTGAAGAATTCTGCATTTTCAAGTCCGGGAATAAGCCTGAAAACACGCCTTTGCTCTGCAAATGTGAGGTGCGTCTGAAATCCGACGAGGTTATACATAGTACCCTCGACATTCTCGCGTCGAAGCTGTACGGTAGCAAACGCGTCCTCGCCGGTTTCGGGAAGCGGCAGACCTACGGGCTTCATCGGGCCGAAGCGAAGAGTATCGTAGCCTCTTGACGCCATAACCTCAACGGGCATACAGCCCTCAAACACCGTAAGCTCCTGTTCCCTTTTATCAAATTCCTTGAGCTCGGCCACCTCAGCACCTACAAGTGCCTCGTAAAAGACATCGTACTGCTCCTTGGTCATAGGACAGTTAAGGTAATCGGTAGGATCACCCTTTCCGTATCTTGATGCAAAGAACGCGATATCGGTATTAACCGATGCAAAATCAACAATAGGCGCTGCGGCATCAAAGAAGTGAAGTCCGCTATCAAGCGTAAGCTCGCTTACGGTTTTAGCCATACCGTCAGAGGTAAGTGGACCTGTTGCAATAACGGTAATCTCATCGGGATTTACAGTATAGCGCTCTTCTTCAATAACCGTAATATAAGGATTTGTTCTGATTTTCTCGGTTACATACTGCGAAAATTTTTCTCTGTCAACCGCAAGCGCCGCGCCCGCAGGGACCTGAGTCGCGTATGCAGCCTCGATTATAAGCGAGCCTAATCGCTTCATTTCCTCTTTCAGCAAGCCTACTGCGTTTGAAAGCTGATTTGAGCGCAAGGAATTTGAGCATACAAGCTCGCAAAAATTATCTGAATGGTGCGCGGGGGTCTTTTTTTTCGGCTTCATCTCGTAAAGCGTGACATAAACGCCGCGCTTTGCAATCTGATACGCACACTCGCAGCCTGCAAGCCCCGCGCCGATTACTACTACTCTTTTCTTATCCATATCAATCATTGGTTATATCTTCTGCTCGGATATAATCACAGCCCTTGTTTTTGCAGATAAGCGCGGACTTTGACTTTCTGAAATACAAAATCTCGCCGCACCTCGGGCACTTTTCATTCATAGGTCTATCCCACGAGGAAAAATCACATTCGGGATATCCTGAACAGCTATAAACCAAGCTGTTTTCCTTGGTATATCTGCCGACGAGCTTGCGCTGACATTTAGGACAGTTAACATCGAGCTCAACCGTCTTTTGCTTGGTGAACTTACATTTAGGATAGTTTGAGCAGGCATAGAATACTCCGAACTTTCCGCGACGCTCAACCATTTCAGAGCCGCAAAGCTCACACTTGAAGCCTGCAAGCGTAGCCTTCTTTTCCTCTCGTTTAAGCGGCGCGCCATCCTTATCAACAGCAACGGTGCTCTTGCATTTAGGATAGTCAGGGCAAGCGAGGAAGCGACCGAAGCGGCCCGTCTTGTAAACCATCTTCTTTGAGCAAAGAGGACAGTCGTACTCACTCTCCTGAAGAGGCATTTTCGAGGATTTTTCCTTACTGCACTGAACGGCTTGCTCTATTTCTCTCTCAAAGCGCTTCCAGAACTCGCCGATAACCTCTACTATAGTTTCCTGACCGTTTTCAATAGAGTCAAGCGAATTTTCCATAGACGCGGTAAACTCGTAGTCA
This sequence comes from Eubacteriales bacterium, assembly GCA_045611965.1. Taxonomy (GTDB): domain Bacteria; phylum Bacillota; class Clostridia; order Oscillospirales; family CAG-272; genus UBA1740. Next base: position 122,589 of record JAZKYE010000012.1, read on the forward strand.
ACAATTTCGGGAAAATGCTCCTTCATAAACGAGGTGGTTATAGTACCAAGCTCTGTGCCAACGAGTGTTTTTCCGTCGCGACGAACATAGTCACGCGAAATAATAATAGAAATTATAGGCGCATAGGTAGAAGGTCTGCCAATGCCGTTTTCTTCAAGGAACTTAATAAGCGATGCCTCAGTATATCTTGCGGGTGCTTCGGTAAAGTGCTGCTGATGAACAACGCTATCACAACGAAGCGTCTCACCGCGCTTAATTACGGGAAGCTTCGCCAGCTCTTCATCCTCAGAATCCTCATCGTCAACACCGTAAACCGACATATAACCGGAAAATTTAAGGGTATGACCGCTTGATTTGAAAATATAACCCGAGTTTTCAATGTCAAAGGACACCGTATCAAGCACCGCAGGCGCCATCTGGCTTGCGATAAATCTATCCCAGATAAGCTTATAAAGCTTATACTGGTCGGCAGTGAGCGCGCGCTTTATATCCTTGGGTGTAAGAGTGATAATTGACGGACGAATTGCCTCGTGCGCGTCCTGCGCTCCGGTACGCGTTTTAAAGACGCGAGCGCTGTCGGGAAGATAAGCCTCGCCATAATTTTCAAGAATATAGTCTGATGCGATTTTCTGTGCATCGGCAGAGATTCTCGTAGAATCAGTACGCATATAGGTAATAAGACCGACGAAGCCGCCGAGTGCGGGTCCGAGATTAAGACCGTCGTAAAGCTCCTGTGCAACCTTCATAGTCTTGCTTGACTGAAAGCCAAGTCTTTTTGAGGCTTCCTGCTGAAGGGTTGAGGTTGTAAAGGGGGCTGACGGCTGCTTAAGCCTTTCCTGATGCTTTACGCTTTTTGCACAGAAATCACCCTGAGAAATCCTTGAAAGAACATATGAAGCCTGCTTTTCGTTTTCAAGTCTAATTTTTCCACTCTTGTCACCCCAGAGCTTGGCAATAACCGTATCGCCCGATGCCGAAGTAAGCGTTGCATCGACGGTCCAGTATTCCTGCGGAACAAAATCCTTGATTTCAGTCTCGCGTTCAGCGATAATTCTCGCCGCAACCGACTGAACTCTACCGCCTGAAAGTCCGCTTCCAATGCTCTTCCACAGCACCTGACTTAAATTAAATCCGACAAGGCGGTCGAGTATTCTCCTTGCCTGCTGTGAATTAACAAGGTCAATATCAATTTTTCTGGGATTTTTAATTGCCGCCTTTACGGCATTTTTTGTAATTTCATTAAAGCATACTCTGCACGCTCTGTCCTCCGGGATGCCGAGTTCCTTTGCGATATGCCAGGATATAGCCTCTCCCTCGCGGTCAGGGTCGGTTGCGAGAAATATCTTGGTTGCTTCCTTCGCGTCGCGCTTAAGGTCCTTGATTACATCGCTTTTGCCTCTGATATTGATATAGTGAGGCTCAAAGCCGCGCTCTACATCTATGCCGAGTGTGCTCTTGGGAAGATCTCTTATATGACCCTTTGATGCTACTACCTTGTAGCTTGAGCCGAGATATCCCTTTATTGTATTTGCTTTTGCGGGTGATTCTACGATTACCAGATTCGCCATTGTTTCCGATTGACCTTATCTTCAGCCTTTCATACTTATACTTTTAATTTTCGCCTTACTCTTTCCGACGGAAGCATCTCGATAGAGTTTATTGCATCAAGCTTGAACAAAATTCTTAGCACGTCCTTAATTTTATATTCATCCGTGCAAAGATCCTCTATCGCCACTTCGCCCTCGGCAGGTATGCTTTTATATATTTTAAGCATATGCTTATCAAACGATGCATAAGACTCCTGCGGCTCGGTTTGTGTGACCTCACCTGCCGTAGTAGTGATTTGCGTATCGTTTTTCTTTTCAGGCTTTGCTTTATCATTGTTTTTCTTTATCGGCTTCGGATGAAATCCATCCGAGCCCTTTGTGCCGTTAAAAATACCGTCCGAGGGGGCAACACAGCTTATCTTATACCTGCAAAGCTCATCGTACATATTAACCCTCGGCATATCGGTAAGAAGAAAGCGGTTAAGCTTACCTCTGTAAACGAACTCAAAGTCGTCTATAACGTCCTCTGCGGTGAGTATCAGCTTAGCACCGTTACGAATGAGAATATTACTGACCTCACTCGTCTTATTACCAACGTTACCGGGAAGCGCATAGATTGTCCTTCCCTGCTTTCTTGCGTGCCTTGCGGTATGTATAGCACCGCTGCTTTCAGCGCCCTCAATAATGATAGAAGCACAGCAGAGTCCGCTGATTATGCGGTTTCTTTTAGGGAAATGCTCACTCTTCGGCTTTGTATTCGGCGCGTATTCGGTTATAACACATCCCGTTTTTACAATTTCTCTGGCAAGATTTTTGTGCGCCTCGGGATAACATACGTTGATGCCGCATCCAAGCACGGCTACTGTAATTCCGCCTGCGGAAAGTGCGCCACAATGAGCAACACCGTCAATGCCTATTGCCATACCCGAAACTATTCTCGCGCCAGAATATGCAAGGTCGTGAGCGAGGTTGAACGAAAATTTTCTTCCGTAATCGGTTAGGCTTCTCGTTCCGACAACAGCAACATAACAGCCATCGTTAAAATCGGGAAGGACACCGCGATAGTAAAGAAGAACAGGTGGGTCCTGTATTTCACGAAGAAGCTTTGGAAATTCGTCATCGAGGTAATAGATTATACCTATACCGCGGCTGTCGCAATAAGCGAGTATTTCCTCAGCGCGCTCTAACGATTTATCACAAAGGGCATCTATATCGCGGCATTTTGAGGTAAGAATACGGATATATTCGTCACGCTCAAGCTCATAAATCGTATAAATATCGGGATATTTTTCATACAGCTTTTTAAAGGTCACTCCCCCGGGTGTTACCGAGAGAGAAAGCCACATCCACAGAACCCTTTCACTCATATCAGCTCTTTGACTGCTCCCACATAAAAATTGCGGCGGCAACGGATGCATTCAGCGACTCAGTTGCAACCGATATCGGAATGTAAATCTTATCAGTAGCGACGCACGACACCTCTTTATCAACGCCGTGTCCCTCGTTTCCGATTATAATTACGTCAGACGCTAAAAGCTTATCCTCGCCAAGCTTCATTGCGCTATCGCAAAGCTCAGCAGACAGCACGCGACGGCCTGCCGCGCGAAGCTCCTCTACCGTCTTAGGAAGATTTGTGACGATGCTGATTCTTACCCTGAAAAGGCTTCCCATAGCGCCCCTTACAGTCTTGGAATTATATACGTCAGCGCAGTCCGACGAAAGAATAAGATGGCGTGTGCCAAATGCAACGGCGCTTCTTATTGCCGAGCCGAGGTTGCCAGGATCACGCACCGATGACAAAATCATTACTCTATCAGACGGATTTTTTAAAAACTCTTCCTTATATATTATATCCGACTTATTGAAAAAGTCAAGATGTTTTATTACACAAATTATTCCCTGAGGCGAATTTTCTGAAGAAATTTTTTCGAAAATTTCATCTGCTAACAAATAAATCAGACAATTATCAAGGCTTGGTGCGTTAGTATTTTCAAGTTTCTGAAGAAAATAATCCGAGCGTTTTTTCGCAATAAACAGGTGTGTTACGGGAAGATTTGCCCCTATTGCCTCAAAAACGAGCTTTTCACCCTCGGCAACAAAGGATTTTGCTTCTTCTCTGTACTTCTTATCCTTGAGCGAAGCCGCCCATTTTACAACGGGATTGCTTCGGCTTTGGATTTCGGTTATATTTTTTCTCATATCCTACTCCAAATTTAAAAAAATCCCGCCGTGCCATAAGGCTTAGCGGGAATTTATTGATTAAATTAAAGTGCAGCCTTTGCTTTCTCGCAGATTGCCGCAAATGCTTCCTTATCGGAAACTGCAAGCTCTGCAAGCATCTTACGGTTGAGGTCGATACCGCAAACCTTAAGACCGTGCATAAGGGTGGAATAGTTCATACCGCATGCCTTTGCACCTGCAGAAATTCTGGTGATCCAGAGAGAACGGAAATCTCTCTTCTTAAGCTTACGGCCAGTGAAAGCATAGTTACCGCTCTTAAGTACAGCCTGCTTAGCCATCTTAAAGTGCTTGGACTTTGCTCCCCAATAACCCTTTGCTGCCTTGAGTATGCTCTTTCTTCTCTTGCGCGTCATCATAGCGCCCTTAACTCTTGCCATGTTTCATTATCCTCCAAATTCTCTGATTCCGAAAAATTACTTGCCGATAAGCATTCTGTAAGTAGGTGCAAAGCACTCGCTAAGCATAGCGGGCTTGCAAAGACCTCTCTTACGCTTTGCAGTCTTAATTCCAAGGTTGTGACGGTGGTTGTTGTGACGCATCTTGATTTTGCCAGTACCGGTTACAGAAAATCTTTTAGCAGATGCCTTATGTGTCTTGATCTTTCCCATTTTTCTTTCTCCTTAAATGATTTTAATATTTTATTTGGTACATAGTACCAAAAGTTTAACTGATTATTTCTTGTCGGGCTTAACAGGCGATATTACAATCGACATAAAGCGACCGTCAAGTGAAGGCTTCTTTTCAGCCTGACCAACGCCCTCAAGCGCAGATTCAAAGCGTGCGATAACCTCGCGTCCAAGCTCCATATGCGACATCTCGCGTCCCTTAAAGCGAACAACAGCCTTAACCTTGTTACCCTCGCCAAGAAATCTCTTAGCCTGATTCACACGGGTTTCAAAATCGTGCTGCTCAATTCTGCAAGAGAGCTGAACCTCTTTGACCTTAACGACAACCTGCTTCTTTTTCTGTTCCTTTTCTCTCTTGTCACGCTCAAAGCAGAACTTACCGTAATCAATAGCACGGCATACGGGGGGAGTTGCGTTGGGTACGATGAGCACGAGATCGACGCCAAGATTATCCGCGTACCTTCTCGCTTCCTCAATCTTCATTATACCGACCTGCTCGTTTGATGCTCCGAGAACTCTTACCTCAGGGCACTTAATCTCCTCGTTAAGAAGCAAATCTCTTTCGTCCTTGATGCTAATAGCCTTATACCTCCAAAAACAAAAAATGCATACAGAATTATCCGTATGCACGCAATACACCTCTTGATAAAAGAGGAATATTAACCATACGCACCCCTGTGGTATGGTGAGAACGGAAATTCTGCTTGTTTTTTGAGTCCAATCTGACTCCGCAAGATATTATATCACCACGAAAAGTGTTTGTCAATAGCTTTTTGAAAATTATTTGTGTGTAAAAGCATCACTTATGAATTTCTACCTATTTCACGAAATTTTCTCGAAAATATTGTACAGTTTTAATCTTTACAAGCGCAACTTTTCGCTGTATAATATAGCTTACAGAAGGGCAAAGCTGTATCAAGCTTATGGTACGTAAGACTTATGGCCTTTCTTTGTTTAAAGACTTTTACTGTTCGGCAGTAAAGGTCTTTTTTGTTTTGCATTAATAAATAAATATTTATTTTTAAAAATCTATGGATTTTTTCGGATTTATGTGTTATAATATGATGAATTATTATAATTTAGCAAGGAATACTTATGTTAAAACTTAAAGATTTAGAAGCTAAGACAACGGTTGAGGCATTGCCTCTTATGGCACTTCGGGGGCTCGTTGCATTCCCGAAGGTGCAGCTTAATATAGAAATCGTGCGCCCTATTTCGCTTGCGGCATTTACTGCCGCAGCAACAGCAAACGAGATGAAAATACTTCTCGTTGCCCAAAAGGATATTTCTGTCGATGAGCCCAAGAGTGACGATTTATACGACTACGGTGTTCTCGCGGTAATAAAGCACGTGGTAAAAAATCCACAAGGAAATCTTTCGGTGACCTTTGAGGGTATATCAAGAGTAAGAATTGATGAAATGGATTTTGACGGACCTTTTATCACCGCAAACGCCACGCTGATTGACGAAACCCCCTATTCGTCAGACGATGCGAGGGATGAATCGCTAATCCTTGAGGTAAAGCGTCTTGTTAAGGAAGAGATTGCTCCTCTGCACCCTGCCTTTAATGAGGATGCTGTAATGGCGGCAGACGCAATTGGCGATTTCGGATATTATTCTGACTTTATCGCGTCATCCGTGCTTATTGATTATGCCAACAAGCAGCAGGTGCTTGAAATAATAGAGCCCAAGGCACGTCTTGAGGGACTTCTTATCAACCTCAACGAAGAGCTTGTTCTTCTTGAATGTGAGCGTGACATTCAAAAGCAGGTCAAGGACAAAATCGACAGAAGCCATAAGGATTACTTCTTACGCGAGCAGGTTAAAGCAATTCAGGCAGAGCTCGGCGAGGATGAGGACGAGGAAATCCTCGAATACGAGGAAAAAATCGCTAAAAAGTCGCTTCCCGATGCAGTCCGCACGAAGCTTATGAAAGAGCTTTCGAAGCTTGCAAAAACGCCGTTCGGCGCAGCAGAAAGCACGGTTATCCGCTCGTATATTGACACCTGCCTTGAATTTCCGTTTATGGAAAGAACGACCGACGAGGAATCTATTTCTAAAATCAAGGATACGCTCGACGCAGACCACGACGGACTTAACGAGATTAAGGAACGAATCCTTGAATTCGTTGCGACCAAAAAATTCAATCCTGATATAAAAAATCAGATACTCTGCCTCATAGGCCCGCCAGGCGTTGGAAAAACCTCTATTGCCGCATCTATTGCTTCGGCACTCGGCAGAAAATATGCAAGGCTTTCCCTCGGCGGTGTACACGACGAGGCAGAGATTCGCGGCCATCGCCGTACTTATGTAGGTGCTATGCCCGGTAGAATTATATCTGCCATCTCACAGTCAGGCTCGTCAAACCCCGTAATTGTGCTTGATGAGATTGATAAGCTTGCAAACGATGCGAGAAACGATCCCACGGCGGCTCTTCTTGAGGTGCTTGACCCTGAACAGAACAAGTTTTTCAGGGATAACTTTATCGAGCTTCCCATAGACCTTTCCGACTGCATATTTATTGCAACCGCAAATAGCTATGACAGAATACCCTCACCTCTGCTCGACAGAATGGAAATCATAAATCTTTCGGGCTATACGGATACAGAAAAGCTTTCGATTGCAAAAAACCACCTCATACCGAAGCAAATGAAGCGTCACGGTATGACCAAAAAGCTTTTTAAGCTTTCTGACTCTGCGCTTCTCACCCTAATACGCGAGTACACCAAGGAAGCCGGTGTGCGTAACCTTGAGCGCGAAATCGCCTCTGTTATAAGAAAGTGTGCAAAGCGTCTTGCAGAGGACGAAAATTTGAAATCGGTAAGCGTCAGCGCTAAAAATCTTGAGGATATTCTCGGAAAATCGAAAATCATTCCTGACAAGCTTGAGCCCAAAAACACCGTAGGTGTTGTAAACGGTCTTGCTTATACCGAGCGCGGCGGCGAGCTTCTGCGAGTTGAGGTTGCCGTAATGGACGGCTCGGGCAAAATAGAGCTTACGGGCTCGCTTGGCGATGTTATGAAGGAATCAGCGCATATCGCGCACTCGCTTGTCAGAACAATTGGCAAGGACTACGGAATTGATCCGTCGTTCTATAAGGACCGCGATATTCACGTGCATTTCCCCGAGGGGGCAGTACCGAAGGACGGACCGAGCGCAGGTGTGACTATGACCACCGCTATCGTCAGCGCACTCAGCGGCAAGGCGGTCAGACGCGATATTGCTATGACGGGTGAAATATCTCTTCTCGGCAAGGTTCTGCCCATCGGTGGGCTTAAGGAAAAAACTCTTGCGGCATACCGTTGCGGCATAAAAACCGTGCTTATTCCCAAGGACAATGTAAGGGACCTTGAGGATATTGATAAAACGGCACGTCAAGAGCTTGAGTTCATCCCCTGCGAGAGCATTGGCGAGGTGCTTAAAAACGCGCTCGCTTAACATTCGTCAGAGATTTATTTCAGGCGGTATTTACTATGAAAATTAACATTAACAATGCCACTCTTTCGCTGACAGCCGGAAGCGTAAAGCAGTTTCCTCGTGACATAAAGCCGCAGATTGCGCTTTCAGGCCGTTCAAATGTCGGCAAAAGCTCGCTTATCAACACTCTGCTTTTAAGAAAATCGTTAGCGAGAGTTTCCTCTGCACCGGGCAAGACCGTTACTATCAATTTCTACGGTATTGACGGAAAGATGTTTCTCGTCGATCTTCCCGGCTACGGCTATGCTAAACGAAGCTTTGAGAAAAAGCAGGTGTTCAGCTCGCTTACCGAGGAATATTTTACAAAAAACCCCTCGTCTGATGCACTTAAGCTCGTCGTACAGCTTATTGACGTAAGATGCGGACCGACCGACGACGATATAATGATGATAAATTGGCTTATTGATAACGGTGTGCCGTTTATCGTTGTGGCAACCAAGTCAGACAAGCTCTCAAAAACCGCGCTTGCGGCAAGGCTTGACGAGATACACGAGGAATTTTTCAAGGGAACAAATATCGAAATTCTTCCCTTCTCGTCGGTAACGAGGGACGGACGGGAAAATCTTTTAAACAAGATTTTCTCATATTTATAAGGCACACGCAAAGGATAAAATGGATAGAATAGTATATTACGTTCTTGTGGCGCTCGCGTCACTTATCGCGCTAACCGTTCACGAATACTGCCACGGCTACGCCTCGTACAGGCTTGGCGACCCTACGGCAAGGGCGCTCGGACGTCTGACGCTCAACCCAATAAAGCATATTGACCCTATCGGCGCTCTTTGTATGCTGTTTTTCAGATTTGGCTGGGCTAAGCCCGTTCCGATTGATGCGCGCTACTTCAAGAAGCCGAAGAGGGATTTTGCCATAGTCGCCCTCGCAGGTCCTGTATCTAACCTTATTCTTGCGATTTTTGGCGGATTTCTTTACACACTTTTCATCTATCTTTTCCGTAGTGTATCATTTGAAAACGCCTTTTTATTTGAGCTTGCAAGCAATTTTATCAGCTTTCTTATGATATTTCATATCGTAAATTTAGGGCTTGCGATATTTAACCTCATTCCCGTGCCGCCGCTTGACGGCTCAAGGATACTGAACGCAATCCTTCCTGATAGAATTTACTTTAAAATAATGGCTCACGAAAGAAAGATTTATCTTTTTCTCATAGGATGGCTGCTTGTCGGTGATATAGTTGCCTCGTGGCTGCTAAAAATCCCCGTTATAGCATCGAATCCTACGCTATCATCTCTGACGGTTATATTCTCGCTCAGCGAGCTGATAGGCATCGTGATACAGTATATTTCCGACCTTATACTCGGTCTTTTCGCACTTCTTTTCAATTAACCTACCCTAAAAGGAAGCATTAAATGGAACAAATCACCTACCGACTGGATCAATTTGAGGGTCCTCTTGACCTCTTGCTTACCCTTATTACAAAAAACAAGGTGAGCATATACGATATTCCGATAGCGCTTATCTGCGACCAGTATATGGAAGCTATAAATCAGGCGCAGAAGATGGACCTTGAGATTGCCTGCGAGTTTATCGTTATGGCAAGCGAGCTTATGCTTATAAAGAGCAAAATGCTTCTTCCTCACGAGGAAGGAACCGAAAACGATCCCAGACGCGAGATTGCAAACGCACTTGATATATATCAGAAGGCAAAGCTTGCGGCAACTAAGCTTCGCCCTCTTTACGACGAATACTCACAAAGATATATAAAGGGCACGGATGACGTTCCGCCCGAAAAGGGACTTCCTCTCAACCTTGACCCTGAGCTTATGCTCAAAGCGCTTCAATCGGTGCTTCGACGCATGCGTATTTCCGAGCAGGAAAGAAAGCCGCAAGACCTTGTAAATCCTCTTATTAAGCATAAAATAGTATCGGTTGAGGAAAAAATAACCGAAATTATAGAGCTTCTTGAATATCAGGGCGAGGCTTCCCTCTTCTACCTGCTCAAGGATGCCGACTCAAGAGCTGAATTGGTTGCAAGGTTTATGGGTGTGCTTGAGCTTATAAAGCTTGGAAGAATTTCAATTACAACGGTGCATTTCATCGAGGACGTTGCTGAATACGATGAGCGCGGTCTTGAAATGAAATTCAAGATAAACACCGATTACGTTCCGCCCGAAAACGAAACGAGCGAATTTGACGATACGGACAACGACAACAACGATAAGGATGATAATTCAGATGTCTGATAACCTTAAAGATATAGAAAAAAACGAAAAGGTGACAGAGGATGTCGCGCCCGACAGCATCGACGAGGCTGCCGAGGAAAGAAATATAGTATTTGAGGAAGCTCTAGAGGCAATACTCTTTGCCGCAGGTCACCCCGTAAAATACGCATCCCTTGCAAAGGTGCTCGGTCTTACC
>JAZKYE010000013.1:0-4046 GCA_045611965.1 Eubacteriales bacterium
GCTGAGTAATAACGAGCTTATCCTCAACTACCCATTCTGAAAGGTAGGGATCGTTCGGATCTGCCGCATGAGCGAAGGCAACGTTTTGTCCGCCGTGATTGGGATTACCGTACAAATTCGTACCTGCCGTTATTACAAGCCATGGTGTGCCATCAGGGCCGATGCAAGCACCGCCGGTCCAAATGCCCTCGGGGCAAATGCCTGCTGTAGGAACAACCGCATCCTTAACGTACTTCCAATGAATCATATCCTCGCTGACAATATGTCCCCAGCGAATCTGCGACCAATAGGGGCCTGCGGGATTATGCTGATAGAACACGTGATACATGCCCTTGTAGTAGAAGGGAGAATGGGGCTCATTCATCCATACCGCAGGGGGAATCGCATGATACTGAGGACGGTAACGGTCTCCCTCGTAAACAGAGGAATCAAGTGCGATATCCTCGAAGGGAAGATAAGGATGTCCGTCGGTAGAATCTGTATCGTTGTAAATCGTGTTGATTTCCTTGGGGCTTAACGCCGAGGAATAGATTTTAACCTCGTCGAGAAGTCCGGAAATCATCTGTCTTTTAATACCGAATTCAATCTGTGGGCTGACGTAAGCGCCAATGCGCAAAGGCTCTTCAGTAGTGATTATTCTTGTTGAAGCGAGCTCGGGAATAAGCGCCTCATACGCCTTTTCTCCGTTATAGAAGAGTCCTATATAACCGATTCTGCCATCAAAGGATACGGCAACGTGCGACCATTCGTAAAGAGGAAGGGCGTTCACAGGATCGTAAAATCCAATTACAAAATCCTCACCGGTTTCCTCGTTATGCAGCGCAAGCTGAATGCCCCAAAGACCAAGTCTTCCGTAACCGAGAAGGAAGCCCTCGCACATTTCAATGTCACCCTTATTAATGATTGAGGTCATGCGGGGATGCCCTTCTGCATCAGTACCGCCACCGTAATTAACTATGTTTTCGAAAACTCTGGGGGCTACCCAAGCAGACATAGTTATTGCGGAGGAAGGAGCCTCAAATTCTTTATTGACTATATTGTTTGAAAATCCGTCCATATAAAGAGAGTTGCCCTTTACGCCGGGTCTTCTCAAGGGATCGCTTGGCTCTTTGAAAAGAGTATCCGCATTGGATTCATTGAATACGTAGTTTATCGTATAATCTTTTCCGCTAACCGATTCCTTGGTAAGACTGCCGGTGGATTCATCAAGCGAATAATGCAACACCAGGCCACCCTGCTCTGTACCCGCACCCGAGCCGCCATCAGGCTTTTTGCATCCGGATGCTGCACAGACCAGCATAACCAAAACTATAAATAATGCTATGTGTTTAAAAAATCTCATAAATCCTCACATTTTAAGACCGGCAGTGCCAAAGCCTTGAACAATGTATTTTTGTGCCGCAACGTAAATTGCAAAAATAGGTATACTAGTAATTACCAACGATGCCATAATCTCGCCGGTAGTAATTCCCTCAATACTCTTTATCGAGATAAGCGCAGTCTGTATAGGCAAAAGCGGCCATGAGCCGTCGTCAGCAGCAGGTAATATCATTGAGGGCCAAAGATAATCGTTCCACACTCCTATGAAGCAGAAAACCGCAACCGTTGCAAGTATGGGCTTAGACAATGGCATAATAACCTTGAAGAACACATCCAGAGTGTTGGCTCCGTCAATGTGTGCTGCCTCCTCATATTCCTTGGGAATATTCTGGAAGAACTGCATAAACAGAAAGACGTTGAAAATGCTTATGGCGGCGGGTAAAATTACACCCCAAACCGACATTTGCCGCTTTAAGCCAAGCATTATTTTAACTATAGAATAAAGAGGTATAATTGACGTTTCGACAGGTACTACTATTAGGAAAATAATCATAAACGACAGCAGCTTTTTTCCGGGGAACGTAAGCTTTGCCATAACATAGCCTGCGAGTCCGTTAATCAATATATTAAGAACTATAACGATTCCTGCGTATACAAAGCTGTTTATAGCATATTTCCATATGTCGTAATTAAGTAAAACGCTTTTATAATTTTCGAACGCAATACCCGAATTTGCAAAGTCGGGTAAAAACATATTTAACGTTCCTATGCTTTCAGCGTAAGCCACCTCTCCCTTTGTAGAGGTTGCCAGCATATACATTATGGGTAGAATAAATATCAAGGATAAAACTATTCCTACCACGTGGTATATAATTTCCTTGACTGTTTTTTTGACAGGCGTTTTATTGGGCCTGAAGTTAGGTAAATCTTTTGTTCGTTTATCCATATTACTTCTCCCTGAACAATCTGCGTTGCATCAGTGTTATACCGCCGATGAATATAGTCATAAGCAGTGCCACCGCTGACGACTCACCTACCCAACGCTCGGTATAACCGGTGTTATACATATAATAAGACAACGTTACCGTGTGGCTCATATATCCCGTCATTAGCATTGGCTGTGTCAAAATTCTGCAAGCACCGATAAACACGGTGATAAGTATGTAAACAAAGGTGGAGCGAAGTCCAACCCAGGTGACGAGCCAAAACTTGTTCCACCAGTTCGCACCGTCAAGAGCTGCCGCTTCGTAGAGGTCCTTTCTGATGTTGGAGAGTCCTGACAGGAAAATCAGCATCTGATAGCCGCAGCCCTGCCAAGCACTGAGTACTATAATGCAAGGCATCGCTGTGTTTGGATCGCGAAGCCAATCGTGCGGTGCTACGCCGAACATACCGAGCATAGCGTTAAGAAGTCCGCCCTCGCCCGGCGCAAGAATCTGCTCCCACAAAAATGCGGTGATTGAAAGCGAAATTACAACGGGAGCAAAGAAGCAAACCTTAAAAATCTTACTTCCAATGCCCTGCCTGTTTACGAATAACGCAAGAAGCAAGGCAAGTCCGATTTGAAGCGGCACAACACCGACTACGAACGTAAGAGTATTCTTTATCGCATTATAAAGCATACCCTTTGTCGAAATTTCTTCAAAGATTTCCTTGAAGTTTTCAAAGAATATGAATTTAATGTTATTTGGCTGCAGCAAATAGTAGTCGGTAAAGGCGTAGCCTAACGAATATAAAATCGGTAATAATATAAACAGAAAGGCAAGAGCCACCGACGGCAAAAGCATAAGATACGCCGTTACCGAGGATTTTACCCTATAAACCACCCTTTGCCTCTTTGCAGTGGCTAAGTCATAAACGACGAAGCCACCGAAAGCGCAGACAAATAATGCCAAAATAATTATTGAGGTTGTAAGCATTTTTTCCCCTCAGTCAATTTGTAAAATTATTAACGGTCCTTGAGCTTGTTCATCTCACTCTGAAGAGTGTTGGTTGCTGCGTTCAAAAGATCTGTTACGTTTCCGTTACCCAAGCCGGCGATAATCTGGTTAAAGGTTATAGAGAAGGTGGGGTATGCAACGGTAACAGGACGCTCCTGGCCGCTCTTCTCAAGCTGCTTGAGAAGAGTATATTCAGGAGAACCAACAGCATAGTTGGTCTCAACGTCATTACGTGCAGGAATCATACCGGTTGCATCGGTGATAGCCTTGGAGCTTTCGGCGGAGGTCATCCACTTGAGAAGCTCGAGCGCTGCGGTCTTGTCTTCATGATGGTTGTTCGTAATGGCGTAAGACCAGCTACCTGTTGCGCTTGCTGCAACCGCCTCCTTGGGATAAGGAAGAAGTCCCCAATCGTCACGGCTTGCAAAGTTTTCTCTGTACTTGTTATCAAGATCCGGAATAGTCCAACCGGAAGAAAGATACATACCTACCTTGCCTGTGAAGAAGTCGGTTGCACCGATTGCATAAGAGGTGTAGCCTGAGGAAATCAAATCCTTGATGAACTGGAAGCCCTTTGCAGTGTTGGCAGAGTTGTAATAACCGGTTGCGGTGTAACCGTCGTCAGAAACGAAGCTACCGCCTGCTGCATAAATGAAGGGGTAAAGAAGATAAGGCGCGGTTTCGTCCTTGGTTGCATCAAGACGCATATCAACTGCGGTTACGCCGTGTGCCTGAAGTCTTGCGCAAACGTCCTTAAACTGAGCAAAGGTCCAGGGATTTTCTGCG
>JAZKYE010000014.1:0-7474 GCA_045611965.1 Eubacteriales bacterium
AATTGTCGGCAATATCATGTACACAAAGGCGTGGCTTGAGGACGAGTCTGGTGAGAGGAAGGAAATTCTTTCCTTTGGACCGCTTTGCGTTGCTCCCGAGTATCAAAGGCAGAAGTTCGGCAAACTCCTAATTGAGCATTCATTTGAAGTCGCACGCAAGATGGGATACGACGTGAACATAAACTTTGGAAATCCCGGGAACTATGTCAGCCGTGGTTTCGTGAGCTGCAAAAAGAAGAACGTTAGCTTTGTCAGAGAAGGCAATTTCCCGACGGCTTTACTTGTAGCAGAGCTTGTTCCTGGTGCTCTTGACGGCAAGAAGTGGATGTATATTCCTTCTACCGCCGCAGATTGCTGTGAGGACACTGCCGCTGTCGAGGCTTTCGATGCCACCTTCCCACCCAAAGAAAAGAAGTGGATGCCGAGCCAAGAGGAATTCTACATTTATAGGCATTCTTCGGTAGTTCGCTGAACGTAAATGAGCCGATGGGGTTTCGTTTGATTCCTCATCGGCTTATTCTTTGTTTAAGGCTGCGTGATTTTTAGTCACTATCCCTCTTGAAAACAGACGCAAAGGGCGGGTTTTCGGGGATAAAAACTCGCTACAATCGCATAGAAAACTATTTTAGTCATACTTCCCTTAACAGACTCTTATTTGACACACAGGGCGAATTTAGTGAAGCTTCTCCGCTTTGCCAAAGTCAAAACTCACTATTCACAGTATAACTTCACTTGCTCAAATGAGCAAATTTAATTGTATAATGCCCTTAAGCTGACTACACATACGGGTGGTTTGCGGTTTTTACACGCTATGCCAGAGCAGGGTGTTGTTTTCGACAACGGCTTTTATTCTGCCTTCGGATTTGAGCCATGAGAGATATGAGCGCACGGTGCTTCCGACGAGTGCGTATTGCTCGAAGGTCATATTAATGCCGTACTTATCAAAGAGGGACTGCAAGAGGGCTTCGAAGCAGACGGGCTGTCTGCAAAGGCTCACGATATCGTCTGCTACCTCGAGCGTTTTATCTATATTATATTGAGCAAGTGACGAGATATCCTCACAGGGCGCGGCGTGGGCAGGGATAAAGAGCCTTGCCTGCATTTGCAACAGAGCTTCAAGCGTTTTGAGATACGCGCCGACATCATAGAGGAACACTATCTTGTATTTATCGAGCACCTCCCTGCTCGAAAGAGAGTCAGCAAGATAAACTATACCGTCTGCGGTGCGGAAGCCGACCATATCAAACGAGTGCCCCGGAAGAGGTATAATCCCGATGCCCTCGGGAAGTGCATCCTCGGTCAGCGGCAGAGCCTCACTCGGCTGTGCTAAAATGAATTTATGACGAAGCTCGTCGGTTGCATATCCACCGTACAGGAACGCACCTTCAAGAGTCGGGTGATTAGTAAAATCACACTCGATACCTGCGGCATATATACTGCATCCCGTTTGTTCAGAGAGGTATTTATTGCCGCCAATATGGTCTGCGTGCGAATGTGTATTAAGTATCATTTTGAGGTGCCAGCCAGCCGAGTCGATTATTCTTTTTACTTTTTTGCCAGCATCCTTATCGTTACCGCTATCAATAATGCACACCTCGTTATCCGTAAGCTTTATGAGTCCGATTTTGGCAGGTGAGTTGATATAATAGCAGTTGTCTGACACTTGTATAAGCTCGTACATAATGCGTTCCTTTTTTTGAGTATAAATCCTTTTATATGTAAATAATTGTGTTAATATCCTTATGTTTTTAGTGAAATCAACGCTTTGCGCGTTTTTTCTTTATCGTATTAAATGCGAAATAAATTGTCTGAAGCTTCGGCAAAAGAAATTCAAGCGCACGCTCCTCAAGCTCGTCAGGCACGCCCCAGTACGCCTCGGCTATCGAGCCTGCCATCGCGCCCTGCGTATCGGCATCACCGCCGAGAGATACCGCATTTCGCACGGCATCCTCAAACGAGCTTGATTCAAGGAAGCATACTATTGCTTCGGGAACGCTTCTCTGACAGGTGATGAACGTGCCGTCATCGACGTTGCAATACTCGCGTATTTTATCTACCGTAAGAGCTTCGATTTGGGGATAATACTCTATCATTCTGCGTCGTATTTCCGTCATAGGTGAGCCTGTTCGCGCGAGGTATATTGCCATCGCAACCGCCTCTGCGCCCTTAATGCCCTCGGGGTGATTATGTGACACCTCGGTGACGAGGCGCGAGAAGTATTTGACCTCTTCCTCGCTCTCTGCAATCCAACCAACCGAGCTGACTCTCATTGCGGCGCCGTTGCCGTAGCTGTTATAGGGCGATGGGTTTTGCATAAACCATTTATAAAAGCTTTCACCCCAACTACACGCCTGATGCGCCCTGCCCATTTCGACCATTTTTTCTATGACGAATTTCTGAAAATCTCTCTCGTGCCAGCGTCCGCGACGAAGGACAAAGGCATTTGCTATCGCAAGCGTCATCAGGCTGTCGTCGGTATAACGGCAGGCGCTTGTGAGAATGCTGAAGTCCTTGCTCTTGTTATTTTTAAATTCGAACCTGCTACCTGCAAGGTCACCGATAATTGCACCGAGCATTATTCCCCACCCTCATTGTTTTTTACTATCATAGCATATATCCTAAAAAATTTCAAGCGTCGCATGGCGCGTAAATATTTTGTTGACAAAGGGGTAAGCGCGTGATACAATAAATTCATACAGCACCGCCGCTTATGCGGCAAGAATTTCGCCTGGGGGTTGGTTTATGAGCATTACGGTTATAGGACTCGGCTACGTCGGCTTGCCCATCGCGTGCGCCTTTGCACGGGCTGGGGTTACCGTTTACGGCATTGATACAAATCCGTCACTGATAGGCACTCTTAAAGAGCGCACCTATTCCTACGCCGAGCCTGACCTCAACCGTGTGCTTGACGAGGTCCTTGACAAGACGCTTACCGTATCGGACACGATAATACCGAGCGACACCTATATCGTGACAGTGCAGACACCCGTTAACGAGCGGCACGAGTCGGACAACACCTTCGTTGAGCGAGCGCTCGCAGAGCTTTGTCCGCACATCAAGGGCGGCGAGCTTATAATTCTTGAATCAACCGTGCCGATAGGCTCAAACGAGGGCTTCTACTCAATACTGAAAAGCGGGGTTAAGTCGGGGGTTGAATTTGAATACTGCTACTGCCCCGAATCAATTCTGCCGGGCAGAATATTTGACGAAATCAGACACAACACGAGAATTCTCGGCGGTAAGACTCCCGAGGCAGCAAGACGCGCGGCAGAGATATACAATCTCATCAACGACGAAAAAAAGGAATGCACCGACGTATGCACGGCAGAGTTTGTGAAGCTTACGCAAAACTCACACCGCGACGTTGAGCTTGCATTTGTCAACCAGCTTTCCATAATGTGTGACAGAGAGGGGGTTGACCCCTTTGAGGTAATACGCCTTACCAACACGCACCCGAGATGCAAGCTTCTCTTCCCCGGCAGCGGTGTGGGGGGGCACTGTATTGCGGTTGACCCGTACTTTATGATAGAGCGTTACGGCGAGGATGCCTCGCTTCTGCTCGCGGCAAGGCGCGCGAATGACAGCAAGCCTATCTACATAGCCGAGCAAGCTATCGAGGCGCTTCTGAAGCGTGGGGGCGGCACGGTCGGTGTGCTTGGGCTTGCATACAAGGCGAACTGTGATGACTGCAGAGAGAGCAGCGGAATTTCGATATACCGCTACCTAACTCAAAGGGGTATCCGGGCACTCGCAAACGAGCCAAACTCACCCCTTAGCAAAATTTGCGGAATTGACAACACCGACCTTAACACAGCCATATGCGAGAGTGACGTAATCATTATCGCGCAAAAGCATAACGCATACAAGGATTTAAGGCTTGACGGCAAGGTAGTTATTGACTGTGTCGGGATTTTCAAAGCCTAACTTTTAAAGATAAAACCACCAAATATGACAACAGTTAGTGTCATATTCGGTGGTTTTTATGTATCTTTAACGAAATGTCTTATGGCTTTATAACGGCTTATGGGTTGAAGGTAAACTTATCAAATCCGTTTGTAAGATCGCAAAATTGAGAAAGAGTTTCCACAATCAGATTAATATCATAAATGCCGTTTTTGATAAAGTACATCATAGCGCAGTCAAGCTCGTGCTCGTAGTTAAGCACAAAGCCGCCCGCGTAGAGAAGCTGTACAGTCTGTTCCTCGTCAAGCTTCAGCGCTATCGCTACGGCAAACGCGTTTCCGCGCTCAATATCAAGATGAGTGCCGGAGGTAAGTCTGTTCCACTTCGCACGGCTGAAGCCTGCGCGCTTTGCCATCATACTGTCGGTGGGGCGCTTGCCGTTGAAGCTCTTTTCAAGGTGCACAGCATCCGAGAGGAATTCCTCTATCTTTCTTGCGAAAACCTTCGTTATGCTGTCAGCAGGTCTTAATAGCACTCGGTCAAACGTGCCCGTGATTTTGCGCTTGGAAAAGTCCCACACCTTCTTTGCGGTATCGGTAGCGGTTGCTTCAAGACGTCTTGGGAAGGCGTTTGCCGTCACCGTAGCCCTTTTGCATTCCTCGTCTGTCGGGTCGTAATACTCTAATCTCTTCATACCTTGCTCTCCTCTTATATTGCTTATTATTTATGCGGAACAGTCCGTCAAAAATCAAAGACATACGTATTCGTCAACAAGCCCTGAAAGTCTGTCCATTTTAGGCCTTATCATATTCGGAATAATCGTTCGCACCGACGCGCTATCACGCGCAAGCTCCGAAATGCCGCGAAGAAGCGTAAGAATTTCACCCTCGACGGCAAGGCTTCTCTCTACTCTTATCGCAGGCAGTACGCGCGATACTTTACGCATGCTTCGGTCAAGAATTCCCTGGCAGTAGCCAAGGCTCTCGCGCCACTCTCGCGCAAGCACTGACAAATCATCGGGGCGCAAGATCTCGAGCTCTATCTTCTCTTTAAGCGCGGTGAAGCGAGCCGAGATTTCGCACATTATTTTATATAGCGCATCGCCGCGCTTCACCCTTGTCCTTCCCATTTCGCTATCCTTACTCCGTGTCCGAGGTATCGGGGCGGCCGCCTATGGGCGGCGTCAGCTTTATCTCGCCTCGGGTGTCGGGGCGCTTGCCTACCGTGCTTCCGTCGGGGAACTCGTAGTAGCCGTATCTTAAATAATCCTCTGCTTTCTGCGTTAAGCTTCTGCCCTTGGAATTAATGCTGATAAAGCCAATTTTGAGCAGGAAGGGCTCGTGCTCTTTAGTAAGCACCGCCGGGTCAAGATAAAGCCTTGCGGCAAGGGTTTCCTCTGAAATAGAGCCACGGGGCTCGTTTGCTATTACGTCAAGCAGACGCCTTTCGACCTCTTTAAGACCTATTGCGTCAATATTTCTGTCGCGGAAGTATTCGTCAACCATATCCATAGTAACGACACCGCCGCTACGGTTAACCGCCTTGGTGTTAAGTCCCTTGACTATCGCGTTAATATCACGGATTGAGCTTCTGCAACGATTTACACACATTTCTATTATATCACAGCTGTCAAGTGCAAGTCCCATAGCGCGGAATTTATTTTCAAAAATTCTTGAAAGCTCGTCCCTCGTATAGTCCTTCATAAAGAAGGTGAGGTTACTGCATCTGTCCTTAAGCGTCTGAAGCACCGCGTCGTAATCGGTGGTAGCGCCGATGAAGGTAAATTCCTCAATAGGCACGCATTTAGTACCGCTCTCGGTAACGTAGCTGTAAACTCTGTCGTTAAGAAGCGTAAGAAGCGCGCTCTGAAGCCTTACGGGAAGCGCGTGGATTTCGTCAAGCGCGATAACGACGGGCTCGCCTGCGTTTGCTATACGCACGAAGAAATCGTGGAAGAGCCTCTGCGACTTTACGTCGTTCATAAAGGTTGAGCAGTCGATAAACTCAAATCTGACACCAAGCTCTTTTGCAATTATCTTCATAAGCGTGCTCTTGCCAAGACCGCGGTTGCCGAGAAGAAGTATGTTGTCAAGGTGACGAAGCCCCTGCTTTCTCGCCGCAGAAATTTCTTCCTTCAGTGCCTTTATAATATGCTCTTGACCGATGAAGGTATCAAAGCTGTCGGGGTTAAGCCCCGAGCGTCTCTCGCTCGCGGTGGGCGTTGCCGCACCGTCATCTGCCGCGGGGCTGACTGCCTCTGTCGCTTTTGCCGCCACGGGCGCGTCGCTTGCGGTGGATGCTGTGGCGTCAGCCGGTTTCGGGGGCGGGGGCATACGAAGCTCTGCCGCAGGTGTCGCAGGCGTATCAGGTATTGCAGACGCGCTTACTGCCTCGGACACGGCAGGAACGTCCGCCCTCTTAACCGAGGCGCGGCCTGAGCTTATGTCGCTGAAGCTGACGCCCCTGCCCGATTCGAGAAGTCCGAAGAATGCGGCTACGGTTTCGTTGCAGAAGCCCTGACCCTTAAGTATTGCTATTACGTTATCTATGCTCTCGTAAAGATTGCGGCATCTTGCCCTTTCCATATACGAATCGCAGGTTCTGTAAATGTCCTTACAATGCGCCGAAATACCGTCAAGATATTCTGCCGCCTCGCCTGCGCGCTCGGGGGATGCTTCCTTTGCTATTTCTCTTGCCGATACGAAAAGTGCTCTTAATTCTGATAAGGTTTTCAATTCCTTACTCCATTTCTTATATTTTTACGCCCCACTCTGAAAGAAGAGTGAGAATATCGCACACGGGGGTGGCGTTTGACATACCCTTTGCCTCAATTCTCTTATCCCCCACCACCTTGGCGTTGGTTACTGATTTGTGAATGCCGATGACCTGTCCCGCTCGATTAAGCACGGGCGAGCCGCTGTCACCGTTGTTGGTAAGCGCTGTGTAAATCATATTGCCCGTTCTCTGTGCCTTGGGATACTTTACCGTGCCCGTAATGGGCGCGAGCCCAAAGCCAAAGCCGTTTCCGATTATCATCATATCGCATCCTGCTCTGACGAGTGAGAAGTCACGAAGCAGAGGAAGCGGTGATGCCGCCTCAGTCATTCCCTCAATGCGAAGCAGTGCCACATCGTAGGGCTTGCTCACGTTGACGATTTTTGCACCGTAGCGTTTTTTGCCGTCGTCTGTTTCTACGTGTATTCTTACCTCGGGGCACTCGTTATCGTCGTAAACGACGTGTCGGTTAGTGAGGAAATAGCCGTCCTTCGTTATGAAGAAACCCGTACCAGAGCCACCGCTCGTCCTTACTATCCACACCGAGTCTATATATTTTTCCATAGCATCTGCTATCCACTCAACACCGCCCTCGGCAATCGCACCGACCTTTCGCGTATTCTGCGAGGTGGGCGCGGATTTCGGACGCTCGGGTATCCTGGCCGCACGGTCTGCGCCGCCAATACCTGCCTTCGGGCTATCCTCTGCGAGAGCCGCCGCAAGAGCATCTGCACTCTTTGGCTTTTTATCGGCGCTTGCGCCGACCTTCCCCGTCGCAGGGGGGGGAGTGTCAGCG
>JAZKYE010000015.1:0-6002 GCA_045611965.1 Eubacteriales bacterium
TTTGCATACCTCGCCAAAGGCGAGATATGTCAAAAGCGAGAGGGATTTATCTCATATCGAACTTGCGCGAAGCGACAATATATCGAGTTCGAGTGAAGCGAGAACATATCGAATTCCTCTTTCGTGAACATATTTCACGAAAGTGAATATATCGACAGAAAAAATGAGAGCAAGAATATAAGGACTTTTTCCTTGTACTCTTACTCTCTTTTTTGTTTGCATTAGGATTTTGGGCTTCGCCCATATTTGCAGATGAACGGTCAAATGCTATGCTTGCATTTTATTCAAAGTTGATTTTCCGTTAAGAAAATCACCCACCATGCCCTTTACGCTCTTTTAGCGAATAACTTTCCGATAGCCCTGACTATCCTTGCGCCATAAAGCCTTACCAGATGCACAAGAGTAGCGCATACTACGGTGAGTGCGAGCATAGGAAGAAGCATCTCAAGGCTTGCAAACGCAGGCATTATATCCCAAAGGTCATCGAGGAAGGGTATAGTGACCGAGCCTACGAGTGCTACGCCAAGAAGCAGGGTGACGAGCGCAACGACACCGACGCGCCACTTGGTATAGGGGATACAAATAAACAGCAGGTTTACAAATCCTGCGAGGGTGAGCGTCAGCATACAAAGCGCGCTGACGAGAGTAACGTCGGTTATAATACCCATACGCGACATAATTAGCACCGTGCATACGGGGATAAGCATAGAGAGTGCGTTGGGGATGCTCTTTATAAGCACCGTCTTTATGAACGAGCCCTCAATGCGCTTGTTGTTAGGCTCAACCGTAAGGGCGAGCGAAGCAAGACCGATAATAAGAAGCTCTATGAGGTTGAGATGCTTTGCTTCGAGCGGATAGAGAATATGTACGATAACGGCGAATACCGAAAGAACTATCGTAAGCATCGTTTTCATAAGGAAGAGCACGCTTGACATTCTTACGTTGTTAATAGCGCGTCTGCCCTCTCTTACTACGTCGGGAAGAGTTCCGAAATCACTCTCAAGCAGAACTATCTTGGATACCTTTCTCGCAACGTCAGAGCCGTCTGCCATAGCGATAGAGCAATCTGCCTCACGAAGCGCAAGCGTATCGTTTACGCCGTCACCCGTCATAGCAACGGTGTGTCCGGCCTTCTTGAACGCCTTGACGAGAAGCACCTTCTGCTCGGGGCTTACTCTGCCGTAAATATCGTAATCGTTAGCAACCGCGAGAAGCTCGTCGTCAGAGAGCGTTTCGCAGGAAATATACTTATCAGCACCGTTTATACCAACGCGCTTTGCGATAGTAGCAACGGTAAGTGCGTTGTCGCCCGAGATAACCTTGACGCGCACGCCCTGTTCCTGGAACTTCGCAATAGTTTCCTTTGCGTTAGGACGGATTCTGTCTGCTATTGCGATAAGCGCAACCGCCTCGCCCTCGGTATCAAAGTCGCTCTGATGAGCAAGGATAAGCACGCGCTCGCCAAGAGATGCGTGGTATGCAATTCTCTCTTCAAGCTCATCGCTTACGGGGCACTTTACAAAGTGGGGCGCGCCTATGGAATAAACACCGAGTGTATCAATGCTTACTGCGGAATACTTACGCTTTGACGAGAAGGGCACCTTATCAAGCACGGTGTACTCGGTGCTTGTGCCAAATCGCTCGATAAGAGCGCGCGAGGTTGCGTTGATGCTGTTTTCAGCACCCTCGATAACAGCCATTATTCTGCCTATCTCATCAACATTCGCATGGGACAGCGCCTCTACCTCGGTGACGGTCATAGTGCCGTCGGTGATAGTACCCGTTTTATCAAGGCAGACAACGTCGGCAGATGCGAGCATCTCTATTGAGTACATATCCTGCACGAGAGTATTCTTTCTTGCAAGAAGAATGACCGAGAGGGTGAGAGTAAGTGTTATGAGAAGATAAATTCCCGACGGAATCATACCTATAATAGCACCGCTCGTTTTCTTGATGGTTTCAGCAAGAGCGGTCGAGCCCTCGGAAATGAAATTACCCTCGTTTATAACGAACCAGTTGCTTATCGCTACGATAACAGTCATAGGTATCATAAAGATACCGATATATTTTACGAGGTTGTTAAGGTCGCGGAAAAGGTTGGACTGCGGTGCTTTAAAGCTTTTTGCCGCCTTCTCTATCTTGGTTACGTAGTTATCCTTACCGACCGCGGTTACCTTTACGAAGATACCGCCCGAAACGAGGTACGAGCCCGCAAGCACCGAGCTTCCCTCTTCCTTCTTTATCGCGTCTGACTCACCCGTGAGCATCGACTCGTTTGCCTCTGCAACGCCCGATACCACAACGCCGTCAGAGAGCACCTGACGTCCCATCTCGACATACATTATGTCACCGAGAACAATCTCGGTAGCGTCAATCTCAACAAGCTCGCCGTCGCGCACCACTCTCGCCTTAGGCTCGGTAGTGACCGAGAGCTTATCAACGACGCGCTTTGCGCGCATTTCCTGCACTATCGCAATAGCCGCGTTGGGAATTACGACTGCAAGGAAGCCGAGGTTATCAAAGCTTCCGAATGAGATGAGAATAACGGCAACTATCGTCCACACGAGGTTGAAGAAGGTCAGCAGGTTGTCGATAACAATTCTGCCATAGCTCTTACCGCTCTTGATGTCCGATACGTTTACCTTGCCCTCGGCGGTGAGAGCCGCAGCCTCTTCTGAGGTGAGGCCTTTAGGTAAATTCTGAATGTTCGTATCCATTTTACACCTGACCAAAAATTATTTTTTAGCGGCTATGCCGCCAATTCACCCGCAAACGCGCAGGCACATAGAATATTGTAGCAAACTAATCAACAAATGTCAACCGCTACGCGCCTATTTATGCCTCTTCGTGCAAATTATTCCAAACCTCAGCGTTTTCTTGACATATCCCGTGCTGTGCGTTATAATAGATTATCCTGCGCGGGATAAATCCCCCACGCATCAAAACGGAAAGGAAAAATTTAAATGCTTTTATTTGAAACAGCACCGTCGCCCGATTCGGTGGCAGTCGAGGGCGCGGTTGATTTTAAAACTCTCGTGACCTCGGTCGTTGACTGGGCGCTTAAAGTGGGTATCAAGCTTCTTATCGCCTTTGCCATTATGTTCGTGTCGTTTAAGGTAATCAACCTTATCGCGCGCAAGATAGAAAAGCGCGGCACAAGCGGAAACGCTGACAAAACCATTATGAAAACGCTCGCCTACATCATTAAGGTGGGGCTAAAGGTGCTTATCGTTATTTGTCTTGTCGGCTACGTCGGCATCGACACCTCAGGACTTACCGCCCTTGTCGTATCATTCGGTGCGTGTATAGGTCTTGCCGTAAACGGCGCGCTATCCAACCTTGCTGGCGGTGTGCTTATCATAATCACAAGGCCCTTTAAAATCGACGACTTTATCGAGGCGCAGGGTCACTCGGGTACGGTGCTTGATATACATATCACCACGACCAAGCTTAAAACCCCTGACAACAAAATCATCTATATCCCAAACGGCCCGTTGGCAAACGGCACTATCGTAAACACCTCTGTGATGCCCACGCGCCGCGCAGACTTCGTTTTCACAGTTGCATACGGCACGGATATTGAGCGCGCAAAGACGGTCATCCGCGAGGTCGTTGAGGCGCACGAGCTTGTGCTGAAGGACCCTGCGGTTTTCGTAAGGCTCACGAATCAGGGCGACCACGCGCTTGAAATTACCGCAAGAGCCTGGGTAAAGTCAAGCGACCTTTGGGACGTAAAATTCGACCTGCTCGAAGCGGTTACTCAAAGACTTGAGGCAGAGGGCATTGAAATACCCTTCAACCAGCTTGAGGTTACCGTTAAAAACGATAAATAAGCAAAGGGGCTGTCTCAAATTTTTATTTGAGACAGCCCCATATATGAAATGCTTTAAGTCAATAATGGAAAGCGAGGGCTTGTTATTCCTCGGCATCCGAGGTTACCTTAACCCCATCCTCGCACTCTTTTTCATCAGCCTCGGCATCCTCGTCGGTTGATTCTGCCTGATGCTTGCCTACGGCGTCGATAGCTTCCATCTTTGCGCGGTCCTCGTCAGATGCGTCGCTGTGTCGGATAGGCTTCCACTCAACCTTCTGAAACATTGCGACGAAGGCGGCGGGAATAAAGCCGAAGATGTAAAACGGAAACGTGAAGGCGTAAAATATCTTCTTATACCATTTTGCGTGAATGTGCCGCCATTCGGTGACGGTACAGACTACCGACTGCATAAGCAGGATGAGATACGCACCGAGCACCATAAGCGCCGTTGAGGTAAGCGTTTCTATCGGGTCGTTGCCGAGGCATATAAGCGCGGTAGCGCCGATAATATTCACGAAGCAGGCAATAATAGAAATTACATACGCAGGGAAAATAGACATCGTCATATCGTAGCTTGCGACGAATTTGCGCGAAAAGACACCGCGGATAAGCCCCTTGATATGCTTTAAAAACGCCTGCATACCTCCCTTGCACCATCTTACTCTCTGGTGCCACGACTGAACGAAGGTGGAAACCTGCTCGTCATAGAAGCGCGCGTCCTCACAGTAGCCGAAGCGCATACCCTTAACGACGCTGTCGCAGGTGAACTCGTAATCCTCGGTGAGCGTGTGGTAGGGCCAGCCGTCGTTTTGCTTCTTGATTTCGTTTGAGAAGAGGAAGCCCGTGCCTGAAACCTGCGGACACGCACCGATACGGAAGCGAGAGCCGTTGAGATACTTTGCCTCTCTGATAAACCAAAGACCTGAGCCTGCTGAGTGCCAGCTGTCACCGTAGTTCTTCGAGTTGCGGTAGGTGGTGATGACCTGATATCCGTCCGAGAAGGTCTTGTTTATCTCGGTCATAAAGTTCTTTGTAAGAATGTTGTCTGCGTCAAAAACAACGAATGCATCAAACGCGTCAGCGCCAAAGTCCTCGTCGAGCTTGTGAAGCACGAAGTTAAGCGCGTAGCCCTTGCCGACCTCGACCTTGTTGAAGCGCTCGTAAACGACAGCACCGTGCGACCTTGCGACCTCAGCGGTAGAATCGGTGCAGTTATCTGCAACGACCACGGTGGTTATAAGCTCAGCGGGATAATCCTGCGCGGCAATAGAGTCGATAAGCGTGCCGATAACCGCTTCCTCATTTCTCGCAGAGATAAGTATCGCGTACTTATGCATCTTCGTAGGCTTATGCTTAGGCATTTTGATGATGAAGGGGATGAAGAGATACATAACCTGGAAAAAGTAGCACATAACGAATAAAATTCCCAGGCAGAAGTTTATAATATTGAGTATGTCCAAAAGCATGTATTGCAGCTCCTTTTTTGATAAATCCTGACTGTCCTTACAGTCAAATGACGGATGCCAAAAATTCTTCTACGCATAGATTATACTATATAACGCGAAAAAAATAAAGAGCTCTTGCGAATAATTAATAAAATTTTATTTTTTCCTGCCGCAAGGCGGCTAATATCTATCAAAAAATTTCAAATAACTATTGAAAAATTCAAAAAAATGTTTTATAATAGAAAAAAGAGGTAAGAAAGGCAGGTTTTTCGAGTGAGCAGAAAGAAGCTGAATGAGAAGTTTCTGAATTCCTATATGGAGCTTGACAGAATACTGTGTGACAAACTCGGTGTATCCACGGGCGGTGTCACAGAATATATAAACAGACTTAGCAACACTCGTTTTGCCCCGAGGCGCGACGAGGTTCTTCCTATGCTCGTAAAGTATCGAAACATAAGAAATGTGTTTGCTCACGAGCCCGGCGCTCTTAAAAAGAACGACGATCTTACCAAAAGCGACCTTAAATGGATGAGAAAGTTCACCCGCGACCTTGAGAAGAAGAAGGATCCTATTTCCGCATATCTCAAGAAGGCGCGCCGCTTCGCAAGACACAGACGCATCAGAAGATACGTGGTTGCAGGCGCAGTCGTGCTCGCTATGTTCGTTGCGGTTATTATCTATTTTGCAGTTAAATAATTTTCCTTACCTACCGACAGAAAAAATGACGAAGAATTGTTAAAATT
>JAZKYE010000016.1:0-2444 GCA_045611965.1 Eubacteriales bacterium
ATACGAGCACTCGATTACAAGGTTACCGGAATAAACCCCTATTCTGAAGCCGTCCTCGCCTGCATCTGCCACGGTGCGTATTATTATCTGTCTGTCTGATGCGGATACGTTCCTTTGGTCTACTAACTCAAGGTTATAGCCAGCAACCTCACTAATCTTGTTGCGAAGAAGTTTTACCGCGTGTGGATAAACGGCAGCGTCGTTCTCATCGCAAACTATCTTGAAGTTAGTGATCTCTTGTCCATCGACGGTTATTTTATCAATATTATTGCTGGCGGGCACGTAAATCTCAAGGTTCTTGTCAACCACCTTATTCTTAAGCGATTGTGTACCCTCTGTGATACCGAGACAGTCCTCGATAAACATCTTAATAGTGCTTTTGGTGAGCTCCGCCGTGCCGCCGGCGATAACTATGCGGCTTCCTACCGCGCGGATAACGTAGCCCTCGCTACCAAGGTCAGAGGCAAGTATCGCACATCCGTCAGGGCGGTTCTTTATGTCGGTTCCTATAAGAATCTCACACGGGGTGAGCTCGATTGCGTCGCTGTCGCTGATAGCATCCTCAACCTCAACACCGAGGTCGCGCAGATCCTCAACGAAGGAATTTGCAGCGCGTCTTATCTGGTTGCCTGCGTCAAGAGAATAAACCACCTTGAACTGTGCTACGTTATCCTTTATGAGCACAAGACCATCGTCACCGTAACACGCCCAGAGTGAGAACATAGCAGTAAGTGTCAGCGCAAGAAACAAAAACACGCCTATAATCTTTTTCATAAGCCCACCTCATCGCTTCGTAATCCTCTTCGAATATAATTATACCTATACGCGCGTGCAATTTCAATACGTATATTTAAAAGTTAATATTTAATATGTTATTTTATATAATGTAGACAAAAAACAAGGTGTCGCTTTGTGCACTTTAATAGTACATACGACACCTGCTGTACATATTCAAGCTTCCGAGCTTGGCTGTATAGCTCTTTTTCGGTCAAGAGAATAGTTTCTGAAGTATATCACAAGATCAAGGGTAACCATTGATATATTGATAAAGTAGAATACGAGGACGTACCACTTTTGCACAAAGCTTGCCATATATACCTCGTTTGTGAATTTCGATGCAATTCCGGCGACGTAGCCGACGATAATACAAATCAGAAATACAAGGCTCTTGCCCTGAGTTGTTCTTGCCTTATAGGATCTGATTACGTTGAAGGGCCAGGATATGCCGAAGCAGATTATCATAATTATTTCAAGAATTTCAGGAAGCATACCAAACCTCTTTTCCCTGATAGATTTTACGTCTAATTATAACACGGTATCCGAGATTATTCAATGCTTTTTTTTACAAAAAACTTGTGTTCTATCATATTATATGGTAAAATAATTAAAAAACCAAAGGACAGCATATGACAGACAACGTTTTTTCCGAGCTTAACTATAACGGCGAGGGACGCTCTCGCTGGCTTGGCTCGCCTGACGAGGTACTGAAACGGACAGACGGCATAGACAGCGCGCCAAGCGAAAACGAGCTTTTAGAATATCCATCCCCAATGATAGAATCTGACGAGGCGGTAAGCGAGATTGCCCCACGTAAATACGAGCGGCTTGACGCAAGGTATTTGTATCTGCACAGTAGAATTACTAAAATCGGGGACTATGCGTTTTCGGGATGTGTAAATCTCGAGAGCATCGTGCTTCCCGATTCGGTGGATTTTATCGGTGAGGGCGCATTTATGCACTGTCGCTCGGTTCATACCATAGAACTGCCGGACGCAATTACTGCAATATCCCCCTACACCTTTTTAGGCATGCGCTCGCTTGAAATTTTATCCTTTTCAAGGGGTGTCAGAGAAATACATCTTAACGCATTCTTTGCCTGCGAAAATTTAGAGCACATAGTGTACGGCGGAAGCGAGGATGACTGGAAGAAAATCAAATTCGTCGGCGACAAAGAGGTGCTTCACGGCATCTACATCACCTGCACAGGCGATAAGCCCGACGAGTACGGTATCGACGAGTGGCATAAGAAAATGAACGACCACCTGCGCGAGTCCGATGACGTCAGCATTTCATCAATTACAGGCGGCTCTCGCAAGAGAAAATCAGACGAGCTTATGGCAGAGCTTGATGATATAATTAAAAGAGTTATTGACGATAATTAGGCGTGTTTGTAAATAGTAGTAGTCATATCGGTTGTTTTATTGTCATATTGA
Source organism: Eubacteriales bacterium (assembly GCA_045611965.1). Lineage (GTDB taxonomy): Bacteria > Bacillota > Clostridia > Oscillospirales > CAG-272 > UBA1740. Next base: position 2,214 of record JAZKYE010000016.1, read on the forward strand.
AAAATTATTAATAGGGTAAATTAAAAGAATTGACACTCTGCAAGAGTGTCAATTCTTTTTTTAGAATAAGGCATCATTTCCCCTCGTTCTCAATCACGGCAAAGCCGTGTATGGAATCGCTCGCTATCGAGCGTATGGAATCATTCTGCAAGAATGCATGGAATCCGTCGTAAGACGGTATGGAATCAATGCGTAGCATTGTATGGAATCATTCTGCAAGAATGTATGGAA
>JAZKYE010000017.1:0-1669 GCA_045611965.1 Eubacteriales bacterium
AAGAACCTTTGACATTTTTGTGCTTGACGTTTACATTGGTGACGAAATCACAAGAGCCATTCCCTCTGATATTCGGTAATTCGGGATCGAAAGCCCCATCATTTTCGCAACGACCTCGGTTGAGCACGCGCCCGAGAGCTATGAAACGGGAACGCTTCGCTACCTTATAAAACCGATAAATCCCGCAAAGTTTTATGAGGCTATGGATGCAGCGCTTGCGAGTGTTGAGAAAATCAGTCAGCACCTTATTAAGATGAAGACCGAAAACGGCCTAGAGAGCATCAATGTAAGTCATATTATTTGTTCCGAGGTGCACGATCACTATCAATACGTCACAATGTATAATGGCACACAGATCAAGATAAGAATGACCGTCACGGAGCTGTTTACGATGCTAAGCGGATACGGCGGATTTATCCGTATCGGTAGCGCTTATATTATCAATCTGAGGCACGTTAAGAACGTATCTCGGACAGAGGTGTGCCTATATAACGATGTAAGTATTCAAATTCCCAGAGGAAAGCATGCAGAAATCAAGAATGCTTTTTGGAATTTCCAGTACGAAGGACAGGAGTAAAGTACGTATGCACGGAACGATTATAGAATTTCTACTTTTGCTTATAGCACACTCTGCTGCCGGAATCTATTCCTCTACCCTTAAATACAGCAAAAGGACCACTTATATCATTTGGAGCACTTGGGTTGTCATTCAAACAGGACTTCTGATACTCACGGAATACGTACTGACAAATTGGGCGTTTCAGTTCTTATTCGGATTTATCCTTCCTCTTGTCGGTCAGTACGCGATATTCATTATAACTACAAAAGGAAAGCTTACACAAAGAATTTTTACCATATTGACCTATTCGATCTTCTTCTGCATAGTTATGTCTATGTTCACCGTCATTCGCGGAACATTCCAGAGCTTGCATTGGTCATTGACCGCGCTCATTCAAGCGGTTTTGCTTGCCGTTATCGTTTTCTATTTCCTTCGTTACGTTTGCCCATTGTGCCGCTCGGCATCAAAGAACATAACTAAAGGTTGGATACAGCTCATTTTTGCAAATATCGTTTTTATCATCACTATCGTATTGTCTTCTGTATTCCCGGTGCGACTTACAAGCTTTAATGATCCTGCGTTTATCACCTTTGTATTTTTGAGCATTTCAATTATGGCGGTCTATCCGGTTATTTTCAAAAGCATTAACAGCATGTCAGAAGCCGCCGAGAAAAAAGAGGTGGAAACGCAAAATAAGCTGCTCGTCGCACAGATCGAAGCCGAAACGGCACAGCTTGCCGCAGACAGCCAGGCAAGGCACGACCGACGCCATCACAATCTTGTTCTGCTTGAATTTGCAAACAATAATGATATTGAAAGCGTAAGAGAATATCTCACGAACCTTGTAGATAGTGACAGCGAGGTATGGGGCGACGTGCGGTACTGTGAGAATATGACGGTAAACACGGTGCTTACCGTGTACGAAAGACGCGCAAAGGAAAACGGCATTTCGGTCAACATTTCCGCTAAGGCGAGCCGCGAGCTTTCGGTTTTGCCCCAGGATCTCGTCATCGTAGTAGCCAATCTCTTTGAAAACGCTATTCACGCTACGTCAAAGCTTAAAGCCAAGAACAAGCATATTGATATTTATATCAAGGATAGTGCGCAACG
>JAZKYE010000018.1:0-11484 GCA_045611965.1 Eubacteriales bacterium
CGCTCCTCAAGGTAACGACCGAGGACGCGGCGGCTTGTGATGCTATGTTCTCACTCCTTATGGGTGATAAGGTAGAGCCAAGACGTGAATTTATCGAGCAGAACGCAAAATTTGCCGAAAATCTTGACATTTAAGGAAAGGAGAGTTAAACCACAATGGCAGAAATTAAACACGATAACGAGAGAATTGAATTTCCCGAACAGAAGATTATCGACGTTGAAATGAAAAAAGAGGTTGAGCGCTCCTTTATCGAATATTCAATGTCGGTTATTGCGGCGCGTGCGCTTCCCGACGTACGCGACGGTATGAAGCCCGGTCAGAGAAGAATCCTTTACGCTATGTATGAGGATAATCTCACTCACGACAAGCCCTTCAGAAAGTCGGCAACGACAGTCGGTAACGTGCTCGGTAGATACCATCCGCACGGTGACTCTGCCGTTTACGGCACGATGGTAAGAATGGCGCAGGACTTCTCTCTTCGCTACACATTAGTAGAGGGACACGGAAACTTCGGCTCGGTTGACGGCGACCCGCCTGCGGCATACCGTTATACCGAGGCAAGAATGTCGCGTATCGCAAACCATATGATGAGTGATATCGAGAAGAACGTCGTTCCTATGACGAGAAACTTCGATAACACGCGTGATGAGCCTACCGTTTTACCGTCAAGATTTCCCAACCTTCTTGTAAACGGCTCGGTTGGTATCGCGGTTGGTATGGCTACCAACATTCCCCCTCACAACCTTCGTGAGGTAATTGACGGAACTATTTACAGAATTGATAACCCCGAGTGCTCGACAGACGAGCTTATGGAATATATAAAGGGTCCCGATTTCCCCACCGCCGCGCTCATCTACGGAACGCGCGGTATCCGTGATGCATATGAAACCGGACGCGGACGTATATATTTAAGAGCAAGAGGTAAGGTCGAGGACGAGCATAAGAGAATAATCTTTACCGAGATACCCTATATGGTTAACAAGGCTATGCTTATAGAGTCTATGGCAAACCTCGTTAAGGAAAAGAAGATAGAGGGCATCACCGCGCTTCGTGACGAGTCGGGACGCGGCGGTATGAGAATTGTCGTTGAGTACAGACGTGACGCAAACGGCGAGGTTATTCTTAATCAGCTTTACAAGTACACCCAGCTTCAGGACACCTGCTCTATCAATATGCTGGTTATCGACGGCGGCGAGCCTAAAATTCTCTCTCTTGGCTCTATACTTGACAGATATATCAGCTTCCAGAAGAGCGTAATTATAAACAGAACGAGATTTGACCTTGACAAGGCAAAGCGCGAGATGCACATTCTCGAGGGCTACAAGATTGCTATTGACAACATCGACGAGGTTATTTCGATAATCAAGAAGAGTGAGTCAATCCCTGCGGCAAAGGAAGCTCTCATCACAAGATTTGCTCTTTCGGATGCTCAGGCACAAGCGATAGTCGAGATGACTCTCGGTAAGCTTTCAGGTCTTGAAAGACAGAAGGTTGAGGATAGAATAGCAAAGCTTGCGGTAATCGTTGCAGAGCTTGAGGGTATTCTTGCCGACGAGGAAAAGGTCAAGGACATTCTTAAAAACGAGCTTACCGAAATCAAGAACAAGTACGGTGACGACAGACTTACCGAGATAATCGAGGCAACCGAGGAAATCGACCTTGAGGACCTTATCGAAAGACACACCTGCGTTATCACTATGAGCCATACCGGCTACATCAAGCGTCAGCGCGCAGATGTATATAACGCGCAGAACAGAGGCGGTAAGGGTATTATCGGTATGGGAACGAAGGAGGACGACTTTGTTGAAAAGGTTCTCGTCGTAAACAGCCACTCTTACATACTCTTCTTTACCAACAACGGTAAGGTTTACTGTAAGAAGGCGTACAGAATACCCGAGGCGGGACGCACCGCAAAGGGCTCTAACCTCGTTAATATTATCGAGGGTCTTGCCGAGGGCGAGAAGGTAACCTCTATGATAAGCATTGCCGAGTTTACCGAGGGTGAATACCTGACGATGGTAACGAGATGCGGTGTCATCAAGAGAACGCTTCTTACCGACTTTGAGTATCAGAGAAAGGGCGGTAAGATAGCTATTAACCTTGACGAGGGCGACGAGCTTATCTTCGTAAGACACACCTGCGGAAACGAGAGCCTGATACTCGCTACGAGATACGGTATGTGCGTAAGATTTGACGAAAACAACGTAAGGTCTATGGGACGCAGCGCGCGCGGTGTAAGAGGTATCACTCTTGCCGAGGGTGACGAGGTCGTAGGCGTAGCACTTGTTGACGAGAGCAAGACGCTTCTTACCGTAACCGAAAACGGACTTGGTAAGAGAAGCGAATTCTCTGAATTCCGTGAGATGAAGCACAGAGGCGGTAAGGGTGTTACCTGCCACAAGATAAGCGATAAATCAGGAAAGCTTGCGGCGATTGCAACCGTATCCGAGGATGACGATATTATGATAGTAACCGACAAGGGAACTATTATAAGAATGTCGGTTTCTGATATTAACGTCTATTCAAGAGTTGCGGCAGGTGTTATCGTAATGCGTCTTAACGACGGAAAGATAGCAAACATCTCACGCCTTGAAAAGAGTGAGGATATCGAAGAGGAAAGCAAGAAGCTCGACGAATCCTTACCAAAGGAAAAAGAGGTAAGCGAGCACGCTTCTGATGATTTTGATGAAGGTGAATCCCAGAGTGATTCCACCAACGACGGTGACGGTGAGGAATAATGAAAAGCAAAATTACCTCACTTTTGCTAACAGTTGTAGTCATTTTGGCGGTGCTTTTAACATCCTGTGCAATAAACCGTGACTATGTAGAATCCGAGGTTATAGCGGCGGCGGAAAAGCTTATAAGAGCATCCGCCACGCTTGAGGAAATCTACTACGGCAAGGGAATCGCACACGATCAGGATAAATCGTCAGCAAATGGCGCGTACTACCGCGCGAGTGCGGCATCGCTTTCGCTGTTCGGAATTAACACCCTTGAGGATTTAAAGAAAATGACCAGAGAGGTCTACACGATTTCTCTGTCCGACGTTATCATAAGCACCAAGCTTTCGTCGGTAAGCGACGAGGACGGAATACAGTCGTATGCGAGATACTACCAGAAGTATAACTCCCTTGATGGCACCGAGGAATGTATTATGGTGTACGACCTTGCCGAGGTGTTTCTTAAGGATTCTGTAATTTACGACTACACGAGCATCAAGGTAAGCCGTGTCAAGGGTGAGAGCATTTTCGTCACCGTCGGTGTTACCGTTATAAACGAAGAGGGTAAATCGCAGTCGTCCACCCTCGAAGTAGAGCTTATAGAAGAGGGTGCGGGCTTCAGGCTCAATTCCCCCACCTATAAAAGATACGCGGACGACGATTATTACAATGAATTACAAAATAAAATATAAAAAAGAGAGGACATTGGTATGACCTTCGCAGAAAAACTCGTAAGATTAAGAAAGATTAAGAAGATTACTCAGGATGAGCTTGGATGTGCAGTAGGCGTTTCCCGTCAGGCGGTTTATAAGTGGGAATCCGCACAGTCCTATCCCGAGGTATCGAAGCTTCTTGAGATCAAGATGCTCTTCAACGTATCTATCGACGACCTTCTTGACGACAGCTTTGACATTCCCCTTCCCGAGAAGAAGAGAAAGAAGAGAGCGTCTAAGAAGAAGGCAGAGGAAGAGGTTGTTTACGTTGACGAGGACGGAAACGAGATCGAGATCGAGGAAGGCGCAGAATACGAAGAGGTAGTTTACGTTGACGAGGACGGAAACGCCGTAGATTCTGACGACGAATAATTCTTTCTTAGGTTTTGGCACACGGACCTGAATAAACGGTAGGTCATTCGTTAAGAATATCCCAAAAAGGATAAAAAGGGATGCTTTAGCAAGCGCGCCACCGATCAGGCCTCGCTGCATTATAGGTTATATACTTATTCAAAACTATGAAAAATGAAAAAAACAACAAAAAGGTAGGTCTTGGCGGCCGCAAGGCACCGCAAAGACAGGTGCGCGCGAGTGTATCACCCGCGCGTAAGCTCACTCGCGCCCATAAAGCCGACAAAAATGACAAGGCTTCACGCAAAAACAAGCTTGAAATGCGCGAGAGTGAGGCAGAGCTTCTTGTGCTTGACACAGAGAAGCAGAAGAAGAAAAACGAAAAGAAAAAGCCCGATTTAAAGCAAGGGCGGAGGCAAAAGCCCGAGGCCTTGGCAACCGCTTCTCTTCACGAATCGGCAGACACACAGCTTAAGGGCAAGGCGGCCACTAAAAAAGCTAAAGCTGCGCCCAGCCGTCCGCTTAAAATTATTTCGCTTGGCGGACTTGCAGAGATAGGCAAGAATATCACCGTTTTCGAATACGGTGAGGATATCGTTGTAATTGACGCAGGAATTGCATTCCCCGACGAAGAGCTTCCGGGTGTTGACCTCGTAATTCCTGATTTTTCCTATCTCGTTCAGAATGCACACAAGATACGCGGTGTGCTTATCACACACGGACACGAGGACCATATCGGTGCTATCCCCTATCTTCTCTCACAGATAGACGTGCCCATTTACGGTACGCGACTTTCGCTCGGTATTATCGAGGGCAAGCTCGACGAGCATAAGCCCCCGTTTGAGCCGAGGCTCTATACGGTAGAGGCATCCGACGTCGTTAACCTCGGTGTATTTCGCGCAGAGTTTATTCACGTAAACCATTCTATTGCCGATGCGTGCGCGATTTTTCTAAAAACCCCTGCGGGAAACATCTTCCACTCGGGTGACTTCAAGCTTGACGTATCCCCTATCGACGGCAGAATTATGGACCTTACCAGAATAGGTGAGATAGGAAAGGCGGGCGTCGACCTGCTTCTTTGCGAGTCAACAAACGCAGAGCGCGCGGGCTATACCCCCTCTGAACGCACCGTCGGTGGCTCGCTTGACAGAATTTTTATGCAGAATGAGTCCAACCGACTTATAATTGCAACCTTTTCGTCAAACGTCCACAGAGTACAGCAGATAATAAACGCAAGCGCAAAATACGGCAGACGCGTTGCTGTGCTCGGACGCAGTATGGTAAACATTATCGGTGCTGCCGCAGAGCTTGGGTATATGGATATACCCGAAAATACGCTTATTGATATTTCAGAGATAAAGAGATTTCGTCCCGAGGAAATAACGCTAATTACCACGGGCAGTCAGGGCGAGCCTATGTCGGCGCTTTACAGAATTGCCTTTTCAGAGCACGACAGAGTAAAGCTCTCAACCAACGATACAGTCGTGTTAAGCTCGTCTGCTATCCCCGGAAATGAGAAGCTCGTCGGAAAAATTATAAACGCGCTCGTCAGGTCGGGCGTCAGAGTTGTAAACGACTCGGTCGAGGACGTTCACGTTTCGGGCCACGCGTGCAGAGAGGAAATCAAGCTTCTCATAGCGCTCACCCGTCCCAAATACTATATGCCGATACACGGCGAGTACAGACACCTCTACGCCAACAAGGAAATTGCCGAGTTTATGGGAATTCCCTCGTCAAACGTTTTCATTTCGGAAATCGGCAAGGTGCTTGAGCTTGAGCGAGGCTCGCTTAAATTTTCAGGCTCGGTTACCGCAGGTAGAGTGCTTATAGACGGCTCGGGTGTCGGTGACATCGGCGCGGCGGTGCTTCGCGACAGAAAGCATTTGTCCGAGGACGGTCTTGTGGTAATCGTTGCCACGGTAGACATCAAGGGCGGCTATCTTATTTCAGGCCCCGATATCGTATCCAGAGGCTTCGTTTACGTAAAGGAATCGGGCGACCTTATGACGGGTGTCAAGCAGGTGTGCGAGAGTGCGCTTGATAGCGTTCTTTCAAAGCGCGTGCGCGACTATGCCGAGATAAAGGCGAATATAAGAGATAGCGCTCTGAAGTATATCTATAAGGAAACGAAGAGAAAGCCGATGATAATACCTATCATCTGCGAGCTTTGATTTTCTTATTGGGAAGCGGATTTTACGCTTCCCAAATTCAGCAAATCGTTCTAAAGTAATTTTTAAGGAAACGAAGGGAAGATTTTGCAGATAATACCTATCATCTGCGAGCTTTGATTTTCTGATTGGGAAGCGGATTTTACGCTTCCCAAATTCATTTAAAAGGGGGTGGGGAAAATTAAAAGTGTTTTGCTCTATATAGCTAAAACGAATGTAAGCCAAGATAACGAGCTTCTTTTATCAGGTCTTTTAAATACTCTTACCGATGAGCTTTGCGAGCGTGTTGACGGTGTTAAATCAAATGCGCTTCGCACCGATAGAATAATTGCGTACAGTATGCTTTTAAGCGCGCTTAAAAACGCAGGCAAAAACCCCCAAGAATGTGAAATACTATTTACAAAAGAAGGTAAACCGTACCTAAAATCACAAGATATAGGCTTTTCTATATCACACACAAGAGGACTTGTATGCGTGGCACTTTTTGAGGGTGATATAGGCGTCGACGCGCAAGCGATAGACGAAATATCGTGCGAAAGGGCAAAGGCACTCTCGACGCGCTTTTTTAGTGACGTGCATATGGATGCGCTCGATATTCCCGACTTTACAGACGAAACAAATACGTCCTCACTCGGCGTGAAAATAGACCTCATATCGACTACCTATCATCTTACCGACGCCGGTGTACAGGCAACCTATGATAAGGTAAAATGCGTCAGCGGTATCGACGGACCCTTGCGTAAATGGTGCGAGTGCGAGGCGCTTCTTAAGCTTGACGGACGAGGCTTTTCGGCACTCGGTGATATTTCTAAAATAGCCGAGGGCTCGCTCGTTTTCTCGACCTGCGTAAAAAGTGATAAGGCTTCGCTTGTCCACATCTCACTGGCAATATCAAAATAAAGGAAAATGCTTTATGAGCAGAACTTTAAAGAGAGCTTTTCTTGATACAATTCCCGTTATGGCGGGGTACATAGTGCTTGGCTTCGGCTTCGGCATCGTTCTCAAATCAGGAGGTGGCGGCATTCTTCTTGCGGCGTGTATGAGTATTTTCATCTACGCAGGCTCAATGCAGTATGTTGCAATAGGTCTTTTCAGTGGCGCGTCTATGCTCACCGTTTTTCTGACAACGGTTATGGTAAACGCAAGGCATATTTTCTACGGAATATCTATGCTCGATAAGTACCGAGGAATGGGTGCTAAAAAGCCATACCTGATATTTTCTCTGACCGACGAAACCTATTCGCTCGTGTCAAGAGACGTCCTTTCCGTATCAGAGGAAAGGCGAGGTAACTACTACCTATTCGTTTCGCTAATAAACCATTTTTGGTGGATTTCGGGCACGCTGCTCGGCGCTACGGTAGGCTCGCTTGTGAGCTTTAACACCGAGGGAATTGACTTCGCCCTGACCGCGCTCTTCCTCACTATATTTATTGAGGGCTGTATAAAGGCAAAGAATCGTATCCCTGCCCTTGTCGGTGTCTGCGCGTCGGTGCTGTTTCTCGTCCTTGTCGGTCAGGATAATTTCCTAATCCCCGCTATGCTTATAATAGCGATTCTTCTTTGCCTGATGCCTGACGTAGGGGGTGAGGTAGATGAGTGAGAGAGAAATCTGGATTTCGGTTGCGATTATCGCGCTTACCACGGCGGCGCTACGCTTTCTTCCCTTCCTGCTCTTTGGCGGCGGTAGGAAAACACCGAAAATAATAAACAAGCTATCAAGAACGCTTCCGCTTGCGATTATGGGAATGCTCGTCGTTTACTGTCTGAAGGGTGTGAGCCTTGCATCGCCCTCGGGCTTTGTACCTGCACTCGTCGCCTGCCTCGTCGTCGCGTTGCTTCACGTCTGGCGTCGCAATACCCTCGTCAGCATACTGTCAGGCACCGTGTGCTATATGCTCTTGGTACAGCTTGTGTTTTAGTATATAAAAAAAACACCGCGCGAAGCATACAAACAAAATAAAAAAAGGACGAAGAGCTGTAAGGTTCTTCGTCCTTTTCTGTTAAGCAGAAAATCTGCTTTGTTGAAATTCAAGGCTGTTACTCATAGTATACGGCCTGTCACTTGTTGTTTTGAGTAAGTGAATTTTCGGTTTGTTTTTTATACCGAACGGTCGCTTAAAAAGTATTAAGTCAATGCCAAAACAAGATCAATAACCGTCGGCATAAGAAGTGCGAGCGCTATATAAAATCCAAAGATAAGCACGCACGAAAGAATGGTTTTGGTGAGGGTGGGGCTTCTTCTTTCGAGGTACTTCTGTGCATCCTCGCGCATATCCTCGGGGATGTAGAAGCGCGCTGTATCAAGGTTTGTTTTCTCGCCGTCGTATGCTATAACCTCACCTGACGGTGCGCTTTCCTCGGTGGGGCTTGCGGTGGCTTCGGAAGTAGCATCCTCTACCTGCGCCAAGTCTGTATCTGCTGTGGTGATGGCATCCTTCTTCTTGCCGAAGATGCCTGCGAGCCACGTCTTTCTTTTCGCCTTCTTCTCGTCTTTTAATCTTTTCTGATAGGCTACGTATTCCTCGTAGGTGGGGCGGCGCTCGCCTGCTACGTGAATAAGCCTTGCCACGATACCGCCGCGCTTCACAAGCGAAAACCTGACCGCGCGGTTGTCATAAAGACCAAGATCCTTCAGACTTTTTGCGTTTTGCCCGCTATGTATTTCCATTCTCAAAAGCCGCTTTAGTGTAAGACCTATACCAGACTCAATATAGTTCGTGACGATGCACGCGCCGATAAGAGCAAGGAAAACAAACAGAAGCAGCTGATTTATAAAGAAATCAAAGCCTATGTCAAAGTAGTCCTTCAAATTAAGATTAAAATACTTGTTAAAAAACTTATCCATTTAGTAATCCTTAAATAAATACTGCATAAAATGCCGTTATAATATGCCGTTTATGTAAACAACTATCGTCATAATGCCACAAAAACGCATTATTCCTCGTCAAGAAAGTCCTTGCCGCAGATGGTTTTAAGAAGCTCGTCAAGGTCCTCATTATCCTCGTAGAAGAGTGTGAGGGATTTCTTTCTGCCGGACCCCTTTATCTTAACAACTCTGCCGAGGTGCGACTGAATCTTAAGTTCCATTTCTCTGAAATAGTCAACGATAGGAAGCTCTTCTTCCTCAACCTCTACCTTGGGCTTCATCCTGTTTAGACGCTTTACCTCTTCCTCTACCGCTCTTACAGACAGGTCAAGCTCGACTATTCTGTTTGCGAGGGGAAGCATATTATCGCGCGCCTTAAGTCCGAGAAGCGCGCGTGCGTGACCTGCTGAAATATCGCCGTTTGCAACCATCTCAAGGATTTCATCAGGAAGGTCGATAAGACGCATAGCGTTTGCGATAGCGCTTCTGCTCTTGCCTATTCTTTCCGAAAGCTCTTCCTGCGTGAGCGAGTGGTTTTCGATAAGCGCGCGGTATGCGAGCGCTTCCTCGACGGGGTTGAGGTTTTCTCTTTGGATGTTTTCGATAAGAGAAAGCTCTGCCGCCTCTCTGTCCGATTTATCGAGGATGACCGCAGGGATTTCGTCAAGTCCTGCTATCTTGGACGCTCTGAAGCGACGCTCACCTGCGATAATCTGATAACGCTCGTTTGCATACTCGCGCACGATAATCGGCTGAAGCACACCGTGCTCTTTGATAGACTCTGCAAGCACCTCAAGAGCGTCCTTGTCAAAGTGCTTTCTCGGCTGATCGCTCTTGGGGTCAACCATACCGAGCTTTAGCATAGTTATTACATTCTCGCCCGAGGATGCGCCTGTTTCAAGCGCGTTCTCTAAATATATAGCGTCAATACCTCTGCCGAGGCCTCTGTTTCTTCTTGCCATCTTAATACCCCTTATCTTATACCTTCGGTCTTGTATTTCTTTTTGATTTTTTCAAGGTCCTCGCGGTCAATCCATTCCTCGGTGTATCCGCATACGGTGCACACGTATCTGTGCACGCCTACCGAGGCTATAATACCCACCATAACGTGGTTGCCTGCGCCATACGACTCACGCTTGCCTTTAATGCGTACGATATCGCTCGACGAGCATTTGGGACATATTCTACTATTCTTCATATTCTTACCGCCTGATAGGTTAAATTCTCGTCATAAGCTCTTTTGCTACTGCGGCATATTCAAGAGAGCCCTTGCCGTACGGGTCGTGGTAGCAGATAGGCTCGCCGTAGCCGGGTGCTTCGGATATGCGTACGGTCCTCGAAATCGGCACCTTGAAAAGCTTGTCCTGATAGTATTTTTTGAGCTCGGAAACAACCTGATTTGTAAGCGTCAGACGTCCGTTGTACATCGTAAGAAGAATGCCCACTATACGAAGCGAGGGGTTGAAAAGCTGATGTATGCGCTTTATGGTATTGAAAAGCTGTGACATGCCCTCAAGCGAATAGAATTCGCATTGCATAGGGATAACAACACCGTCAGAGAGCGAGAGTGCCTTTACAGTGAGCATACCGAGCGATGGCGGGCAGTCGATAAATACGTAATCGTAATCTTCCTTGATTTTATTAAGACCAACCGATAAAAAGTTGAGCACCTCATCCCCCGCCTCTTCAAGGTCGTGAAGCTCGATTTCAGCGCCTGCAAGGTCGATAGTAGCCGGAATAATAGAGAGATTTTTAAAGCGCGTTTTGATTATCGCGTCGCTTATATCACACTTTCCGATTACTACGTCGTATATGGTTTTCTTAAGCTTTGATTTTGGCACGCCAAGTCCGCTCGTCGCGTTGCCCTGTGGATCCATATCTATCATAAGGACCTTTTTACCCTTGTTTGCAATCTGCGCGGAAATGTTGACACACGAGGTAGTTTTGCCAACACCGCCCTTCTGGTTGGAAAAGGAAACGATCTTTGCCATCAGACTAACAACTCCTTAAAAAATGATAAAGAAAATAAAAAGTACAAATAAATAACAGACAAAAAATAAAGAAAAGATAAGAGAAAAGGATAAAAGCTTAAAAACAACAAGCCCGCACGACTTGCGCGCTTGATATAGTTAATAAACTCATACTAAATAAAAGTAAAAATAAAATTACAAGGATATTATAAATAATTAAACGAAAAAAGTCAACAAATTTGGCGGAATTGTTTTAAAAAATTATATTTTAAGCCACTTTTGGACCTCTCGCCCTGATTTTACGGCGGCAAAATAAAAGTAAAAACACAGTTTTATATAATCAAAAAATTGAAAAAATCTCAAAAACCGCTCTAATTTCCAACAAACAAATTGGTATAATATACCAATTAATACCACGGAAAGTGGAAATTTATACCAATAAATCCACCCAAACAACCTCGTTCAAAACACCCCTGTGGTAGCTCGAATCGAAAATCATAAAAAACAGGCTAAAAATCAGAAATCATAGCATACAATCCCAAATTTAGACGCAAAAATCAAAAAAATAACCCCCAAACCGCCCACAACGCGGCAAAAATAGAAGATTTTTAGCCGCAACCCCCTATAAAAGCAGAAAATCAGATAACAAACGCAAAAACAACCTGCAAAATAGCAAAAAAGAAGGTAAAACACCCC
>JAZKYE010000019.1:0-14372 GCA_045611965.1 Eubacteriales bacterium
TCAACAATAGACTGATCGACTCTCTGAAGATCCATCTTGCCGTCCTCGCGCACGACCTCCATAAATACTGCCTTACCGCCAAGAGGCTGCTGGGTTACCAGCGAGTAAGGACCAATGGAACGTGCGTGAATCTTATCGTCAACGAGGTGGTGAAGCTTGAGGTAATACATTATACCAACGGTAACGGGGTTGTCGAAGGGCTCACCCGTGCGTCCGTCGTAAAGCGTTACCTTACCGTCGATAACCTTAAGGTTCTCGCTCTTCATAAGACCGTGAAGCTTTTCCTCGTCGTCAACTATCGTCTGATCAACTCTCTGAAGGTCGGGCTTGCCGTCCTCGCGGATGACTTCCATAAATACAGCCTTGCCGCGCACGCTCTCACCGGGACGGATATCTCTGGTGTAGTTAGCCTGACGAAGAAGCTCAAGTATATCGGTTTCCTTTGCGCCGTCAAATACGGGCGTCATAATCTTGATGCCGAGCTTACGGCACGCAATACCGAGGTGAACCTCAAGCACCTGACCGATATTCATACGCGAAGGAACGCCAAGGGGGTTAAGCACGATATCAAGAGGCGTACCGTCTGCAAGGAAGGGCATATCCTCGGGGGGAAGAATTCTTGAAACGACACCCTTGTTACCGTGACGGCCTGCCATCTTATCGCCGACAGAGATCTTTCTCTTCTGCGCTACGTAAACTCTTACAACCTTGTTTACACCGGGGGCGAGGTCGTCAGAGTTGGATCGGTCATATACCTTTACGTCAACAACTATACCCGACATACCGTGGGGCATACGAAGCGAGGAATCCTTAACCTCTCTCGCCTTCTCACCGAAGATTGCGCGAAGAAGTCTTTCCTCGGGGGTAAGCTCGGTTTCGCCCTTGGGCGTTACCTTACCTACGAGAATATCGTTAGCGCGTACCTCAGTACCAATTCTAACGATACCGTCAGCGTCGAGATCCTTGAGCGCGTCGTCACCGACGTTAGGCACCTCGCGGGTGATTTCCTGCGTGCCAAGCTTGGTATCTCTTGCCTCAATCTGGAATTCCTCAATGTGAATTGAGGTATATACGTCGTCGCGGACGAGCTTTTCGTTAAGAAGAACTGCGTCCTCGTAGTTATAGCCTTCCCAGGTCATAAAGCCGATAAGTGCGTTCTTACCGAGCGATATTTCACCGTTTGCGGTTGCAGGTCCGTCAGCGATTACCTGACCTGCCTCGACTCTGTCGCCCTCTTTAACGATGGGGCGCTGGTTTACGCACGTGCCCTGGTTTGATCTCTTGAACTTGATAAGGTGATAGGTATCCTTGAAGCCCTCGTCGTTGAGGATGACTATCTGTGCACCCGCAACGCGCTCAACCGTACCGCCAAGCTTTGCAACTACAACTGCGCCTGAATCAACAGCCGCCTTGTATTCCATACCCGTAGCAACGATGGGTGAGTCGGTAACCATAAGAGGTACTGCCTGCTTCTGCATGTTCGAGCCCATCAGCGCTCTGGTGTTGTCGTCGTTCTCAAGGAAGGGTATGCAGCCTGCTGCAACCGAAACTGCCATCTGGGGGCAGGCGTCCATAAGGTCAACCTCGTTAGGCGATACCTCAATGAACTCGGTCTTGTATCTTGCGATAACCTTCTTGTTAACGAAACATCCGTTCTCGTCGAGTGCCTCGTTAGCCTGAGCAACTATGTTGCTGTCCTCTTCGTCAGCGGTGAGGTAAAGAACCTCATCGGTAACTCTGCCCGTTGCCTTGTCAACGACACGGTAGGGCGCTTTGAGGAAGCCGTATTCGGAAATTCTTGCATAGGATGCAAGGTAGGAAATAAGACCGATGTTAGGTCCTTCAGGTGTTTCTACGGGACAAATTCTTCCGTAGTGGGTATAGTGAACGTCACGCACCTCAAAGCTTGCTCTGTCACGCGAAAGACCGCCGGGGCCGAGCGCGGAAAGACGTCTTTTGTGAGTAAGCTCTGCAAGAGGGTTGTTCTGGTCCATGAACTGTGAAAGGGGCGACGAGCCAAAGAACTCGCGGATAGCAGTCGCAACGGGGCGGGTGTTGATAAGCGCCTCGGGGCGAAGCTCCTCGCTGTCGTGAGTCGACATTCTTTCCTTGATGTTCTTTTCCATTCTCGTCATACCGATTCTCATCTGGTTCTGAAGAAGCTCACCTACGCAACGCAGACGACGGTTTCCAAGATGGTCGATGTCGTCAACCGAGCCGATGCCGTGGGTAAGGCAGAACAGATAGTTAACCGATGCGAAAATATCCTCTTTGGTAACGTGCTTGGGGCAAAGCTCTGAAATTCTCGCGCGGCAGAGCTCTTTGATGAACTCAACGCCTGCTTCGCCGCTCTGACCTGCATCCTTTGCAGCCGCTACTATCTCGTCGAGAACCGAAAGTCTTACCTTCTCGCCAAGCTTTACGCCGCAGTCAACGAGGTCGTAGCCGAGAACGAGCACAGGATCGCCCGTACCGTTAGAGAATACCTTTACCTCGTCGAGAGTTTCGGTCTTTACGAACACCTCGTTTGCAAGGCTCGCGTCGATAGCCAACGCAACCTCACGGGTGATCTTCTCGCCGTTAGGCTCTGCCACAACCTCGCCCGTGTAGGGATTAACCACGGGACGGGTAAGCTCAAAGCCGATAACTCTGTTACCGAGAGAAAGCTTTTTGTTATACTTATATCTTCCGACGGGCGCAAGATCGTATCTCTTGGCGTCGAAGAGTATGTTATTGATGAGTGTTTCAGCGCTCTCAACCACGGGCGGCTCGCCGGGACGAAGCTTCTTGAAGATTTCCTTAAGAGCCTCATCACGGTATGCAGTTCCGTTCTCGTGTGCGAGCTTAACGCACTCGTCGCGTTCCATAGTCGCGCGAAGTGCAGGCTCTGCCCCAAACATATCCATAATGCTGTCGTCGTCGTCCTGTCCCTGAGGAAGAAGGGCTCTGACGAGTATGCTGATAGGAAGCTTGCGCGTCTTATCTATCTTAACGTAGTAGATTCCCGATGCATCCGACTCATACTCAAGCCACGCACCTCTGTAAGGGATAACCTGCGCGGTGTAGTTGTGCTTACCCTGCTTATCAACGGTATCTGCATAGTAAATACCGGGCGAGCGCACGAGCTGTGAAATAATAACGCGCTCTGCGCCGTTGATAACGAAGGTTCCGTTCTCAGTCATAAGCGGGAAATCACCCATATAAATCTGGGCGGTTTTAAGCTCACCCGTCGCCTTGTTGATAAGTCTTACACCAACCTTGATGTGAGTATCGTAGGTTACGGCTCTATCCTTGCACTCCTCAACCGAATATCTGGGATTCGGGTCGATAGTGAAGTCGGTGAACTCAATGGAAAGGTTGCCCGAAAAATCCACAACGGGGGATACGTCGCGAAGCACCTCATTGAAGCCTTCCTCGAGAAACCACCTGTATGAATCCTTCTGTACCTCGATGAGGTTAGGCATCTCGGTAGCCGCCTCTATCTTGGAAAAGCTCTCTCTCACGTTGGTGCCGAGTTTACGGGGTCGTAGCATCATAAATAGAATCACTCCATTCTTGAAATTTACACTTTAATTACAAAATAACTGTTCCACAAACTTATTCCGTGGCAGAAAACGCAGGGCAAAGTCAGCACCCTACCTATTGACAAGGTCTTTTATCACGGCATTCCCTATATGCTGTGACGGGGGCTTTGTCAGTAGCAGAAAAACGTCCTCGCGCAAGTATAATATTATAAGGAACAAAACTCATGCTGTGGCGTAAAAATTTTCCCTGGAAATTTTTTCCAAATTTCGCAAAAGGGCAAAAATTAGCCATAGTAAGCGATTATAATGCATTATAGTATTTTACACTCACATTTTAGCTTTGTCAAGTGCTTTTCAAAAATTTATTCTAAAATCTTCTCATTTTTCTATTTTTTCGGAAAAAACCTCATAAAAAAATAAATCGTAAACGGCATTAACGCGCAAGAAAAAAGCTTAAGCCGACGTGTTTAATGCAACGAAAAAGAGCGAGAACGCAAGACATAAAGCCTGCTCTCGCTCTTATAGAGGTTATTCGGTTTGCTTTGAGATGCAGTAGTGAGATAACGATGTGTAGCATCTCATAACCGGCGGGAGCAAGCCCCCGCCCTACGGGGCAATCATAGCGTTGTGTAGCATCTCTTAACTCTTTCACGCAAGGGAAGGCTTAATACATTCCGTCCATTCCGCCGCCTGCGGGGGGTATGGGCTTATCTTCCTTTTTATCCGAAACGACAGCCTCTGTGGTAAGAACGGTGGATGCGATTGATGCCGCGTTTTCAAGGGCGGATCTCGTTACCTTTGCGGGGTCAACGATGCCTGATTCCATCATATCGCAGTAAACCTCGCGTGCCGCGTCGTAGCCGTAGCCTATCCTTCCGCTCTCACGGATTTTTGCAATGATAACCGCACCGTCAAGACCTGCGTTATCCGCAATCTGCTTCATAGGTGCGGTGAGCGCCTTTGCCACGATGAGCGCACCCGTCTTTTCGTCACCCTCAAGAGTGCCGACGAGCTTCTCTACCGCGTCGATTACGTTGACAAGGGCAGTTCCGCCGCCTGCGACTATTCCCTCTTCTACCGCTGCGCGCGTAGCGTTGAGAGCGTCCTCGATGCGAAGCTTCTTTTCCTTCATCTCAACCTCAGTAGCCGCGCCGACCTTGATTACGGCAACGCCGCCTGCAAGCTTTGCAAGGCGTTCCATAAGCTTTTCCTTGTCGAACTCGCTCGTTGCAACCGAGAGTGCCTGTCTTATCTGGCTTACTCTGTCAGCGATAGCGTTCTTGTCGCCCATACCGCCGACGATGATGGTGTTTTCCTTGTTTATCTTAACCTGTCTTGCGCGGCCAAGCTCGGACAGAGATGCGTCCTTAAGCTCAAGACCAAGCTCTTCGGTGACAACCTCACCGCCCGTAAGGATAGCGATATCGCGAAGCATTTCCTTGCGTCTGTCGCCGAAGCCGGGGGCTTTTACTGCAACGACGGTAAAGGTACCGCGAAGCTTATTGAGCACGAGAGTGGTAAGAGCCTCGCCCTCAACGTCCTCTGCAACTATAAGAAGCTTCTTGCCCGACTGAACTATCTGCTCAAGAAGGGGCAGAATTTCCTGAATATTAGAAATCTTCTTATCTGTGATAAGAACGAGACAGTCGTCAAGGATAGCTTCCATCTTATCGGTATCGGTCGCCATATAGGGTGAGAGGTATCCGCGGTCAAACTGCATACCCTCAACGACCTCGCTGTAGGTTTCAGCACTCTTGGACTCTTCAACTGTGATAACGCCGTCGCTGGTCACCTTATCCATAGCGTCTGCGATAAGATTACCGATGGACTCGTCGCCTGCGGAAACCGCGCCTACTCTTGCAATATCATCTCTGCCGCTGACTGCCTTTGCCTGACTTGCAAGCTCTGCCGTAGCAACCTCGCACGCCTTGAAGATACCCTTTCTGAGCACCATAGGGTTTGCGCCTGCGGCAACGTTCTTCATTCCCTCGTGGATAAGCGCCTGCGCGAGAAGGGTTGCGGTGGTAGTACCGTCACCTGCAACGTCGTTGGTCTTGGTGGCAACCTCCTTGACGAGCTGTGCGCCCATATTCTCTGCGGCATCCTCAAGCTCGATTTCCTTTGCAATAGTAACGCCGTCGTTGGTGATGAGGGGCGCGCCGAACTTCTTGTCAAGAACGACGTTTCTGCCCTTAGGACCAAGTGTGATTTTTACAGTATCGGCAAGCTTATCTACTCCGCGAAGAAGCGCGCCTCTTGCCTCGGCGCCGTAAAGTATTTCTTTAGCCATTATATTTTCTCCAAATCAATTAATTCTCAATTATCGCAAGAACGTCCGACTGGCTTACCACGGTATATTCCTCACCGTCAAGCTTAACCTCAGTACCGCTGTACTTGCCAACTATAACCTTATCCCCAACCGAGAGAACCATATCAACCTGCTTGCCGTCCGAAAGACCGCCGGGGCCTACCGCGCAAACGAGATATACGTCAGGCTTTTCCTTTGCAGAGCCCGTAAGAAGGATACCACCCTTCGTGGTTTCCTGCGCCTCGAGCTTCTTGATAACAACTTTATCAAATAAGGGCTTTAAATTCATTTTCTCATACCTCCTACGTTGATTAGCACTCAAAAGCCGTGAGTGCTAAACTTACTGGATATATTCTAAACTATAAGCATTTAAAAATCAATAGATTTCATGACTTTTCACAATTTGTTAACATTTGCACGCGCTCACGCGCAAAGCCGCATCTATTCAAGCCGCTTTTTCATAAACGCGAGTATTTTCTTTTCAAGGCGCGAGACCTTTACCTGCGTTATGCCGAGCACCGCCGCCGTCCTGATTTGCGACAAATCCTTGAAATAGCGAAGCATTATAAGATTTCGCTCAAGCGTGGAAAGCTCTTCTATAATCATTTTCAGCGTAAGCGCGTCAAAGCGCCTTCCCTCCTCGTCCTCGTCAAAGACGAGGCTGCCGAGCGTTGCCCCCTCATCATCGTAGGCGCACTCGTCAAGCGAGCGCGGCGCGATGCCTGCGCCAAGGGCGCTTGCCGCGTCCTCAACCGTCACGCCAACTGCCGCCGCAAGAGCGCGAAGCGACGTGTCCTCGCCTGCCGTCATCCTTCGCTCACGCTCACGCGTCAGGTGCGCTAAAAGCCGTTTTTCCTCTCTTGATACCTTTATCATACCGTCATCACGCAGAAAGCGTCGGATTTCACCGAGGATAAGCGGCACGGCATAGGTCGAGAAGGCGCACTCGCGAGTGTGATCGTAGGTGTTTATCGCCTTTACGAGCCCGAGGTTGCCGATGTCGGTAAGCTCATCTATATCAATACCGCGCGAGGTATATCTTGATGCAAGCGCCACGACGAGAGGTCGGTTGAGAAGCACGAGTGCCTCGCCCGCCTCGGCATCACCCTCTCGGTAGCGCCGTATCAGCTCCGGATTTTTATCGTATTTTGCCGCGCCCTTTAAATTAACCGCCATAAAGCTCCATAGCGTCAGGGCTTAAGAAATTTCCTCATAAGCACCGTAGTACCCTTGCCTACTACGGATTTTACGGTGAGCTTATCAGTAAAGCTCTCCATAACGAGAAAGCCCATTCCGCACCTCTGACTCGGGTCACCCGTGGTATAGGACGGCGCCATCGCCACGCTTAAATTCTCTATACCGCACCCGCGGTCGGATATTTCAACCGACACCTCTCTGGTATCGTATGCCCTTGCAGATATGTATATATAGCCAATCTCGCCATCCTTCAAATCTCTGTATGCGTGCACGATACAGTTAGTCACCGCCTCGCTCACCGCAAGTCTTATATCGCCAAGCTCCTCTACCGTCGGGTCGAGCCCCGTGAGGAATGCCGACACAGCGCTTCTGCACACGCCCTCGTTTATGCTCTTCGCAGGCAGGCGAAGCTTCATCTCATTCAGTACCCTTTTCATTTTTCCCTCGCTTTTTATTCAACCGTAATTCCGCCGAGCCGTTTTATCCCCGACATTGAAATCAGTCTTGAGATAAGCCCCGTATGTCCTCTGACGCGTAGAGTCATCCCAAGTGACTTGCACCGTTCAAGCCTGCCGAGTATCAGCCCTATGCCGGAGCTGTCCATAAAGCTTACCCGAGAAAAATCAAGCACCAGCTCGCCGAGTGTGAGTGATGATAGCTCTTCGTCTATTTTTTCCCTTGCCCCCTTTGCCGTATGGTGGTCAAGCTCGCAGGTGAGGTAGGCTATCAGCGCATCCCCTTCCCTTTTTGTTATTACCGTTTGCATTTCCTTTTCCTTTTCACAATAATTTAGCACCGTGGATGCTTGCTTGGCACTATTCTATCACCCTTAGATTGCGTTATTTTGTCGAAGGATGGTGAGTGAATAGTTTTTCTAATCGCAAAGATAGAGTTTTTTTGCAATGCTCATCACAGCATCCGACTTTGAGCGCTTGTAGCTTGCCTCGGAAAAGTACGAAAGCTCGCTTCTCGCATATCCCACCCCCTCGCCTATATCGTATATGAACGCCTCTGCACACATAGCCCCCGTTACCTCTGCTACCGCATCGAATATGCGTCTGTTTATATACGTGAGCTCGTTTTTGACGCGACGTGAGGTGCTGTCACCCATAATCATCAAATCGCGCCTTTTATAATCACGGCACAGAGCGCGCACGAGCTCTTTTAACGTTGCCTCGCCGATTTTTGCCGTTGCCAAAGTTCTCGTCCCCCTACTTAAAGATTAGTATTTTCAATAGTCCACACCAGCTCTTCTATAAGTGAGTTTAGTGAGGTGTTAAGCTCGCGCATCTCGTCAAGCACCTCGTCTGCACTCTCGCAAAGCTCAAGCATAGCCCTCGCGCGTTCCCTCATATCGCCCTCGCCCGACAGCCCGTACTCGCTCATTATATTTCTTACGTTGAGCATTGAGTTGATTTCCTCAAGTCGCGCCGCGACGCCGTCAATATCACTCTTTATTTCAGCAGGTGTGCGATAGAGCCGCCCGTACTGCTTAAACTGATAATCAAACGACGAACTCATTTCATCACCCCCACTCTATTAGCGCGGTCACCTGAAAAGTCACCTGCACCGTGATTTCGTCACCTGTTACGTGACTATTATAGCAGGTCAAAAGTAACTTGTCAAGTGACTTTCAGGAATTTTTTGGGATTTTTTTGAAAAGGTATTGCATATCAGGTGACTTTATGTTACACTATAGGTGACATTTTTCAAAAGCTCGAGGTGACGCATATGCTTAAAGACAACTTAAAAAGATTACGCAAAGAGAAAAGAATGACCCTTGAAGAGCTTGCCGACGCGCTTGGAACGAGCAAGCAGACGATACACAGATATGAGAACGGAATTATAACCAACATCCCTGCGAGCAAGGTGCTGAAGCTTGCCGAGGCACTTGAGGTTTCCCCTGCCGAGCTTATGGGCTGGGGCGAGGGTGACGATTTCTCTTCCTTTGAATACAATAACGTAATGCCATACGCGTCAAAGAGAATACCCATGCTCGGAAGCATTGCGTGCGGCACGCCTATATTCGCTGACGAAGAGCACGAGAACTACGTTACCGTCGGTGACGGCATTGATGCCGACTTCTGCCTAAAGGCAAGCGGTGACTCAATGATGGGCGCGAGAATATACGACGGCGACATTGTCTTTATACGCAAACAGGAATCGGTTGACAACGGTGAGATTGCGGCTGTCATTATCAACGACGAGGCAACCCTCAAGCGCGTCTACTACTACCCCACAGAGGACAAGATTGTGCTCTCGCCCGAAAATCCCCGCTACGCACCGCTGGTATATATCAGAGATGAGCTTGACACGATTAAAATCCTCGGAAAAGCAGTAGCCTTTCAGAGTATGGTGGTCTAAGCCTTGCACCCGTAGGGCGAGGGCTTGCTCCCGCCGTGTACGACCTTGTATAAAGCCCTGTGCCATGCGTTTTTGCTTGACAAGCGTATCGCTTATGTGGTAAAATGTGTAAAGGGCGAGGAAGTCCTGATAAAATAATATTGTAACGGAGGGAATATATGTATATCGGTGCAAAAACAGAATACGGTGATACTGTCGTATGGACGGGCTCGAATTGGAGTGAGTATATGTCCGACGCGATGTCATACGGTACTCTTGACGGTCACTACGAGATGGGCTCACTTGAAGCAGACTACGTCGATTGTGGCGCATTCAGCGGCCCGAGCAGAACCTACAACGGTGTAAGAATTGTAAGTATATTTGAGCTTTAATAAAGAAATCCCCTCACCGGTACACCTCGGTGGGGGGTATTTTATATTTAATTTTATCTGTATTAGCGCAAAGGTGCGTGCAATATACCGCACGGTACAGCCGTAATGTTACACGGTATTACTTACTGAATACTTTAATAACAAACGGAATAGAAAAGAAAAGAGTGGAGTAGAAAAGAAAAGATTAGAAAAGAATAGAATATATTCTCTAAGAAAAGAGAAATGTATAAAGAGAAAAGAATTGTGTAATGTTACACGGTGTTACGGTGTAACACGAAATCTCTCTTTCTCTTTTACAAAAGAAAAGCGTAGCCGATAGGGATTTCCGTCAGCTACGCTTATTATGTTATTAGGGTTATCATATCACCAAGGCAGGAACTCTGAACCGCGAAGCTTAAGAAGCGCTTCTGCGAAGTAGTAGTCGCCGTAAATAATGGGAATGTGAACCTGTGCGCTCTCAAGGTCGCCATCGGTGGGATAACGGCCTGAGCCGTAGCCCATTATGTAGTCGGTATTCTCGTCGAAGTTACCAAACCTCTCGCTGCAAGCACGAAGAAGATTGATAGCCGCGTTCATATACATACCGCCCTCATTCTCGGGAAGGCGCTTTGCAAGCTCGATAAGTCCGCACGCGGTAATCATACCTGCGGTCGAGTCGTAGTAAACGGGCTCTGCGGGCGCACGGAAGTCAATTCTGGGAAGCCAATCGTCACAGCAGTTTGCGATGAAGTAGTTTGCGGCAAGCTTTGCACCCTCAAGGTATCTTTCCTCACCCGTATGGATGTAAGAGAGCATAAAGCCGTAAACCGCCCACGAGCATCCGCGTGACCAGCTTGAGCCCTCGCAAATGCCCTGACCGCCAAAGGTTCTGATAACTTCACCCGTGTCGGGGTCGTGCTTTACGATATGGGCAACCGAGCCGTCCTCACGAAGGTGGTCGCAAAGTGCGGTGTCAGCCTGAGCCATAGCAATCTGTGCGAAGCGGTCGTCCTTAACCTCTCTGCTTGCCCAGTAGAGAAGGGGCAGGTTGAGAAGCGTATCAATGATGGTGTCGGTATCGTGCTTGGGGTTGTTCCAAGCGAGGATGTAGCCACCGTCAACGTTAAATCTCGATGCGAGCATTGAGGCGCAGAAGAGGTTACGAAGTCTTGAGCCCTTGTCGCCCGTAATACGATAGAGCGCGCCCGAGAGGATGTGCCACTGGAAGCCTACGTCGTGGTGAAGCTTATCGTACGAGGTACGCAGAGCCTCATCAAGAAGCTTTTCCTGATTCTTCGCGGTAGCGAGATATTCAGGTGCCTTCGTGTTCTCATACATAAGAGCGCAAAGACCGCCCCAGAAGCCGTTGGTCCACCAATGAATTGTCCTTTCCTTTTTCATATCAAGATGTCTGCCATTTTCATCAACGCCATCGGCTACGACGTCAAACGAACGGACTGCTACCTTGCGAAGCTTCTTGTCAAGCTTGTCAAAGGTTTCGTCAATCCAAGCTTTATTTTCATTTAATATCTGTGATGCAGTTTTCATAAAAAATCACCTTTCTTGCAAACGATTATTTACACTTATCGGGATTACCACGGGAAAAATTCTGCACCAAGAAGCTTAAGAACAGCCTCGGTATAGAAGTAGTCACCGTAGATAATCGAGATGTGAACGCCCGCCTTTACAAGGTCGCCGTCGGTAGGATAACGAACCGAGCCGTAGCCAAGCATACAGTCGTCATTCTCGTCGAAGTTCATAAATTTATCGCCCATTGCCTGAAGCATCTTTACAGCTGCACTAAGATAGTAGTCGCGCTCGTTCTCGGGAACTACCTTTGCAATCTCGATAAGTCCGCACGCCGCAACTGCGCCGGCAGTAGAGTCGTAGTAAACGGGCTCTGCGGGTGCGCGGAAGTCAACTCTGGGAAGCCAATCGTCACAGCAGTTTGCGATGAAGTAGTTTGCGACACGCTTTGCCGCGTCAAGGTATCTTTGCTCACCCGTGTGGATATAGGAAATCACGAAGCCGTAAAGTCCCCACGCCTGTCCGCGTGACCAGCTTGAGCCAACGGCAATTCCCTGACCTGCGTAGGTGCATCTTACCTCGGCGGTTTCTCTGTCGTGCTCAACGATGTGAGCAACAGAGCCGTCGGGGCGAAGGTGGTCGGTGAGAGCCATATCCGCGTGAGCCATTGCTACGCGCTTAAATCTCGAGTCACCGATCTCCTCGCTTGCCCAATAAAGAAGCGGAAGGTTCATAAGGCAGTCAATGATAGACCAGTCAGCATGGTGATTCCAAGCGCGGATGAAGCCGCCGTTAAGAACGAATCGCGAGGAAAGCACGGTAGCAGCGTAGAAGTTTCTCATTCTCGACTGCATATCGCCCGTAATCTTGTAGGATGCACCCGAGAGAAGATGCCAAAGGAAGCCGAGGTCGTGGTCAAGTCTGTCGTAGTTAGCGAGAGCCTGGTCCATAAGCTCTTCAGAGCGTCTTGCGGTTTTGAGATATTCCTCGTTCTTCGTATAGTCGTAGAGCATATAGTTAAGACCGCCCCAGAAGCCGTTGCACCACCAGTTCTTGTTGAACCAGGGCTTGCCCTCCTCGAACCTGTCCTTATGTACTCCGTTCTCGTCCGTACCGTCGGGAATCTTGTTTCTCGAGCGTACGGTCATCTTCGACATTTTTGCGTCAATTTTCTTGAACATATCCTCTGCCCACGCGCGGACTTCGGGTGTCAGATTAAGAGAATTACTCATATTCAGTTAGCCTTTCAGTTAATTTATAGAACCAGGCAGAGTTTTTTTCGCTCTGCCCGATTGTGTCAATGTTGCTTCAAGCTAATCAGGGCTGCTTGCCGAAGTAAGCCTGGATACCGCCGTCAACGTAAAGGATCTGTCCGTTTACGAAGTCGGATGCGCCCGATGCAAGGAATACCGCAGGTCCTGCAAGATCTTCAGGATCGCCCCATCTGCCCGCCGGGGTCTTGGTTTCGGTGATGAACACGTCGAAGGGATGCTTCGAGCCGTCAGGCTGAGTCTCGCGAAGGGGTGCGGTCTGGGGAGTTGCGATGTAGCCGGGGCCGATGCCGTTGCACTGAATGTTGTACATACCGTATTCAGATGCAATGTTTCTGGTGAGCATCTTAAGTCCACCCTTTGCAGATGCGTAAGCCGATACGGTTTCGCGTCCGAACTCACTCATCATAGAGCAGATGTTGATAATCTTACCGCTTCTCTGCTTAATCATAGAGGGAAGAACTGCCTTGGATACGATAAAGGGCGCGTTGAGGTCAACGTCTATAACCTGTCTGAACTCGGAAGCCTTCATATCTATCATAGGAATTCTCTTGATGATGCCTGCATTGTTAACGAGAATGTCAACAACGCCGACCTCTTCTTCGATTTTAGCAACCATTGCGTTTACTGCGTCCTCGTCGGTAACGTCGCATACGTAGCCCTTAGCGTCGATGCCGTCAGCCGCATAGGATGCAAGTCCCTTGTCAACGAACTCCTGCTTAATGTCGTTAAATACGATCTTTGCGCCTGCTGCTGCAAGTCCCTTTGCAATAGCATATCCGATACCGTAGGATGCGCCCGTGATAAGGGCTACCTTGCCGGTAAGGTCAAAATTGTTTGCCATTTTCTTGTTCTCCTTTTATGTAAATGTAAATTTAAAAGCCTTTTTAAAAATTATCGAAGCTCTTTGGTTTCGATATGGTCCATATCGGTGAATTCCTGATTCTCACCGCACATAGCCCAGATGAACGAGTAGTTCTTCGTTCCGACGCCGGAGTGAATAGACCAGCTGGGCGAAATAACCGCCTCCTCGTTGTGCATAACGATATGACGGGTTTCCTTGGGCTCGCCCATCATATGGAATACTGCATCGTTCTTACCCATATCAAGGTAGAGATATACCTCCATACGTCTGTCGTGGGTGTGGCAGGGCATGGTGTTCCAGTTAGAGCCGACCTCAAGCTGAGTAAGTCCCATAGCAAGCTGGCAGGACTTCATAACCTCGGGGTGGATGTACTGGTTGATAACTCTCTTGTTGCAGTCCTCGACGCTTCCGCAGGGAACCTTTCTCGCCTTGGTGATGTCAATCTTAACCGTGGGGTACTCGGTGTGCGCGGGGCAAGAGGTGATGTAGAACTTTGCAGGGCAGGCTTCGTCAACGCTCTTGAAGCGAAGGTCCTTATGTCCCTTACCTACGTAGATACCGTCTCTGGGGTTCATCTCAAATTCCTCGCCGTCAACGGTGATAATTCCCTTACCGCCGATATTGATGCAACCAAGCTCGCGGCGCTCAAGGAAGTAGTCAGCGGCAAGCTCCTTGCCAGCCTCAAGCTTAAGCTCAAGCTTAATGGGCATCATTCCGATTACGATAATTCTGTCGGTGTGGCTGTACACCATTCTTACGTTATCCTTGGTGAAGAGGTTTCCGATGTGGAATTCCTCTCTTAATCTGTCAGTAGTATAGTACTTGACGTCCTTTGCGTTGGATGAATCTCTTACTTCCATTCCCTCAATCTCCTTTTTAATATATTTACCCGTAATTTCAATCTGTGTAAGTGCCGCAAACGAAAGCGAGCCGTCCTCAAGACGCTGCTGCTTGAAGCCTGTGAGC
>JAZKYE010000020.1:0-22308 GCA_045611965.1 Eubacteriales bacterium
CTTTGCGCTCATAACTGCATCTGCGAAGAGCTTTGCGGTCTTAGGACCGATGTCAAGGCCTTCCTTATCAGCAGGAATCTCGAAAGAGGGAACGTAGTCGATGTCAACGGGTCCGTCAATAGGATCTGGGAAGCTTTCTGCAACTGCGGTATCAATGGGAAGAAGAAGCTTAACACCCTTCTCTTCTGCCTTCTTCATCATATCGCGGCAGTAGTCAAGCTTGGTGTCGTCAAGAAGCGACTTACCTACGCCGTAGCCCTGAGCTGCAAGGAAGGTGAATGCCATTCCGCCGCCGATGATAAGGGTATCAACCTTGGTAAGAAGGTTGTCGATAACGTTGAGCTTGTCAGCAACCTTTGCACCGCCGAGGATAGCAACGAAGGGACGCTCGGGTGAAAGAAGCGCGTTACCCATAATGGAAATTTCCTTCTGGATAAGGTAGCCGCAAACTGCGGGGATGTAGTCTGCAACGCCTGCGGTGGATGCGTGTGCTCTGTGAGCCGCACCGAATGCGTCGTTTACGAAGAGGTCTGCGAAGGAAGCAAGCTCCTTTGCAAGAGCAGGATCGTTCTTGGTTTCGCGCGCGTCAAATCTGGTGTTCTCGATAAGAACAGCCTCGCCTGCCTTGAGTGCGGCGATCTTTGCCTTTGCGTCCTCACCAACGATGTCCTCTGCGAAGGTAACAAGGTCCTTGCCGAGAAGCTCGTTAAGTCTTACTGCAACGGGCTTGAGGGTGAGCTTCTTCTTGTCGGATACAACAGCCTTGTCAAGGAAAGCCTTGGTAGCTGCATCGCGCTCTGCCTCGGGAAGCTTTTCAACCTCCTTCTTTTCCTTCTTGGTAAGACCGAAGCCCTCGGTAAAGATGCTGTGGGGCTTACCCATGTGAGAGCAAAGAACTACCTTTGCGCCGTTATCAAGAAGGTACTTGATGGTAGGAAGCGCACCGACAATTCTCTTATCAGAGGTGATAACGCCGTCCTTCATAGGTACGTTAAAGTCACATCTGACAAGAACTGTTTTGCCGGATACTTCAACGTCTTCAATAGTTTTCTTGTTGTAGGTTGCCATTTTAAATTTCTCC
Organism: Eubacteriales bacterium; assembly: GCA_045611965.1. Classification (GTDB taxonomy): domain Bacteria; phylum Bacillota; class Clostridia; order Oscillospirales; family CAG-272; genus UBA1740. The sequence continues at coordinate 1,082 of JAZKYE010000020.1, forward strand.
TTTAAAAGATAAAATTTTCATACGAAACTATAATATCACAAATATTATAGCAAGTCAAGGGCTTGTTAAAAATATGTCAGATATTTTAAAATAAACCGCTTTATTTACGTGCTTGTGCGCTGTCGGTTGACAAGTCATTGGCGTTGTGGTAAAATAGCATACGAAAATACGCTCATAAAAGGTGACACCTATGCGCTTTGATGAAAAACACTTCCGCGCGGCGCTCTCGCACGCATTCGACGCAAACTCGCTCTCGCAGTATCTTTCGCGTCAGGCGAGTGACCGCTTCGTTATGCTGACCGAGATAATGCTCACGGAAAATGAAAAATACAACCTCACGGCAATAACCGACCCTGCCAAGATTGCCCTCTCGCACTATGCTGACAGCGCGCTTCTCGCGCCCTTTATTCCCGAGGGGGCAAGAGTGTGCGACGTGGGATGCGGTGCAGGCTTCCCCACCCTACCGCTTGCGATAATACGCCCCGACCTCACCTTCCTTGCGGTGGATTCGACGGCAAAGCGAATATCCTACGTTGAAAACACAGCGGCGGCACTCGGTCTTACAAACGTCAAGGCGGTGTGCCAAAGAGCCGAAGAGCTTTCGCGAGGTGACCTGCGAGAGAGCTTTGATACGGTGACCGCACGCGCAGTAGCGGCGCTTCCCATTTTATGCGAGCTTTGTCTGCCGCTCGCACGCGTTGGTGGACAGTTTTTAGCTATGAAGGGAAGGCAGGCAAAATTTGAGCTTGCCGACGCAAAGCGCGCAATACCCACCCTTGGTGCAAGGCTTAACCGCTTTTGCGAGGTAAATCTCGTTGGCGGTGATGAGGATGCGCTTCATCCCATTATCGTTATCGACAAGATTTCAAAATGCCCTGACAAATATCCGAGGGCTTACGGCAAAATTTCAAAGCAACCGCTTTAAGACAAATATATCGCATATTCCACCCTTTGACAGACCTCGTCATTTCTCATACGCTATACTTAATGTATCAAGGCTTATGGGGGCTATGTTTTATGAATTTTTTTGATGAAGCAAGAAGCATTCGAACGATGCTTGATATGAGAGGTCTTAAGCAAGAGCAGTTAGCTACCCTGCTTGGGGTAAGCCAGCCGTATATCGCAAACAAGCTTCGCCTGCTGAAATTCAGCCCCGAGCACCAAGAGAGAATAGTAAGGGCTCGCCTCACCGAGCGTCACGCAAGATGCCTTTTGCGTCTTGATGAGAAGGGACGCGACGAGGCGATTGATAAAATCGAGCGCGGCGGGCTAACTACCGCCGAGAGCGAGGCACTCGTTGACCGAATGTGTGAGCAGAGGCGGTGTGAAGGGGTAGAATTTTTCTCGCCTACGCTCACTCTGCACAAGCTTGAGGATGAGATAGAGCGAGCGCTTCGCGTCCTTCGCACCTTTGGCATTTCAGCAAGCTCAAAGCGCGAGCAGGTGCTCGGCAAGACTGTCATAAGCATTGCGATAGCAAACTGAAAATACGTATTAAAGTATCGCAGTAGCAAACTAAAAACACATATTACAATAGACGCATTAGCAAACTATTATTTACAAAAGCAAAGGAAGAAACACAAAAACCGTGCTTCTTCCTCTGCTTTTATTTTATAAAAAATTATATCACTCGATAATAACCTTGGTGATGCCGAGACCGCCGTTTCCAAGAAGCTTGATAAGCTCTTCAAGCAATTCCTGCTCGCCCTCGGGGAATGCATAAAATTCAAGCGTTACCACGTCAGGCTCGGTTATCCTTGCGCGAAGCTTTATGTAAACGTGCTCTTTCTTGTAATACTCAAGCCCGAGCGCAAGAATTTCCTTGATATGCGCTGTGACATTGGGGTCAACGTTGTGGCAGAAGAGCAGTCTTGCGTTAAAGCTCGTATAGGGATGGTTGTCGGGCGTTATAGGCTTTTGAGGCACGTCCTGCGCGGGCATAGCGGGCACTTCTGCCGGTGCTGTCGGCACGGCAGGAATAGGTGCTGACTCGGGCACGCTGACGGTATTTGCAAGCGAAGCCTGTGCAGGCGCGTAGGGCTCGGGGGTGGCAAAGCCTAAGGACTGCATTCTCGCTCTTGCCTCCGCTTCCATACGGCGCGAAATCTCTGCGGCACGTGAAAGCGCGTCGGCACTTCCCTGCTCTATTCTTCTGACCTCTGCCTCTCGTTCAAGACGCTCTGTCTCGCGCGCTTCGTTTTCGATACGCTCTGCCTCGCGCCTTGCTTCTTCCTGCGCTCTGCGCTCGTCTTCCTCGCGCTGCTTTCGCATAATGCGGTCGTTTTCTTCCTTTTGTCTGCGCGCCGCCTCTGCGAAAAGCTCTTTCTCGCGCAGGCGCTCTTTTGCTTCGAGGTCGAGCTGGGCACGAAGCTTTGCTTCCTCGGTTGCGCGCGCTTCAAGCTCGCGTTTAAGGTTCTCGTCACTGATGCGAAGGGCGTGAGTGAGGTTTTCTATCTGCGTTCTAAGCTCTGCACATTCCTCACGAAGGGCAGAAAGCTCTCTTTGCGCGTCGGCACGGGCAGCACTTTCCTCATCAATGCGCCTTTTGAGGATGCTGTCATCCGCACTCGGCACGGATGCGATTTCGGGTGTGGGCGAGGACTTCGGCACTTCGGGCGCGAAGATTGGAACGTCGGGCATAGCCGCAGGCGCGCTGACGGTAGGTGCAGACTCTGCTACGGGTGGCATATCCCTTCTTATTACGAGATGCGCTGCCGCCTCGTCGGGTGTGAACACCTCGGGGATGCGCCCTTCGGCATTCGGCGCGGCTACAGGCTCGTCAAATATGGTTGTCGGCGCATCAAATATCGGGGCTGGGGTATCAAATATCGGTGACACCTGCGAGGGCGTGTCAAATTCCGCGCTGTCAAACACGGGTGCTGCCTCGGGCAGGTTGAAGGACGCATCACTCTCGGCAGGCGCGCTATCGTACACAGCGCCACCGTACGAGGCGAGCTTTGAGAGCGCAAGCCCTGCGATATCATCCACGGGGGTGGGCGCAGGTGTCTGTGTCTCGGGTGTCCTTATGTTATATCTGCCGAGAATCTCGGCAACCTTATCGGATATTTCAGAGCAATGCTCGGACACGTCGCTGTCGCTGACGGTCTTTGTAATCTCACCGCGCTTTATTGCGCGCTTGATAAGCTCGCGCCACTCGGTGATATTTTTCTTGCCCATAGCGCTTCTATACTTCTCGGAATTGCCCGACACGAGGTAGCGGTATTCCTTTTCTCTCGCCTTGTGGGGAACGTCCTCACCGAGCGAAAATTCGATATCAACGCCCGTGACGTTGTCAACACAGCTATACGCCCTGCCGTCACGTCCGCGCCATTTTACCCAGAAGTCACGGGGCGCACAGCCCTTTGCCGACATAAGAAGGCGGCGGTAGGTGACGTTTTCCGAGGTGTGCTCCATATAGGACTCGGGCGAGAAAATCATTTCAAGCTCGACGGTAGAATCGCAAAGCCCCGTAACACCCACGGTGTTTGAAATCTCGCGCGTTATCTGGCGCGCAAGCTCGTCAATAAAGCTTTGAGAAAACTTGCCCGAAAGAAAGCTCACGCTTTTTGCACTCGTGGTGACGTTAAGCTTTATACATCCACCCTCAAAGAACCTCGGCGCATCTGAAACGAGCGCGCGGATTTCATCGGGGGTATCGTCAGCAATAATGAAATCAAGGCTCTGACCGACGAAGGAATAGGGCACGCCCCCCATAAAGTCAGCGGCATTCGCTACATTCCATTTAACCCAAACGACGGAAAAGCCCTCGTCGAGTATCACGGTCATAGGATAATACCAGAAGCCCTCGTGCTTAAGGTCCTTATTCAGAAAATCCTCATACATCTGCACGCCGCAAAGTCTCTGCCCGAATATTGCCGAAAGTCTCGGTACGAGCCTGTCCCTTACCTCACGCTCAAAGGCGGGGGTAACGGCCTCTTTCAATATGGCGTTGTGATAAAGCTCAATTCTCATCGTTCTCTCCGTTCGTTATGGTATAAGAATCTATGTATAATATATATTAACATAAATATATTGAAAAATCAACGGATTTTTTGCGACATATAAATTTTTTATGAGAGAAAACCGCAGAGGACAGCGTGTGTCCTCTGCGGTTTGTAGTATTAATCCTGAATTACTTCTGAAGAAGGTGGATTGCGAAGCCGCAAATCTCATCCTTGAAGTAAACGAACTTGGGCTTGCCGGTCTTATCGTCGTAGGTTACCGAGCTCTCGTCAAACTCAAAGCCAAGTCTCTTGAAGTAAGCCATAGCTCTGTCAACGAAGTTGGTACGGATTGCGATATGGCCGCACTTGCCGGGGCCGCGCTTGGTCATAAACTCAAATGCTTCGCCGGCGAAGATGGACTTGCTTGTCGCACGGGTAGGCATACCGAACATAAGCTCAAAGAGCTTTGCGCCGCGCTCCGCCTCTTCTGCGCTGTCGTTGTTGATGCCCATATGTATGAACTCAAGACCGAGCATAGTCTTAACTGCGTTTCTGGTAAGAGCGGTGATCTCGTCCCACTTCTTTTCCTTAACAAGCTCATCCTTTACCATAAACGAGCCGCCGCAGGCAACGATCTTATTAAACTTAAGGTAGTCAAGAAGGTTGTCGGCGCTAATGCCGCCGGTAGGCATAAAGGTAAGCTGACCGTAGGGTGCAGCCATAGCCTTAAGCATCTTAAGACCGCCTGCCGCCTCTGCGGGGAAGAACTTTACGGTAGTAAGTCCAAGCTCAAGCGCCGCCTCGATATCAGAGGGGTTAGCGCATCCGGGAAGCATAGGGATTCCCTTCGAGAGTGCGTATGCGGTAACCTTGGGGTTAAGACCGGGGGATACGAGGAACTTTGAGCCGGCCGCGATAGCCGCGTCAACCTGCTCGGTAGTAAGCACGGTTCCTGCGCCGACAAGCATCTCGGGATACGCATCGGTGATGTTCTTTATAGCCTCTGCCGCGCAAGAGGTTCTGAAGGTGATTTCAGCCGCGGGAAGTCCGCCGTCGATAAGCGCCTTTGCAAGCGGTACTGCATCGTCTGCATTCTCAATCTTGATTACGGGAATAAGACCGATGGAATAAAGCTCTGCCATCATATTGTTCATTTCTTTTTTCTCCTATATAAAAATTTGGTAAGGATATTATACATCATAAGTGCGCGCCTTGTCAAGCATTTAGGTATAAAAGTTGCACCCGATGCGCCCCGTTTGGCAAAGGACGGCGTGAATGTTCAAAAACGGTGTTGACATAGGGGCAAAAATAAGCTATAATCAAATATATTCTAATAAATTAGAGATTTGCAAAAAAGGGGGCTTTACCGTGGTTGCATACGTGCTCGTTAACGACCGCTTTCTTGAAAGAAAGCTTGTGCTTGAATTAAAGAGTGAATACGAAGTTTTTACCGAAATACATAGCGTGCCCGTGGCAGGCGAGGTACTGATAACCGACGGTGAGGCGGTGCTTCCCGAGGGTGCTACCCCCGATGCCGTCATATCCGACGGTGGGGATTTGCCCAAGCAATTTCGGCTCGGTGCTTTGCGAGAGCTGCTTCTTAAGCGAGGAAAAAGGACTCGTCTTATTCTTGCCGACAAGCTTGCCACCCTCGACGGTGAGCAAATCAGGCTTACCGAGCTTGAGGGGGCGCTGCTTCGCGAGCTGATTGATGCGGGCGGTGAGCTCGTTTGCCGAGATACACTCTGTGAGAGGGTTTTTGGCGGTGCGGGTAACGGAATGCTCAACCTTTACGTGCATTATCTTCGTGAGAAGCTTGAGCGCTCGGGTGAGCGAGTTATACTCTCGTCAAGGCGCGGCGGCTACCGCATAAGCGAGGAATTTCTATGACACAGAAAGGTGAAGGACTGATTTTGAAAGGGGGATATGCGATATGCTGACGATACTTAACGGCGGCTTTTTCTCGGATGCGTGCGACTTCGCAAGAGATGAGCTCCGGTCAAGGATTTTAGAGAAAAAATCGGCAGGCGGACCTGACGGCAGACGCTTTTACTACATAGTGCCCGAGCAGCAGACGCTATCGACCGAGAGCGCCCTGACGAGGCTTCTACCATCTGACTACCCTCTTTATCTTGAGGTAACCAACTTCACAAGACTTGCCAACACCGTTTTCCGTGAGCTTGGCGGTCTTGCCGAATCGAGCGCAGACAGCCTTCGTCGCGCGCTCTTGATTTACCGCGCAATAAGCGAGATGCGTCCGAAGCTCAAAGCGCTCGGCACGGCGTCCGTGACGTCGGGCACGGTGGACAAGACGCTCGGCGCGATAAGAAAGATGCAGAGCCTATCCATTTCCGAGGAAGAGCTTCACGGTGTGGCAGGCAGGCTCGCCGGCGACGCGCTATCCTCGCGTCTTTGTGACAAGCTTTCTGACCTTTCGCTGATTATGTCGGAATACAACCGCATAGTCAAGGAAAAATACGGCACGGCAGAGGACACGCTCGACAAGCTTCACACGAAAATCACCGAGGGTGGCAAGCGCGTCTTTTCGGGCTCGACGGTATATATCGAGGGCTTTACCTCATTTACCGAGGGGCAGTACACCGTCATCCGCGACCTGCTTTCGCTGTGCGATGTCTGCGTAATTCTGACGCTTCCCGACAAAGGCAGCGACGCCTTTGAGTTTACAGAGGTGAAGCAGACTCGCGCAAGGCTTGAATCGCTTGCGAGAAGGGCTGACGTTGACGCGAGAAGAATATCCCGTCCTGATGGCGAGAGAGGTGTTCCCGCGCTTCGTAGCTATGCGAAGAATTTGTGGCGTTCTTTTGCCGATATTGACAATAGTAATTTACATATAGGCGAGGATTTGCGTATTTTTGAAGCAGACAATCCCTATGACGAATGTGATTTTGTTGCGTCTGATATCAAGCGCAGAATAATGGAAAGTGAGGGCGGCGAGAATCCGCTTCGCTACCGTGATTTTGCGATACTTGCGCGAAAGCAGGATGCGTACGGCGGCATTCTGTCCTTGTCCTTTGAGAAGGCGGGGATTCCCCTTTTCGTTGCCGAGCCTGACTCTATTGCCTCATATGAGATAATGAAGCTTATCACCTCTGCCCTCTCGTGCATATCCTCGTCGTTTTCAAGAAGTGACGTTACGGCATATGCAAAATGCTCGCTCGGTCCGCTTTCGCGCGACGAGGCAGACGAGCTTGAGCTTTATACCGACAGATGGCAGATAGACAAGGCGGCATTCACCTCGTCTGACGCGTGGCTTATGAACCCCGACGGCTTCGATTCGCACCGAAATGAGAAAACCGAGCAAAGACTTAAGAGAATAAACGAAATACGCGACAAGCTTATCACACCGCTTCTGTCCTTGCAATCGGATTTCCGAAGCTGTCCGACGGTAAGAGCACGCACTGCGGCGCTCTTCTCACACATAAGCGCCCTTGGGGTGCAGAAGCGCCTTGCCGACAAGGCGAAGCGGCTTCGCGCTCTCGGACGCACGCGAGATGCAGAGGGTGCGGAAAGAATTTACGCCCTCGTAATCAGCACGCTTGATGCGATAGTCGAGGTGCTTGGCGAGCTTGAATGCACCGACGACGGATATATCAGCATTCTCTCACTCGCCTTTGCAGAGTGCAAGCTATCAAGAATTCCCTCTTACACCGATCAGGTTGTAGCAGGCTCGGTTGACACTGCGCGTCTTTCGCAGACGAAGCACGTATATATTATCGGCGCGAGCTTCGGCACGCTTCCTATGCGTATTTCCGACGACGGATATTTTGAAGAGGCAGAGCTTCTTCGCATAATGAGCGAGCGCGCCGGCAGTACGCCTGACGGCACCGAGAAGTATGACGAGCCCGACGGGTGTGAAAAGCGTCCCGAGCTTACGTTAAGATGCGCTATGGAATATTTCTATATCAGCCGCGCATTTTCGGTTAGCAGCGAGAGCCTGACGCTTCTCTACCCCACCTACGATGCCGCGGCATCACCGCTCAAAAGAAGCGACCTTATCGACAGACTTATAGCGCTGACCGACGGCAGGGTGACACCCGTAAGGATTTCTTCGCTTCCCGAGTCAGAGAGGATATACACGCCGCATTATGCGCTCGAGCATCTTCACAGCGGCAGCAGCAAAAGCGTTGAGGCGGCGCTCACCGACTTCGGCATGGGTGAGCTTATCACGCGTACGCGACAGCCTATATCAAACGCAACGGCAAGGATTTCCGCATCAACCCTCTCGCTTCTTTACAAGGATGCTCTCGCTATGACGCAGACGAGGCTTGATTCCTATTCTGCGTGTCCGATGCGCTACTTCCTCTCAACAAATATGCACCTTGACGACGGCGAGCGCGCGCGCTTTGGCGCAAACAATATCGGTACATTTATACACGCGGTGCTTGAATATTTCTTTAAGGAATTAAAGACGCGTGGGATGGATATAGCCTCGCTTGACAAGGACGAGCGCAGGGCGCTTACGCTCAGCGCGGCAAGGTCCTACGCAAGCCAATGCCTTACCGATGCCGCCGCAGGAAAGGAACGCATCAACACGCTGATAAACAGGCTTTCGCGCCACGCGCTACCTATCGTGGACAGCCTTTGCGACGAGTTTTCAAGCTGCAAGTACGAGCCGACCTTCTTCGAGCTTAAAATAAACAAGCTTGGCGGCAGGGGCGACGGGGCAGAGCCTATCGTGTTCAAGTCAACCGACGGGCGCGAGATATACGTATATGGCACTATCGACCGCGTTGACACCTACAAGTCGGGGGACAGGGTTTACGTGCGCGTTATCGACTACAAGACGGGACGCAAGAGCTTTTCACCGTCCGACCTTGAAAAGGGCGAAAACCTGCAGATGTTCCTATATCTGAAATCGGTGGTCGAGAGCAAAAACGAGAGCTTCCGTCAGTCACTTGGCGCATCCGAGGGCGACGAGCTTATCCCTGCCGGCGTGCTATACGTAAAAACCGACCTCTCAAAGGTTTCTGTCGCGGCAGGCGAGAGCCCCGAGGACAAGATTAAGGAAAAACAGGCGAGGCTTGGTATGCTGCTTAACGAGCAGGAAAGCATCGACGCTATGAACCGTGACTTCATCCCGATAAAATATAAGAAGGACGGGCTTCCCGACGCCGCCTCGCAGTCGCGCCTATATTCTATCGACGGCTGGGGCGAGCTTTCAGGGACGGTTGAGGACTCGGTGAGAAAAATCTGCGACAGTATTCTCTCGGGCGAAATCAGCGCGCTTCCTCTCAAAAGAGGTGGCAAATCGGTCACCTGCGATTACTGCCGTTTCAAAGCAGTTTGCCGCAACAGCAAGTAGTTTTTTCGCGTTTTAGTAACGTATTTTAAAAAAATGTTTATTTTACCATTTACAAATAGGTATCCGATATGGTAAAATAGAGATAAGAAAACGGTAAAAGGGGGACAAGGTCGTGTACAATATCGGTGACTTCGTTATTTACTCATCCTCGGGTGTGTATAAAATAGTCGACGTCAGAAAAGAAACGGTTCTTGGCGAGGTACGCAACTATTACGTCCTCAGCGAGGAAGGCTCTGTATCCTCGTCTGCCGTGTTCGTGCCCATAGGCGGCGACACCGAAAAAACCGTTCTTTCACCCCTTATGACACCGGATGAGGCAGAGGCGCTTATCGCACGTTACGGCAGCATTGAGCCGTGCGAGTGGATAGCAGAAACACGTCCGCGCGCCGCGGCATTCAAGCGGCTTATAGAATCGGGTGACAAGAACGCGCTGATATCGCTTATAAAATCCATTGAGCTTATGCAGAAGCAGAGACTCGCAGACGGCAAAAAGCCATTCCTTGCCGACGAGCATACAAGACAGAGAAGCATCAAGCTTCTGTGTTCAGAGCTTTCCTGCGTTCTGAATACGCCTGCCGATGATATAAAGGCAAGGCTTGGGATATTGTAAAAACCGTGGTTTCCTCGCTCAAAGAGGTGAGGGTAATATAAAAGACACACAAGACTTGACATGCGAACTGAACCCAAGGCAAAGGACACGAAATAAAAAAGCATTTCGTAGAATAGCTTTGGTTTGCTCTTAAAAGCTTATGTTTTCTTGAAACTGACATCGTTTTTCATACGGTGTCAGTTTTGTTTTTAGTTGGATAGGTTCGTAATTATAGAAATGAATCCTCGGATTTGAGTGTATTAAAAGCCTTGGTCACTGTGAATCTGCAACTCTGCGGTGACCTCTCTTTTTGCCGTTTTCCCTCTTCAAATACGAGATTATTGTTGTTTTATGTTCACGGCAAAGGGCTGCTCTACCTCTGTCTTTCGGACTATCTGTCGAGCGTGCCTCTCACCTTATTGTCAATGACCGCCGATATTTCTGCCGTGATAGTTCAGTACATAACAAACAACATCACCGAGGCAATAACGCTTGATGCCATAGCGCGTGAGCTTTCATATGCGCCAAGCTATCCTTCAGGAAGAACACAGGACATCTTTGGGATGAGCCTATGCTCGCTCATAGCCTCAATCAGAGCGGACAAGGCAAAAATCTTCTGCTTAAAAGCGACAAGGCGGGGCTTGCGTGTATAATTTTACGTTTACATTTTATATTATATAGTAGACGATTTGTTAGACATTACCAAGGGCAAGGCAGACAGAAATTAAGCTTTTTGGGACAAAATCGGGCATAAATAGCAGACAAAAGCGCAAGGGTGCTGTGCGCCATTAAAAAAATCTTGCGCCCCCGACATATTTTTGCGACAAACCCCTTGATTTGTATGATTTATTGTGATATAATGTGTAAGTAAGAAGCAAAGACGCATATAAGGCGGTACGCCGCGTCATATTTGCATGATGATAAAACCGTTTTGAGCCTTGCACTTACGCCAAGGCTTTTTTATATTTTTATTCCAAATCAAGAAAGGAATATTTAAAAAAATGAGCAACAATGAACGCAGAGTCGGCACGGTATCAAGAGGTATCCGCTGCCCCATTATCCGCGAGGGTGACGACCTTGCAGCCCTCGTAACCGAGAGCGTGCTTCTCGCCGCAGAGAGTGAGGGCTTCGAGCTTCGCGACCGCGACGTAATATCCATCACCGAGTCCATAGTAGCAAGAGCGCAGGGCAACTACGCATCGGTTGACGCAATTGCAAAGGACGTTAAGAATAAGCTCGGCGGTGAGTGCGTCGGCGTTATCTTCCCCATACTTTCAAGAAACCGCTTTGCTATCTGCCTTCGCGGAATTGCGAAGGGCGCAAAGAAGATAGTTCTTATGCTTTCCTACCCCTCTGACGAGGTTGGAAACGAGCTTGTCAGCCTTGACAAGATAGATGCCGCAGGCGTTAACCCCTATTCCGATGTGCTTTCCCTTGAAAAGTATCGTGAGCTTTTCGGCGAGAACAAGCACGAGTTCACGGGTGTTGACTACGTTGAATATTACGGCAGCCTCATCCGCGAGATGGGCGCAGAGTGCGAGATAATCTTCGCTAACCGCCCCACCGCTATTCTTGAATACACCGACACGGTGCTCACCTGCGACATACACACGAGAGCACGCACGAAGCGTATTCTTAAGGCGGCAGGCGCAAAGGTAGTGCTTGGTCTTGACGATATTATGACAGCGTCGGTTGACGGCTCGGGCTACAACGCAAGGTACGGACTTCTCGGCTCTAACAAGTCCACAGAGGATAAGATTAAGCTCTTCCCCAAGGAATGTCAGGATCTCGTTCTTGCTATTCAGAAAATGGTACTTGACAGAACCGGCAAGCGCGTTGAGGTTATGGTTTACGGTGACGGCGCGTTCAAGGATCCCAAGGGTAAAATTTGGGAACTTGCAGACCCCGTGGTTTCACCTGCATTCACCGACGGACTTATCGGAACGCCTAACGAGCTTAAGCTTAAATACCTTGCTGATAACGATTTCAAGGATCTCTCGGGCGATGCGCTTAAGGCTGCAATTTCCGCGAGCATCAAGGCGAAGGACGGAAGCCTTGTCGGAAATATGGCATCGCAGGGTACTACCCCCCGTCAGCTCACCGACCTTATCGGCTCGCTTTGCGACCTTACGAGCGGCTCCGGCGACAAGGGAACACCCGTCGTTCTCGTTCAGGGATATTTCGACAATTATACGAACTAAGTTAATATAAAAAGCTTTGGGCGACCTGCTATTACGCAGGTCGCCCACTTTTTCTTATGTGAAAATATAAAAAAATAAAGTTCCATCATTAATATAGTATGCATAAAATATAACATTTTCAGGTATCCGTGGCAAATCAGACGGCTGAATTAAGCTTGCCCTTTCGACAAGTGAGGTTTACTGCGTGAGGTGAAGCCATCCGACAGATAGTAAAGCTTCACCTATTTTGCTATAGGAAGGACAAAAGCATTATAAAAACGGAAGTGAGAGGAATAGACCCTCACTTCCGTTTTTATGAAGCTATTTTTAAATTAAGTATCCGTTTCTTCCTTGCCAAAAAGCTTGCGAAGTGACTGACGGAAGCGTTTCCATTTGCCCGAATTAATAAGCTTTTGCTTAATATTACCGAGCTTTAGCTTGACACCCTTTCTGCAACGCTTTGAATACTGCTCAAAGGTATAAAGCTGAACGTTAGCGCAAAATTCACAAACCTCTGCCTTCTCAAAGTGGTCCTCGGAATGGTCAAACCAACCAAGCTTTTCAGCATAGGTGTAGTGAAGAAGGTTCCAGAAGTCCTCTTTTGCATCAGCCCAGAGAAGCCTGAAGATATGAAGGCACCTTGACGCGCTCAAATTAAGATAACCGCGCGCAAGCGGCTCGTACATACCGCCCTTCATAAGGAATTCCTTTATTTTAAGGTAAACCTCGGGCACCTGTGGATAATATTTCTTGAACATACGCGCACGCGACTGTTCAGAATATATTCTATGGTGGATAAGCACGTCGTTAAGCTTTCCTACTCGCTCTGCAAACGCCATAGATATTACCGTAAAATACACGTCCTCAAACATCTTAACCTCGGTCAAGAAGGTAAGATTCTTTTCTATAAGAAAAGAACGGCGGTAAAGCTTATTCCAAGCCGAGCCCGTTGTCGACTGCAATATGTAGTCGGGATGCTCGTTCTTCGAGGTGACGTGTCCACCCTCGTAAATCCTGCCGTGGTCGCTCTCGACGTTCTCACGGAAGGTAGCCTTTTTGCTATTGTATATATCGTATCTAGCGATACAAATATCAAGGTCGTCGCGCTTTGCCGCCTCATAAAGGCTCTCAAGAAGCTGTGGCTCAAAGAAGTCATCAGCATCAAGGAAGGCGACGTACTCGCCTCTTGCGCGGCGAAGTCCGTTGTTACGGGCAAGCGCAGGGCCTGCGTTGGTTTCGGTTATTATACGGACTCGGTCATCCTGCTTCTGATATTCCTTAAGGATATTAAGCGAATGGTCGGTAGAGCCGTCGTCAATACAAATAATCTCAATATCACGAAGCGTCTGATCTATAACGCTGTCAATAGCAGGTCTTAAAAAATCATACGCATTGTATATGGGGATAATGACCGAAACCTTGATTTCTCTCGACGTATTTTCGGCAGACATCAGGGATTCCTTTCAGGTGGCGCACAAAGCGCAAAACTTGCGTGTCGAGGGGGTGAGATGATAGTCACCGCCACGTAAACAAACGCCGCACCGCACGCGCAGAGGGCGTCAGGGCTACCCGTCCCCAAACAGTAGCATACGCCACGAACCTTTGTGGCAGGGGGAACAAGGGCTGTTTTTCAAGGTTATTATGCTGTAAGCATAATTTGTACATATATTTTACCATTTTTAAAAGCTTTTGTCAATAGGAATTTACAGCATACCGTTTTCGCCCCAAAAATATAATAAAACAAAGATTTATTTAATGATGAAACGGCTTCAAAAGTAAAAGGTACTGTCTCAAATTCGCATTTGAGACAGTACCTAAAAGTCTTCCCAAGCGGATAGGCAGATTTGAGGAAGAAGCGCCGCTTTCCGCCCCGAAGCAAATACGCCACGCGTATTTGTCTTTATGTTTTCGTATACAAATACGCCCCGTGGAAGGAAACGGCGGTAAAAAAAGACCAGCGAAGAAATCCGAGGATTTCTTCGCTTTATCATCTTATTTTCACTTTTGCTATAACTGATGCTTTTTTGTTTACTTTTGATCTTTTTTCGGTCTTACCAAACGTGGCAGCCCATTAGAAGAACACGCCCTTTGCCTGCGCTTTAATCTCGGCAGATGCGATAAAGGGGATTCTGGTAGTATAGCCGCGTCTTGCCGCAACTATCTGCTTCGTGGGCCAAGAGAAGATATCTCTGTTCCACGCGTTAATGGTATCGTTATAAAGCTCGCGAGCTGCGGTGATTTCTCTTTGAAGATACATATTCTGCTTCATCGCGTCTGCAATCTCGTTGTGCGCTTTAAGGTCAGGGTAGTTTTCAAGAGCAACGTTAATGCTTCTTGATACATTGTCAAGGCTTGCCGCGACCTCGTTTCTCGTTTCGTCAGATGCGCCGCTTCTGTATTTAGCGATATTCTCAAAGGTGGATTTGTCGAGGTCGATTGCCTTGTCAACAAGTCTTGCGGCATTCTGAAGCACCACAACTCGCTGCTCAAGATAATTGTCAATCTGCGACGCGTCGCGCTGAAGCTTCTGTTCAAGCTTCATAAAGTGGTTGCCAGCCTTAATTTTAAGGAAGGTAAACACAATTCCGGGGATAATGAGAAGCACCCAGAGCATTATCTCAAAGAAGGTTGAGCCAAAGCCTACTGTTACGGGGATTTTCTTTGCTATAACCTTTGTGTCAAGCCCCTCTTCTCTTGTTTCGTCACTTAACTCGTCTAACATATTTGCCATTTTTCTTTACTCCTTTTATATTTATTATTTTTAAAATCAAAATGAAATAAGCGAGCGGAAGAATGTACCGCCACCCCATGTGGGGATTGTACCCTGCGAAAGAGCATCCTTGTATTCCCTCTCGGTAAGCCCCGTTGATATTACCGACATACTGCCCTCGCTGACAAGCGGAATATATTCCGTCCACGGAACGGGAACTGCGTGCATTCTTCCGTCACCGCCAAGGACGGGGATAAACTCAACGCGTCCGACTGTCGCGTAGGAATAAGCCCTGACCTTTACAAGGTCGCTGTTATCCTGCATACCGACGCTCTCGGTTTTGAGTATTACCGAGGTTCTCGTATCGGGGTGGGCAAAGGCTCTCTCGCCCCTCGCGTTAGCCATTACCTCGTGCGAGTAGTAGCCGAGGTTGCATACATCCTCACCGATATCCTCAAGCGAGCTTATAGGCTCTTCAACATAGGCAGGAACCGACATAAGCGGTGCAAAATCGAAGAAAAAGCCCTTGAAATATGCGGTATTATGTGTAATAAACCTCTCTCTTGCGAGATCCACGTCATAAGAAACATAGTTATCAGGCGAGGTGCTTAAGCTTGCACGTTGAGTGTGCTCGCTCTTTATAATATTGAAGCGTTTTCGCTTGATAAAATGAAAATCGTCGCCAAAGTTTTCCTTATCGCAAAGCAAATCTACGGTATTCGTTTGGGCAAGAGGCGTATACATAAGCCTGAACTGCACCTCGTGGTTGCGGTTAAGCGCGCCGAAGAGCACGTCGAACTCGCTGTTTGACATTTCCTGAAAGCTTCCGCCCTGCCTTATAGCCTTATCGCCAAGCTTCTCTATCTTTTTCTCGCCACGCTTTATACGTCTGTCGAGCGCCTTTTCCGAAAGGTCCTCGGAATGCTGTGGCTCGCGCGAGAAGGTGAGGTCGGGCGCCGCCTGATGTCCGTAAGCGAGAAACGTATCGTCGCGGTAGTAGGGCATAGGCTTCGTCACCTGCGCGTGAAGCGTCTGTGTGCGCGTTCTCGTTTGAACCTTTCCGTTTGAGTCACGGTAGCTTTCCGTCCAGCTTATCGTCAGCGTGCCGTGGTAGGTTTTAGTGCCGAGGGTATGTATTCTGCGACGGCAAATGCAAAATGGGTTGCCTACAAAGCTTCCTGCGATAGCATCAACCATTGAGCAGTCGTCCGTTTGCAGGTCGAAAAAGTCATAGTTCTTGCGAAGCATACGCTCGTGCGCGCTCGTAAAGGTTCTATGAAATTTGAACTCGGGCACGGTTTTTTCAATTATTCTGAAGGTATCGACATCGTCAAACAGTGCGTTCAGCGGTGCCATCTGCGCCCACGCCTCGTCAAGAAGCTCGTTTGCCTTTGCCACGCGCTTTTCCCGAAGGCTGCCTGCGTTTTTAAGTATGGGGTTTACCCATTTTACGACAAGCAATATGCCGAGGACGATAAGCCCTGCGCCAAGGCCGCAAAAGAGCGCACCGAGCCCCATAGCACCGTCAAGGAAATTAAGCACACCAGGAATAAAAAGCGCACCGCCCACAATAGCGAGAAGAATAAACAAAACCCTGAAAACCTTGAATTTCAGTATCAATCGGTCAAGCTTTTCAATAGCGGAAAGCTCTTTTTTATATTCCTTGACTGTGGCGCGGTTAGCCTCGACGTCTACGCGTGACTGCGACAGAAGCGCGTCAAAATAGCTTTTTGTATTTTCCTCGTGTGCCGCACGTCCCTGGGTATTGTAGTATTTAAGCGGTTCCATCAAAAGATCATTCAAGCGTCCATCTCCTCTCGTAAGGTCATTGGTCGAAGGGCATCTGCCCTATAAGAATATTATACTCCCACACGGATTATTTGTCAACCTCTACAAAGCACGGCGGCAGCAAGCCACCGCCCTACGGGTGCGTCATCGGGCATTGGTTGCAATCTGACACGGCGGCAGCAAGCCACCGCCCTACGGGTGCATCATCGGGCATTGGTTGCAATTTGGCACGGCGGCAGCAAGCCACCGCCCTACGAAAAAGTCGGTGGCGTGAAATTCGCGTCACCGACTTTTATTTATTACTGGGGATTTCCGAGGTTGCCGTGAGCGCCCTTCATAAGGGTTACGCTCTCGCCCTCGGGCGCGAAGGTAACGATTTCAGCGACCTCGCCAAAGGCGTCGTCGGGTCTTGCGTCGTTATCCTTAACGTTAACAGCGCGGTATTCCTCGATACCCGTACCTGCGGGGATGAGCTTACCGATGATAACGTTCTCTTTAAGGCCGAGAAGTCTGTCGATCTTGCCTCTGATAGCCGCCTCGGTAAGCACCTTGGTGGTTTCCTGGAAGGATGCGGCAGAAAGGAAGGACTCGGTCATAAGAGATGCCTTCGTAATACCGAGAAGCATAGGTGAGCCCTCTGCTGTGCGAAGGGTAACCTCGCCCGTCTGACGTCTTGCCTCGACCTTCTCGTTTTCCTCGCGGAACTCAAGAATATCTACGGTAGAGCCCGAAAGAAGCTCGGTATCGCCGGGATCGTCAACTCTGACCTTTCTGGTCATCTGGCGAGCGATACACTCGACGTGCTTATCGTTAATTTCAACGTCCTCACCGCGATATACCTTCTGAACCTCTCTGATTACGTAATCGTAAACAGCGTCGATACCGCTCATATGAAGAACGTCTGCGGGGTTAAGGAAGCCCTCGGTGAGTGCATCACCGCGACGAACAAGCTGTCCGTCCTCAACGCAAAGGCGCATTCCGAAGGGGATGTCGTAAACTGCCGCCTCGGTAACGTCCTCGGTGTCGATGATAACCTTGGAAAGCTTCTTGTCAGACTGAATTCTGACAGTACCCGAATACTCGGAAACAATAGCGGTCTTTTTGGGCTTTCTTGCCTCAAAGAGCTCTTCAACTCTGGGTAGACCCTGCGTAATATCAGATCCTGCGACACCACCCGTGTGGAAGGTTCTCATCGTAAGCTGAGTACCGGGCTCACCGATAGACTGTGCGGCAATAACACCGACAGCCTCACCGATAGCAACGGGGCCACCGTGTGCAAGGTCTGCACCGTAGCAATGTACGCAAACGCCGCGCTTTGCAAGGCAGCGAAGAATGGTTCTTACCTCAACATGAGTTATTCCTGCATCAATAATAGCGCGAGCCATATGCTCGTCTATCATAGTGTTAGAGGGAACGATAAGCTCACCCGTATTCTCGTCAACGACGTCACCAACGGTGTATCTGCCGACAAGACGGTCAAAGAGCTCTTCAACAACGCGGTCGCCTACCTTGATATCCGAAACTACGATACCGGAGTTTGCACCGCAGTCCTCTTCACGAACGATAACATCCTGCGATACGTCAACAAGACGACGGGTAAGGTAACCCGAGTCTGCGGTACGAAGCGCGGTATCCGAAAGCGATTTACGCGAGCCCTTAGCACCCATAAAGTACTCGAGCATCGTAAGTCCCTCACGGAAGTTAGACTTAATGGGAATCTCTATCGTTCTACCGTTAGTAGCAAACATAAGACCACGCATACCTGCGAGCTGACGCATCTGCTTGGTCGAACCACGCGCACCCGAGGTAGCTATCATATTCAGCGAGTTGTACGCGTCAAGGTTCTCGTTAAGAGCACGGGTTACGTCGTCAGTAGCCTTTTCCCAAACGCTGATAACCTGCTTATATCTTTCATCCTCAGAAAGCTCACCCCAAGCAAAATGCTCGTTAATCTGCTCAACCTGCGCGGCGGCATTTGCGAGAATTTCCTTCTTCTTCGGGGGGATGGTCATATCGTAAACCGATATGGAAAGCGAGGATCTGGTAGAATACTTGTAGCCCATCTCCTTGATATTGTCAAGAACTGCCGCCGCGTCAGCAAAGCCGTGATACTTGATGGTGCGGTCAACGATTTCCTTGAGCTTTTTAGAGTTGGTAGCCTCGCTGATTTCAAGCGAGAAGGGATCAACGCTACGGTCAACAAAGCCGAGGTCCTGAGGAATCTTCGAGTTGAAGATAAGACGTCCGTAGGTTGCGTCGATAACGGCAGATTTCTCTTCGCCGCCGATAACCTTGGTAACTCTTACACGGATGGGGGTGTGCATACCGATAACCTTGTTCTCGTATGCCATCTCAACCTCTGCGAAGTTACGGAATACCTTTTCCTCACCCTTTTCACACTCGCCGGGCTCACCGCGGTGAGAGATGGTCAGGTAGTACGAACCGAGGACCATATCCTGCGAGGGAACGGTAACTGCCTTACCCGAAACGGGCTTGAGCAGGTTGTTTGCCGAAAGCATAAGGAATCTTGCCTCTGCCTGCGCCTCTGCGGAAAGCGGAACGTGACAGGGCATCTGGTCGCCGTCGAAGTCGGCGTTGAACGCTGTACATACGAGCGGGTGAAGCTTGATTGCTCTACCCTCAACGAGCACGGGCTCGAATGCCTGAATAGAAAGGCGGTGAAGAGTAGGTGCACGGTTAAGAAGCACGGGGTGTTCCTTGATTACGTACTCAAGAGCATCCCATACCTCGGGTGCTACTCTGTCAACCTTCTTCTTTGCGTCCTTGATGGAATTTGCCTTCTGAGTTTCGATAAGTCGCTTCATTACGAAGGGACGGAAGAGCTCAAGTGCCATTTCCTTAGGAAGTCCACACTGATAAATTTTAAGAGTAGGTCCTACAACGATAACCGAACGTCCCGAGTAGTCAACACGCTTACCGAGAAGGTTCTGACGGAAGCGTCCCTGCTTACCGCGAAGAGCCTCGGAAAGTGACTTAAGGGGTCTGTTCGACGCACCCGTTACGACCTTGCCGCGTCTGCCGTTGTCGATAAGCGCGTCAACGAATTCCTGAAGCATACGCTTCTCGTTGCGGATAATAAGGTCGGGGGCGTTAATCTCAATGAACTGCTTAAGACGGTTGTTTCTCGTGATAACTCGGCGGTAAAGCTCGTTGATATCAGAGGTAGCAAATCTTCCGCCGTCAAGCTGTGTCATAGGACGGATGTCGGGGGGAAGGACGGGAAGAGTTTCAAGTATCATCCATTCAGGGCGGTTGCCGCTCTTTCTGAACGCCTCGATAACCTCAAGGCGCTTGATAAGCTTAACCTTCTTCTGTCCTGAGCTCTCAATGAGCTGAGCCTTGAGCTCTTCTGCAAGAGCCTCAACGTCTATCTCGGCAAGAAGGTCGCGGATAGCCTCTGCACCCATACCTGCCTTGAAGTCGTCGTGGTATCTTTCGCGAGCATCCTTGTACTCAACGTCAGAGAGAAGCTGCTTCTTCTCAAGGGGGGTGTTGCCGGGGTCGGTAACGATATATTTTCCAAAGTAAATTACCTTCTCAAGGTGACGGGGCGAGATGTCGAGAACAAGTCCCATTCTTGAGGGAACTGCCTTGAAGTACCAGATGTGGGATACGGGTGCTGCAAGCTCGATAGTACCCATACGCTCACGTCTTACCTTCTTAGTAGTAACCTCAACGCCGCACTTCTCACATACCTTACCCTTGAAGCGCACGCGCTTATACTTTCCGCAAAGACATTCCCAGTCCTTAGTCGGGCCAAAGATCTTTTCGCAGAATAAGCCGTCGCGCTCGGGCTTTAAGGTACGGTAATTTATCGTTTCGGGCTTGGTAACCTCACCGTGCGACCACGAGCGGATCGTATCGGGGGACGCAAGTCCTATTTTGATTGAATCAAACGCATTTCTTTCCATAGATTTTTATTTTTAAACACCGAAAATCAGTGCCTATCCCTTCTCTAAATTAATCTTCGTCGCCCTCGTCGGAGCTTACGTCGTCATAGTCCTCATCCACAGCATCGTAATCAATGTCGTCGAAATCTGCCAAATCGTCGTCGAGTTCCTCGTCGTCTGCGAAATCCTCGTCGTCATCGATCATCTCTTCGTCTGCGGAAGCTTCTCTGTTAGCGTCTGAGAACTTGCCTTGGCGGGAATCCTCAATAGAAGCATACTGAGGGGTATCGTCCTCGTAAACCTCTGAAAGCTCTATCTCGTTGCCTTCCTTATCAAGAACGTGAAGGTCAAGACAAAGCGACTGAAGCTCTTTAACAAGTACCTTGAAGGACTCGGGAATGCCGGGGGTAGGAATGTTCTGACCCTTAACGATAGCCTCGTAGGTCTTGGTTCTACCCGTAACGTCGTCGGACTTAACGGTAAGTATTTCCTGAAGCGTGTAGGCTGCGCCGTACGCCTCGAGTGCCCATACCTCCATCTCACCGAAACGCTGTCCACCGAACTGTGCCTTACCGCCGAGAGGCTGCTGAGTAACCAAGGAGTAAGGACCGGTGGAACGAGCGTGGATCTTATCGTCAACAAGGTGGTGGAGCTTGAGATAATACATAATACCTACGGTAACGGGGTTATCGAAGGGCTCACCGGTACGTCCGTCGTAAAGGATGGACTTACCGTCCACAACTCGCAGCTTGCCCTCGGCATACAGTCTGTCATAACGCTCG
>JAZKYE010000021.1:0-6509 GCA_045611965.1 Eubacteriales bacterium
GTCATTGTCTTCCTAAGACCGCTTGGCCTCCGACTTCACTTGAAGCAGGCAGGCCTGATACTATCACGAAGGAAAAGCTTGAGCTTGCAAAGCGTTATGGCGTAACGCGAGTTTCGGTAAATCCCCAATCTCTTAACGATAATATACTTTGCGAGATAGGCAGACGGCATACCGTTGAAGAGTTCTACGAGGCTTATAAAATAGCCAAGGAAAGCGGTATCCGCGACATAAACGTTGACCTTATCGCAGGACTTCCATCAGACGATTTCAAGAACTTTTCAGAGACACTTGAGCGCGTAATCGAGCTCGCACCAAGCAACATAACCGTGCATACCTTCTGCGTGAAAAAGGCATCGGATGCGCTTAAAAACAACTCGAATATCTACTCGGTTTCGGGCGGTGATGCGGCAAAATGCGTGTCCTACTCACAGCTTAATACAAAGTTTGCAGGATACAAGCCCTATTATATGTACCGACAGAAGAATACCGTTGGAAATCTTGAAAACGTCGGCTTTTCAAAGGAAGGTCACGAGGGGCTTTACAATGTATATATGATGGAAGAGGTGCAGACCATATTTGCCGTTGGCGCAGGCGCTGTCACCAAGCTTGTAAACCATGATTCGCTCTCGGTTGAGGAAGGTAAAATACTTCGTATTTTCTCACCCAAATATCCTTACGAATATCTTTCGGAATTTGAGAAGAGAAAAGCAGGGGAATCTGAAAAGAGGTCGCTTTACGATACGGCTCTTGAATTTTACAAAAGGGTGCAGAGCGAATAAGAATTGCATAATTTTAAAGGGTTACTAATAGATTTTAGTAATCCTTTTTTTATTGGCGGTTTTTATGCTCATTATAGATAAAAAAGACGTAGATAAGAGCTTTACAAGGGGCGCGTTTTCGCTCACAGTCTCTGCGGTAATAGTCAAGCTTTTAGGCTTTATATATAAAGTGCCGCTTTCCTATATCCTTACTGACGAGGGTATGGGCTATTTCAACAGCGCGTACGTGGTGTTTTCGTTTTTCTTTCTGCTTTGCACGGGCGGTGTGCCGAGGGCTATTTCAATTATAATTACGGATGTCGCGCCGCGCGAGCGTGCAGGGATACTTCGCGCGCTGATAAAGCCCTTTTTCATCATAGGACTTTTGCTTTTTCTAATTCTCACTCTGTCCGCGCACGCATTATCATATATAATAGGAAGCAAGCTTTGTGCACCCTCGCTTATGATGATAGCACCGTCGCTCATTTTCGTTTCGGTAAGCGGTGTGCTTCGCGGATATCTTAACGGTGTTATGAGCTTTGGCGCGATAGCAATTTCGCAGATAGCCGAAGGTGTGGTAAAGCTTGCGCTCGGTATGCTTCTCGCGCTTCTCGGGCATAATGCAGGTATGGGCTATGCAGAGATTTCAGCCCTTTGTATTCTCGGTGTTACACTCGGCAGCCTCGCATCAAGCGTCATTCTTTATATAGGTGCAAAAGCGCAGATGAAGGGGAATTCTGATGAGTGCGCGCTTAAAATAAAGCATCTTGGGGCTAAAATATTCAGAATATCAGCCCCGATAACCTTAAGCTCGGCTATTCTCGGCGCATCCTCGCTCATTGACCTATGCCTGATAGTAAGACGGCTCGTTTCGGCAGGATATACCGAAAGAGAGGCAACAGCACTGTTTGGAAATTACTCAACTCTCGTCATACCGCTGATAAATCTCGCCCTCGCCCTGCTTACGCCTATAAGCGCCGCGGCGCTGCCTATGTTAGGTGAGAGAATAAAAGAGGGAATTTCTAAATATTCAGAGCTTGTAACGAGGCTTTTTTTGCTTTTTTCCGTGCTTTTAGTGCCTATATCACTTGCTTTTTTGCTCTTTCCGCTTGAAATATTATCACTTCTGTTTGACGATGCTTCGGCAGGCATTGGCGCTTTACCCCTTATGATTTGCGCCCCGTCGGTGCTGTTTCTCGGGCTTCTGACGCTCTCAAACACCTGCCTTGAAGCGATGAAGGATACGAAAGCGCCCCTCATTGCGACGGGTGTCGGTGTAATCCTTAAAACAGTGCTGACATATATACTCGTCCCATACCGAGAAGTAGGTATATCGGGCGCGGCAATAGGTGGCGCAATATCCTATGCGATAGCATTTTTTGCGTCATTTCTTATGCTTAAAGCAAAGGGGGTTAAGCTTGCGGTTGCTTTTAAGCTTTTGTTAATTTTTATCTTCTCGCTTGCATCGGTTTTACCGTCAAGAGTGCTTTACACAAGAGCGTCAGGGGGTGAATTTTCCATAGGCTTGTTTATAATTTTCGTGCTAACGTCAATTATTATCTACTTGATTTTGTTGCTTTTGTATGTATATCTTTCGACGAAAATGGATAAAAATCGGTTGTTTTCAACAAAATATAGGGTAGAAAATTAGGGAATTATACAAATTTTATTTAAAAGTCATTACACTTTTTTGTATAAGTATTGAAATTTGATTAAATACTTGATATAATTTTCGTACAATAAAAAGAAAGGAAGTATAATCCAATGAACAAATCCGAGCTTATAAACGTTGTTTCAGCACAGGCAGAGGTTTCCAAGAAGGCAGCAGAGGCGGCTGTAAACGCAGTATTTGATGCTATTACCGACGCTCTTAAAGAGGGTGATAAGGTTGCGGTTGCAGGCTTTGGCACCTTTGAGGCGAAGGACATCGCTGCAAGAGAGGGACGTAACCCCCAGACCAACGAGGTTATAACCATCGCGGCATACAAGAAGCCCGCTTTCTCAGCTTCCAAGGCTCTTAAGGACGCGCTCAACGGCTAATTCTCATATGCGTCTTGATAAATATTTAAAGGTTTCAAGACTAATCAAGCGTCGCACCGTCGCAAATGAAGCGTGCGACGCTTCTCGTATTTCCGTAAACGGCAGAGCCGCAAAGGCATCCTACGATGTGAAGATAGGGGATCTTATCACCCTTGCCTTCGGTCAAAAAGAGGTTACGGTAAGAGTTCTTGAAATTAAGGAAACGACAAAAAAGACCGAGAGCGTCGGTATGTATGAGGTCGTATCAGAGGAAAACAAATAGTTTTGCATAAACGGCCTTCGATGACCATAGTCTTAATTAAGACTGTGGTCATTTTTTATTTTCGAGGTGCTTTTATGGATAATCTTGCATTTAAAGGACAAACGCTGATACTTAAGGACGGAAGAGTGCTGACGGCTGACGGAATAACGGATATTATAGGCTTCACCGACGGTGAAATCACCCTTGAATGTGAGGGTGGAAAAATATGCGTTGAGGGTGACGGGCTTAAAATCGAGAGCCTTGTGAAGGATGGCGGAAAAATCGAGATTTGCGGCGATATTTATGCCGTTTACAGAGCGCCTGATACAAAGCCGAAGCGCTCGTTTTTCAAAAGATAAGCTATGATGTATTTTGACCTGTCCGACTACCTTTTGGCAATACTTTCTTCACTGTTGTGCGGTGTGCTTTTTGCGCTTGCTTACGGTGGGGCTTTTATAATTGCCGAAAGAATTTACGACCTTTTGAGAATTCCGAAATACGCGTACCGTTTGTCGAAAAATATCACAAGACAGAAAATCTCTGCTCTTCGCTTCAGGCAGGTGAGGGTAGACAGAGTGCTTGTGAATATTATTGATTTTTTCTGCTTTTTTATTTTCGGCATATGCCTTATTATCAGCGATTATGTGTATCTTGACGGCACGGCAAGGGCGCTTATGCCGATGCTTTGCTTCACTTCGTTTTATCTTTTTTATAAGTATGCGTTCAAATACATTTACACTCTTGCGGTAAGGGTAATCGTCATACCGCTTAAAATTATAACCGTACTGCTTGCGGTGGCTTTAGCCGTAGCGCTGAAAATTCTGGCTCTATTAAGAGGTGTCGGATTAGCTTTTATAAATTGTGTATTCAGGCTTTTTAAATCGAAAAAATTGCAAAAGCGCGGGCAAAAAGCGATGGCAAACGGTGACGGCAGGGAAAAAAGGGCAGAAAAACAATAAATTTCTAATATTTATATATATTTATTATATATATATTATTGACAAAGCCCCGAAATAGTTGTATAATACTTTCGTATAGATATAGATTTGCTCGGGGGATACTGATGTCACAGCTGAACACCGCCTCGTACACCTTTCATCACGGTACGAATCTTCACGCCTATGAATACCTTGGCGCGAACTTAATATATAACGACGGTGAATACCTTTACACCTTCCGCACCTTTGCGAAGCGTGCCGATGCCGTGACGCTTGCTTTCAGAAATAAAGACAAGCTTGGCGTGCACAAAATGGCGCGCGTAACCGACGGCGGTGTGTTTGAGTGTACCGTGCGCTCACGCGCCTCGCTTGAGGGTGTTGCCTACCGCTTTGAAATTACGGTCGGGGACAGAGTGCTTTACAAGGCTGACCCGTACGCAAGGCGAATGATGAACACCTCTGACGGATGGTCGGCTATCTGCTGTGAGAGCAGCTTCCGATTTTCAGATGAGAAGTGGATAGAGAAGAGAAAGAGCATTTACAAGCCCAAGCGCGGCAAGCCGCTTGCAACGCCTATCAACGTATACGAGGTACACCTCGGTAGCTTTGCAAGGCATCCTGACGGAAGGTATCTTTCCTACCGCGAGATAGCAGACGCGCTGTGCTCTTACGTGAAGTTTATGGGCTACACGCACGTAGAGCTTATGCCTCTTGCAGAGTATCCCTACGATGCCTCGTGGGGCTATCAATGCTGCGGCTTCTATGCGCCGTCCTCGAGATTTGGCTCGCCTGACGACCTTAAATATCTCGTTAACCGACTTCATAACAACGGCATCGGCGTAATTCTCGACTGGGTTGGCGCGCATTTCCCGAAGGATGATTTCGGTCTTATTGAATACGACGGCTATCCTCTTTACGAGTATGCCGATGATGTGCGGCGCGAGTCGCGCAACTGGGGCACGCGCTATTTTGACCTGAGGCGAGAGGAGGTTCAGAGCTTCCTTTTATCAAACGCGCTGTACTATCTTCGCGAGTTCCACTTTGACGGACTTCGTGTTGATGCTGTGGCGTCGATGATATATCTTGATTTTGACAGAAGCGAGGGCGAGTGGACACCCAACCACCTCGGCACTAATATTGATTACGATGGCGTATCCTTTTTGCAAAAGCTCACCTCGGCTGCGGCAAAGGAATTTCCCTCGGTGCTTCTTATCGCAGAGGAATCGGCTTCCTTCGGCAAGATAACGCATCCTGTTTCTTCAGGCGGTCTTGGCTTTACGCTTAAATGGAATATGGGATTTGCCAACGACTTCTTTGAGTATATGTCCTGCGACCCCATTTATAGAAAATACAATCACAAGGCGCTGACCTTTCCCTTGATGTACGCGTTTTCAGAGCGCTTCGTGCTTCCGATTTCCCACGACGAGGTCGTGCACGGAAAGCGGTCGTTTATCGACAAGATGTTCGGCTCTTATGAGGACAAGTTCCGACAGATGCGCGCAGCGCTTCTGCTTATCGCAACCTATCCCGGCAAGAAGCTTACCTTTATGGGCACGGAATACGCGCAGTTCCGCGAGTGGGACTACGACTCGTCGCTTGAGTGGTTTATGCTCGACTTTAAAAATCACCGCGATATGCGTGCGTACGTTGCGGCGCTCAACAGATTTTATCTGTCGGCAAATGAGCTGTGGGAGCTTGACTTCACGCAAGACGGCTTTGAGTGGGTGCTCGTTGACGAGTGCGACAAAAACACCGTTGTGTATAAAAGGCGCGATATAGCAGGAAGAGAGCTTATAGTTCTCATAAACCTATCCGGCGTGTCGCAGACGGTGGAAATTCCTCTTGAATACGAGGACGTAGGGTGTGTATTCGACACCGACGGGGTAAGAAACGTAAAGGATTTTCTTACCGTAAGCAAGTCTGACGGCGGCTTCCTTTGCGAGGCGCGGCTGAACGGATTTTCAGGAATAGTTATAAAACAAATTTCTAAAAATAAAACAAAGCTAAAGGAGAAAAGAGATGTATTGTAAGAAGGAATGTATCGCAATGCTTCTTGCAGGAGGTCAGGGCTCGCGCCTTTACGACCTTACGAAGCAAACCGCAAAGCCTGCGGTATCTTTTGGAGGAAAGTACAGAATTATAGATTTTCCTCTCTCTAACTGCATAAATTCGGGAATTGATACGGTCGGTGTGCTTACACAGTATCAGCCGCTTGCTCTTAACGAGTACATAGGCAACGGTGTTGCATGGGACCTTGACCGTACAAGAGGCGGTCTTTCGGTGCTTCCGCCCTATCAGGGTAACAAGAAGTCCGACTGGTACAAGGGTACGGCTAACGCAATTTATCAGAATATCAATTTCATAAAGCAGTACAATCCTGATTACGTGCTTATTCTCTCGGGCGACCATATCTACCGTATGGATTACTCGCTTATGCTTGAGCAGCATAAAAGAACGGGTGCTTCCTGCACGGTTGCTACGATAACCGTTCCGATGGAAGAGGCGAGCCGCTTCGGTATCTGCAACACCAAC
>JAZKYE010000022.1:0-13615 GCA_045611965.1 Eubacteriales bacterium
TAGCCGTTTTTACATCCTCGCTGAACGCAAGAGTAGCGCCGCTCTCTTTTGCAATTTTCTCGCACTCTGCGATAAGCGCAGGGTCGGGGAAGTATTCCCTCGGGGCGCATACGGTAAAGTCCATACCCATCTTGGCAGCGCCAACCATAAGCGAGTTGCCCATATTGTATCTCGCGTCGCCCATATAGTCGTACTTTATTCCTTTGAGCCTGCCGAAGTGTTCTTTTATGGTGAGAAAGTCGGCAAGTATCTGCGTCGGGTGAAACTCGTTTGTAAGTCCGTTCCACACGGGCACCTTTGAAAATTTAGCAAGCTCTTCAACAATTTCCTGTCCGTAGCCGCGGTATTCTATTCCGTCGTACATAGAAGCAAGAACTCTTGCGGTGTCGGCGATAGTTTCTTTTTTGCCTATCTGCGAGCCCGTGGGGTCAAGATAGGTAACGCCCATGCCGAGGTCGTATGCCGCAACCTCAAACGAGCAACGCGTGCGCGTCGAGGTCTTTTCAAATATCAGAGCGATGTTCTTTCCCTCGCACTCGCGGTGGGGAATACCTGCTCTCTTCTTTGCCTTAAGCTCGGCAGAAAGCGTTATAAGATAGTCTATTTCCTCGGGGGTGAAATCAAGAAGCTTTAAAAAATCGCGTCCCTTTAAATTCATATCAAATGCACCTATCCTTCAAATAATTGTTTGCTTTAAGCAGTCGGTAAGTATATCGAGTGCCTCTTTGAGAGTATCAAGCTCAATGTTAAGAGGGGGAAGAAGTCTTACCTTGTTTTTAGCCTTGATAACGAGAAGCCCTGCGTCCATACATCTTGATATAACCTCGGATGCATCTCGCTTCGTTTCAATACCTATCATAAGTCCAAGACCGCTGACAGACACAACACCGTCAGCGCACGAAAGCGTGTCAAATATAAGCTTCGAGCGTTCTCTTACACCGGCTAAAAGAGCGTCGTCAATTCTTGATAAAATTGAGTATGCGCCGGCGCAGGCAACGGGATTTCCGCCAAAGGTTGAGCCGTGGTCGCCATAGCTTAATACACCCTCGCATCTCTCAAAGAGCATTGCCGCGCCGATAGGCAGACCGCCGCCAAGTCCCTTTGCCGTGCTTACGAGGTCGGGCTTGATACCGTACTGCTCGTATGCGTAAAGAGTGCCGCATCTGCCATTGCCCGTCTGTACCTCGTCAATGATGAGAAGTAGATTTTTTTCCTCGCAAAGACGCTTTGCAAAGCTCACAAATTCCTTGTCAAGTGCCATAACACCGCCCTCGCCCTGAACACATTCGAGCATAATCGCACAGCAGTCATTCTCGCAAACGAGCGTCTTTAGCATCTCGCAGTTGCCTGCGTCACAGTAGAGAAATCCGTCAGGGAAGGGGCCGAAGTCCTTGTGGAAAACATCCTGACCGGTAGCCTTCAGCGTTGCAATAGTTCTTCCGTGGAAGCTGTTTTTCAAGGTAACGACGTTGAAGAAGCTCTCGCCCTTATTATCCTTACCCCATTTTCTCGCAACCTTTATAACGCACTCGTTAGCCTCAGCACCCGAGTTTGCGAAGAATACCTTTTTAGCGCCCGTTCTCTTGCAAAGAAGCTCTGCAAGCCTTACCTGCGGCGCTGTGTAGTAGAGGTTTGACGCGTGGGTAACGAGCGAAAGCTGCTCGGTTACTGCCGCGACCCATTCCTTATCGCACGCGCCAAAGGTGTTGACGGCAATACCCGTCGAGAGGTCGATATATCTCTTTCCACTCTCGTCATAGCAGTACGCGCCCTCTGCACGCGCAATTTCAAGGTCGAAGCGCTTGTAGGTGTTCGCTATATATTTTTGGTCCTGTGCCTTAACCTCACCCATTTTTCCTCTCCTTGATAACCATAGTACCTGCACCCTCGTCGGTGAGGGTTTCGATAAGTATCGCGTGCGGAATTCTGCCGTCAAGAATTGTTACGCTGTCAACGCCGTGCTCGATAGCCTCAATACAGCACTCAACCTTTGGCACCATACCGCCCGAGATTATGCCTGCATCAAACAGCTCTCTTGCTTCCTTAACGTCAATTTCAGAAATGATAGAGGAAGGGTCGTCGCGGTCCTTCAGAATACCTGCAATATCGGTCATAGTGATGAGCCTCTGCGCGCCCATAGCGCCTGCAATATATGCGGCTGCGGTGTCAGCGTTTATGTTGTAAACGTTACCTGCCTCGTCACATCCGATAGTGGATATAACGGGGATGTAGTCGTTTTTAAGCAGGTCATAAATAGGCTTTACGTCAACCTCGGTGATTTTACCGACGTAGCCGAGCGCCTCGTCCTTCATCACCGCCTTAATCATATGTCCGTCAAGACCCGACAGTCCGATAGCCGCACCGCCGTGTATCTGAAGAAGGTTTACGAGAGTTTTGTTAATCTTACCTGCAAGGACCATCTGCACGACGTCTGCCGTTTCCTTGTCGGTTACGCGAAGTCCGTTGTGGAATACGCTCTCTTTGCCGAGCGCGTGAAGCGTGTCGGTGATCTCAGGACCGCCGCCGTGAACGAGCACTACCTTTACACCGATAAGGTGAAGAAGCACCACGTCTTCCATAACCTGCTCTTTAAGCTCTTCGTTTATCATCGCGTTTCCGCCGTACTTGATAACGATAACCTTGCCGTAATATCTCTGAATGTAGGGAAGTGCTTGAGTAAGCACCTCGGCACGCTGTGCGTTAGTAATGTGTAAAGCCATTTTAACCTCAATCAAATGTTTTTGTAAACAATTATTTTAAAATCGTCTTGTTTTCGTTTGTAAAATATGTAAATTCTTGCTTTGGTTATTTTGAAATCAGGTTCTGTAATCGCCGTTGATTTTTACGTAATCGTAAGTCAGGTCACAGCCCCAAGCCTTGGCGGTGGCATCACCGTCGCCAAGCTCTACATCAATTGTAATTTCATCCTGAAGAAGCACCTGCTTTGCAATTTCCTCAGAGAAGTCAACACCGGCACCGCCCTCGCAGACGAGTATCTCACCTGCCGATGAGAGGAACTTAACGGTGACCTTTGATACGTCAACCTTAGCACCGCTGTATCCTATCGCGCAAAGCACGCGTCCCCAGTTTGCGTCAGAACCGAACATAGCCGCCTTTACAAGCGAAGAGCATATAACGCTCTTTGCGATTATCTTCGCGTTTTCTTCATCGTACGCACCCGAAACCTTGCATTCGAGAAGCTTCGTTGCGCCCTCGCCGTCAGCGGCAATCATACGGCAAAGAGCAACCGTTACCGAATTTAACGCCTTCATAAAGCTTTCATAGTCCTCGCCCTCGGTGCAGATTTTTCTGTTATCTGCCATGCCGTTTGCCATAACGCAGACGAAGTCGTTAGTCGAGGTGTCGCCGTCAACGGATACCATATTGAAGCTTGACTTTATATCGCTTTTAAGCGCCTTGCCAAGAAGCTCTGACGAGATAGCGCAGTCGGTGGTGATGAACACGAGCATAGTAGCCATATTCGGATGTATCATACCCGAGCCCTTTGCAATACCGCCCATGCGGCACTCGACACCGCCTACTTTGAAGGAAACCGCAATTTCCTTAACCTTCGTGTCGGTGGTCATAATGCCCTCTGCCGCGCGCAAGCTTCCGTCATCGGAAACACCGCCGATAAGCTCGTCAAGAGATGAGATAATCGGTGTCGGGTCAAGAGGCTGACCGATAACGCCCGTGGATGCAACCACTATTTTTGACGAGGGCACACCCAGCCTTGCCGCGAGCTCATCGCAGGTTTTCTCTGCAATCTCTATGCCGTCTGCGTTGCAGGTGTTTGCGTTACCGCTGTTACATATAATCGCGCGTGCAAGACCGCCTTCAAGGTGCTTTTTGCTGACCGTCAGGGGCGCGCCCTTGACCTTGTTCGTTGTGTAAACCGCGCTTGCCGAGCAGTCGCACGAGGACAAAATAAGAGCTAAATCGCGCTTGGTCTTGTTTTTTCTTATACCGCAATGAATTCCGTTTGCAAAAAATCCGAGTGGTGCACAAACACCGCCGTTTATCTGTTTCATTTCAAATTCCTTTCAAATTACGACTTAAATCCCAAATGTGCTTATACCTCAAGGCATTTTGCCTTGTCACAGCCAAGCTTTATGTTAAGGCACTCAACGGCAGCACCGCTTGCGCCCTTGCCAAGGTTATCGTATCTTGCGACGAGAAGAATTCTGTCGTCGTTTCCGTAAACCTCAATCTGCATCGTGTCCTTGCCCGAAAGCGCGCCTGCGGAAATAAATCCGCCCTCGTCTGCGCGCTCTGCGTAGCGCACGAGTCCGTCCTTATAAGTGTCGGCATATGTGCGACGAATATCGTCTGCCGTGCCGTTAATCTGCGATTTGAACAAAGGCACGGTAACTTCCATTCCCGAATAGAAATCACCGACGATAGGGCAGAACAGAGGGGCATTTTCAAGTCCCGAAATCTTTACCATCTCGGGCAGATGCTTGTGTGTCTGACCTAACGCGTACTGTCTTGGTGCGTCAAGCAGAGCGCATCTTTTGTCACCCTCGTAGTCGGCAATCATAGCCTTTCCGCCACCGCTATAGCCCGTGAGCGAGTGCGCGGTGAGCGATGCGCTCGCAGGCAGTATGCCTGCCTTCACGAGCGGATATGTGAGCGCGATGAAGCCCGATGCGTGGCATCCGGGAACTGCAATTCTCGTCGAGCTCTTTATCTTTTCTTCAAACGACGCGTCAAGCTCGGGGAAGCCGTAGGCAAACGCAGGGCTTGTCCTGTGAGCCGTCGATGCGTCGATTATAACCGTCTTATCGTTCTTTACGAGAGAAACCGCCTCAACTGCCGCCGCGTCTGGCAGGCAGAGGAATACGAAGTCTGCCTCGTTTATGATTTTTTCTCTTGCCGCAGTATCCTTGCGAAGCTCGTCGGGAAGGGAAATAATCTCAATATCCTCGCGTCCTGCGAGTCTTTCCTCAATGCGAAGCCCCGTAGTACCCGCTTTTCCGTCAATAAAAACCTTTTTTTTCATAAAAATCCTTAAATCCTTGATATTTCAGCCGCAACGTAGGAAAGCTGTTCGTTTACACTCTCGTAGCCCGTACCGCCGCGCGAAACACGCTTTGCAATACAGCTTTCAAGTGAAATTTCCGTGTAAAGGTCGGCATCGAAAAGCTCGCTGTGCGCGCGGTATTCGTCAAGCGTCACCTCGTCGAGCGTCTTACCAGAGATAAGACATTCCGACACGATAGTGCCCGAGATTTTATAAGCCGTTCTGAACGGCACGCCGCGCTTGGTGAGATAGTCGGCAAGGTCAGTTGCGTTGATAAAGCCGCGCTTTGCCGCGTTTTTCATATTTTCCTTCAAAGTACGCATAGTGGCTATCATCGGTGTGAATACCGAAAGACACATTTTGACAGTTTCAACCGTGTCGAAGATAGCTTCCTTGTCCTCTTGCATATCCTTGTTGTAGGCAAGGGGAAGTCCTTTGAGCATTGTGAGAGTAGCAAAAAGATTTCCGTACACGCGTCCGCACTTGCCGCGAACGAGCTCTGCCATATCGGGGTTGCGCTTCTGCGGCATTATCGACGAGCCCGTCGTGTATGCGTCGTCAAGCTCGATAAACTTGAATTCCCAGCTCGACCAGAGGATTATTTCCTCTGAAAAACGGGAAAGGTGCATCATAAGAGTTGAGAATGCCGCGCCAAGCTCAATGCAGTAGTCGCGGTCGGATACGCCGTCAATCGAGTTCATCGTGATGCCTGAAAAGCCGAGTGCCTCTGCCACCGAGTCGCGGTCGATGGGGAAGGTCGTGCCCGAGAGCGCGCACGAGCCAAGCGGGCAAAAGTTCATACGCTCTCTCGCGTCCTTAATGCGCGAGATGTCGCGAAGAAGCATCATACAGTAGGCAAGCAGATGGTGGGCAAAGGTGATAGGCTGTGCGCGCTGAAGATGCGTGTAGCCCGGCATTATAGCATCGGTGTTTTCCGACGCAACCTTCAAAATAGCCGTGATAAGAGCCTTTGTCAGGGAAATAATCTCGTTTGCCTCATCACGCATATAAAGCCGAAGATCAAGAGCTACCTGATCGTTACGGCTTCTTGCCGTGTGAAGCTTCTTTCCGACGTCGCCTATCCTCTCGGTAAGCGTTGCCTCAACGAACATATGTATGTCCTCGCTTGAAAGGTCAATTTCAAGCGCGCCTGATTCAATATCCTCAAGCACCGAAATCAGTCCGTCGGTGATTTTTGCAAGCTCGTCCTCGGTGAGAATGCCCTGCCTTTTAAGCATTGCCGCGTGCTCAAGCGAGCCGCGGATGTCCTGCTTATACATTTTACTGTCAAAGCGGATGGATGAGTTGAAATCGTCTGCAATAGAGTCGGTAACACCGAGCGTTACACCCGCCCACATCTTTTTGTTTGCCATAATAAGTCCTTAAATAATATAATTATTTAGCGTTCTTTGCGTTAACCTGTGCCTGAACCTTGATGGGAAGTCCGAAGAGGTTGATAAAGCCTGCGGAATCCGCCTGATTGTAAACGTTGTCCTCGCCAAAGGTAGCAAGCTCTTCAGAATAGAGCGCATAATCACTCCATACACCGGCCTTGATGATATTGCCCTTGTAGAGCTTAAGTCTTACCTTACCGGTTACGTTTTCCTGCGTCTTGTCAACGAATGCGGAAAGTGCCTCGCGAAGAGGGGTGAACCACTGACCGTTGTAAACGAGGTCTGCAAAGGTGATAGCAAGCTCACTCTTCTTGTGAGCGGTCATCTTGTCAAGAGTAAGGGTTTCAAGATAGTTGTGTGCAAAGTAGAGAATTGCACCGCCGGGCGTCTCATATACACCGCGGCACTTCATACCTACAAGGCGGTTCTCGATAATGTCAAGAAGTCCGATGCCGTTCTCGCCGCCGAGCTTGTTGAGCGCGAGGATGATTTCCTTTGCCGACATAGCAACGCCGTCGAGCTTTGTGGGGATGCCCTTTTCAAAATCAAGGGTGATGTAGGTGGCCTTGTCAGGTGCCATCATAGGCGATACGCCCATTTCAAGGAAGCCTTCCTTGTCGTAAAGAGGCTCGTTACCTGCATCCTCAAGGTCAAGTCCCTCGTGAGAGAGGTGCCAGAGGTTCTTATCCTTCGAATAGTTGGTCTCACGGTTTATCTTAAGCGGAACGTTGTGCGCCTCAGCGTAGTCGATTTCTTCCTCACGCGACTTGATGTCCCACTCGCGCCAGGGTGCGATGATAGGCATATCGGGTGCGAAGGCCTTGATAGTAAGCTCAAAGCGCACCTGATCGTTACCCTTACCGGTACAGCCGTGGCAGATTGCGTCAGCACCCTCTGCCTTTGCTATCTCAACGATTCGCTTTGCGATAACGGGGCGGGCGAATGGCGTGCCGAGCATATATTCCTCGTAAAGTGCGCCTGCCTTTACGGTGGGGATGATGTAATCGTTAACAAATTCCTCGGTGAGGTCCTCAACGTAGAGCTTGGATGCGCCGGTTTTGAGTGCCTTTTCCTCAAGTCCCTCAAGCTCGTCAGCCTGACCTACGTTTCCTGAAACTGCGATAACCTCGCAGTTGTTGTAGTTTTCCTTGAGCCACGGAATGATTATAGAGGTGTCAAGTCCGCCCGAATATGCGAGAACGACCTTTTTGATTGATTTCTTGTCCATTTTTAAATTCTCCCTTTAGTGAAATTAAATTTATGAATACATTGTATCACTTTCTGAATAAATATGCAATAGCATTTATATAAAAATATTATTTTTGTACACCTGCACATATATAAATATAAAATGTAGAGTTTTTATTGTTGCATTTAACGAATGGATGTGCATAAATATGCAGTATATTCGCGAATAAACGCATAAGTATTCCATCCCTCTGCCTAATATCATAGCAACACACCAAGGTAAAGCGTCGCAAGAGTAGGGGATAGCGGTGTGATATACCACGGTGCAGGACATTAAATTTCGTCACCTGCCACCCTTCTTGGAAAATGAGTGAAAATGTCGGAAAAATGGTAAAAAACAAAGAAAGTTTTAATCACGGTACCAAGCAAAACGGGCGGTTTCCCGTGTTCTCTTCACAAATTTTTCACTCTGATAACGCCCTTTTCGGGATTTTCACCGACTCTGGATTAAGAAAGTATTTTGTGCAAATTGTTTATACATTTTAAAAAAATTGGTACAGTATGCCAATTGTTTTTTGCGCTCAATTAACTTATAATTATATATAAAGATTTAATCAGGAGTATTTTATGTGCGCTTTTAACGCTTTAAAAAGGGCTGTCAGCCTGCTTCTTGCACTATGCACGGTAATTCTGACGCTTTCGGTTCTGCCGATAAAGCTTGACCTGCATGCGGCGGATGATACCGAGAATTACAAATCCGAGCTTTGGATGAAGGTTGACTATACATATATGCTAAACCGCGGAACGAGAAGGCGGATTAGCAACAGCTCAACCGACGTCAAGCCCTACGTCTACGAGGACGGCAAAACCCTTATGATTCCCGCAACGGGACTTTACCCTTATACCGGGGAAATATCACCCCAAAATGGCGGTAATACTCTCACTCTCACAAACGGTAATGACTGCTATCTATTTACCGTGAACTCGACTGAATACAAGCTAAACGGCATCACCCAGCCGATAAGGCTTAAAGCACCGCTTATAAAGAAACCGGGCGGTTTTTACTATCTTTCTGTCGAGGACCTTTCTAAATTTTACGGTATTAACTACTTTTACAACGAGTATTCGGGGCTTATCGTATTTTCAAAGAGCACTATAACCTACGATAACTCGTATAGCTCGCTTGCAGTACAGACACAGAATATCGACGAGCTTCTTTACACCTTCCCCGCGTCAAATGATATTATGGGTATGATGCAGACCGCGGTAGGCGGTGATAAAGTGCATCCGAGGCTTCTTTGCGACTCGGACAGATTTCTAAAGCTCGCGGCTATTTACAAGAGCAATGCCTCGAGCCTTTCGGATGAGGACAAAACCCTACGCGAGTGGATAAACGGCTATATGGCGGATGCGAATGCCTATCTTGCCAAGAGCTTTACATACACAAGCAGCAGTGCAAGCTGGAAAAGCGAGGCGGCAAGGATAAGCTTCAGACAGCCATACTTCCTCTATGACGAGAACGGCAACCGACTTGAGGGCTACTACGACTCAAATAAAAAGTATGTTCCCGCATACTCGTACACCTACCCCGGCGACAGCAAGCCTACAACCCTGCTTGATGTCTATGACGGAAGTGGGGGATGGAACAAATCGAGCGTTTACGGTGACGGATACGATACAGGTGACCGCTCAAACGTCGGAAAATACTCGATTTACCTCAAATATTTCGCCTTTGCATATCAGATGACGGGCGAAAACAAGTGGGTAGATGCGTTTTGTCTGCTTGCAAGAGAGCTTGCTGACTGGCAGCATTGGGGCGAGGCGCACACGCTTAACCTTGCTGACGGCGCAGTTGAATTTGCAATAGGCTACGACTGGATTTATAACGGTCTTACCCCCGCACAGCGCACCGAAATGGCTGAAATCCTTTTCTTAAAGGCGGTTGAGGTCGCGGACAAGTGTACCTCAATGAAGTCCTCGTCGAGCGCGCCTTACTGGAAATACACCTCTGCCCTTGACGGAAGCTCTCGTCAGCTTCGTCAGTCGGGCTCGGGAAGAACCGCGTGGGATACGCGAACCAGAACTAACAACTGGCAGACGGTATGCACATCAGGCTTCGTTATGTCTGCGCTTGCTATTATGGACGAGTTCCCGAATAACGAGGCGGCAACCGCGGTCTGCACGGGACTTATCGCAAAGATGCTTCCTTGCATCAATAACGCAATGCTTGAATACGCGCCTGACGGCTCGTATCTTGAATCGCCCGACTACTGGGGATACAGCACCAACACCTTTCTTCGTATGATACTCACGCTTACGAATACTCTTGGCACCGACTGCGGATTTCTTGATACCGTCGGACTTCACGATAGCTTCTATTTCGTGATGGGAACAGCCGATACCACCTTCCATAGCTGGGGCTACCACGACAGCGGTCCTTGGCGTCCGAAATCGGAATATTTCTACTGCGCGGCAAGGCTGTTTGATGACCCGAATATTGCTTATTTCAAGGATGTTCTGCTTCAAGAGCAGTACGGTGCATCCCCCGATATAATGGATATAATCTGCTACTCAAAGGATTTGAGCGTCGGCGGTGGCGCAAACAGTCCGCTTGATTACTACGGACACAATATCGAAACCGTAACTATGCGCTCATCGTGGAACGATTACGAGGGACTTTTCGCAGGCGTTCACGCAGGCGCAAACGTTTCCGCGCATAGCGATGCAGACTCAGGCAGCTTTTACCTCTCTTGGGGCGGAACGATATGGTTCTATGACCCCGGCAAAGAGGATTATAATATCGGAAACTACTTTGATAACAATTACCGTTATCACTATTACAGAAAATCACCCGTCGGTCACAGCACGGTGCTTGTCCTTGACAAGACACAGCCCGACCTCAAAGAGTACGGTCAGGTGCTGAACACCCGTGATGACGGTTACGCAAAGGTAACGAAGCTTCACAGCGAAACAAACGGAGCTTTTGCGTATGTGGATATGAAGCCGCAGTACGGAAAGTACTGTACCTCTGCAAGACGCGCGCTTATGCTGACGCAGGGAAGAGAAGCCATCGTGCTTCAGGACGAGATAACCTTCTCTCGCGCAACCGATATAGTATGGCAGGGAGTGGTAAAGGATTTTGATAGCATTACCCCCGACGGAAAAACCGCCTATCTTCGCAATTCAACCGCCGCTCACGGCAAGAAAACGCTTCGTATATCACTCGTTTCGCCCGACGATAGCCTTAAATTTGAGTATGTTACAAACGAGCTTTTCGTCGACGGAATCAAGGTAAAGTCAGAGCAGCTTCCCGCAGGCTCTAACCCCGACGGCAGACTTGTTATCAGGGCAAGCGGCAAGAAGAGCTATAAAATAGCCGTTGCTATCGAAATGATAGAGGGTGTCGAGCGCGAGCTGTTCTACACCTACACCGACAGCAATAATTGGAAAATTAGCGCAAAGAAGCTTATGCCGGAGCTTCAGGAAACCTACACGGCAGAGCAGCTTTACGAGGTGATAAACTCTGCAAAGACTGCAACGACCAATTCAAGAAAAATGCTGCTTCTGCGTCAGGCTGTTGAAATGAGCCAAAGGCTCTACGAGGTAAATTCCACGGCAAAGGCGGCTTTAGCCGAGCTTGAGTTGCTTGTGACGGCACAGTCTGAATTAATAAACAAATCCAACGAGCGCCTGTCGAGGTCATTTTTCGATAATTTAAGCGCGCTTTGCGGCATAAGGGTAGATAATTAACTATGAAAATTTTAAACAAAGGAATATCGCTTCTGTTACTGCTTTGTATGGTAGTGACGCTCGTTTCCTCGCTCGGTCTTATAAACGGTGCGAGCATCGCCTCGGCGGCAGGCTATACCGACGAGCTTTGGATGAAGCTTGACTATGCCTATAAGCTTAACAGGGGGGTGCGCTCTCTCATTTTAAGCACAGGGTTGGGAAAGCCGTATATCGCAGAGGATACAGGGCTTGTGTTCATACCGATTTCAGTATTTTATTTTTATACGGGTGATACACCCCCCGTCGTAAATCCTGACGGCACTCTTACGGTCAAGTGTGGCACGGATACTTACGTTCTATCGTCAAGCTCGACAGCCTACACCAAAAACGGCACAGCACAGCCCGCACCTCTTACGCACTCGCTTGTCAGAAAAGACCACGGTTATTATATATGCAGCGAGGACGCACAGCTTATTTACAAGCTTAAATACTTTATTAACGAGGATACGGGGCTTATCGTATTTTCAAAGAATAACATCACCTACGATACCTCTTACGCATCCCTCGCAACGCAGATAGAGCATATAGACGAGCTTATCTACGATTTGCCCAAGTCCTCTGATATTCTCGGTCTTATGACCGCGACGCTCGGGCAGAGCAACGTTCACCCAAGGATTTTGTGCGACTCTGACAGATTTTATCAGCTTTCGAATATATGGAAGGCATCCGAGTCAACGCTTGACGGCGAGGAAAAGAAGCTTCGTCTGTGGATGAAGGATTATATGGCACAGGCAAACGCGTATTTTGCGGCATACTTCACCTCGGGCGGTGAGTGGAAAAATGCCGATGCGAAAAAGGCGTTCAGACAGCCCTACTTCCTCTACGACGAGAACGGCAACCGACTTGAGGGCTACTATGACGAGAATAAAAACTATGTTCCCGCATTCTCTTACACCTACCCCGGCGACACGAAGCCGACTACGCTTACCGAGGTTTACGACGGTGTAAACAACAAGATGTGGAAAAAATCGAGCGTTTACGGTGACGGATACGATACGGGCAACCGCTCGGATTTAAAGCTTGTCAGCATTTATCTCAAATATTTCGGCTTTGCGTGGCAGATGACGGGCGAGCAGAAGTGGGTTGACGCGTTCTACCTTCTTGCAGTAGAGCTTGGAAAGTGGCAGCATTGGGGCGAGGGACATACCCTTGACCTCTGCGACGGCGCGGTTGAATACGCGATAGGCTACGATTGGATTTATAACGGTCTTACACCC
Source organism: Eubacteriales bacterium (assembly GCA_045611965.1). GTDB lineage: Bacteria > Bacillota > Clostridia > Oscillospirales > CAG-272 > UBA1740. The sequence continues at coordinate 12,612 of JAZKYE010000022.1, forward strand.
GCACAGCGCACAGAGCTTGCCGAGATACTCTTCCTTATGGCAGTTGAGGTGGGCGATAAATGCACGTCGCTTAATGCAACAAATTCATCCCCTTGGTGGAAATACACCTCTGCCCTTGACGGAAGTGAGCGTCAGTTAAGACAGACGGGCACGGGCAGACACGCGTGGGACACGCGAAAGAGAAAAGAAAACTGGCAGCAGGTCTGCACCTCGGGCTACGTTATATCGGCTCTTGCGATTATGGATGAGTTTCCGAATAATGCGGCGGCAACCGCGGTTTGTACGGGGCTTATCGAAAGGCTTCTTCCTTGCATTAACAACGCGATGCTTGAATACGCACCTGACGGCTCGTATCTTGAAGCACCCGGATATTGGAGCTATAGCACCAATACCTTTGTCAGAATGATAGTCGCGCTCACAAGCACGCTTGGCTCTGACTTTGGATTTCTTGATACCGTCGGACTTCACGAGAGCTTCTATTATGCTATAAGCATAGCCGACAGCACCTTCCGCTATTGGAACTATCACGACGGTGGCGCAACGCTTCCCGATGCAGAATATTTCTATGCGGCATCCATTCTCTTTGATGACCCGAACATCGCGTATTTCAGAGACGTTCTTCTTGGCGGTGACTACGGCGCGAAGTCCAATATTATGGACATAATATTCTACTCTGCAAATTTGAGCGAGGGCGGTGAAATCACAAACACCCTTGACTATCGCGGAAAGAATATAGAAACGGTAACGATGCGCTCGTCGTGGAATGATAAGAACGGTGTGTTTACGGGCGTTCACGCAGGCGCAAACGTGTCCTCGCACAGTGATGCCGACTCGGGTAGCTTCTATCTCTCGTGGGGCGGTGTGATATGGTTTTATGACCCGGGGTCTGAAAACTATAATATAGGACCGTCAAATGAGTATTTCGATTACGATAACCACAGATATTTCTTCTACCGCAAATCCGCAGTAGCGCACAGCACGGTAATCGTGCTTGACGAAACGCA
>JAZKYE010000023.1:0-15422 GCA_045611965.1 Eubacteriales bacterium
GGCGATCGATATGCACTTCGTGCTCGATATATTGCCGATGGCAACTCGATATGTGCTACGCACGAGAACAGGGTGAGGCATATCGACGGAATGATAGCCGATAAAGACCAAAAGGTAAACAAGTAACGCCTCAGTTATATCAAAAAGTGCAAGTGAAATGTTAAAGCGAAGAAATCCTGTGGATTTCTTCGCTCGTCTTTTAGGGGCTGTCACAAATGCGAATTTGTGACAGCCCCTTTTAAAAGCAATTTATTCCGTAAGCCCCTTCTTTCTCGAATAAAGCACGAGAGTGAGCGACAGAGCGATACCGACGATAAGCAGAGCTGCGCTTGCTATCCAGTAAAGTGGGTCGGTTGGCAGAGTGGCAAGGGTAAGCTCTGCATCCTTTGCCGTTGAAACGAACACCGTAGGAATTGAGCCGACGATAAAACCGATGATTGCAAAATATGTTCCGCGCGGAAAATGTGACAGACAGTATTTCATAATGAATGAAATGCCGATAAAGCCAACGGCAATTCCTGCGCCTACGCTACCGAGAACAAGAAGCGAGGTGAGCACGTCCTTACCTGCAAGAAGATGGTCGGTAATCATATTTACAATAGGATTGTAGTAGCCGAGGATAAGCAGCATCATACTGCCCGAAATTCCCGGCACGACAAGTGCCGTCGAGCCTATCATACCTATAATGAATAGCAGTAAATATCCGCCAAAGGAAAGTCCGAAAAGATTTACATCAGCCCCGATGGGTAAAAACGAAAGCGCAACGGCAAATCCAAACGGAATAAGAAGGGCGATTAAATTCGTGCATCTTATTCTGCCGTGAACCTTTTCGGTTATAGAGGGCATACCGCCAAGAGCAAGTCCGACAAACAAACATACCGTCGGGATGGGGAATGCTTCGAGCGCCCAGCCGAGCGGAAAGAGAAGGGCAATAACACCGAGGACCATACCGATGCCGATGGGGAGAAGCGTCCTTATGCTTTCTCTGAAATGCTTGAATATCCCCGAGATAGCCTCGATGAGCTTCTCGTAAATTCCAATTATCGCGGCAATAGAGCCGCCTGAAAAGCCGGGGATAATAAAGGCAATTCCGATAAGCGCGCCTCGTATAATATCTGCAAGGAAGCCCTTAAATCCACCCTTGCTTTGTTTCTGCTTTTCTTCGCTTGCGGTAGGAATAATATCCTGTTCTAAATTATTGTTTTCCATTATTATATCAACCTTTGTTTACTTTTAGTCGCCAATATACTCAAATCTTTGGAACGTCATTCCGTCGCGCTCAACGCTTTCAAAGAACATATCTAACGGTCTTGCCCAAACGCATCCATCCGTCAGCGAGCGGTATACAGCAAGAAGCCTTTCGGGGCTTTCGCTATCTCTTGCGATATGAATAAGCTCGTATTCGTTACCCTTGAAGTGACGGTATTTTCCAAAACGGATGCCGTCTGTATTAATATCCTTCATATACTTACCCTCGTATTATACCATACCTTGCGGTAAAAAATCAACCAATGAGTGAAAGTTTTAATCCTCGTTATGCATTTCACTTATGCGCGTTTTGTGGGGCGCGTGAGGGCTCTCGCCGATGCTTATCATCGCTACTGCAACTACAACGAGCATAATTCCTATAATGCTCACCGCGCTGAGCTTCTGCGAGAGGAGTATAACGCTGAACACCGCCGCCGAAACAGGCTCGATTATAGATAGCGTTGACGCGACGCCTGCCGAAAGCTCTTTGAGTGATGCGGTGTAGAGAAAGTAGGGAATTATAAAGGTCGCAACGCCGATACCGATAAGAAGCGGTATGGTGGGCAGCGGATTTTCTTTGGCAATAGATACAATTTCCCACGGTCTTGCCGTGAAAAGTGCAATCGCGCTTATAGTCAGAAAGGTGTACAGCGTTGCCGTGTACGGCTCGTCACCGTTTTTCATTTGTATCTTCGTAAGAACGTTATATACAGCATAGGTGAATGCTGAAAGCACACCGAGAAGTATGCCGACAGCATTAAACGCAATTCCCTCGGTGATACCGCTGACGAGAAATCCGCCTGCCGTCATAAGAATTATAGAAGAGAGCTTTATTGTGTTCATTCTCTCGCCAAGGAAAATGCAGGATGCCACCGTCACGATAACGGGTGACATATAAAGAAGTATAACTGCCGTGGTGACCGAGGTCATCTGCATTGTCATATAGTAGAGAGTTGCGGTTGCAAAAAGCGACACGCCCCCACCTATGAATAATAGCAGAGAGCGAGGCTTCGTTTTGAAGCACTCTCTCTTTTTTATGAGAAGAAAGCCTGCCATAATAACGAGGGAAACGAAGCCGCGCACACCCGTCATCTGCACCGAGTCAATGCCGTATGGCGCAAGATAATTTACGAATATGCAGGATGTGCCCCAGAAAATTCCTGCAAGAATAATAAATATAAGCGATTTGGTTTTCATACGTCCTCTGTATAGCCAAGAAGCTTAAGCTGTGAATATGCCGCGTCGAGCAGCTCTCTTGCATTCTGAAATGCAAGTGCTCTGCGTGCCTCTTCATAGGGTAGTAAAACGAACGAGTGCTTCTCGAAGCTTGGGTTTACCTTCGGTGTCTGATTTTCAAAACAGCCGAGAAAATAGACCACGAGCTTTTTGCGTCCGCTTTTTAGCGGATAGAGCGTCGTGCGCCTGAAGCCCTCTATCAGCTTCGGCTTTATAGAGGTTTCTTCCCAGGTTTCGCGTAGCGCAGTTTCGGTTTCACTCTCGCCGTCCTCGACGTGTCCCTTTGGGAAGCCGCACCTGTTGTCAGCAGGATTTCTTATGAGCAAAAACTGAAGTCCCTCGCCCCTGCCGCAGAATAGTATCGTACCGCAGGATTTTTCATCGTAAGCATTTTTGTTTTGCATATAAATTCTCCTTAAACAGTCCGCCAGCGCTTATGCTGCGAAAATTCTAAAATAGAGATACATCATCACGAAGTAAATTTTTGATTAAAGCCCCGCGTCTGCCGTCCTCTTCGAGCTGTACCTGCGTAAAGGTGCCCCTGACGAATTTCATCCGCGAAACCACCCTGCCACCGTCCTCAACCTTTATATAAAGACCTTCCATAAGTCTGCCGTCGGGTGTCCTTAACCGAGGTGAATCGGGATTTATTCCGAGCGAAAGAGCCTGCTCGGAAAGTGCCCTGCTCGCGTTTTCCGAAATAAAGGGCGAGTCGGTAATAAACGACAGAAGCTTGTCCTTTGACTGAAGTCTGCCGACAAAAAGCGTCGGGGCGCTTACGATAGGCGAGCCCTCGAGAATTTTGCGTCGTGACGCAGTATCAAGGAAGAAGCCGCCTTCCTTGTCATAAATATCAAATTCGAGAAAATAGTGAGGAAGCGCATCGTAGAATATCGCGTGCTTTGCATACATCCACTCACCGTACATTACGTACCGAGAGCCGAGCATATCGTAAAGCATCCCTTGTATAGAGCTTGCCCAAAGCTTAAAGAGCGCAAACTGCTCTTCGCGCCCACCGCCACGAAGGAAATGACCTCTGCTTTGAAGCAGAAGCTCACCCGATGCGGAAAACGATATAGCGCAGTTAGCACCGTCAACCTTTTCCTCTACTGCGAGATTCAGTCCCCGAAGAGTGTTAAACGGTATTCTCGGTATATCCTCATCACCGACACCAAGGCGCGAGCCTTCAATGTGGGGTGTCCTCGGATACTTTAAAATTTTTTCTTCCATATGTCAGCCCCGCTTCTGTTAAAAATGTAACTTACTATTTACAAAGCGCAGTGTTTCTTTGCTGCATCTACAAAAATCCTTGCACATCCTTCGTCAAGTCCAAGCGCGTTTATAGAAGAAGGAAGCTCACCGAATACCGTAGCATAATGCACTATTGCCGCAAGGGCTGTGCCAAGTGCCGACGGATGCGATTTATCCTTGGTGTAAAGCTCGGTGTCATCGTGCGAAAATGTGATTTCTCTGAAGCAAAGACCTACGGGGCTTATATCTGCACCGATTTTATCAGCGCACCTGCTGTAAGCCTCGTGGAGCATATCGGTCATACCTTCAGAGCACCAGCCGCGCTCTGCAAGAAGCGTAGCGCCCGTCTTTCTTCCCCAGGTGCAGTACATAACCGTACGCGGTGCTGATACCTTGCGGGAAAGCTCACCTGCCGCAGAGCAGAATTTTTCCTCGTCAACAAGCGCAAAGAAGCTCTGCTCTTGAAGCACGAGTATATCAAAGCTATGCTCTGAAAGAAGCGCATCAAGCCTTTGTGTGGTTTCATTCGGTAAAAGATTTTCGTAAAGATGTCTGCCGCCCTTGGTTACCGAATAAGCGGTAACGTCCCTTCCGTTTTCGTTTGCAAGTGCTTCAAATACCTTTGGAAGGTCGTTGAAGTAGGTGTAGCTGTTGCCAATAAATAAGATTTTCATATAAAGCTTACTTCCTCGCGTCGTTAAGTTTTGTTTTATACAGTCCTGATGCGCCTTCCGGCTCTTTCCCTAAATTGTAGCGTTAGTTGGCGCGTGATTAAGTATATCCCCGTGCTTACGTGCGCGCAAGCGCTTATTAGTGTAACGTGTTTAGTATTTAAAATTCCTTAAAGAATGCCCTCTCAAGGTCGGTTGCGCCGTACGTATAGTAACAGCCTTCCTTTTCATCGGTAAGGATGAACGGGTCTTTTATACTTATTTCGCTTCGTTTTAACGTCATACGCGCCTCTTATATTCGTACTCGTATGTGTCGGTGGTGTCAAGCTCGTTTATAACAAGGCGATGTCCGTCTGTCGATTTAAGATATTCGCCAAGCTCACCGCTTGTTATCCTGCGCGGTAAATACACACCGCACAGCGCGCGCCTTGTGTCTGCGTGGTAGTCTGCGCCGCAGGTGAGCACGAGTCCCTTGTCCTTTGCAATTTCAATAATCCGCCTCGAGTGCGTGCCCTCGTAAAGTGGGTGGCAGTTTATCTCAATGCCGTCAAGAAGTGCCGTATCTACAAGTCTCTCAACGTTTCCGCGGAACGGATGTGCCTGAACCACAGCGCCACCCCATTTATGCACGAGATTGTAAAGCTCGCTTTGCGAAAGCAGGTATATCTCGGGGTTTTCATATAAGAATTCAAACGGCACACCGTAGATTAATATATGAAGCTTCGGGTCGCGCGAGACCGTAAGCTCAATGCCGAAAAGCACCGTAAGCCCCATCTCGTCACCGAGCGATTTTGCTATCATATACTCTTGTACGTAGCGTCCGGCAAGAATGTCGGGTGATGAATTTTTTGCATAAAGCTCGCTGTAATGATTAGTCAGAACGATACCGTCGAGCCCAATATCCTTAGCGCGCTTTAGTACCTCGTCAATCGGAATACGACAGCAGGTGCTGATGCCCGAGCTGTGCGCGTGCATGTCTATCAGCATTGTAGTGTTATCCTTCATTTCCTTTTCTTCCCCCTCTTTGTTTTTATATCAAGGACTCTGCCGCCGAAACGGTGACAAGCCGTGCATTGTCTATTTTATCTCTGCCGTACGCATCGAGGAAAAGCCCACCGTATCCATCCGTGCCGAGATTGAAATTCAAGGTCCAAAGCCCCCAGAAAATATCAATATGCCTATCACCGACACCGCCGCATCCAAGGTCGATATATCCTACCGGCCGCCAAGCATCAAGTATGATATTCGGCAGGCAGAAGTCACCGTGAATAAGCGTATCGCACCGAAGAGCATCCTTGCCGTCGCAAAACGCCTCGTAAGCATCCTTGTGCGTCCCAAAGCGCGAGTAGGATGCAAGCGACTCTTGGGAAAAATTTCCTTCCTTAACGGCTTGCTCGACAGTAGCAATATAGGGCACAGTACGGTTTTTTATCGGGCAACCGTCATAGGATAGCTCGTGTAGCGCGCGAAGATTTTCACCAAGCAGTGTGGCAAGCCTACGGGGCTCGCCTATATAATCCGCGTGCGTCGCGTCCTCGCCGCGAAGCCGCCTTGTCAAAAGCAGGTCAACCCCTTCGTGCGTGCCGTAGTAAAGCACATCCGCGCCTATGCCCTTTTTGTAAAAGTATTCATCCATTTTTGCTTCCGTCTTAAGCGTCCCTGCACTTGCGGTTTTTAAAAAATATCCGCCGTCAGCATCTATCATGTAAACTCGCGCCTCGGGTGAGGACGAGCTGTCGTACACGCACCCGCGAGTGACAATGGTGCGTATTTCGGACGGAAGAATAACGTCAAGCGACTTGATTTCAGTTCGTTTCATTCTTTTTTCGCCCGAGTTAAGGGCGATTTCACCTTATTTGTTTTTGTATTCTTCAAGCACGCGAGAGAGCAGCTCGGGATTGTCGGTCATTATACAGTCACAGCCAAGCTCGATAAGCTTTCGCATGGTTTGCTCGTCGTTTATCGTCCAGTACTGAACGGCAATTCCGCGCCTGTGAGCGCGATTTATCAGCGAGCGGCGCGCAAGACCTAACGTGATACCGACATCGTATTCAACTGGGATTTGCAGGCAGGCAAAATCGCTTCTGTCAAAAAGGTTGACACCGAGAAGCTGTGTTATAATGAATTTTGCCGCCGTGCCCGTGGGTGCGCCGCGGTAAAGGTCGGGATAGCTTTGCTTAAGCTCGTCCTCAATCTCGTCGTGGAATGTTCCGACAACTATGTTGTCCTTGTAAGCGGGGTATGCCTTTAATGTGTCGTTAAGAATTTTGCAGGCGGAAACACCGCGCTCGCCAGAGTCCTTTATCTCAACGATAAACATAAGATCAGGGTGGCTGCCATAAAATTCCTCAAAAAGCTGCTCTACCGTCGCAATCTGAAGCCCCTTGCCCGAAAGGTCGCTTTCATTCTTGTAAATGCGCTCGCCGTCCTTCTCAAAGTAGTAGCCGAAGTTGTACTGTCTTAACTCGTCAAGCGTCATATCCTTTATGTAGTGGCGATTTGCTTTATCCGCGATAAGCGCCTTCATTTCCTCAAAGGATATATCACCGTTTACGTTGCAGGTTTCGTCAATGTACGAGTCGTGATTGTACACGAGATATCCGTCCTTCGTGACATACAGGTCGCTCTCAACTATATTTGCAAAATAGGTCTTAACCGCCTCTCGGAAGGCAAGCATAGTGTTTTCAGGGTTGCACTCACCGCCGCCGCGGTGCGCGGCTATCATAGGAAGCTCGCCCTCGTTAAGCACGAATGGGTTGTTTTCTACGTTTTTCTTTGGTGGAATGACGTTTATTATGAGCATAAAGAGTGCTACCACCGCAAGGCATATCGCAGTAATTTTAAGTGCCTTTTTCATAAAATATCACCTCGTTAAAATTAATCAAAGCAGATTAGGTATCTGCTGTGCGCGGGTAACGGTAAACCTCAGAATATGCGTGTCCTCGCCAAATTGCGCGGGTATGTTCATTTTGCCCGCCCTCTCGACTATTTCGTAAGAGCGCTCTGCGCGCGTGTATCTTACTTCAAGCGATGCTGGGGTAGGGAAGCTAAGCGACCACTCATCATCAAGCGCGCCCACCGCCTCGCGTACCGCGCGGTCAATATCACAAAGCACCTCGTCGCGTGCGCGAAGAATGGCAGAATTTCGTCCCTTGCCGTATTTAGTAACAACATTCAGCGCAAAGGGGCAAACCTCGTTCATCTCACGAATGCTGATATCGTCGCCCACGTGAAGCATAGGCTTTATTCCGTGCGACGCAAAAATGCGAGTGTCAACGAAAAGCTCACCGATGCTGATGCCGTTAAGCTTCACATACTGTATTCCCTTTGAGTTAAAGGTATGTGCAAGCACACCCGAGGGCGTGCCCTCTTTTGCGTGATAGCCAAGGAATATGACACCGACAGCCGCAGTTGCCCCAGCAAAATCACCGCGGAATTTGTAACCCGACACATTCGCTACCGTTATCCTTTCGTCAAGAAGCGACGTGTCAATATTTCCACCGCCACCGTGGTTGTCCCAAACATAAACCCTTTTAGCGCCAAGGTCGAAAAGCGCCCTTGCCACAGTATTGATTTCAAGCACCGCCCCCTCGCACGCGTGCTTGTAATCGCACGACGCGGTAAGCGTCTGATAAGGCTCACCCACAACACCGTGAATACCTTCAAGATCAACGCAAATAATAAATTCCATATATCTTATACTTTCAAAAAGTCTTCAAATGTATCGGTTTGTTTTGTTAATATGTTAAGCTTGGTGTGCTTTTTGCGAACAATTTTACGAGGCATTTTGCAAATCTTTCGCATTTGTATATCACCATATAAAAGGTATAAGTCTATACCTTACCTTTTCCTTATATGCGGCATAGCCCGAGAGCTCTGCTGTAAGCAGCTTTTCCTCATTAACTATTCTGACGGCAATAACGGCAGGATAAACGGCAAACGGAATAAGACCGAAAAACGAACCGAGTATCAGCGGTATCGTTAAGAACATAAACAGAGTGGCAAGATACATAGGATGCCTTACCACACCGTAAAGCCCCGTGGATATTACCCTCTGATTTTCTTCAACCTTAACCGTGCGGGAAAGGTAGGCGTTCTCTCTTAATACCTCGGCATACATACCGTAGCCCACAAGGAACAGAACGGACGCTGCTGCCGTCAGCCATAACGGAACGCTTGTCCAACCAAAGCGAAAATCAAGCGCGCTTATAATAAATCCGCAAAGGAACATAAGCCCCGAAATTGCTACAACACCCTTTTGCGCGCCCTGCTTTTCCTTGCCGTCAAGCCGCTTCTTTAAAAGCTCTGGTGACTTTATAAGCATCACTGTGCCGAGAATAAGCATAGGCATAAGCAGAAGCGCAAGGAATAGCCACGCGCCAAAGTAGTTTAAAGTCCACGCAGGAAGAAACAGAAGTGCGCCAAGCATTATAGCACCGAAAATAAGCTTTGTTATAGCATTGATAATAAGCTTCATAGTGCCATCCTTTCAAAAATCTTGTTGTTTTTTGCACGCGTCGATAAAATCCAAAAACAGCGCGCGGTTGTATGCATCCGAAGCGAAAAGCAGCTCTGGATGCCATTGGTATGCGCGAATATATCCGCCCTCTTTGCGGTATATTGCCTCAATCACGCCGTCGGGCGCACATGCCATAACCGAAAGCCCTCGCCCAAGACGCTTTATTGCCTGATGGTGAAAGCTGTTTGCCGCCATTTCACGCACCGGGATAAGATGCGAGAGGGGAGTACCATCTACTACCTTCACACCGTGCGATGGTAAATCCCTTGGCTCTGCTTGTCTGTGCCGAATATCGCTCGGCATCTCGCTGTCAATATCCTGATAAAGCGTACCCCCAAGGGCTACATTGATAAGCTGTGCGCCTCGGCATACGCCAAGCACAGGCTTGCCCAAAGTAAGCACTCTTTCAAGTATAGAAAATTCAAGCTCGTCGCGCCTCGGCGCGACCTCAACGCTACTGTGCATTACCGTATCACCGTAACGCCAAGGCTCAATATCAACCCCACCCGTAAAGAAGAAGCCGTCGCAAGCCGCGGCATATGCCGCAAGAATATCCGTGCAGTCCGAGTAGGGAACGCAAAACGGCAATCCGCCCGCACATGCAATAGCCCTCACGTAAGTATTCCGAGCTCGCGAGCAAAGCTCACCGTCAACGTCTGCTAAAATTCCAATAATGGGCTTCATTTTCCCCTCTTGCAAAACAGTATAGCGCTAACAGTATATGCCAAAGATCCGCTACGCGTTACATATGCGCTAAATTGCACATCAAGGGGGGGAAGATTAAATGTACGCAGTTTTGTGTAAAATTAACGCCGACACAATTGCTTCGATGCTTTGGGCATCTGAGAGGGTGCTTTACACAGAGTGAAATCGTTAGCCTATCGGTTGGTATCGGACTTTACTCCGATTTTTGCAAGACTGTCAAGAAGCATGACCTTATTTTCATAAGAGATTGTTTCGTTAATGCTCACGTGACTGAACGCTTGAAGATACATTTCGATGCCAACGTCAAATTCTGAGTCGTCAAGCTTCACTCTCAATATCTTCTTTTTGCACTGTGTAGCTCTGCTTACCTCAATCTTAACGTCATCCGATGCCGTGGAGTTTTCGCTGCTTAAAAGTATCATTGCTGACGCGTGCTCTAATTTATCCGCTATTACGTTTCGCCAGTTGTCGCCGACGGGAATACCCGCGTCATACCATACGCGTACACCGTGAAATTGAAGGAAAGCGAGAAATTCGCCAGCTACCGTTCTGTCAAGATGAGAGTAGCTCATGAATACGTAATTTTCACTTCCTTGATAGGGTGCCTCAATGTAGGTGGAATCAAGAAATCGCTTTTGCCTTTCCTTTGATTTTTCAATAAGGGCGTCAAGCTGCATTTTCAACGAGGAAAAATCGAATTTCGACCGCTCTCCGCCGTAAATCATAATATAGTCGAACAGCGCTCTGTTATTTACGATCACGTTTGCAACGGTATCCCCCATAGCAAGTCGCGCCTCGGCTTCAGCCTCGCAAAGTCCCTTTGCTTTGACAAGCTCACGCTGAGTATTTTTGTCTATGTATACGCCGACGATCGGGACGGCATCGCCGTAGCCTGCCTGAATGTGGTGCAGAAATTCAATATTTTCGCTCGTCATACATAAAATGGCGTTTTCGTTGCCGTAAATGGCGTCGAAGATATCAGCCTTGTTAAATCCCGCGTAACCGTAATTCGTACGGTATTTGAAATCGCAGGAATCTATTATACTTTTATCACTCAGTTTTCTCGGAACGTAATAGGATTTCACAGGCGTGTTTTCATCCTCGATTATAACCTTTTCTATTACTCGAAAGCCCTGAGCCTTCATATACTGTCTCGTTTTATCTCCAACCGAAAGCGTAAGGCCGTAAAAAACCATTAGCATAGCGTTATCTCCTATCATTGCGGTGATGTGTTTGATAAAATCGTAAAACGAAAAAAAGGTGCGATGTTGATTTTAGGCGATTCATTGTTTCAGAATGGAGCAAAAGGTACTGTTATTGTTTCTTTTCCCACTCTTTATGTGCTAAAAACCATTTTTCGCTATGAGCACCCAAGGCACCAATTTGTCTTGGATGAGCCAGCGGTAGCACTTGAATTTTCTTTCCGTTTATAGTCACCTCAGTTTTTGTGCCATATCCATACATATACACATATTCGCCGAGCGTTGAGTACGGAACATCTGCTACCTTTTTGAGGTACTCTGCAATCGGAATATCACCAAGCAATACAAGCAATTCCGCCTCGGACTGCATAAGTTCCTCGGTGATTTCAAGACTTCTTGCCTTATCGCAAAATGCCGAAGGGCGAGTTGGTATAGTCACAGAATTTAAGCGGTATTTTTCTATTAACGGATTGTATTTCTCGCGGATAGCCTTAACCTGACTTGGATTTAATCGTGTTTCGGGAAGACAGTCGCAAAGCCACGCATCTCGGCGTGAGTATCCCAGTGGCTTAAGAATGTTTTCATACAAAACTTTTGCAGACGGTCCGTTGAGCTGTTTACCCGCAGGTTCAAGGTATCCGAGCTCTTTGGGTATTTTTATCTGCCCAATAATTGCCTTTGCTTTACTTTCATCACCGTCCCAAAAAATCTCAGGCTCGCTTGCCACCGCAAGCGCCTGACATACTATCTTTCCGTCTTTCTTCCACCTCGCGTGTACTGCACTCGCATATACACCAAGCACGAAAATCTTTTTTGGCGATCTATCTTCCTGCACCAGCGGATGCAGTTCTTGTCCAAATGGGAAATAATAAGGCATACTTTTATCCTCTATCTTTGATATATTGAAGCTTGCTACCGCAAGGTGCACTAGTGAATTGTGTTCGAATATATTTAGCTTACGAGTCCTTTTTCGCGGTGGTGATGGATTTCACAAGCATACGGCGGATGACACCGCACTCTTGCAAAAGGTCTTTTGCGGTTTGTTCGTTTATTGTATTTGAACCAACGAGCATTTCAATCCAATATTCTGTTTCACCGCATTCCTTAAGTGCGATATGAAATTTACTGATAAAGTCAGCTTTGCTTGCTGCATAATTTGCTTCATGAATATTCGCTCCGATAGAGGTCGCACTTCTTACAATTTGATTAACAAGCACACCTCTGCCTTTGCAAGTATCGACTTCATCGCAAACGGAAATTATATGTAATGCAAAAGCTTTTGCTCTTGTGCGAAGCTCTGAATCTTTCATAGAAGTTCTCCTTTTTGGTGTTTGGTGAAGTTACTCGCTCTCACTCGTAGTGAAGTTGTTCGCTTCGCTCACAGTGAAGTTTTGTTTCTTCGTCGCAAAGTGAAGTTAAGTTCGCCCCACTTCGCCAATAGGCGAAACTTCACTCACGCAGTGAACTTCACTGCCGAAGGTAACTTCACTTGCCCCTGGGGCAAACTTAGTTGTTGAAACTATTGTTTGTTAAGACAAACAATAGTTTCAACATGCCCTGTCCCGGGAAACATATCCCACCCCTCGACCTTATCGGTTGCATATCCGAGATCCGAAAAAAGCTTAACGTCGCGCGCGAGCGTTTGGGGGTTGCAGGAAACGTACACTATTCTCTTCGGATTTTGCTCTGTAACAAAGCTTATCAGCTCTGCGTCACATCCAGCGCGCGGTGGGTCAAGAACTACCACCGTAGGCGCGATTTTTCTGTTAAGCTCATTCTCTGCATTTTTAAGAAGCGCACGGGTTTCGGTTGCGTCGCCTACGAAGAAGTGGGCGTTTTTTATTCCGTTTCTTTCGGCATTTTCCCTTGCACAGTCGATGGCGGACGGAACGATTTCAATGCCGATAACCTCTTTGACCTGCTTCGCCATAGACAGACCTATTGAGCCCGTGCCGCAGAAGAGGTCGAGCAGTACGTCATCCTTGGAAAGCTCGGCAAGCTCTGCCGCCCTGCGATAAATACCCTCGGCAACGTCACGGTTGACCTGATAAAATGACTGCGGTGTGATTTTAAGCATAACCCCGCACAGCGTGTCAACTATATAGTCATCCCCATAAAGGCTCACCCATTTTTCGCCAAGAATGACGTTGGTGCTCTCGCGGTTGATATTAAGCATTATACCCGACACGCATTCGTGCTTCGACGTTATTTCCGCTACGATTTTGTCAGAGTGGGCAAGCGTGTCAGCATTTATAACAAGCGTCAGAATAATCCTGCCCGTCATAGCCGATGCGCGCATATAAATATGCCTTATAACGCCCGTACGACTGTCTTCGTTATAAGCAGGAATGGCATATTTTTTGAAAAGAGTGCGTAGCGTGTCAAGTATCACGCGAAATTCGGGATGCGCGATAGGGCACTCGCTCGCCTCGGTAACGTTATGTGACTTGGGCGCAAAAAAGCCTATTACATATTCGTTTGACTTGTCCTGCCTGACAGGGTACTGCGCCTTGTTGCGGTAGCCTGCGGTTTTAGGTGATGCGACGGTAGGAAGCACGGTTATGTGCGAGAGCCCCGCCTTTGCAAATGCCGCGCGGATGTCAGCGGTCTTTAGCTCAAGCTCATCATCGTACCTTATGCTCTTGTACGCACAGCTTCTGCAACGCTTGATGTCACAACGCCCCTCGCATCTCTTGTCCGAGTATGAAATATATTCGATAGCCTTCGCCACGTAGTATGATGAGGCGGCTTTTATAATTTTTGCGCGCACACGGTCACCCGTGACGGCATCCTGAATGAAAATTACAGCGCCGCCGTGCTTCGCCACGCCGAAGCCAAGGTTAGTCATATCCTCTACGGTAAGCTCGAGGACGTCATTCTTTTTTAAATTCATAATTTACCTTAAATGAAGAAGTCTTTAAAGCCGTTTCGGTATTCCTTGGGTGTCATGCCGAACTGCGACTTGAAAATTTTTGTAAAGTACGACGCATCCGTAAAGCCGGTTTCGTCGGCTATATCCGCAATAGCGCGATCGGTGCATTCGAGCAGTCGCTTCGCGCACTTGATGCGGTAGCTTATTACATACTGATGAAGCGTAATTCCGCGCTTGTCCTTAAGCATCTTGCTTATGTAAAAGGGATGATAGCCGAATATAGCACCAAGCTCGGTGTTTGATATCTCATCGTGAACGTTTTCGCGTATGTAACCGTCAAGGTTTTCAACCATACTCGCAGGCAGCGCATTTTCGTCCGCGTGCTCGGCTATTTTCAGAAGAAGAAGCTTAAGATTTGCAGAAATTTCCGCCTTATAATTACCCTGCGCCGAGGTGAAAATATTGTTTAGCTTTATAAAGGTGTCGCGTTCAGACTCAACGTCATTAAGGCTTATAACCTTATCAAAGGGAACACAGTCGTCACTCGCGCGGCAGCCTGCTTCATCGTATTCATCAGGTGTTGAGGGCATAGGGCATTCAACGTGTGCAAAATCCGAGGTGAGGTCAAATCCGATTATAACTGCGCGGAAGTATTTTGCTTTTAGGCTATATTTTGTTCCCGCAGGAATATAGAGAAGATTGCCAGGACCGAGGCGTGTCTTATTGCTTTTTCCGACGGTATATACAAGCTCGCCCGAAATCAGATATATAAGCTTTGCGTCGTAGGAAACGCACGGCTCACTTCTGTTAATTTTTTCATACATACCAACCGTGTGTATGTCGGGATTAAGATAGGCAAAATTCATAAATCACCTCATGTAAAAATATTTGCGCGCAATTTTTTTAAATCTCTAAAATATATTAAAACAATTTTACCACTTTAAAAGACGAAAATCAACAAATTATTGAAATTTCAAAAAAAAATTAAAAAAGTGTTGACAAAGCAAAAAAATTATGTTAGAATAGTCGAGCGTGATGCAAATGGCTCGTTGGTCAAGCGGCTAAGACACGGCCCTCTCAAGGCTGAAACATGGGTTCGATTCCCGTACGAGTCACCAAAAAAGAGATAGGCACTCCAAGTGGGTGCCTATCTCTTTTTTGTGTCCCGTACACTCATTGAAACAGCGCGCATAGACCTTTGGTGCTATCTTGCAACCGAGTTAGCATTTGCACTCTTTTATCTTTTTGTTACTGCTCGAGCGCGCTATGGGTTCGCATACCCCGCCCGTAAAAACAGCAGGGCTTTTGCTCTGCCGTTTTTATCCAAGACCGAAGGGCTTGGTATGGAATCAATTCGCGGTGCGAATTGTATGGCATCGCGGCTCGTCCGCGCATGGCATCAGTCCGCAGACTGTATCTCTCGTACCCCTTCGGCCTTGATTCCATACAATGCTACGCATTGATTCCATGCCGCCTTTGGCGGATTCCATACATTCTTGCAGAATGATTCCATACATTCTTGCAGAATGATTCCATACAATGCTACGCATTGATTCCATACCGTCTTACGACGGATTCCATGCATTCTTGCAGAATGATTCCATACCGCCTTTGGCGGATTCCATACATTCTTGCAGAATGATTCCATACAATGCTACGCATTGATTCCATACCGTCTTACGACGGATTCCATGCATTCTTGCAGAATGATTCCATAC
>JAZKYE010000024.1:0-42345 GCA_045611965.1 Eubacteriales bacterium
CGCAACGGGTGCGAGATTCTCACTCACGCGCCGTATAAAATAAACATTAATCTTTAGAGGTTCTTATGAAAAAGAAAGTGCTCGTAGGCATGAGCGGAGGGGTAGATTCCTCCGTCGCCGCCGCTCTCTTAAAAAAAGAATACGACGTTATAGTCTCTGGAGGCGGAGTTGCGGGATGCGCGGCGGCGTACTCTGCGGCAAAAAGAGGCTGCTCGGTGCTTTTGCTTGAAAAAACAAATATTCTGGGTGGACTTGCAACCACGGGTCTTATAAATCTTTTCGTTCCCATGTGCAACGGTCGCGGAAAGCAGATTATCTTCGGTCTTGCTGAAAGATGGGCAAGAATGTCTGCCGAGCTCGGACTTAACACCATTCCCAAGGAATGGAAGAACGGACAGCCCACCGAATACACCGAAAAGAGATACCGTCAGCATTTCTCGCCTGCTATATTTGCGTATCAGCTCACCGAAGAGCTTATCAACAGCGGTGCAGACCTTCTTTTTGATATAATGGCGCTCGACCCCGTTTTTGAGGGAAATATCTGCCGCGGTGTCATCACCGAGAGCAAGGGCGGAACCGAATTTTACGCGTGTGAGATGCTCATAGATACCACGGGTGACTGTGACGTGCTTCGTCGCGGCGGTGTGCCCACGGTTGCAGGTGAAAACTTCTTCACCTTCGTTACGAAGATGATTACCCTCGAGTCCTGTCAGGCGGCTATTGACAAGGGTGACGTGCGTCACGCATATAAGAACTTCTTCGGTGGCGGAATCAACCTCTTCGGTGACAACCAGCCCGACGATATTCCGAGATGGTCGGGACTTACCGTTGATGAGGTAAGCGATTACATAAAGAGAAATCACCTCGTGCTTCTCAGCAAGCTTCGCGATACAAACCCCAAGACTCGTGAAATCGTCACCACCCCCGGTATGCCTCAATTCAGAACGACCTGCCACATCAAGGGTGACTACTCGCTGAAGAAATCCGACCTCTACCGTCACTTCGACGACTCGGTCTGCGTTATCAACGACTTTGAGTTCCGTGACCACCTCTACGAGGTTCCGCTTCGCGCTCTTACCAGAAAGGATTATCCCAACGTCATCTCCGCAGGTAGAAGTGCAGACGGTACGGGATGGGGCTGGGACGTTCTTCGTGTTATCCCCCCTGCAATTCTCACAGGTCAGGCGGCAGGTGAGGCGGCTTGCCTTGCTATCAGATCGAAGCGCGGTGTAGCAGACGTTGACATCCGCACCCTTCAGAATCAGCTCGAGGCAAAGAACGTAATGGTTCACTTCCCCGACGAGTATGTGCCCGAGGACAGAAGCTTCCACGGCAAGGATTCCAAGCGCCGTGACGAGGACGACGGCGGTCACTTCTGATAAATAAAGCCCACAAAATAGATTAGGGGCTGTCTCAAATGTGAATTTGAGACAGCCCCTAAAGCTTTGCCAAGGGGATAGGCAGATTTAGGGAACAAGCACCCGTTCTCCGCCCCGAAGAAGCCGTAATGGATTGTTCTTCCGCCCGAGCAGGCATAACCGTGCCTATGATAAGCGCAGCCACAATTGCCATAAGCGTGACGAGAACGAAAATTTTTCCTCTTTTCATTTTACATCTCTCTTTTGAATTTGATTTATGTGATTTTCATTAATTGACAAATTATGATATTGCGTGTATGCTTGTATAAGATTATGAGTAGAGGCTTGATGCCGGGGGCGCGGTATTATTCTTCCCTTTCAAACGCACTCGTTTTCATCGTCAGAGGCGAACGAAATCGCTATGTATCTTTTCTCGCCTGCGGCAATGCTCGACTTTATTCGGGCGCACGAGGGGAAGGTCGGTGTCGATGATGCGAGAAGCATTGAAATTTTTACCAAAGTGAAAAAAATATGCCCGACACTCTTTTAATTCGCCGCCGCCCGTGCTATAATATTTAAGTAAATAAAAATACATACGAAACCGAGGATAACCATATTATGAAAATATCAAACGACGTAAAATACGTTGGCGTTAACGACAGAGAAATTGATTTATTTGAAGGACAGTACACGGTTCCGAACGGAATGTCGTACAATTCCTATATCATAACCGACGAGAAGGTATGCGTGCTTGACAGCGTGGACAAGCGCTTTTCTGCCGAGTGGCTTGATAATATCGACAAGGCTCTCGCAGGACGCGCGCCCGACTATCTTATAGTTCAGCATATGGAACCCGACCATTCGTCAAGCATTCTTGAGTTTACCAACCGCTACCCTGCCGCGACGGTTGTTGCATCCGCAAAGGCTCTGACTATGATAGATGCGTTCTTTGATGGCAAGGTAAATTCACCGAGGCTTGCGGTAAAGGAAAACGACACTCTCTCGCTCGGCACTCACACCTTAAGATTTATCACAGCGCCTATGGTGCATTGGCCCGAGGTTATCGTCACCTACGACGAGCAGAGCAAAATACTCTTTTCGGCAGACGGCTTCGGAAAGTTCGGTGCGCTTGACGCAGACGAGGACTGGGCGTGCGAGGCAAGACGCTACTACTTCGGCATAGTCGGCAAGTACGGCGCGCAGGTGCAGGCTCTTCTCAAAAAGGCATCCGCACTCGACATTCGCGCGATTTATCCGCTTCACGGCCCAATGCTTGAGGACAATCTCGCCTACTACCTCTCGCTTTACGATACCTGGTCGTCATACCGCGCAGAGGATGACGGAATATTCATAGCCTACACCTCGGTTTACGGCAACACCAAGGCGGCGGTCGAATACCTTGCAGCCCGCCTGAGTGAGCTCGGTGCGCCCGCAGCGCAGATAACCGACCTTGCAAGATGCGATATGGCAGAGGCGGTTGAGGATGCGTTCAGATACTCAAAGCTCATTCTCGCAACCACCACCTACAACGGCGAGGTGTTCCCCTTTATGCGTGAGTTCATAAACGACCTCACCGAGCGCGGCTACAAGAACCGTAAGGTAGGCTTTATTCAGAACGGAAGCTGGGCGCCTATGGCAACGAAGGTGATGCAGCGAATGCTTGAAGGCAGAGACCTTACCGCACTTGAAGCAAGCGCGACGGTGACCTGCGCTCTGAATGACAAATCAAGAGCCGAGCTTGACGCTATGGCACGCGAGCTTGCAGAAAAGGTATAAGCAATATGAAGATTGCAATACTCGGATTTAGCGGCGCAGGCAAATCAACGCTCGCAAGAGCACTTGGCGAGGGCCTGTCGCTTCCCGTGCTTCACCTCGACGCGGTGCATCATCTGCCCGGCTGGGCGGAAAGAGAGCGCGAGGACGAAATAAAAATAGTCGGGGACTTCCTTGACGAGAGCGACGAAGGCGGCTGGGTAATTGACGGCACGTATAAAAAGGTGCTTCTTGACCGCAGGCTGAGTGAAGCGGACGTAATAATTCTTATGCTCTACCCTCGTCTTACCTGCTTCTTCAACGCTTGGTCAAGATATAGAAAATACAAGGGCAAAACACGCCCCGACAGCGCCGAGGGATGCGAGGAAAAGTTTGATAAGACCTTCGTAAAATGGCTTCTTATAGACGGCAGAGATAAAAGACGCACCAAGGAATTTTACACTATTGCCGATACCTACGGGGAAAAGGTAAGGATAGTCAAAAACAGACGCGCTACGGATAAGCTTTTAGATGAGCTTCTTAAAAAATAATACAGCTTTACATAAAAGTGACGAAATGCAAATTTGTTGCATTTCGTCACTTTTGCTTGTTATATGACAACCGTACTTGTCATATAACCAAATATTACACGAACAAAGGTCGGATTTGTCTGCCCTGCATCATCGAGATATACGCCTCTTTAATTCTCGAAAAATCCGCAACGAGAGAGTGAGGCTTTCCAAGTGGGTCATCCTGCTGCATCGGCACGAAATACACCGATTTTCTGACGAGTGCTGTCGCTATACTCGCAAGGTTCTGCGACATAGCGTCGTTTGAGGCGAGCGCTATCAGCGTCGGGCGGTCAGCACGAAGATGCGCCTTTATCGCCATAGTTGCCGCCGTATCACTTATTCCGTGCGTGAGCTTTGCAAGGGTGTTTCCCGTGCAGGGCGCGACTATAAGCGCATCAAGCGCGAGCTTCGGCCCTAACGGCTCGGCATCCTTCACAGTGTGAATTATCTCGCATCCGCAGAGCTCGCTGACCTTCGCCTTAAAATCCCGAGCCGAGAAAAATCTCGTGTCCGTGCTATAGACCGCCTCTGACATAATCGGCACTACCCTCTCGCCCGTCGAAAGGATTTCTTCAAGCGCCACAAGTGAGCGTGATAGTGTACAATGCGAGCCACAAAAAACATATCCTATCATAAAGCCACCATTCCTTCAGGCTAAAGTCAGGGGGCATCAGGTATCTTTAAGCGAGCGAAGAACCGCACGCGCCACCGAATATCCGGCACTCTTCGGGAATGCCCTGGCAGGCAGGGCGGGAAGTCTTACCGCCTCACATTCCGAAGGCAGGTTATCGCCGGAAGCAAGCTCTATTATGCCCACGCCAAAGAGTGAGCTCGGCATCGGTGACGGAATAAGCCGCGAAGGCGCGGTGTTGACGAGCAGGTCAAGCGGTGGAAAATCGCCCGACGCGAGCGTATCGTAGCCCATCACGGTAATTCTCTTATCACCTTGGCTCTGCCTGCCCGAAAACGCAACCACACGGCATCCGAGCATCACGAGCATATTGCAGAGCGCACCGCCTATCCTGCCGAGCCCTATCACCCCTATACGCAAATCACAAGGCGCCGCATCCCAAAGTGCGAGAATATGTCCGAGCGTGCCGAGAGCGGTAAGACGCGCCCCCTCGCAGATGTATTCCTCGTCGCAGGACAGCTCGACTACCTTTATTCCGCGCAGGGCAAGGTGCGAGGTGAGGTCGGTGCTAACCCCGTAGCACACCACCGTGTCACCCCCCGACACGCGCTCAAGATACTGTGTCAGCATGATGTCCGTGCCCGTGATATGCTCGCCGTCCCTGCTGGTTGGAACGGGCAAAAGATGCACGCACCCACCTCGGCAAGAGTCCCCCTTCAGAAGCATTTCCCTTGCATATACCATTCTCTTATCGTAGCCAACGGTGATTATTTCCATATTACCCCTCAAAATTATAGCCTGCTGTCAGTATATGCAAGGCGTATCCGTGTGCGACACCAAAGCCTGCGCCAAGCAATCACAATTCTCACCTCGCATCATAGGGCACGATACGCTTTTGTAAACCTTCCACAAGTTTGAAAATTAATGTTTGTTAGGATTACTGATTTACAAGATACAGTAAAATATGGTATAATATTTACGAGAGAAATATTTTTTCATAAATATAAAGGAGATACGTGTATGAAAAAAGGATTGAAAATACTGATCCCCATACTCGTCCTTGCCCTGCTTGCAAGCGTGTTCTGCATCGGCATTTTTGCAGAAGAGCAGAATGAAGCCAAAGTAGGTAGTACCGAGTATAAGACGCTCGCGGCAGCTGTTAACGCAATCAACAACACCGCTGCTATGTCGGGAAGCACCATCACACTCTTAAAGGACGTTGCTCTTACGAGTCATATCGGTATCAACGTCAATATGACGGTTGACCTCAACGGTCACACTATCACCAATACGAATTCGGATAAGGCCCAGCCCGTTTTCGCAGTAAACGGCAGCGGCGCGGTGTTCACCGTGACAGGTCGCGGCGAGATAGAATCGAGCAGCCGCTTTGCTCAGATAAGCTCGTCGGGCGGTGCGAACGCACAGCTTAACATCAAGGGCACCGCTGGCACACCGGGTATTGTCGTCAAAACGACGGGCGCGGGCGCTACGATGATCTACCTTGACGGTACCGGTACAATTGAGAACACGACCTTCCTCTGCTACGGAACTCTTGACGACAGCAGACAGGGTCACCTTCAGCTCGCAGGCGGACTCGTTTCCTTCAAGAACTGCAGCCTCTACTCAACTGCGCCGAGCAAGAACCTCTTCTACTTTGCAGAGGAAGGCGCACAGCTCAAGCTTGAGAACTGCTTTACCAGCGTAAAGCAGTACGTATTTTACGGTAATTTCACCAATGGTGTTAAGAATGCAGACGACTTCAAGATAGTTGAGGCAACCAACTGCGTACTTATGTCGGACGGCGGCTATAACGCTAATTCGTCCGTTCTTAATGCCCGCTCAAAAGGCCCTACCAAGCTTGCAGGTACTTTCGACTTTACGGGCTGTGAGCTTTCGGGATACAGAGTATTTGAAACGGGCTCTGACTCATTGAAGGACCCGGAAGGCAACGCATATGTTTCAGGCGGACTTTTTGAAGAGGGCTACAACCTCACCGTCAACGTTAAGGACTGCCTTGTTCGCTCGGTAGTACACTACAACTCGCCCGGAATTGTGCGCGGACACTTTACCTTTAACGCAGAGAACTGCCGCTTCAACATCAGCTCCGGCTTCAGCGCAGCAAACGCCAATGCAGGTCAGAACTGGTCTGACGCATCTAAAATAAATATTAAGAACTGCTACTTCAACAAGGATGTTTCGACTGACAACGCATTTAAGCTTCCCACCGTCGGAATCCTTGCAAGAGGTTACTCGTGGATTAACTCAACCAATAACCTCACCTATCCCTATTACGTTTGCGCTACGAGCGACGCGCCCACCTCAAAGCTTCCTGTGGCAACGCTTGTCATGAACGGAAACCTTAACAAATACTTTGCCGCAACCGGTCCTGCGCCTCTTGTTGGAACTACAGACAACGAAAGTCACCAGAAAAACACCATCTACGGTGGCGAAATTAATATGAAGCTCGGTAAGATGGAAGTCATCCGCGACCACACTGATGCGTATCTCAAATATACCTTCACCGATGTTGACGGCAACCTTCCTGCCAATCCAACTGATATAACCTACTTAAACTCAAAGGCCCCCTATTTTGTAATAGGTGACGATAACGAGCCCAACAAAATCGCATTCAAGGATGCCGCGCTCATCGTCGTTGACCTTGATGTTATGATGAATGACTTTGGTCGTTCACAGATAGGCATTATCCCCCAGGCAAGAACCAGCAGTGGCAAAAATCTTGCGAAGAGCGGGGCCGCAACCTTCAAAGTAACTTCAGGCAAGATAGGCAATCTTACCGCACACGAGAAGCAATGGCAGCATCTTCAGATAGTTATCACCGTTAAAAAGACTAACGTTCCCGCAAGCGGTGACAACAAGGCTTACGTGGATTACACGGGTACTACCTATGCCGTATATCTCAACGGCAGACAGATAAAGCCCGGAACGGCATATGAAAATGCTTTTATCAATGCTGACTACCTGATCAAGGACGGCGAGAAGATAACAGGCTACAACGAGCCCTACTTCCAGGGAATTCGCTTCAACGCCGCGACGGACTGCACTACAGGCGCATCGCTTTCAATAGACAACACGGTTATCCGCTCTTACAAGAATGCGTCCGACTTTACCAACTTCAAATTCAATTCCGAGAGCAGCTACACAAGCTCCGGCTACACCCCCGCAAGAAACGTTGCGGTTGCAAAGGGTGTTTCGTACAAAGACTATGGCAAGGTTCCGACAAACAGCGGCGTAATCAATCTGTTCGGCAACGCAACCGTTAAGGTAGGCTACGACACGGTTGTTATAACCGACACCGCTTTCTCTGCTGACAAAATAGCTAACTCAACCACTACCGGTTATGCTGATACGAAGAACGGAACCTTCTACGGCAAGGATACCCAGTGGAAGACTACGACCACCGCATCCTCGGGCTTCAAGGTAGGTACGACTGCCTACGTTTACACCCTTGGGGATAAGGCAAAGACCGTTTACTACTCACATTCAAAGCTTTCTCTGCTCGCAGGTCTTAATTCAAGCGGTGTTCCCTACGCGGGTGCCGACACCGAGCAGGAAATGGGCTGGCTCATCAGCGGACTTCAGAACGGTGCTACGGCAAGAATGCAGCAGAACATCACCCTCAGCGGTAACGCATTTGCCGTTAACTTCAACTCGGCAAGAGAAATTTCCTTTGACCTTAACGGCTACATTCTCAAAAAGACCACCAAGATCGATGTCTTTTCCGGACTTAAAAACACTACCTTCAATCTTTATTCCTCAAAGCCCGGCGGTCAGCTTCGCTCGAGAAATACTGTAGATCACGCGAACAAGGGTACTGACAAGAATTACAGCTTCAGCACAAACTCCGGCTTTACAGTATTCAATATTGAAAGCGCAAACTCGGTTGTAAACGTCGGCGACTACAAGGACTTCAGCGGCAATAACCTTACCGTATATGCCGCAATCTTCTACGACGTTGCCAAGAGCGCAAGCAACGCGGAATGCAACGTAAACGGCGGACAGTATATAAGAAACGTGTTCGACTCGCGCGGGTTGTTCTCGTCACGCTCTGAAAACAGCTCGGTCATCAACCTTAACAAGGCAACCGTGCTTACAACCGCTATCGGTGGTGGCGCGCTTCTCAACATTGAGAACGGCTCAAACGCAAGAATAATTGCCGACGGCTGTACCTTCTACTCGCAGACCAAGAACAACGGAACGAGCAACACGCTCTTCACCTATCTCTCGGCAAACGGCGA
Source organism: Eubacteriales bacterium (assembly GCA_045611965.1). GTDB lineage: Bacteria > Bacillota > Clostridia > Oscillospirales > CAG-272 > UBA1740. The sequence goes on from JAZKYE010000024.1 coordinate 8,570, forward strand.
GGCTAAATTCACCAACTGCTCGTTCTCAAACCTCAATCTCACCGCTAACGACGGCACGGATGCCTCATCAAAGGTTATCCTTGGCGTTGGTAATACCTACAGCGCAAGCTGTGACGCATCAGGCGTTGAGTACGAGGCAGGCGTTGCACCTGCGGCTCTTAAGAGCGGCTGGAAGCAGACTATGGCAAACGGCGAAAGCCAGCTTGCATTCCACGACGTTTACGGTGTTTCAAGCAGCAAAAAGAACGACTTCTATTACAACACCGTAACCTACCACGTGTACAACGATTCAACCGGCAAGCACGTCTATGCGTGGACGGGTAGCAAGACCAGCGCAGAAAAGCCTGCACCTACCGGAAGCTTCACCACGGTATTCGGTGATATAAACGATCCGTTCAACGGCAGCGCAAGCGACGGCTACACATACGATACCACGAAGAACTACGAATACATGTCCTATACGGGCTACACATCAGAGGGCACTCGTACGGCATATATCGTATCCTCAGGTGCTACCTCGGGTATTGCATCCGGCACGAACGTCCTTCAAATGCCCGATCAGGCATACGTAACCCTTAAGTCAGGTCAGGTGCTCGCTACCTATGAGATTGGCGAAAGCAAGACCACCGTTGCAAAGGACGCGTCCGACACAACGCCCCCCGTAGGCTTCGAGCTTCCCTCGTCCAAGAATGGCGTTTACACCTACAGCTACAATGCCACGACGCAGACCGTAGGCGACGTCACCTATATCACCTACACCTGCAACCTTACCGTAGATGTAACCCTCTCGTCCAACATATCGCTTAACGATAACTTCACCTACAATATATTCATTCCTAAGACGCTCGTTGCGGGTGGCGACATCAACGGCAGCATCAAGCTCAACGGCAAGGATATCACGCTTTCCGAAACCTACGAGGACGACTACGTAGTTTATATTGAAGACATAAGCGCAATTAACGCAGGCGATGAAAACAAGGTGGTTATCACCGTAAATCTCGGTGCAGACGCGCTTGCAAAAACCGCGCAGGCGACCTACACCTACTCTATCCCCGCATATGCAAGCAAGGTGCTCGCAACCTCTGATAGCAACGAGGCAAAGCAGATGATGGCTGACGTTCTCGCATATGTCAAGGCGGCTATGGACTTCGCAGGCGCACCCTACACCACCGCAAGCGGCTATTCGAGCGTTACCTCGGCTATCGCAAGCTTCACGGACGAGGGCTTTGCACCTACCGATACAAGCTCGGTTGACTTTGGCGCGATTGCAAAAGCACCCTCTGCCGACGCACTTTCCAAGGCAGTTTGGGCGGCAACCTTCAACCTCGACACGACGGTAAAGGCTCGCTTCTATCTATCCGAGGGCTATACCGGCACGGTCACTCTCACCTACAAGGCCCTTACGGGCACTGACGTTCCTGTAAGCTTTGAGGTTGTGGACGGCAAGTATGACGGCGTCGGCTATATAGAGCTTGCTCTTAAAGCATACTACGTCGCAGGTGACATCACCGTAAGCTTTGACGGTCAGACCGCAACGCAGGGCACGACCTTCAACCTCGCGGCTTATATCGCAGGCACGCAGGATGCTGATGCTGTGGCGGCTGCAAAGGCACTCTATGCCTACTCTGCATCTGCACTCGCATACCAGCAGTCATAAAATCACACTTGCCATAGGGCAAGAGAAAAGCGGCATACCCACTCGGGGTATGCCGCTTGTTTAATATTTATGTGTTTTTTAGTTCTTTTAGGAAAAATACTCTTTAGCCTATCTTCCCCAATACTTACGGTCGAGCGATCTGTACTGTATTGCCTCTGCTATACAGTCACCGTCGATGACCTCAAGTCCATCAAGGTCGGCTATCGTTCTTGCGACGCGAAGAATTCTGTCGTGCCCTCTCGCAGAAAGCCCCATTTGCTCAAAGGCAATGCGAAGCAGCTCTTCACCCTCTTCGTTAGGGGTGCAGAAGCGCCTGAACAAATCGCCCTGAAGCCTTGCGTTGAGAATGTCAACGGGCGCGCCGCAGGCAGAAAGACGCCTTGCCGCAAGCTCTCTTGCGCGGTTTACGCGTTCTCTTACCGTCTGCGAGCGCTCACCGCCCTCGCCCCTGCCCGATATCTCGTCAAAGGATACCGCAGGAAGCTCTATTTCAATATCTATTCTGTCAAGCAGAGGTCCGCTTATTCTATCAAGGTAATTCCGTATCTGCTTCGGTGAGCAAGAGCATTGCCTTACGCTTGAGCCGAAGTAGCCGCACTTGCAGGGGTTCATAGCGCATACGAGCATAAAGCTCGCAGGGTAAGTTACCTTTGCGGCGGCGCGTGTAACCGTCACAACACCGTCCTCAAGCGGCTGACGCATAGCCTCGGTTATCTGCTTCGAAAACTCGGGAAGCTCGTCGAGGAACAAGACACCGTTGTGCGAAAGGGAAATCTCGCCCGGCCTCGGATTGCTTCCACCACCGACAAAGCCGACGGGGCTTACGGTATGGTGAGGTGAGCGGAACGGACGCTCGACAACGAGATTACCCTTGCCGAGCATACCCGAAACCGAATGGATTTTAGTCGTTTCAATAGCCTCGTCAAGCGACATATCGGGTAGAATGGACGGAAGCCTCTTAGCGAGCATTGACTTGCCTGCACCGGGCGGTCCTATCATAAGCAGGTTGTGTCCGCCTGCCGCCGCGATTTCAAGCGCGCGCTTCGCTTTAAGCTGTCCCTTTACGTCAGAGAGGTCGAGAAGCTCCGAGCGCCACGAGAGGTCGTAGGTGCACTCTTCTCTCGGTATGGGGGCAATAAGCTCTTTGCCCTTTATATGATTAATGATAGCGGTAAGGCTGTCAACGGGATAAACCGTAATTCCCTCAATAACCGCCGCCTCGCTTGCATTCTTGCGCGGAACGAAGGCCTCGCGGCGTCCTGCATCTCTTGCCGAGCACACCATAGGCAGAACACCCTTTATGGGGCGCACCTCACCCGAGAGTGATAGCTCACCGAGAACACACTTGTCCGAAAAATCGTATTTTGAGGGAATAAAGCCGTCGCTCTGAAGCACCGCTAAAACGATAGCAAGGTCGTAGGCAGTTCCCTCTTTTTTAACGTCTGCAGGGGCGAGGTTTACCATTATATCGAGCGAGGGGAACTTTATTCCGCTGTTCTCACACGCGCTCTGCACGCGGTTTTTAGCTTCCTTAACTGCCGTGTCGGGAAGTCCTACTAAATCGAATTTGGGAACTCTGTTCCACGAGCTGCACTCGACGGTAACCTCATAGCCGTCTATTCCGACAACGCCCGACGAATAAACTCTTGATAGCATACGCACTCCTGTTGTCAAATTTTTGCAAATTTCCTTAAATTTCGTTATATCATAAAAGACATGGCAGAGCACTAACGCGGTGAGTGCTCTGTTGCGGTTTTCATAAAACCGCCGCACTGTGCGTGAGCACAGTATGCCTTTTTGACAATAGCTGCACGACAAATCAAAGATTTGTAAGGCCTTGCCTTATTGCTCGCTCACAACGAGAGCGAGCCCGTGCAACTATTATATCACAAGCTATATAATTAATCAAGGCTATTATTGACAAAGGGTATGTAAAATGCTACAATATATTAATCAAACCGAAAGGACACCACGCGTTATGAGTATTATATCAAACGTAAGGCTTTACGGCTTACTTACCGATATTGAAGTTGAAAACGGAAAAATAAAGAGAATAGGCAAAAACCTTGGCAGCGGCACAGACTTTGGTGGAAATCGGATTTTCCCGGGGCTTATTGATATACACAGCCACGGAATGATAGGCCTTGATACGATGGACGCAGGCACGCTTGACAGTATGTCAGAATATATGCTCGCGCACGGAACGACGAGCTGGTACCCTACCACTATGACTATGTCAAGGGATGCTATTATCCGCGCAACGCAGGTGGATATTTCGTCAGTATCGGGCGCAAACGTGCTCGGCTTCCATATGGAAGGGCCGTTCATCCATCCTAAATATAAGGGCGCGCAGAATGCCGACTTTATCACAAAGCCGAGTCTTGACCTGCTCTCGTCGTGCAATAATATCAAGCTCGTGACGATAGCACCCGAGCTTCCGGGAAGCCGTGTGTTTATTGAAAACTGCCCTGCGGTCGTTTGCATCGGTCACACCGACACCGACTATGATACCGCTATGGGCGCTATGCGCGCAGGCGCGAAATGTCTTACCCACACCTTCAACGCGATGCGCGGTATTCACCACAGAGATCCCGGACCTATCGGTGCGGCAAGCGATACCGAGGGCGTTTACTGTCAGCTTATAACCGACGGCAAGCACATTCATCCCTCTGCCGTGCGTATGCTCACGAAGATTATGGGCGAGGACCGTATAATCATCATCAGTGACAGTATGCGCGCAACAGGTCTTGGTGATGGCGAGTACGAATTTGGCGGACAGAGCATCACCGTTACCGAGGGCTATGCAAGGACCGAGGGCGGAAATCTTGCAGGCTCGACCTCAACGCTTTTTGAGTGCGTGAAAAAGATGATAGAGTTCGGCTTCTCACCCGAGAGCGCGGTGAAAATGGCAAGCGAAAACCCCGCTCGTCTTATGGGCCTTAACAAGGGTAAAATCGAGGTCGGATACGACGCAGAGTTTATCATAGTTGACGATGATTTCAATTTAGTTAAGTCTATAACTCGCGGCGAGATTTAAGCATTTTTGACTATCGTTATTTACAAAACGAGGTTTTATGAACGTAAAAGAACAAGATATAAGAACCGCGGGGCTTATCGGAACAGATGCGCTTGACAGATTAAACAAAGCGCGCGTGCTCGTGCTTGGCGTGGGCGGTGTAGGAAGCTTTGTCGCAGAGGCGCTTGCGCGATGCGGTATAGGAAGCCTTACCCTTATCGACTCCGACACAGTAAGCGTATCCAACATCAACCGACAGCTTTACGCCCTGCATTCCACCGTCGGCAGGCTAAAGGTCGAGGTCGCAAGGGATAGAATACTTGATATAAACCCTCTTTGCAAGGTTGAGGTTTTAAGCACCCACCTCACCGCAGAATCTATATACACGCTCGCACTCAACACCTACGACTATGTCATCGACGCGATAGACACCACAGCCGTTAAAATTGAGCTTGCGGTATTTTGTGAGAAAAATGAAATACCACTGATTTCCTCTATGGGCACGGGCAACAAGCTTGACCCTACCAAATTTACTCTTACCGATATTTATAAGACGAGAGTATGTCCACTCGCGCGCGCTATGAGAAGCGAGCTTAAGCGTCGCGGTGTAAAATCGCTTCGCGTGCTTTATTCTGACGAGCTTCCGCGCACGCCCGTATTTAACGGTGAGCAGAGCAAGGCAGACGGCAAGCGAGCACCCGCAAGCATATCCTTCGTTCCCTCTGCGGCAGGTCTTATCATTACGTCAGAGGTTATAAACAGCCTTATTCGCGAATATATATAGAAAAATATAAAAAGGAAAAAATATGAATTTACCGTCACTTATAATCAAAGGACTGCTATTCGGTATCGCGCTTGCGATGGACGCATTTTCCGTTTCCCTCGCAAACGGACTTCACGATACCAATATGTGCAGAAGAAAGGCGCTTACTATAGCAGGCGTTTTCTCATTCTTTCAGGCGGCAATGCCGCTTATCGGCTGGTTTCTTATACACACGGCACTTGAATACTTCTCGGCATTCAAGGTAGCAATTCCCTATATCGCCCTCGTGCTTCTTTGCCTTATCGGCGGCAAGATGATTTTGGACTCGATTAAGGAAAACGCAGAAAAGAAGGCACTTGCCGATGGCGAGGCAGAAAACGACGGATGCGACGGCTCTGTGTCGCTGACGCTCGGTGCGCTTGTGCTTCAGGGAATAGCAACCTCGATAGACGCCCTTTCGGTTGGCTTTGATATTGCAGAGCTTACCGCGCCGGAGGCGCTTATCACGGCAGCAACAATAGCTGCCGCGACATTCGTTATCTGTATTGCGGGCGTATATCTCGGAAAGAAATTCGGCACGAGGCTTGCCGGTGGCGCAGCTATGCTCGGCGGCATTATTCTTATCGCGATAGGATTTGAAATATTTATATCAAGCTTCTTTGGGTAAGCCTTGGTATAACGCAAAAAGCAAAGGGGCTGTCAAATTTGTGACAACCCCTTTGCCTCGTTTTTGGCTTTTTCGGTCTTACCAAATGTGACAGCCCCTCACTCTTGCTTTTTTGTCAATCCTTAACCGTGCCGTACGGATGTTCCTTTGGCGCGTAAACGGTGACAAGACGAAGCGCGCCCCGTCCTGCATTTTTCAGGTTATGATAGGTACCTGCGGGGACAATCACCCCACACCCTGCGTCAACCACGGCACGCATAGTAAGGCGGTCGGGCGCGTTGCCCATATACACCTCGCACACGCCATCCTCAATAAGTAACAGCTGGTCGTTGCCGTCGTGTACCTCAAGTCCGATTTCACCGCCGTGCGGAATTGACATAATTCCAAGCTGCATATTCTCGCCCGTCCACAGCACGCGAAGCCGCTTTTCGTTTTGCATACAAAGGTGCGAGAGGTTGAGCACTACGGGCTCGTTTCCTCTGTCCATAAGCTCACCCTGCGAATTGCCGGACGAGCATCCGCCGCCACTCACACCGCCGCTGATATCCGTATTCATTACGGGGGCGCTATCGTAAAGACGCCTCTTTCGAAAGCTGAATTTCATTAATATCACCTCTTCTTTGGATTTACTATTCCTATTCTATGAGCAAGGGCAAATATTCGCCATTCAAAAATCAGGTGACATAGTAATTAAAAAGCAAAAAACCGTTGCACTTTTTATTTTCAGATGCTATAATTAATTTAAAAGCAAAATATTTCGTGGCGTACGCAGTACGGCACGAAAACGACAAGCACGATGCCGTATCCTTTGAGCAATATTCATCCGAGGCTTGTTCAAGAGCCGCAAGGGTTGCAACACTCTCTATTAACGAATTGAAAAAATAACACATCTGACAATATTTATTTACATAATACATATAATATCAGGTTTTTCGCAAGTTATTTATCTTGCATTTCTCACGCAAGACATTATACAAACAAAATAATTATTTAGTCGCAGGCTGCGACGGAATGAGGATTATATGAAGCTTTCTTTTGAACAGATTAAGAGCGTCACCTTTGGCGCGCACGACATAAGACTTGACGGTGGCACGGTGCGCTTTTTCAAATGCACCGAAAAACAGACGAAGGCTTGGTATGCTTTAAGCGAGGTGCTTGGCACGCGCTCTCTTACAACCACGGGCATCAGGCTTGACTTTCACACAAATTCAAAGAGCCTTCGCTTCACCGTAGCAGGTGGCGCTAAATTCGAGGTGCTTGTAAACGGACTTCTTCGCGCGCGCTTTACCCCAAATGACGAGTGCCGCGAGTTTTCCCTACCCCTTTGCGAGTCCAACGGACGAGAGGCTGACGAGGTACGCGTTACCCTCGTGCTTCCCTCACACTCGCAGGGCGCGCTTGACTCGGTTGAACTTGATGACGGCTCAACGCTTACCCCTCATACCTACTCGCGCAAAATCCTCTTTATCGGTGACTCTATAACGCAAGGACACAACACAAAGTTTGACACTTTGTCTTATGCGTGGCAGACCACGCTTCACTACAATGCCGAAACGCTTATAAACGGCATCGGCGGCGCATTCTATCACACCACCACCTTTGATAAACCGAGCTTTGAGCCTGACACGGTAATCCTCGCCTACGGCACTAACGACTCTATGCGCTACCGCGGCAACCGCGACGAGATGGTGCGTCAGGTTACGGGATATATGGACCTTATCAAGGAAGGCTACCCCGACTGCAAGATAATCGTTATATCCCCCATCTTCCGCGCAACGGAGGACCTCTCACCCATAGGCGAGTGGTTTGACGAGCGCAGAGCTATGATAGAAAACGAGGCAAGGCTTCGCGGCTTTGAGGTCATTTCAGGACTTGATTTAGTGCCGCCGCTTCCCGACTTCTTCGCTGACACCTATCTTCACCCCAACGGCCTCGGCTTCACAACCTACGCGCTCAACCTCACAAGGCAGCTTGATAAGATTTTCTGATTTTTAACCATAACCAATGTCACAGGACCTCGCATATATAATTCAAGAGCTATCCCAAATGACTTTGCATTCGGGATAGCCCTTTTCTTTGCTTTTAAATCGACTCAATAGTGTAAACTACAAAGCTCAGCTTTGAGAAGTAGTCAAGCGTTTCTTCAAGGCTTGCTGTAAAGCCGCGTCTTGACGCCATGCTTGCCTCAATGCCGACGTTGCCTGCAATACCGCTTCTCGGAAGCGTTACCTGAAGGTCGTGCGCGTTGTATTTTTCTTTAAGAACAGCAAGGCACTCACTAATATGCTCATCCGAGCGGATTTCAATATAAACGCCGAACGACGAGTGATGGTCGTTTATCGTGCGCTCTATCTTGTGAAGCAGAATAACCGTAACCACCGACACCGCAAAGGCAACGAGCGCGCCCTCGTAAAAGCCGGCGCCAAGCGCTATGCCGATAGCGGCGGTAACCCAAAGTCCTGCGGCGGTGGTAAGTCCCGTAATCTGAAAGCGTCCTTTAAGCAGTATCGTGCCAACACCAAGAAAGCCTATGCCCGATATAACCTGCGCGGACACGCGAAGCGGGTCAATGCCCTCGATTAACAGCACCTCTTTTGCAAAAAATCCGACCGTAGCCGTAAGCGCCGCGCCAAGACAAACGAGAATGTGCGTGCGAAGTCCTGCCGCCCTTCGTTGCCTACCGCGTTCAAGTCCTATCACACCGCCAAGCAGAGCGGCGAGAGATAGCCTTATAATTATAGTTACGATATTAAAATCACGAAGATATTCCATAAACATATCCATAGCATATCACCTCTCTTTATATAATTTTAGCATATGCAAAAGGCATTGTCAACTTCGCCTGACAACACAAAATTATAAAAGCTATTGAAAAAGCCTTCCGTTTCGACTATAATAAAACTGCAAGCAAGAAAGGATAGGCCTATGATAACATTTGATGATATAAGAAATAACGAGGAAATAAAAACCTATATAAAGGAAGCTGACAAGTCGCTTCTCGCGCTCGGATTTACAGAGCACGCGTTTGCCCACGTGGGTGCGGTCGCAAGCAGATGCGAGTATATTTTAAAGGGGCTCGGCTACGATGAGCACACAGTTGAGCTTGCCAAAATCGCAGGTTATCTTCACGATATAGGAAACGTTGTTAACCGAGTTGACCACTCGCAGTCGGGCGCAATTATGGCTTTCCGTATTCTTGATAAGCTCGGTATGGACGCACGCGATATTGCGACGATAGTTACTGCAATAGGCAACCACGACGAGGGCAACGGCGTACCCGTAAACGCAGTTGCGGCGGCGCTGATTTTAGCCGACAAAACCGACGTAAGACGCTCGCGAGTAAGAAATTCCGACGCATCCACCTTTGACATACACGACCGAGTAAACTATTCCGTAGAGAACGCAAGCCTTACCTTTACAGACGATAAGAGGTCAATTCTTCTCTCGCTCACCATAGACACGAAAATCAGCTCGATTATGAGCTACTTTGAGATATTCCTTGCGCGTATGCTGCTGTGCAAAAAGGCGGCAGACAAGCTCTCGCTTCGCTTCGTTCTCGAAATAAACGGTCAGGTTGTAATTTAGTTGTTTTTTACCATAACTTACCCTCCACTAAAAGAGAACACCTACACGTCCTAAAATCTTTAGATATTATCAAAGGGGATATTGCAGAAAAATGCAACATCCCCTTTTTGATTGAATATTTTCATCACGACTTTTTTTATTGCATCTATTGATTTTGTGTCCTAGTTGTGATAAAATTGATGTGCCAAACAAAATTCAATAGCCACACGCATCAGAGGGTGTATTTTTATTCATGATAAAAGTACACGCTCCCTTTCTGCATCCTCTTTTGAGGTGTGGCTTGTAATTTTGTTTGGGGACAATTGGAGTGTTGTATTTTTTGTGCGACAACTTCGGTTGTCGCACTTTTGTTTTTTTGGGGGACAACAACAATGAACTAACTAATAATACGACCATCAATAAATTACAACACTGAAAGGAAGAAATAGTATGAAAAAAATCTCTTTATTAATATTATTACTTATAACGGCTTGTTTTTTCGTTTTGTCATGCAGCAAAGAATATAATGAGGACGACGATTATTATCCTGATTATAGTGACGAAGATGATGAAGCGAACAACGAAGATGATGAAACGCTTGATAAAAATAATAACAAGGAAAATGGCTATACATTAAAAACATTTAGCAACTCGGACGATTTTGGAAATGCCGGAACATATACTGCAATTAATAAAAAGGCGTCTGCAGGCGAATTAATAAAACTCACAGCAACAGTAAAATCCGGTTATACTTTTAAAGGATGGTATATCGAAAACGAGCGAGTAAGTATATTCCTTGAATACACGCACGTTATGAAATCTAAAGACACTACGATTGAGGCGCGATTCGACCATTGTACACTAACAACTTTATCTTCAACCGACGACAATGGATTAGCAGGCACTTATACCAAACTAAATGAAGAGAAAATTAGACCAGGGCAAAAAGTGACTCTAACAGCTACTAATAATCCGGGTTATAATTTTGTTGGTTGGTATATTAAAAACACCTGCATAAGTAAAGAAAAAAATTACATATTTGAAATGAAAGAAACAGACGTTACCATAGAGGCGCGATACAATTATTATACATTAACTGTCTATTCAAGCTCTTCCAATTATGGATTGGCGGGCAAATTTGACGAGAAAAAGTCAGAAAAAATTTCCGTCGGTGAAACCGTATCCCTCGCCGCATCCGCGAATGCAGGTTACAACTTTGACGGTTGGTATATCGGACAGACGCTTATTAGTGAATCACCTGACTATGCGTTTGTTATGAAGGCAGAGAATACAACTATACAAGCAAAGTTCAGCAGTTATACGGTCACCACACAATGTTTTTCGAACGATAATGGATTGGCTGGCTCGTATAGTATTAAAAACGCTGAGAGAGTATCCTATAACACACAGGTTACCTTAACAGCGACTGTTAATGACGGATATAACTTTGAAGGATGGTATATATACGACTCTAAAGTAGGAAGCAGCTTGGAATATTCCTTCAATATGCCCAAGGACAATGTAGTCGTTACAGCAAAATACAGCAGTTATACTCTTACAGCTAATGGTTATTTGTACTCATCAAAAATCAACTCAGCTATTGGTACTATCAGCCAATACAATGATAAAAAAATTTCCGCAGGCAAAACAGTAACACTTACGGCCACCGTTAAGGATGGTTATACATTTGACGGTTGGTATTCCGACAGTACCCTTATGTGCAGCGAATTGTCTTACTCCTTCACTATGCCCAAAGAGGACGTAACTATCACAGCAGAATACTCGTATCACACTCTTACAACCGAAGCAATTTGTCGCGGTGGCTTGGACTTGCACTCTGTCATCGGTACAATTAGCGAACACGATGATACAAAAATTTCCGCAGGAAAAACGGTAACGCTTACGGCTACTGTGAAGGATGGTTATAATTTTGACGGTTGGTATTCCTATTATGACGATGTTTTGCTTACATCGGATTTCGAATACGAATTTATTATGCCAAAGGAAGATGTAAAATTCTATGCAAAATATTCGTATTACACTCTCACTACAGAAGCATACGGTTCATATTCCTCTTCTGCCGGAACTATTAGCGAATATGATGGTACAAAAATTTCCGCAGGAAAAACGGTAACGCTTTCGGCTACTGTAAAGGATGGTTATACGTTTGAAGGTTGGTATTCCGATTATGACAATGTTTTGCTCACATCAGATTTGGAATACGAATTTATTATGCCAAAGGAAGATGTGAGCTTCTATGCAAAATACTCGTATTACACTCTCTCGACTCACAAGGAGTGCACAAACGGCTCTTCCTCTCCAGCTGGAACAATTACCGAGTTTGATGATATCAAGGTTTCCGCAGGCAAAACAGTAACACTTACAGCTACCGTTAAAGAAGGATATAGATTCCTGGGGTGGTACGATGATTATTCCGATGAACTTATCAGCAACAGCATGCAATACTCATTTATAATGCAAAAAAGTGATACTTACATTCACGCATTGTTTGAAAAAATATAGAGAGGATAAATTATGAAAAAAATATTACTGTTTACTATAGCAATAGCACTAATTTTAGGATGCTTTACCTGTCTTTTTTCCTGTTCTGCAGAACCAACACCTGAGCTTGATTTTAAAAAAGCTGAGCGCGAACTTCAAAACTGCGATTTTGAAACGCAGCTTTATTATGACGATGAATGCGAATTGCCTGGTGCAAAGAAATTCCTTATAGCGTCAAAAAAGAGCGAAAATATAATGATTATAGAATTTAAAACTAAGGAAGCAGCAGAGCTCTACTATAAAACATACCGCGACGACAAAGAATATCAAACAAAGAAAATCCAAAGTCAAATAAACTGGTTAGAATATGCCTTGGATGAATTTGCAAGTGAGTTTAGTAGGAACGAACGCGAGGATACGCAAAATAAAATAGATGATTATAAAAAACAGTTAAAAGAATTGAACAAGCTAACAGTCGGAATTAAAGGGATAAAAGTATGGGTTGGAACAGATTTCGCTATTGAATACTCCAAGCAATCATAAAAAATCTAAGTGAAAATCAGTAAATTTTAATTTCTAAAAAAGCAAGCACACCCATGAGCATCTGAACATGGATATGCTTGCTTAAATTATTAATAAGGACAACTTAAGATTACTTTTTTATAACGGTTACAGTAGCGCGTACCCAGCGTCTGTACCAATCGTCGCTGAAGTTTCCGTAAGCACCGAAGCGAAGGCACATAACGTCGGTGCAGTCGCTGCCGTTAAGCTCAAAGGTAAATCTTACAACACCCCACTCGGTGCAGGCATTTCCTGAGCCGCCGTACTCGATAACCTTATACGCGCGCTGAGTGTGCGAGGGCTCGTTAAGAAGGAACACCTCTTGATAGCCTGCGTTAATCTCGCGCATACAAAGCTCGATATTAAAGGTCACGGTATAGCTCTGGTTGAAGAATGTCGAAAGCTCGCTGATGTCTATCAAGTCAAGCACGATGCTGAGCTTATCCGACGCCTCAATTCTATAATTCGTGCCCCCGTCACCCGAATCGTACCTTACGCTTTTGCAGTTCCATTTCGCATAGGCAACGACATCGCTTGCCACCATAGGCGCACCGAGGGCGAAATCGGGCACGCTGTATTTCCACGCGACAAAGTCGTAGCCGTCCCTGACGGGTGTCAGGGGAAGCTCGGTGGGGCTTCCGTACTCGTAGCTGATGCTCGCCATTTCGGTGACGCCGTCGGTAACGAAGGAAACTGTGTAGGTGTTTTTCTGCCACACGGGTTCAAGACAAACTGTAACTGTGCCGCCACCGCTCGCCTCAATATCCGACTCGGTGATAAGATTAAGATAGCTTTTGCCTATCTTATATACCTCACCGCCGCGCGTATAGCCAACGAGCGTATGTCCTTCCTTTGTAGCAGAGGAATTTGCCTCCACCGTCACGGCGTGGTCGTAGCGAAGGTCGGTTACCATAGTATCGCTGCCGACACCGCCCGAGGCAGAATAAATCACCGTATAGCGCACGGGCGACCAGACTGCGTAAAGCGTCACCTCACACCCTGATGCAATATTTTTTACCGCGACGCCGTCGGTGTAGGCAACCCCACTGTCAGGGCTTGTTCCCCAACCAAGGAATGTCCAACCGACGAGCGAGTATGCGTTTTCGTTAAGGCAGGCAGCCTCGCCACCCCTTACCATAAGCATATCCTGCATTACGCCCGAGGGCTCGCGGCTTGCCGCCGAGGGCTTGTTTTTATCGAATTTTATTTTGTACTCATCCGAGCGCCATACGGCATAAAGGGTTACTGTATCACCCTGCTTTGCGGTAAGGTTGAAAATCGCGCCGCCGTCAGAGGTGACTACCTCTGATTTGCTCTTATCCGCCCCCCAGCCAAGGAAGGTATAATTCTTTAAGGTCAGATTATTTTTGCAAAGCGCGTACCTCTCGCCGTACACACAGTCAAGGGCTGTGGGCATATCGCCTGATACTATCTCTGCGCCCGAGGGGATATTTGCATCAAGCTCTACTCTGTAAGAGTTCGGCTCGGCACAAATCGCAATATAGCGTTCCCCCTCGGCAAGCGTATCAATATCGGTCATCCACACACCGCACTCGGGTATCCTTTGCCCTGCGAGTGTGATGCTCTTTACGGTGTAGCCTGTTTTTGCAAGAGCATCATCAGGAAGAGCATACTGCTCACCGTAGGTGAGATTTACAGACACCGAGGTGGCGCGGTCACCGTTTACTATTATATCAACAAGATAGCTCTCGGGCGCAAGCATCGCCTCGTAGCGCACGCTCTCGGTTACGAACAGCTCTTTTACCTCGGGGGGAATCGTAATGCTCTCATCCCCCTCATCGCTCGATGTCCATCCAAGAAAGCGATACCCCTCGCGCTCTGTCGCAGGCACGCTCATATGGCTTCCGTGAAGCCTCGACTCGGAAAAAACGACCTCGCCCAAGACCGAAAACTCTACCGTATAGGGAACGACGGCCACGATATAAACCGAGAGATGGTCGGTGGAAAACACAACGCTATCCCCGACTACCCTCGCGCTTTGCATCTGCTCGACGCCGCTTACACCCTGATGAAAGACCTTGATATTTTCCTTTGAGCAAAGCTCGCCTGCCGTCAGGGGTATTGAAACGGTGATTTTGCCAAGGGGGCCTGCCACGCCATCCTTTGACGCAAGGCTGATATCAAGAGCTCGGGTATCGAGCATATCCTTGCTCGCTACGCCAAACTGCTCTGCTATCGACCAAAGCGCATAATCCTTGATGCCTGCCTCGGTGACGGTGAGAGCCTTGTCCTTGTCCTTAACGCCAACGCTTACGGTAATGCCGCTTACCTCATCGGTAAGGCGCGCGCCCGAAAGCATAGTCACCGCAAGGCTTACTGCAAGGGTCACGAGCAAAGCCGCAAGGATTATAAGAGCCGCTATGCGTATTTTTCTCTTTTTTTCCCTCTCGCAAAGCTCGAAGTGCTCTACCGCCTTGTTATAGGCGTCAGCCCATCTTATTCTGAAGCTTTTTATCTGGGGCGGCGAAAGCTCGCGCCTCATGCTTGAAAGCACGGCGGGCAGAGCCTCGTTCTTCTCGTCAAGCTCACGCAGTGTGACGCGCCTGAACTCGCCCTCGCCTGCGATAAGAGTGATAAGCATCTCGCACCGCTGATATACCTCATCTGCATCCGTCACAATGCTTCTTTTGCTGAAATATTCAAGGATTATATCAAGCTTTTTGCCAATATCCTTTACCTCGCCGCGGATGATACCGACGTCGCGCGCGGTCTGCTCAAGCTTTTCCTCAATACGGAAGAGCGCTTCCTTGATTACACCAAGCTTAACCTCAAGCGCACCGCCGAGCGCGCGACCTTGTGAGCCAAGCCTTTTGTTGTACCTAGGATATTTGTGCGCGTGGTTTGCCGCGCATTGTACCCATCCGTCAGGAAGAAGGTGTCTGTCTGTGCATCCGCAGATAGGACATTCAAGATATTCCTCACCGCGAGAGTCCTGCACGAAAAGCGACTCAAAATACTCGCGAAGATGCTTTTCCGCGCTACAAAAACGCGCACCGACTACATTGTCCACGCGCGCCGCGAGCGCCTGCATAAACGCAAGCTGGTCAGCCTCAAGAGTATCTCTGTAAAACTCGACGTACACCTGATGAAGCCTTGCAAAGGCGAGCAGTACGGCATCCTTATCAATTTTGGGCAGAGATTGCACACATTCAAGGCTGAGAAGCATCTGCTCGTTAAAGTCGAGCGAGCGCAAAAACATATCGTTAAGCACCTTGGCATTAATGCCCCTTGCCTGCATACGGACAGCGCCCTCGCTCCGAAGCTCGCGAAGAAGCTGGTCGAGGAATTTCTCACCGTCTGCGCCCATTCTCGAAACAAGAGCCTCTATAATCCGCTTCGCCTCGCCAAAGGCAGGCTTCGACTGAATATGAGTGCGTATCCTCTTGCCAATCGACTTGCCGAATTCCTCAATGGGCTCGGATATGACCTCAGCGGCAAGACCCGTGGCAACGTCGTAAAGCACGCCGCCTGCCGAGCAGAAGGCCAAGGCAAGCTTGTCAAAAAAAGCGCCTACTTTCATTACTTTAACTTCCTTTCTTTTACACTTTAGGTAAATTATAAGGCAAAGGCATCACAGCCGTCAATGAAACCGTCCGATATGTATCAAAAAATGATACAAGAAAAAAATAATATTTTTGCGCCGGCGCCCGTGGGTATATTACACCTATGGTGTAAACAAAAATAGCGCACCTGCGGTGTAGCAGATGCGCCAATTGGCTTTTGTTATTTTTTTATTTCTTCAAGAAATTCGCCAATTCTGCGAAGAGCCTCGGTTATATGCTGGGTTGAGTAGCAGTAGGATGCTCGCACAAAGCCCTCGCCACTCTCACCGAATGCTGTGCCGGGGACTATTGCAACGCGCTTTGAATAAAGCAGTCTCTCGCAAAATTCCTCGCTCGTCATTCCCGTGGACTTTATCGAGGGGAAGGCGTAAAACGCGCCCTTCGGCTCACGGCATTCAAGACCAAGGCGGTTAAAGCCGCTGACTATAATCTTTCTTCTGTCGTCATATTCCTCGCGCATACGCTCAACTGCCTCGTCACATCCGCGAAGAGCCTCTATCGCGGCGTGCTGGGATATAGTGGGCGCGCACATTATAGCGAACTGATGAATTTTAGTTATCTGAGCAATTATCTCGCGCGGACCGCAGGCATAGCCAAGTCGCCAGCCCGTCATAGCAAAGGTCTTTGAAAAGCCGTTGATAAGCACGGTGCGTTCGGCAAGGCTTCCGACCGACGGCACGCTTACGTGCCTTTTTCCGCCAAAGGTAAGCTCTGCGTATATCTCGTCGGATATAACGACGATGTCAGTGCCGTCAAGCACCTCGGCAAGCGCCTCAATGTCCTCTTTTTCCATAATAGCGCCCGTGGGGTTGCAGGGGTAAGGAAGTATAAGCGCCTTCGTCTTATCCGTGATATGAGAGGAAAGCTCTTCGGCGGTAAGCTTGAAATCGTTTTCCGCACGCGTATTAATAATGACGGGAACACCGCCGGCAAGCCTTACCATAGGCTCGTAGCAAACGTAGGACGGCTGTGGAATAATTATCTCGTCGCCGGGGTTGGTAATTGCGCGGATTGCCGCGTCTATCGCCTCGCTTCCGCCGACGGTAACGAGTATCTCGTCCTTATCCGAATAAGAAACGCCGTACTTGCGAAGCACGTAGCGCGAAAGCTCTTCGCGAAGCGCCTCAAGACCGCGGTTAGAGGTGTACCTCGTTGCACCAAGCTCAAGCGTGCGGATAGCCGCGCTTCTGACCTGCCACGGTGTTCTGAAATCAGGCTCACCGACACCGAGTGATATTACGTCCTTCATAGTGTTTGCAATATCGAAAAACTTTCTTATTCCCGACGGTTTTATGTGAGATACTGTGTCCGATAAAACCTTGGTATAATCTATCATATGAATATTTTGCCCCTTCCGTCGTCACCGCCGTCAACAAGATTTACGTCAAGCTCTTTGTATCTTCTCATTACGAACAGCGTGCCCGTCGATGTTACCGAGTCGATTACGGCAAGCTCGCGCGAAACAAAGTTGCACACCTCTTGGAAGGTTCTGCCCGTTACAACCACGTGAAGATCGTACGCGCCGGATACGAGATACACGGTTTCAACCTCGGAATATGATGCAATCTTTGCCGCAACCTCTTCAAAGCCGTACTCGGCCTTGGGGGTGACCTTAAGCTCTATCATCGCGCTGACGCTCGTGCTATCAAGCTTTTCCCACGCAATAACGCCCTTATAGCCTCTGATAACGCCCTGACTTTCAAGCTCGGCAATTCTTGCGTCAACCTCGCTCTCGTCAATTCCTACAACCGCCGCGATATCGCGCGAGGGCATACGGGCACACTTCTCAAGAAGTGTGAGTATCTTTTTGTTCTGTGCATCCATTGTACAATCTCCTTTATACTAAAAAATCCGTGACAAGCACCGCCACGGAAATATAAGTCCTGCATCCTTTGACCTAATTATATATATATTTTAATTATTTGTCAAGTATTTTTTCATAATAATTGACACGGGCGCATATTTGTTATATACTTGGTATATGAATTTTTCGGGGGTGCATTATGTATCTTGCAGACCTGCATAACGACAGCTTGACTATGGTTTGTGCCGAGCGCGGGCTCGTCAGCGAATATAACCTATCCAAAAAGCGAGGACAGCTTCAGCTGTTTGCCGCATTCGTGCCCTTCGGCGGTCGCTCACCCGAGGAAAGACGGCGCGAGCTGTTAAAATATGCAAACGTATATTTTTACGAAACCGACAGACTCGGCATCTGCCGCGTAACCGACTCGCGCGAGCTTTGCGAGGCTATCGACGACAAAAGCAAAGCCTCGGTCTTTTCGGTTGAGGGCGGCGGTGGACTCTTTGCCGACAGTGACGAGCTGTTTACGCTCTGCCGCGCAGGGCTTCGGGTGCTCGGCCCGATATGGGATACGAATGAGCTTGGCTCAAGCTGCTTCGACCCTGACGGTGCAGGACTTACCGACGAGGGCAAGCGCCTTGTCAGGCGGTGCTCTGAGCTCGGCATTACGGTTGACGTATCGCATATGTCAGACCGAGCCTTTTACGATACGCTTGATGCAACACCTATGCCGATAATAGCAACCCACTCAAATTTCAGAGAGGTATGTAACAGTCCCCGAAACCTGACGCTTTCTATGGCAAGGGAAATTGTCAGCCGTTCTGGTATTATCGGTCTTAATCTCTACCCCGAATACTTAAAGGCGCAAGGCAGCGCAGAAATTGACGATATATTCCGTCATATTGATTTCGCTCTTGATAAGCTCGGTGACCGCGCGCTCGCCTTCGGCTTTGACATAGACGGCACGGACGGGCATTACCCTGTCGGAATTGACGAGAGCGAGAGCATCCACGACAAGGTGGTAAACCGCCTTCTTCGCCACTACCCCGAGGACACCGTAAGGAAAATCGCAGGCGCAAACGCCACCGATTTCTTTCTCGGTAATCTTTGATTATATACTATAAAACACAAAAGGCTTAACATCTGATTTTCACCAAATGTTAAGCCTTTTGCCGTTAGTTGTTTACATATTGCGCTATTTAATACTTGCGACAAGTCCACGCTTTTCGTCGTAATCGACCTCAACCACGCTATCCTCGCCAATATCACTTGCGATTATAAGCTTAGCTATACGCGTTTCAAGCTGAGATGCGATAAAGCGCTTCATAGGTCTTGCACCATACGCCGCATCGTAGGACGAGTCAATAATATAACCTACCGCCGCATCGCTGACCTTAAGCGAGAGACGCTTTTCACAAAGCCTTGCCGAGAGCGCGTCAAGCGTCAGCCCTACTATCGACTTAAGGTTCTCTCTGTCGAGCGGCTTAAAGAAGATTATATCGTCAAGGCGGTTTAAAAATTCAGGGCGGAACGAGCGCTTCAGAAGCTCGTCAACCTGCGCTCTTGCCCCCTCGGTTATCTCGCCGTTCTCTATTCCGTCAAGAATTGCTGACGAGCCGAGGTTTGATGTCATAATGATAACCGTATTTTTAAAGTCGACCGTTCTTCCGTGGCTGTCGGTTATTCTGCCGTCGTCAAGCACCTGAAGCAGAACACTCCACACGTCGGGGTGCGCCTTCTCTATCTCGTCGAAGAGCACGACGCTGTACTGCTTGCGTCTTACCGCCTCGGTCAGCTGACCGCCCTCGTCGTAGCCGATGTAGCCGGGAGGGGCACCGATAAGTCTTGATACGGAATACTTTTCCATATACTCGGACATATCTATTCTGACCATATTCTTCTCATCGTCAAACAGCGCGCGTGCGAGCGTTTTCGCAAGCTCGGTTTTACCGACGCCCGTAGGACCTAAAAACATAAACGAGCCTATCGGACGGTTCATATCCCGTATTCCTGCGCGTGAACGGATAATTGCGTCGGCAACCTTCGTCACCGCCTCGTTCTGACCTATAACGCGCTCGTGAAGCGCATCGTCAAGATGAAGAAGCTTTTCCCTCTCGCCTTCCATAAGCTTGAACACGGGGATGCCCGTCCATCTTGCGACTATTTTAGCAATCTCTTCCTCACTCACCGAGTCGCGAAGCAGAGTGCTCTGCGCGCCGCCTGCGTCGCGCTTTTCCGCCTCGGCAAGTCTTTTCTTCAGCTCGGGAAGTCTGCCGTATTTAAGCTCTGCCGCACGCGTGAGGTCGTACTCTGCCTCTGCGCGCTCAATGTCAGCACCAACGCTCTCTATTTCCTCGCGAAGCCTCTGCACCTCACCGATGCTCATCTTCTCACTTTCCCACTTCGCCTTCATAGCGGCAAAGGTGTGACGAAGCGTTTCCGCCTCATCCCTCACCGCTTCAAGCCTCTTTTGCGAAAGCGTGTCCTTTTCCTTCTTAAGTGCCGCCTCTTCTATCTCGAGCTGCATTATTTTTCTCGATATTTCGTCCATCTCGGTCGGCATAGAGTTCATCTCGGTTTTGATGAGAGCGCAGGCCTCGTCAACGAGGTCTATCGCCTTGTCGGGAAGAAATCTGTCCTGTATATATCTTGCCGAAAGGGTTGCCGCGCTGACGAGCGCAGAGTCGTGAATGCTGACACCGTGGAACACCTCATAGCGTTCCTTCAGACCGCGAAGAATAGTAATCGTATCCGCCACGGTAGGCTCGTCAACGAGAACGGGCTGGAATCTGCGCTCGAGCGCCGAATCCTTCTCAATATTCTCGCGGTACTCGTTGAGCGTGGTCGCACCGATACAATGAAGCTCGCCTCTTGCCAGCATAGGCTTAAGAAGATTTCCCGCATCCATAGCGCCCTCGCCCTTACCTGCGCCCACAATCGTGTGTATCTCGTCAATAAAGAGGATGATTTTTCCGTCAGCGCCCTTTATTTCGTCAAGCACGGCTTTAAGGCGTTCCTCAAACTCACCGCGGAACTTTGCGCCTGCGATAAGCGCGCCCATATCGAGCGAGAACACCGTGCGCTCTTTAAGATTGTCAGGCACGTCGCCCTTTACTATTCTCTGTGCAAGCCCCTCGGCTATCGCCGTCTTACCTACGCCGGGCTCGCCTATAAGGCAGGGGTTGTTCTTCGTCTTTCTTGAAAGTATCCTGATAACGTTCCTGATTTCCTCGTCGCGTCCTATTACGGGGTCGAGCTTATGCTCTTTCGCAAGCAGGACGAGGTCCTGACCGTATTTTTTCAGCGCATCATAGGTGCCCTCGGGTGTGTCAGAGGTAACTCTCGTGTTTCCCCTGACCTCTTTGAGCCTTGTCAAAAACGCGCCGCGCGTCACCGAGTGCTTCTTTAAAATTTTATTCGTAGCAGCATCCGCGCCGTCAAGCAACGCAAGAAAAAGATGCTCGACGGAAAGATAGCTATCCCCCATCTTTTCTCTTTCCTTGTCAGCGCGCGCAAAGGTGCTCTCAAGGCTCGCGTTAATTCTCGCGCTTCCCGACTTCGCCCCGCTGACACGCGCAAGGCTGTCAACCAAGCTCTCGGCATCCTGACGCATAGCATCAAGGTCGTGCCCCATAGACGCAAGCATATCGGGTATAAGCCCGTCCCCGTCGTTAAGCAGCGCTAAAAGCAAGTGACAGTTATCAATAACCGTGTTGCCGCGCCCGTTTGCATCAGCTCGTGCCGCGTTGAAGGCATCAACGGTTTTCTTTGTCATTTTGTTAAAATCCATTTTTACCGCCCTTCTCGCAGATTTTTAACACTCTGCGGCGTTATTTGCTTATAGTTTAATCAAATATTGTTAACGGTTAAACAACAAACTATGTCTTTTTTGTAAACATTGGCACTCTTGCTGTGCGAGTGCTAATAAATGTGGCCGCTTCTCTTTCGCCCTGCCATCATATTGTCGGCACGCCCTTTTCGCTCGGTGGCGAACAATGGAAAAATTTAAATAATAATTTATATATTTTATTGACAGAATTTTATTGACAAAGAGAAAATAATGTTGTATTATATCTTATAATTTGAGAATAATTCTCATTTTGACGAGGTATAAAAATGACCTACAATACAAAAAGGCGCGAGCAGATTATCGCGTATTTTAAAGAACGTTCCGACACCGCGCTATCACTTGACGAGGTGTGCTGTGCGCTCACGGGCGGCGGCGAGGGAAAAAGCTCGGTTTACAGAATAGTCGCAAAGCTCGTCGAGGACGGGGTGCTTAAAAAGATAAGCTCACCGAGCACGCGTCATTGCAAGTATCAGTATCTTGGCGAGCATTGCTCGCATCACCTGCACCTCAAATGCACAGGGTGCGGCAGACTAATCCACCTTGACACTCGCCTATCGAATGAGCTTGTATCCACGGTTTTATCACTCGGAAACTTCTCTCTGGATGCAAATTCTCTGCTTATGGGCAGATGCAAATCCTGCGTATAAGGCAGATAATTTCAATATTTGTTTACAATTAGGCTTTAAGGAAGTATAAAAATGCACTCACATCCATCACACGAAAGCATATTTGAGGGCTTGCTTCACGATGTTCTTCTTCACGGCATCGTTGACACGCTGAAGCTCATACCCTTTCTCTTTTTAACATATCTTATTCTTGAATATATCGAGCACAAGGCAACCGACAAGCTGCGCTCGTTTATGACGCGCTCGGGCCCTTACGCGCCGATAGTCGGCGGTGCGCTCGGTGCTATTCCGCAATGCGGCTTTTCCTCGGTTACGGCAAACCTATACTGCGCGAAAATAGTATCTCTCGGCACCGTCGTTGCGGTATTCCTCTCGACGTCGGACGAGATGCTTCCCATCCTCATATCCTCTGAAATGCCCCCTGCCGTTATTGCCTTCGTGCTTATATACAAGGTTTTAGTAGGCATCGCGGTAGGACTTCTTCTCGACCTTGCCGTAAGGCTTACGCACAGAGAGCACGACCACGAGCACATTCACGAGCTATGCGAGGACGAGGGCTGTATGTGCGAGGGCGGTATTCTTCGCTCGGCAATTCATCACACCGTGTCGATAACGCTTTTCGTTTTTGCAGTAACGCTCGCTATAAACGCACTTGTATTCTTCGTGGGCGAGGACTCTATCTCGTCTATCCTTCCCGACGTTCCCGTCGTATCTCATATTATTACGGCAATCTTCGGTCTTATACCGAACTGCGCCTCGTCGGTTGCGCTGACACAGCTTTTCAGCGCGGGCGCTATCACACTCGGTCAGATGCTTTCAGGACTTTTCGCAGGCTCGGGCGTGGGACTTCTCGTGCTTTTCAGAATGAACAAAAAGCACCCGATGACAAACCTTATGACCGTTCTTATTCTCGTGTTCAGCGGTGTCGTATTCGGATTTCTCGCAGATGCCGTCGGCGTTGTCGGCTGGCTTACCTGACCTTCCGCGCGTTTTTTATTTAATTTTTGCGCGCAATTATTGATTTCGCAAGACGCTTATGCTAAAATTAGTATAAAGGCTGCGGTGTGCCTATGCAAGGCGTCCGTATCCTCTCACAAATATGGGGTGCATTATGAAAAAGGCAGTTGCAATAGTCGGCTATGGCGGACAGGGTGCCTGGCACGCAAGCTGGGCGCAGAAAAGTGATGTATTATCACTCGCAGGCGTATATGATATCAGAGAGTGCAGAATGGATGCCGCAAGGGCGGCTGGAATTCACACCTACTCTTGTCTTGACGAGCTTCTTTCGGACGGGCGAGTTGATATCGTAGTCTGTGCAACGCCCAACGACTCACATAAGGATATAGTAATCTCTGCCCTTGGCGCAGGCAAGCATACGGTGTGTGAAAAGCCCGTCGCGCTCTCGGTTTCGGACTTCGACGAGATGTGCGAGGCGGCAAGCGCATCCGGCAGAATTTTTACCGTGCATCAGAACAGACGCTGGGATGTTGATTATCTTGCTATGCAGTCGCTCGTAAGCTCGGGCGAGATAGGCGAGGTTATAAACATCGAGTCGCGCATACACGGCTCGCGCGGAATACCCTCGGATTGGCGCTGTCACAAGCCGCAGGGCGGCGGAATGATACTCGACTGGGGCGTGCATCTTATAGACCAGATGATGCGTCTTATCCCCGAGCGAGTTACGCAGGTTTACTGCGAAGCCTATAACATTACCACAAGCGAGGTTGACGACTGCTTCAATCTTCGCCTTACCTATGAATCGGGCAAGCGCGCGACGGTTGAGGTCGGGACCTACAACTTTATTGCTCTGCCGAGGTTCTATATGCAGGCAAAGAGCGGCTCTGCCATTATCGAGGACTGGCAGAAGAGGTGCCGAGTAGCAAGGCTCAAAACCTGGTGCGAGAAGGATGTCCTTCCCGTACAAAGCGCGGCAGGAATAACCAAGACCATGGCACCTCGCGATGAAATCACGATAGACGCATACGAGCTTGAACGCCCCACCGCCGATGTGCACGACTTTTACAGAAATCTTGTCCTTGCCATTGACGGCAAGAGCGAGGTGTGCGTAAAGCTTCACGAGGTAAGACGCGTGCTTCTCGTAATGGAAGCCGCATTCAGAAGCGCAGAAGGAAAAGCAGCGGTGTCTGTCAACATATAAAAAGCGGCTGTCGCACCCACACCCAGTTTTCGGTGAGTACGGCAGCCAAAATAATATAACCGAATAATTTTGATGGCCTCTGCAAATAATTCAGGGATAAGTCCCGAAATACAAAACGGAGATAAAAATGCAAAAATATCAGAAAAAGGCAATAGAGCTCATATCAAATCTCGTGCTTACAAAATCAAAAAATCCCTCGGTTGTCACCCCCTGCCACACCAAGTCGCGCATTAGCGCGCCCGAGGCAAAGTATTTTAAGCGCGTTTCCCCAAGGGCTGTGAATATAAGTCCAAAGGTCCTCACCGATATGCTTCACGCGCTTGAGAGCGAGCCAAGAGCGAATATCCACAACCTCGTCGTGATAAAGGACGGTCTTATGGTGCTTGAGGTAAGCGCACCGGGATACGATGTAAACACCTTCCACCTCTCGCACTCGATGTCAAAGTCGATAACGGGCATCGCGATAGGCTTCCTTATCGAAGAGGGCAGGCTTAACACCGACATTCATCTCGTCGATATTTTCCCCGATATTGAGTTTACGGATAAGCGCTTTTCAGAGATAACCGTCGAGCATCTTCTCTCGATGCGTACGGGCGTTCCCTTTTCAGAGCTTGGAACAGCAACCGAGCTTGAATGGACCAAAACCTACTTCGGATGCGAGCTTAAGTTTACACCTGGCGAGGAATTTCACTATAACAGTCTGAACTCATATATGCTCGCAAGGATAGTTGAGAAGCTTTCGGGCACGAGCCTTTCAACCTATCTTGAGCCAAGACTCTTCCGCCCTCTCGGAATTGATAACTACCTCTGGGAAAAGAGCCCCGAGGGGTGTGACAAGGGCGGCTTCGGTCTTTATATGTCGGCCGAAAGCTATGCCAAGGTCGGCTTGTGCCTGCTTAACGGCGGTGTATTCGCAGGACGGCAGGTTATCCCTGCCTCGTGGATAGTCCGCTCGACGGCGACGAAGAGTATAGCCCCCGAGGAAACAGGCGCGTTCAACTACGGCTATCATATATGGACACACCGCACGAATGATGAATTTCTGCTAAACGGTATGCTCGGACAAAACGTTTGGGTATGCCCGAGGAACAATATCGTTGTAACGGCAAACTGTGGCAACAGCGAGCTTTTCCAAGGCAGTCCCGCGCTTGATATCATAAGGTCGCACCTCGGCGGTAAGCTTCCTTCATACACGGCAAAGGCCGACGAGGCAGAGCTTCGCGCGGCTGTACGCGGCTTCTTTTCAAGACGGCACCCCGTAAGAAAAAAAGAGCCCTTTCGCGGACTTGCCTACACGTTCAGGCTTCGCACCCCCACACCCTTTGACAAGGAATGGGAGCCTATGCTCGGTGAGTACGCATTCAGCGAGAACAACCTCGGGCTTTTACCTCTGTTTGTATCCGTAATGCAAAATAATTTCTGCGGCGGCATTGAGAAGATGCGCTTTGAGCGCCGTGGCGAGAGCCTTTTCTTCTTGTTCACCGAGGGTGGCATCACGCGTGAGGTTGAGGTCGGAATTTACGGCTTCAAGACCGCGACTGTGTCTTACGGCGGCGAAACCTATATTGTAAACGTGCTCGGTGAGGCAATGGAGGACGAGGACAGAAATCCGGTATTCAAGCTTGAGCTCGTTTTCCCCGAGCTTCCTAATTCAAGACTCATAAAATTCACCCTTCACGACGGTGGCAGACTTCTTGTCAGAATGTCAGAGCTGCCAAACGAGAAAATAGCAACGAGCTATCTTGGTAGCCTTACCTTTGGCGGTATGGGTGGCATCGCTATGGGAATGCTTGAAAAAAAGCTCGGCGAGGACTTTATCGCAAGGAAGCTTGAGGAAGCCTTCAACCCTCGTATGCTCGCAATATCCACCGCCGTATCGGGCTGGGATAGCATTATAGCAGAGGAAAGCCGTCTTGCAGCTAACAGCGCCGCGCAATCGCTCGGTTTTCTCTCAACACTCATCTCAAAATTCACAAACGACCCGTCAGAGCACGAGGAAAAGCGCGGATTTTTCGGACTTTTCAAGGGCCGCAAAAAGGCGCAGGATACCCAAGACGGCACGGCATCAACCGCCGCGAGCTCTGACAGCCCCGACACTGCCGACCAAGGCGGTGACGGATAAGCAGGGGCGCTCACCTATTTCGATTTGCCCTGTTCAGGCGACCTGTTTTAGCGATTAACCCTTTTGGAACTTGAACTACTTGGAACTTAAACTATTTTGGACTTGAACTAAAAAAATTCAGGGGTGCGCGTAGCGTGCCCCTGTAAAAATAAAATCCTCTCTTTTTCGGTTTGTTTAATGAAATGTACTTCCTTATGTCGTACATGAAATGAAGCAAATCCACCCATGCCCACAGGCATTTCATACTTGCAAAGCAAGTATTTCACGACCGATAGGTCATTTCACAAATTCGCCTTGGCGGATTTATTTCATTGCGTCATGTCCGTCAAGGACATCACGCTAACGCACAAGATATTAAAAAGCAAACAGCATAGGTCGCATTCTTTCGACCTATGCTGTTTGCTTTATCTGCTATAATTGAGCGCGTGCCAAAAAAACCGCCTGCACCCGCATTTTTTTCGCGGGACGCGGTATGCTATTGATTACAAGCGAAATTAGTCGAGCTTCATTCCGTTGAGCATCTCACGAAGCGCCTTAGCCTCGTCCATAGTAATGGTGATGCCCTTGCCCATCTTCTCGTGGTCGGGGGACCAGGTACGGATATCAAGAACGGGCTCTCTCTCGTTCCAGCTGATGAGGTTAAGCTCCTTATTCCAGCCGTTGTTACCCTCGCTTACGACACCGATCTTCTCAACAACTTCATACTTAATCTCAGGCATTTTGACATTCTCCTTAAAGATTTAAAATAATAAGTATATACATTTTAACACGCGCGTAATAATTTGTCAATGAATATTTTGAAAAATTTTAGTATTTTTTACAAAAAATGCGCGGACTTTACAAGAATATTTTTAATTTGCTGAAATTCTGCCGTTTTGCTTGACATATGAGGGCAAAAAATGTTATACTGTACTGTACAAAATGATACTTCTTAAACTTTTGTTTAAGAGCTAAGACGAAAAGGAGAAAATTAAAATGAGAGAGGAATGGCGTGGCTTTCAGGAAGGCAGATGGGTAAACGAGATAAACGTTCGTAGCTTTATTCATCACAATGTAAGCCCCTATTATGGGGATGAGAAATTCCTCGAGGGTCCGACGCAGGCCACCACCGACCTGTGGGAACAGGTAAGCGAGCTTAAGCGTCAGGAAATCGAGGCAGGCGGTGCGCTCGATATGGATACCTCTATCGTATCGACGATAACCTCACACGAGCCCGGATATATAGACAAGGACAAGGAAAAAATAGTAGGTCTGCAGACCGATAAGCCCTTAAAGCGCGCTCTTATGCCCGCGGGCGGTATTCGTATGGCGGTTAAGGCGTGCCACGACCACGGCTACGAGGTTGACCGTGAGATAGTTGAATTTTTCACCGAGCACAGAAAAACTCACAACGCAGGCGTGTTCGACGTGTACACCCCCGAGATGAGAAAGTGCCGCTCAAACCACATTATAACAGGACTTCCCGACGCGTACGGCAGAGGAAGAATTATCGGCGACTACCGCCGCGTTGCGCTCTACGGTGTTGACCGTCTTATCGAGGACAAGCAGTTCCAGAAGGATACCACGGTTTCAACCATGACCGCAAACACCATCCGTGACAGAGAAGAGCTTTCCGAGCAGATTCGCGCGCTCGAAATGCTGAAGAAGCTCGCTCACTCATACGGCTTTGATATTTCGAAGCCCGCAACCAACCTTAAGGAAGCAACGCAGGCGCTCTACTTCGCATACCTTGCGGCTGTTAAGGAACAGAACGGCGCGGCAATGAGCCTTGGAAGAACCTCTACCTTCCTTGATATTTATGCCGAGCGCGACCTTGCAGAGGGCACGCTTACCGAGAGCGAAGTCCAGGAAATAATCGACCACTTCGTAATGAAGCTTCGTATGGTCTGCTTTGCAAGAACCCCTGACTACAACCAGATTTTCGCAGGCGACCCCACTTGGGTAACCGAGTCGATAGGCGGTCTTTCTACCGACGGACGTCCGCTCGTTACCAAGATGTCCTTCCGCTATCTTAACACGCTCAACAACATCGGTGCTGCACCCGAGCCCAACCTTACGGTGCTTTGGAGTACGCAGCTTCCCGAGAACTTCAAGCGCTTCTGTGCAAAGGTTTCGATTGAGCATCACGCAGTACAGTACGAGAACGACGACCTTATGCGTCCCATCCACGGTGACGACTATGCTATAGCGTGCTGTGTTTCGAGCATGAAAATCGGCAAGGAAATGCAGTTCTTCGGTGCGAGAGCAAACCTTGCAAAGTGTCTGCTTTACGCAATCAACGGCGGTGTTGATGAGATTTCGGGCGTTCAGGTAGGCCCTGAATACCGTCCCGTCATCGGCGACTATCTTGACTACGAGGATGTAATGAGCAAGTACCGCGATATGATGCGCTGGCTTGCGAGAGTGTATGTAAACACCCTTAACGTCATCCACTATATGCACGACAAGTACGCATACGAGCGTATGCAGATGGCGCTTCACGACAAGGATGTAAAGCGTTGGTTCGCAACGGGAATTGCAGGACTTTCGGTTGTTGCAGACTCTCTTTCGGCTATCAAGCACGCAAGAGTTAAGGTTATCAGAAACGAGCACGGCATAGTTACCGACTACGAGGTTGAGGGCGACTTCCCCAAGTACGGAAACGATGACGACAGAGTTGACAATATTGCAAAAGAGGTGCTTCACACCTTCATTAGCTGTCTTAAAGAAAACCACGCGTACAGAGACGGCGAGATAACCACCTCTATTCTTACCATAACCTCTAACGTTACCTACGGTAAGAACACGGGCTCAACGCCTGACGGCCGTAAGTTTGGCGAGCCCTTCGCACCCGGTGCCAACCCCATGCACGGCAGAGATTGCTGTGGCGCGGTAGCCTCGCTTGCGAGCGTTTCCAAGCTTCCGTTCAGCGACTCGAAGGACGGTATTTCCAACACCTTCACGATAGTTCCCTCTGCCCTCGGAAAGACCGAGGATGACAGAGTGGACAACCTCGTATCGCTTCTTGACGGCTACGCAGAGAAGCGCGGCTTCCACCTAAACGTAAACGTCTTTGACAAAGAGCTTCTTCTTGACGCGCAGAAGCACCCCGAGCTTTATCCTCAGCTTACTATAAGAGTTTCGGGCTATGCAGTAAACTTCATCAAGCTTACGAAGGCGCAGCAGGACGAGGTTATTTCAAGAACCTTCCACTCGGGTCTTTAATATGGGCTCCCTTGGAAAAATTCATTCAATAGAAAGCTTTGGTACGGTTGACGGCCCTGGGGTACGCTTTGTTGTGTTCCTTCAGGGCTGTCCTATGCGTTGCCTCTATTGCCACAACCCCGACACGTGGGATATGAACGGTGCGCCGCTCACTATGACGGCAGGCGAGGTGCTCGACAAAATGCTTCGCAACCTGCCCTTTTACAAATCGGGCGGTATTACCGTAAGCGGTGGCGAGCCGCTCATGCAGATAGACTTCCTCACCGAGCTTTTCGAGATGGCTAAAGCGCGTGGAATACACACCTGCCTCGATACCTCGGGCGCTACCTTTGATAAAAGCGATGTGCAGAGGGTGAAAAGGTTTGACAAGCTTATATCTCTGACCGACCTTGTGATGCTTGATATAAAGCATCCGACACCCGAGGGCGCAAGACGGCTTACCGCGCTTGGCGGTGATATGGCACTCGATTTTCTCTATTATCTGAACGCACGCGGCACCCGTGTCAGAATACGCCACGTTATTATCCCCGACATAACCTACACGACAGAGAGCCTCACAGCACTCGGCGAGCTTCTTCGCCCCCTCTCTTGCATTGACTCGGTAGAGGTTTTGCCCTACCATATACTGGGGCGTGTCAAATACGAAGCTCTCGGTATGCCCTACGCACTCGACGGTGTAGCACCCCTGACGCAGGATGACGCAAAGCGCGCCAAGGAAATTATCGAAGCCGTAAGGCTGAAAAAATAAGGGCAAAAAGAGCCTGTGTAAAAACAGCCTGACAAGCGCAGGCTCTGCCACCGCCCCCCTTGTGCAAATTTTATCTTCCCAACCTCTCTATTTTATATATTGTTAATATTCTCGACACAGTTTGTACACATTTATTTGTTATAATACTTTAGCATTTTACAAAAAGCACGGACCATTAGCTCAGTTGGTTAGAGCTCCCGGCTCATAACCGGTAGGTCCTAGGTTCGAGTCCTAGATGGTCCACCAAAAAATAACGGCTTCAAATGAAGCCGTTATTTTTATTCAAGCCGCAGGCTTGGCATGGCATCAATTCGCTTTGCGAATTGCATGGAATTGCGGCTCGTCCGCGCATGGCATCGGCCGTCAGGCTGTATCTCTTTTTCCCGCGGCTTGATTCCATACCGTCTGCGACGGATTCCATACGCTCGTGATACGAGCAATTCCATACCGCAACAAGTTGCGGATTCCATACAATGCTACGCATTGATTTTATCCACGCCCTAGGCGTGATTTGGTACGAAGCTTAACGAAGCAGAGCAAGGCGAAAGCCTTGCTTTTTTCTTTTTTATAGCGGAGCCGACTTGTATCAAGACAAGCACACGCCACGGTGCCATACGATATTTTAAGTAATGTTTATGTTAATATCACGTTGACTTTTTTTTGAAAATGGTGTATAATAATATGGATTTTTCAAAGCAAATGAGGCTACTTAAATGAAACAATACAACGTTTTAGATTTGTTTTGTGGCTGTGGTGGAATGTCTTGGGGACTATCAAAAAAAGGGTTTAATATACTAGCTGGATTTGACATTTGGGATGTCGCACTACAAACATATCAACACAACCATAAAACAGCAAAAGCTGTTAATTTGGATGTTGCTGATGCAGATCCACTTTCAGTACTAAATAAACTAGGAATCGATCCACAATCTGTCGATGTTATAATTGGCGGACCACCTTGTCAGGGATTCTCCAAAAACACTCCGGCATCTTGGCGCTTTTTAGAAGACCCCCGAAATCAATTATACAAAGCATACTTGAGATTTGTAAAAGCTATAAAACCTAATGTTGTAATAATTGAAAATGTCGCAGAAATATACAATGCTTTTGATGGCATTGTTAGAGAAGAAATAATTGCAACTTTGAAATCTTGGGGATACAAAGTAGACGTAAAAATCATAAATATGTCTTTATATGGGATTCCACAAAAAAGGCGTAGATGTTTCTTCTTCGCTTCCAAATTTGGACAGCCTGTATTTCCCAAAGAACATTCTAATGTTGTATCCGCTTGGGATGCCATTTCCGATCTGCCTTTAGTTGAGCAAGGCGATGGATATGATGGAATGTCTTATACTAACGAAGCAAACAATAATTATCAAAAACATATGAGAAGAAACTCGTCTTCTGTGTATAACCATATCGCAAACATTATGAAACCGCTCCAAACCGCTAGAATAGCATCCATTGGTCCGGGGCAAGGATTAAGTGATATGCCCGAGGAACTTAAAGTTAACGGTGGATATTCCGGTGCTTATGGAAGACTAGACTACACTTCCGTATCACCAACGATTACGCGTTGGGTGTTTCACATTGGTTCGGGTAGATTTGCTCATCCTAGAGAAATTAGGGGGTTAACAATGCGAGAAGCGGCAAGAATTCAGTCTTTCTCGGATGATTTTCATTTTATTGGAAGCCGAAACGACCAAGCTGGTCAAATCGGCAATGCTGTTCCACCACTATTTATGGAGCAATTAGCAGACAATATTATTAATGCTCTTCAAGCATTGGAAGAATAGTCTCCACTACTTTATCCTTGCTTAAACGAATGGGGGTTATTTCTATTTTTTGAATGTTTGCAGGCAACAAAAAACGTTCAAAAAATTGTTTTTGATTCGGATACCATCTATAAACACACATCTGGTCTTCATTGCGTATGCCTTGAAGACCAGTTCTTGTTTCGTCTGTCCATTTCCAAGTAATATCACTTGGCTTGTATAGAACTATATCTTCTTCAAAAAATGCAAATTTCTTATTATCAATAGATTTCAACAAGACAAAGACTCTTTGACTTTTCACATTTTGAAAAACAGCATCTTCTTCTACTTTATTTCTCCAATGTGCTAACAATGCTGCACCTAACACTTGGGGGTCGGTATCTATAGACAAAGAATCAAAGCCTAATTTTTTTGCTTTCTTGAATATATCAGCTCTTTGTATAACTAGTTCAAACTCGGAAGCAACGCCTGCCTTAAATGCCCACTTCAAACTTTTAACTGAATATCCTATTTGGTTTTTATTATCAACAACATCATACAAACGTTTAGAACGAATATTGTTAAACGGGTCTACTCCATCAATTTCTTTTGTGTATTCCAATATTGCTTCTACAATATAGTCCTCAATATCATCGATAAAAGGAATAGCTATTGCAGTTTTTAGACCTTTTTCGATACGCTCTAGTTGTGATTCACTTAAAAAGTATTGCATAGTTAGTCCTCCAAAAACAGTTTATATGTTTCAATTTGAAGAGCATCCGCTATCCTTTGAATGTTTTCAAGTGATATGCTTCTTCTAAAGCATTCAATTGCGCTAATATATGTACGGTGCATACCGCATTTATCAGCAAAATCTTCTTGTGATATTCCCATTTTTAAGCGATATTTTTTTAAATTTGTGCCAAATACTTTTACAATATCCATACAATACCCTCCTTTGTATAGAATAATTATATTGTTTTGAATACTTTAAGTCTACATACAATAAGTATCGTCGCGGGTATAGATGTAATACCGTAAAGTAAAATCTAATTAAAAATGTGATATTGTTAAGCATGCTCCACCAAAAAATAACGGCTTCAAATGAAGCCGTTATTTTTATTCAAGCCGCAGGCTTGGCATGGCATCAATTCGCTTTGCGAATTGCATGGAATTGCGGCTCGTCCGCGCATGGCATC
>JAZKYE010000025.1:0-11591 GCA_045611965.1 Eubacteriales bacterium
AGTCTGTCGGGGGTGTTGTGGAAGTTGGGGATGGTTTCAACAAGCTGCTCTGCAGGGAAGCTGCGAAGCTTGCTCTGGAAGTTACCGAAGGCAACGGCACACTCGTAGAACTGCTCGGGGGTTTCAACCTTATCATAACTCAAGCTATCCTCGATAAATATGAGCATTCTGTAATAGTCACCCTCTTCAGAGAGATAGTAGCTCTTCTCGTCAAGGCTGGGGATTACGTTAAGCGTACCGCGAACGGGATCGCCACCCTCGCCCTTGATTACATTGGCAAGATACGAGGTAACTGCGGCAAAGTTGTTCATAAGCAGATCAGGGCGCTTAAATACATTCTTGTTGATGCGCTGAAGGATGTAACTTTTCTCACCGCCGTTGACCTTGGTTACAATCTTATAGGTATCGTTTATGTGTCCGTTTCCGTAGGGCTCGCACGAGCATATCTCGCCCTCAATTCTGAATTTTGTGCAAATTTTTTCAACTGCGTTCATTTTTTCATTCTCCTTTTCTTGAAGTCCAAGCAATGATGCTCCGATTATTCCTGCGTCGTTTTTAAAGCGTGCAACCTCAACCTGAGTGCGTCCCTGACGAAGTCCGAAGGAAAGACGCATTACTCTGTCACGAAGTGGTACCATAAGAGCATCACCCTCGTTTGAAATTCCGCCGCCGATGCACACAACCGAGGGCTGGAATACGTTTATTACATTAGATACGCCGTAGGCGAGGTTATCAATAAAGTCGGCAATTATCATATTAGCAGAGAAATCACCCCTGCTGTTTGCCATAAATGCAGTTCTGCCGTCAACCGCATTTATATCACCGCCGCAGATTTCCCACATAAGGCTGTCGGGATACAGCGACATCATACGCTTGGTTTCACGGATAAGTCCTGATGCAGAGCAGTACGCCTCAAGGCATCCACGCTTTCCGCAGGGGCACTCTCTGCCCTCTGCGCGTATAACCATATGTCCGATTTCAGCGGCAAAGCCATTGAAGCCGTCCCATATCGTGCCGTTGATGACGATACCGCCGCCGACACCCGTGCCGAGCGTTATGGCAACGAGCGACGAGCTCCCCGCACCGACACCCCAGAGTGCCTCTGCATATGCCGCGGCGTTAGCGTCGTTTGCAAGAAAGACGGGCTTTGCGGTAATTCTGCGAAGAATCTCGGCAAAGGGTGTATTACTCCATCCGAGATTTACCGCAGATATAACGGTGTCGTTTTTAACAATTCCGGGCGTGGCAACGCCTATCCAGAGAATATCGTCCTTCGAAATTTTTGCCTTTGCCGTAAGAGAGTTTATAAGCATCGCAATATCTGCGGAAATATCCTCACAGCTTCTGGGCGCATTGGTCTTTACGCTATCCTGTGCAATAATGGTGCGGTTATCGAGGTCAACTATACCGACCTTGATATTAGTTCCGCCAAGGTCAATTCCAACTGTGTATTTCATATCAGCTCCCAAGGGTGTGTAAAATATCTATATATATTATACTTTATAACTATTGACTTTATCAATGTAAAATAGTATAATATTTTGTAGAATAGTACATATTTTCTTGAATATTTTACAAATAGAGGTGTATATGAACCATTTTGAAATCACGTCGGTCCTAAAAGAGCTTTATAACATATCAGGCTTCAGAATTTCGCTTCACGGTGTTAATTTTGAGGAAATCGCCGCCTACCCCGAGCAGAAGCTGCGCTTTTGCGCCTACATTCAGACGGTCAGCGAGAGCGAGCGCGGAAGGTGTATCGAATGCGACGAGAAGTCGTGTAAGCTTGCGCTCGAAAAGGGACAGACCATAATATACAAGTGTCCCCAGGGATTGGTCGAGGCGATAAGCCCGCTTTATAATTTCGGGGCACTCACGGGATTTCTTATGATGGGACAGGTAAGGACCTCGGGGGATGACCCGGACGAACAGCTTCGCACCCTATTACGCCTCGGAAAGACGGATTTTGACGCGAGGTCGATGAGCGCGGAAATCCCCTCGGTAAACGAGGAAATGATAGAGTCCTATGTTCATATTATGACGATATGCGCGCAGTATCTTACCCTATCAAACGCAGTAACCGCAACAAAGCCGACGGTGGCGCAGCTGGCTCTTCGTTTTATTTCAGAGAACTTCACGAGGCGCATTGGAATAAAGGATATATGCGACGAGGTAGGATATTCAAAATCCACCGTGCTTACCTCGTTCAAGCGAGAATTTGGCACTACGGTAAACACATATCTTAACAATATGCGTCTTAACCACGCGAAGAAGATGCTTGAGGATATAGACAGAACGATAAACGAGGTTGCCCTTTCATCGGGCTTCTCGGACCAGAGCTATTTTTCAAAATCATTTCTTGCAAAATACGGCATAACGCCAAGCGAATATCGCAGAAGAGAGGACGTATGAGGCTGATACATACCGCAGACCTGCATCTCGGCTCACCGCTTAGCACTCACCTGCCACGGGAAAAGGCGAGGGTGCGGCGCGCCGAGCTTCAGGCTACTTTATCAAGACTATGCGATGAGGCAAGACGCGTGCTTGCTGACGGAATTATAATCGCAGGCGATATTTTTGATTCTGACAAGCCGACGAGGACCTATGTTGAGAGCTTTCTTTCAACCGTAAGAAGGTATAGTGATATTTCTTTTTTCTGCCTACTTGGAAATCACGACGGCGGTGTGAGCTTTGGTAACGGCAAGCCTGAAAACCTTCATTTGTTCGGTGAGAGCTTTACCGAATACCGCATAGGTGACGTGTCAATAATCGGCAAAAACAAAACGAGCAAAAACGTCTTTGACACGCTTTGTCTTGACCGCAAGCGGAAGAATATAGTCGTTCTTCACGGGGCACTCGGTGGCTCTGGCGATGATGGAATTTTGCTCTCAGGCGCAAGGCATCTCGGCATAGATTATCTGGCGCTCGGTCACTATCACAAGTATTCGTCAACGGTGATTGACGAGCGCGGGATTTCGGTTTATTCGGGAACGCCCGAGGGGCGCGGCTTTGACGAAGCGCACGAGTGCGGCTATGTGCTAATAGACACCGACGGCAAAATAAGTCACAAGTTCGTTTCATTTGCAAAAAGACAGATTATGTCAATTACAGTTGACATATCCGAGGCTTTATCCTCATACGACGTTGAGCTCGCGCTACGCAGGGTGCTTGACAAGATAACAAGCGAAAGCATTGTCAAGGTGACCTTATCAGGCAGGCGGCAGAGGGATGCTATATATGATACTCATTATCTTTACACCCTGCTCTCGGACTCATTTTTCCATCTTGAAATAAAGGACGAAGCGTCATACGCAATAACCGAGCGCGACCTATCGTATGATAAGTCGCTCAGGGGTGAATTTATAAGGCAGGCTCTATCGGCAGGGCTTGATGAGGATACATTAAGAAGGGTTATTGACATGGGACTTCGCGCACTCTCGGGCGAGGACAAAGAGTAGGTGACGGCATGTATATTAAGGAAATTTACATTGAAAGCTTTGGAATACTCAAATCCCAGCGTCTGTGCCCTGACCGCGAAATGAGCTGCTATGTTTTGCCTAACGGACGCGGAAAAACCACGCTCACCTATTTTATCAAAGCGATGCTTTACGGTCTTGACGACGCGAAGCGCTCGCTTGCAGATAACGAGCGGAAAAGGTTTATTGCGTGGGACTGCGACAGGGCGTCAGGCTATCTGACGGTGGAATTCAACGGTCGTAATTACCGAATTGAGCGCACCTTCGGCAGGCGCGCGAGTGAGGACACGCTCTCGGTTTACGATGCGTCCTGCGAGCGTAAGACCGATGCTCTGACGGAAACCCCCGGGGAATATATGCTTGGGATTGACAAAGACGGCTTTGAGCGCACGCTCTTTTTATCAGAACGCCTGCTTCGGCACGACCCTTCCAACGACTCGCTCGCAAGCCGACTTTCAAATCAAAGTGGGTACGATTACGGCACAGACGAATACCGCAGGGCAAGCGAGCGCATTGATAAGCGAAAAAAGCAGCTATCAAGGCGCGGTGGCGGTGAAATACACGACTGTCGCGCAAGACTCTGTGCGCTTGAAGCAAAATACGCAGAGCTTCGGGGGGCTGACGAAGAGCTTGAAAAAATAACCGAGGCGCTAAAGGACACCGAAGAAGGAATATCCGCCATCACAAGGACGAAGGGCGCTGACGATTATACAAACGGTGGCAAAAAGCGTTCGAGGGGGCATATAAGCATTTCACTTGGAATATTTATTACGGTTTTTCTGCTTTTCTGTGTGCTTTCAAACTACGTTTATCGGATGCAGCACTTGTTTTTGCCGATTTGCTTTATGATGCTTTGCGCTTTTTTCCTCGTGATTATGTTTGATAGGCGCCGCAGCCTCGGTCAAGGGGATGAAAAGAGTTCAAGCAGTGGCAAGGATTATTTAGAGAATGTTATTTTACTTGAACGCGAGCGCTCGGCACTAATACAGAGGCGCGAGGGCATTTTGTCTGCTCTTACCAACATACAGACCGTTGCTGATGAGATAGACTCGCTTAAGGATAAAATAAGCGAGCTTGAGGATGAGCTTCGCGTGCTTAATATTACCGAAGGTATTCTCAGCGAGGCAAAGCTTGCCGTCAGCGGCAAGTATTTTTCAAGGGCAAAAAGCGTTTTTTTAAGTTATATAAGCGAGCTTTCGTCAGACGGCGGTGTTACGCTTGGGGGCGACCTCTCTATCATCCGTCACGACGGTGGGCAAACAAGAGAGATTGACGCATATAGCCGAGGCAAGCGCGAGGTGTATTCATTTGCCCTACGTCTTGCGATATCAGAGGTGCTTTACACGGATAAGCTACCGCCGCTGATAATTGACGATGCGTTTGCCGCCTATGACGACGACACCCTTCACGCATCACTCAAGCTTCTTTTGAAGCTTTCTAAAAAAAGGCAGATAATTTATCTTACGCCATCACACGCAAGAGCATCCGCGCTCGTTAAGGGTAAATAATTTATTTTTTTGAAATGTATATACTTGACATTTGTTCAATTATTCTTTATAATTAAATTGACATAAGTCAATTATCTTACAAAAAGGATTTATACTGTATGCAAAAGAAGCTCGACCTCAGAATAGTAAAAACCTATGCAAAGCTTCGCGAGTCGCTCGCTGAAATGATGCGTGAGATGACCTTTGACGAGATTACCGTTTATGATTTGTGCATCCGCGCGAAAATACGTCGCGCTACCTTTTACAAGCACTTTTCGGACAAGTACGATTTTCTTGCAAGAGTATTATCCACTATGCAGGATGAGATAAGCGAGAAGCTTGACAAAATCGAAGCGTGCGAAAATCCTATTGAGTATTACACTCTTTACGTGAAGGAAATTATCGACTACCTGATAACTAATTCAAGGCTCTCTGAGCTTATTATGAAGAGCGAGGAATTCCCTGCTATACTTAATGTCATTATGAAGGGCACTAAAACCGCATTTGTGCGCGACCTTAAACGCGATATGGAAAAGGGGGTCAGACTTCCCGCTGACGTTGAGACGGTTGCGCTGTTTTTAAACGGCGGTCTTGTTGCTCTGGTGGTAGAGCGACTTCACAAGGGCACTATCGACGAGGACGATATTCTTGACAAGGTAAGATGCTTACTGAAAAGCGTAATTTCTATATAAAAACCAGGGAGATCTCATACGCGTATGAGATAGCCCTCATATTTATTGCTTTGGCTATGAACACATCGGAAGGCTTGGGAATTTTCACCCGTTTCGAGGTTGGTATTCCCTTTTATTTCTCTCTGCCTGATTCATAAGCAAAGCGCTTGATGCGCTTGATAAGCGTCGTTCGGTTATAATTTTCACTCATAACGAAGCTCCAGTTAGCCACCGTCGTTGACGGCGCGTTTATTCTCGCCTCGTTGCCAAGACCGAGATAGTCCTGCATAGGTATAATAACGGTATCGGCAACGCTTGACATAGCGTACGCAATCATACGGTCAACGCTGTTTTTATAGCCGGCAGGCATACGGCGTGCGTATCTGAGCTTCTGACTTGTCGTAAGAGAGTCCCAGAAGCCGCGCGTCGTGGGGTTGTCGTGAGTTCCGGTATAAACCACCGACTGAGGCGTATGATTTATCAGCGTATGGGGGTTGCCGTCGCCACCCTCAAACGAGAACTGCATAACCTTCATTCCGGGGAAGCCCGTTTTCATAAGAAGCTCGTCAACACCCTCTCTTAACATACCGAGATCCTCGGCAATAATATCAGCCTCAGGAACTGCCGCCATGATTTTTTCAAAGATATCGTACCCGGGGCCCTTCATTACAACACCCTCGGCTGGGGTTATAGCATCCTTGGGTATTGAGAAATAATTGCAGAATCCGATAAAGTGGTCTATTCTTATCTTATCGTAAAGCTTTGCGGCATGACGTATTCTCTCTATCCACCAAAGGTAGCCGTCAGCGCGCATTTTTTCCCAATTGTAGAGCGGATTTCCCCAAAGCTGTCCCGTAGCGCTGAAATCATCAGGCGGTACACCTGCGACGCGGGTGGGCACGAGCCTTCCGTCAAGAAGGAACTGTTCAGGCTCACTCCAAAGGTCTGCGCTATCGCAAGAAACGTATATCGGAAGGTCACCGATAATACTGATATCCCTTTCGTTTGCATATCTTTTCAGGGCCATGTACTGCGTATAGAATTCATACTGTATAAAGCGATAGAAATCCATAGCAGCCTTATATTTTTCTTTAAGCGAATCAGGATTTTGGCGAAGAAGATATTCATCCTGCCAAAGGTGGAAATCACCGCCGCCCATATCGTCCTTGATAGCCATAAAGAGCGCGTAATTGTCGAGCCAATATTCATTATCGGCAAGAAATGCAGCGTAGTCGTCGGGTATATTTTTCAAAAAGCCAACGAACGCCTGACGAAGCATAGGATAAATCTCACTATACAATCTGCCGTAATCAATACGCTCGCCCGTGGGGGTTAGCGCATCAAGGTCGCTTTTATTTATATATCCCTTTTCAAAAAGGATATCGGGGTCGATAAAATATGGGTTGCCCGCAAACGCCGAGGGTGACTGATAGGGTGAGTCGCCGAAAGAGGTCTGCGTCAGGGGCAAAATCTGCCAAAGTGACTGCCCTGTTCTGTCAAGGAAGTCAACGAAGCTATAAGCGTTTTTTCCAAAGGTTCCAATTCCGTATTTTGACGGAAGCGAAAATACGGGAAGAAGAATTCCGCACTTTTTCATCAAAGGTCTCCAGTCCGCCGCCACGCAGGCGGCATTGTCAATGCGATACGTATATTTTACTACAAATCCCTTCAATTTTCAAGGGGATTTTAAATATTTAATATATTTTAAAAGGGGCTGTCACAAATGCAAAAAAACGCATTTGGACAGCCCCTTTTTTGCTCTTATCGGCAATAATAATTACTTATCAGCCTTAGTATACTTAACTCCAGCAATCTTGATGTACTTAACGCCATCGTCATCTCCGTCCGAGAAGGGAAGGTCGCCCTCGTACTTGCTTGCGTCCTTATCACCGTCGAAATCAAGGGTGATAACAGTTTCGCCCTTATCATTCTCGGAAATCTTGTAGGTTCCCTCGATAGCCTTATCCTCCTGAGAGAGAAGAATGAGAGAAACCTTGTTGCCAGAGAACTCAAAAGCAACGGTCTCAACGCCAAGCACCTCGAGGCTGTACTTGCCCGAAAGGATCTTTCCGCAGGAAGCCATAGCAAACACGGAAGCTACGAGAAGCACGCAAACGAGAAGCGCAGATATAATTCTTTTCATAGTATTTACCTCCTATTTTATTTTACTTAATTATAGCAAAAACACGAAGAAAATTCAAGCATTCTTAATACTTTTTAATCATTAAAAAAGTTAACGAAACACAGAAAAGCGCTTTGTTTCGCTTACACCTCAAGTCGAAGAAGGTCCTCGGGTGTTTCGCGCTTAATGACGAGATAATCCTCACCGCCACGAAGCATAACGACGGGTGGACGCGGTATTCTGTTGTAATTCGATGCCATAGAATAATGGTAAGCACCCGTGGTAAGGCAGGCGAGAAGGTCACCTCTGCCTATGCTATCAGGAAGCGCGACGCCCTCTTGAAGAATATCACCGCTCTCACAGCATCTTCCAACTACCGATGCCGTCATCATTTCACCGTCAAGCTCTGATACGGGAAGCAGAGTATAGGGTGAGCCGTAAAGGGCAAATCTCGGGTTATCAGTCATACCTCCGTCAACCGACACGTAGGTTTTATAGCCGGGGATTCTCTTGACAGTACCAACGGTATATACCGTAATTCCTGCGTCGGCAACGATACTGCGGCCAGGCTCAAAGCAAACCGTAGGAAGAGTTATATCAAGCTCATCGGACAGGGACTTCATATAGTCTGCGACCTCTGCGATAATAGCCGCGATATCAGGCGAGGACTGCGCCTCGACATATCTGACACCGATGCCGCCACCGAGGTCAAGCTCGTCTGCGAGATAACCGTATTTTTTGTAGATGTCGGCAACAAACGTAAGCATTACTTTGCAAGTACGCATATATACATCGCTATCAAACACCTGCGAGCCTACGTGACAATGGAAGCCCTTAAGCTCAAGAGATGAGAGCGAAAGCACGCGCTTTACCATCTCGTCTGCCTGACCTGTTTCTATTGCAGAGCCGAATTTTGAATCAACCTTGCCCGTCGCGATTGCGGCGTATGTATGGGGGTCTATGCCGGGGGTGATACGAAGAAGAATCTTCTGCTTGATACCGCGAGCGCATGCCGCCTTATCTATCGCGTAAAGCTCTTCGGCATTATCAACGACGAAGTATCCGACACCCTTATCAATAGCATATTCAATATCGTAATCGGTCTTATTGTTCGAGTGAAAATACGCGTTTGAAAGAGGAAGCCCTGCCGCCTCTGCGGTGTATATTTCACCTATGGAAACGACGTCGGTGCCAATTCCCTCTTCCTTTACTATCTCGTAAATACGGCGGAAGGAAGCCGCCTTCGAAGCGTAAAGGATTTTTGCGCGCGAGCCAAATCCGCGCTCTGCCGCATCCTTATAGGTTCTTATATTTCTTCTTATTCTATCCTCGTCATAAAGATAGAGTGGGGTTGCGTATTTTTTTGCGAGCGAGGAAAGGCTGACACCTGCAAAGCAAAGCTCGCCCTGATTATTCCTCGTAACATTTTCGCATATTATACCGTCGTTTTTAGTTAAAATCATAAATTTTATCCTTTCGGGATATTAAAGAAGCTTTGCGCGAAGCTCATCTATGCTCTTTGGCGAGAGGTCGCGAGGCGCAATATCGAATACCGTCTTACAGCCAAAATCGCCTCTCTTGTAAAGCCTGTGCACGGCTCTTGCGTATGCCACCAGAACGCTACCCGTAAACTCGGGGTTCGACTGCAGCGAAAGCGAGAACTCCATCGTATGACCGACGTTTGCATCAAGCCCCGTCTTTCCGTTTCGGATTACCGAGCCACCGTGAGGCATACCGCCGTGCTTCTCACGAAGCTCATTCTGTGAAACGAAGGTAACGGTGGTATCGTAGTCAGCGAAGTAGTTGGGCATCGTTACGATTTTTCTCGTAATCTCTTCCTTGTCAGCGCCATCCTCTGCCACGACGTAGCACTCACGAAGGTGCTTTTGTCGTGTGGTAAGGGTAGGACACTCGCCCCCTCTTACACATTCAAGTGCCTCGGGCACGGGAACGGTGTACTGACGGGCATCAACGACACCCTCGATGCGCCTGATGGCATCGGAATGACCCTGACTTATTCCCCTGCCCCAGAAGGTATATACCTCACCGTCGGGAAGCGCGGCCTCAAAATATACTCGCATAAGAGAGAAAAGACCCGGGTCCCAGCCGCAGGAAATGAGCGCGGTCGTTTTAAACTCGCTTGCAGATTTATCAACCGAATCGAAGTGCTCGGGAACCTTTGCATGAGTATCAAAGCTGTCAACCACGCAGAAGTCGCGTGCGAGCGCAGGCGTCATCTCGGGAAGATCGGTAGCGCTTCCCCCACAGAGGATAAGCACGTCTATTTCATCCTTGAAGCTCATAAGCTGTGAGCTATGATAAGCTTTTACACCCGATGCGGTAGCAACGCTTTCGGGCGCGCGTCTTGTGAAAACACCGACAAGCTCCATATCAGGTGAGCGAAGCACAGCCGCCTCAACTCCCCTGCCGAGATTGCCGTATCCGTATATTCCTATTTTCATATAATCCTCTCAATTCTGCCGCACAGCGGCAACGGACAGCTTTTCCGTTATCAGATTTCGGATGCCGCTGTATTTTTTGCTTTTCCCGAAACGAGACTCTTCATATCGTAGAAGCCTCTCGGACATCCCACGAGGAACTCTGCCGCGGCAAGAGCTCCCTCTGCAAAGAGTGCTCTGCTGTGCGCCTCGTGCTTTAAGGTGATGGTCTGATTCTGCGTGCCGACTATT
This sequence comes from Eubacteriales bacterium, assembly GCA_045611965.1. GTDB lineage: Bacteria > Bacillota > Clostridia > Oscillospirales > CAG-272 > UBA1740. The sequence continues at coordinate 10,447 of JAZKYE010000025.1, forward strand.
ACCTCGTGCTCGCCCACTATATTACCCATTCTTATAGCGTGTATTCCTATTTCCTCGGGCGTTCTCTTTCCGTTGCCAGAGCGTCCGCAGTTTGCATACGCCTCGGGGCGTACCTCGCACAGCGCGTTTGCTATCATACGCGCCGTGCCTGACGGTGCATCAAGCTTTCTGTCGTGATGCTTTTCAATAATCTCGATTTCTGCCTCGGGCATAGCAAGTGCCGCGCGCTTTGCAAGGTCAACGAGAAGCGCTACGCCAAGCGACATATTAGCGCTGAAAAACACGGGTATAACATCTGCCGCCGCACGAATGGCAAGAAGCTCATCCTCCGTATGTCCCGTAGTGCATATTACCGCAGGGATACCGTTTTCTTTTGCGAAGTCAAGAAGTCCTATAACGCACGAATGGTGAGAGAAGTCAACTATGCAATCAATCCCCGAAGCATCCGTGATATCGTCAAGCGAGGTATATGTAGCGACCTCGGGAATTTCCCTCTCGCGCACGTCAACGCCAACCGTTACTCTTGCGCCACGGTAACCGCTCTCGGAAAGCTTGAGCACCTCGGTGCCCATAAAGCCTGAATGGCCGTTAAGTAGTATATTCATATCCGTTTCCTTAAATTAATTTTTCTGCCCTCATAAGTGAGAGAAGCTTTTCCTCGTGCTCGCTTTCCATAACGGTAAGAGGAAGTCTTACGTAGTTCTCGCAAAAGCCCATCGCGCTGACAGCCGCCTTTACGGGAATGGGGTTGACCTCGCAGAAGAGGGCGTCAACCAGAGGAAGCAGACGAAGCTGAATATCGCGAGCACCCTTTAAATCGCCATCCATAAACAGCTTGCACATTCTTGATGTTTCCTTGGGCATAATATTGGATAAAACAGAAATAACACCCTTACCGCCAAGCGACATAATGGGTACTATCTGGTCATCGTTGCCCGAATATATGTCCATTTCGTCACCGACGAGCGCCGCAAGCTCTGCAATCTGCGAGATGTTGCCCGACGCTTCCTTGATAGCGACTATGTTGGGGTGCTTTGCAAGCTCTGCCGCGGACTTCGGGGTAAGGTTACAGCCCGTACGGCTGGGTACGTTATAGAGTATGCAGGGAATCTTTGATGCGTCTGCGATTACCTTGAAGGATTCTA
>JAZKYE010000026.1:0-23795 GCA_045611965.1 Eubacteriales bacterium
ATAAGAAAGCTTGAAACGCAGAACCCCGTGTATTTAAGAAGCGCGGCAGACGGACTTATCCTCTATATTGAGGAGCTGTTCGGTCAGGATAAGATGCCCCTTTGCATCGACGCCATAAGACGTCTTAAGCAGAACGCATAATATAAATGTTAAAAGGTAAGAAATTGCTTCTTACCGCAAACGCAGGCTTTAAGAAATAAACTGTAAGGAAAGAAAGTTTATTATGTTAAGAAAGATAATCCTCGTAATAGGCGTGGCAGTAATAGCGCTTGGCACGACGCTCGCTCTGACGCTCGGGCTTATGACGGACGGTAATGCACAGGATGGGGACGTCCTCGTGTTTGAATCTGCGTCGGCAACCGAAATCTATTTCGGACAGCAGCTGACGAAGGACGAATGGCGGCTCGTTTCGGGTGAGCTTGAAAAAGGTCACACCGCAAGCGTCAGCGTCACGGGTGCTCGCACCGACGTAGGCAAGAGCTTAAACAGCTTCACCGTCGCTATTGTTGATGAGAGCGGCAAGGATGTCACCGACTCGTACAAGGTTGAAACTAAAGAGGGCGTGCTTGAGATTCTGCCAAGACCGCTTACGGTCAAGGCTAACGATAAGTCAAAGGTGTTTGACGCGGCGCCTCTCGCCACTGACGGATATACCGTAACCGAGGGTACGCTTGTCCCCACTCATAAGGCTGATGCTACATATAGCGGCTCACGCACCGAGGCAGGCTCATCCGTCGGTGAGGTAAAGCTCACCGTGCGCGACGCGTCGGGCGCAGACGTTACGGCTAACTACGATATTGAATACAAGAGCGCTACCCTTTCGGTAGGAAAGCGCGTGCTTCATCTTCGCTCGCGCTCGCTTGAAGCGTTCTATGACGGAAAATATCATAATGACGAAACTGTAATAATCGCAGACGGCTCGCTTCCGCAGGGCTGTGTGATGAAGGCAGAGTTTTCCGAGGGACTTATCAACGCATCAACGCAAGATAACCGATTTATGGTTTCGATTACCGATATTTCGGGCAACGATATTCTTTCTTCCTTCGACATACAGTACGTTTTCGGAAGAATAACCGTTCTTCCGCGCGCCATAGTTGTCAGCACCGCTGATGCCTATAAGAGCTACGACGGTGAAGAGCTTCGCTGTGAGGAATATGACTTCGTTTCAGGCGAGCTTGCCGCAGGCGACAGTATGGAAGCTGTGTTCACCGCAGGCATAACCGAGTCGGGAAGCACGGCTAACACCGCGAGCTTCAGCGTGGTTAACGAAAAAGGCGATAGAGTTGACGCGAACTATAGCATTACGGTAATTCACGGAAACCTTACGGTTGCAAGAGCAGGTCTTGTATTCATTTCCGAGGACGCGCAGAAGAAATACGACGGTAAGCCGCTGTTTAATCACACGGCAGGCCTTGCCTCGGGTGCTCTTCCTGCCGGATACGGCTTTACCTATGAGTTTATGGGCGAGATTACCGATATCGGAACTGCTGAAAACCTCTTTAAGGTAACAATTTTCAACGGGGATGAGCAGGACGTTACCCGTGACTTTGATATAACCTATATATACGGAAGCCTTACTGTATCAAAGCGCCAGATAATAGTTGCCAGCGGTTCTGATTCCAAGGTTTATGACGGCACGCCGCTTTCCTCGGATGAATATACGCTGACGGGTGAGCTTGCAGAGGGCGAAGAGCTTGTCGTTGAGCCCTACGCAACGATTACGGATGCAGGAAGCATTCCCAACGAAATTTCCGTTAAGATTATGCGTGACGGCGAGGATGTTACGGCAAACTACGATATTGAGGCCGTATGGGGAACTCTCACTGTAACAAAGAGATATCTTTATGTAGTCAGTGCCTCGGGTAGCTGGATTTACGACGGACAAGAGCACAGCAGGTGCAATCCTGACGAGGACCTTACCTTCGTTACGGGCTCGCTTATTGACGGACACAGTATCGTTGTGGTTGACTTCAACAGGACGATTACCGAGGTTGGTGAAATCGAAAATGAGTTCTATATTACCGTAGTGGATGCTGACGGAAACGATGTAACCATGAACTACGCGCAGGACAGAGAGTACGGAATGCTCACCGTAGTGCCGATGGATATCGTATTCGTAAGCGAGGATATAGAGAAGATTTACGATGCCGAAACGCTTTACGCAACGCCCGGCGTACCGCAGAATCCCGACGACCTTGGCGACTGCACCCTCATATCCGAGGGTGTCGGTGAGATAACCGACGTCGGTCAGATAGAAAACGACTTTACAGTAGCAATAATAAATGCTGACGGCGAGGATGTCAGCCATAACTTCAATATAATCAAGAGCGTGGGTATGCTCACCGTGCTTCCGCGCGAAATTCAGATAACGAGCCCTGCTGATACCAAGATTTACGACGGCGAGCCACTTACCGCCGACGGATATGAGGTGATTTCGGGTGACACCGTCTTGGGACACACCCTTGAGGTAACCGTTACGGGCGAGAGATGCGATGCAGGGCAGAGCCCCAATACCTTCGAGGTTGATATTCTAAACGAGTATGGCGAGTCGGTAATTGCTAACTATAATATAGTTAAGACCGAGGGCGCGCTGATTATTGAAAAAGCACCTCTTACCGTCGCGTCAAAGAGCGTTGATATGACCTACACGGGCGAAGAGCTTTCGTCAGAGGAAATAGAGATTGTCCTCGGCGAGCTGATTGACGGACACGAGCTTGACCTTAACTTCTACGTATCCCGTACAACGGTAGGTGAGAGCGAAAATGAATTCCTTTGCGATATTATCGACGCAGAGGGCGTATCAGTTATGCACAATTACGACCTTGAGCTTATATTCGGTGTGCTTGCGGTAGTTCCAAGACAGATGATATTCACGACCGAGAGTGCCGCGGAAATTTATACGGGTGACGAGCTTGTGTGCAACGAGTACACGCTTGAAAACCCTGAGATTATGCTCGAGGGACACACCTACGAGGTTAATTTTGCAGATACCGCAAGAATTACTAACGTCGGTGTTGTCAGCAACAGCATTGCCTATGTGACCGTGCTTGACGCTGACGGCGAGGACGTATCGACGAATTACAGCTTCATTTCTATCGAGGGCGAGCTCGTTATAGTTCCGAGAACAATTACCATCCGCACCAAGAGCGCAGTCAAGGAATTTGACGGTGAGCCTCTTCGCCGTGAGGAATGGGAAATCGTATCGCTCACAGGACTTGCCGACGGACATATCCTTGAGGTTGCCGTAAGCGGTGAGAGAACCTCGGTCGGTGTCAGCGACAACACTATTGCCGAAACCAGAATAACCGACGCTGACGGAAACGTGGTTACCTCAAACTACGAGATACTTTACCAGCTCGGTGAGCTTCTCGTAATCGGAAACCCTCTCGGTAGCGATGAGGAAAGCTCGGGCGGCTCATCCGAGGGTGTTGACAACTCGGGCGAAATCGGCGGCGAGCAGCTTCCCGACGAGCCTATACTGTATATGTATTCGGGCAAGGCAGAGCGAGTATATCTTCGCTACGAGTCCTTCGGCGCATATAACGGCCGCGGCTGGGACCGCGCAACCCCCTTCGGCAAGGTGCTTCCCGGCGGATACGGCTATAATCAGCTCGTGTCCTACGCCCTCGGTGCATCGGGTGCCGTCAGCCACAAGGTAAGCATCAGAAATTTAGCACCGTCACAGTATTTTCTTCCGTACTATACCGAGAATGAACCGCTTAATTATAAGGTTCAGCCGAACGATAACGTAAACTCATCCCTTGGCCCTGACGAGTATTCGCTCTATATGTATTCCTACTTCGGTGACGGCACCGACCTTGTCGGATACCTTGATGATGAGTATTCCGATGAAGAGCTTGAATACAGAGAGTTTGTAAAGGGTCAGTATCTCACTCTTCCCAAGAGCACATGCGACGAGCTTCTGATAATTCTTGACGAGGCAGGAATATCCGCTGACACCCCCGACCTTGTGGAAAAAGTTGTATCTTTTGTAAAGAGTTCGTTTACATATAACGTTCTTTATGACGAGTCGCTTGATAGCGAGGACGATATAATCGTTTCGTTCCTTAAAAAATATAAGGAAGGCAACTGCACTCACTTTGCATCTGCCGCTACGGCTCTCTTACGCGCGCTCGGTGTTCCTGCGCGCTACACGGTAGGACTTACCGCAAAGACCTCTGCAGGCGCATACACCGAGCTTGGCGGAAGCAACTCGCACGCGTGGGTTGAGGTTTACGTTGACGGCGTTGGCTTTATACCGTTTGAGGTAACGCCAAGCGGTGCAACACAGCTTCAGAATAAAGAGAGCTATACGGTTGTACCCGAGGACGTCAGTATGAAATACGACGGCACAAGCACTCTTCGTCCGAGCGGCACTGTCAGAGGAATTGCGAGCCTTCTTGCACAGGGCTATACCTACTCTGCAACCGTATCGGGTGAGCGCAAGACCGTAGGTGTTTCCCCGAGTATTATTGAGTCATTTACCCTCGTCGATCCCTTCGGATACGATGTTACGGATCAGTTTAACATTTCGTTTGCAACGGGTAAGATACACGTCTATATTGAAGAGCTTGAGATAGTGACCGATTCGATTACGGGAACATACACGGGCTCTGTGTACAAGGCGCCCGGCGTCGAGCTTGCTTCCGGTGCGCTTATGTCGGGACACGTATTCGGCGAGCTTTATACCACGGGTGAGATGACCGAGGTAGGAAAGGTCGCAAACGGTGTGCACGTGCTTATTCAGGATGCAAACGGCGCAGACGTCACCGATTATTATAAGATAAAGAAGTCGCTCGGTACGGTTGAGGTTGTGCCAAGGGTGATAACGCTTAAGGCGGCATCGGCAGAAAAGACCTATGACGGCACGGCTCTTACCGAAACCGCATACACGACCTACGGTCAGCTCGCAGGCACTCACGTGCTCAGCGTAAGCATCGTTGGCTCGCAGACCAACGTCGGCAGAAGCGATAACGTAATAAAGTCCGCACTCGTTCTCGACACTGACGGAAACGACGTTACGGCAAACTATACAATTATATGTGAAAAGGGAGTGCTCACGGTAACACCCTGACCCCCGTAAACTTTGAGAGGCAGATATACTATGCAATACGCGAATTATAAGCGAAAAATTATGGCACTTGCAAGGGTGCTGAACTTCATACGGCGATACAGAGCTGTGTTTATTACGGCAGGCTCTGTGCTTTTTGCCGCGCTCGCTGTATTTTTTGCCATATTCGGTATGATAATTGATAAGACGCCCTGCCCTGATTCGATAATCTTCGGTGACCCGTTTACATACGAGGCTGAAGCGTATTTTTCGGACGTTAGGTACGAGTTTTCCGCGAGCGATGAGTTTGACGAGCCGTCTGCCTCAGCACCTACGCGCGTCGGCTCGTACTTCGTCAGGGCGGTTTCCAAATCCATCCTCGGCTTTGACAGGCACGGTAAAACTCACGCCTTCTCGATAGTTCCGAGAACGGTTACCGTCGGTGTTAACGAGGATACCGTTGTTTACGGTGACAGACCAACCGTATGGGCAAATGTCCTCGCAGGACATAAAATCAGCTGCACATACTTCTACTACACCGACCTGTCAAAGGAAAACGTTCAGGTGCGCGCCGCAAATGAGTATATCCGTGTTAAGGATGCAAACGGAAACGACCTGACGAGCCAATACAGCTTTATAACACCGTGGGAAAATATAAGCTTTAAGAAGCGTCCTCTGACTATTACCGTTGAGTCAAAGAGCGCGTATTACAACGGAATGCCGCTTCAGTATGGCGGCTACGCGGTAACGGGCGGCTCGCTTGCCGACTTCGGTGCAGGGCATGCCGACCGCATTATAGCAACCTTTAACGCAAGCCTTGTTAACGCAGGCACGATAAGCTATCTGCCAACTACCTTGAGGGTAATAACATCAGAGGGCTACGACGTAACCGACAGATACGACATTAACGTTGTCGAGGGTAAGCTTACCGTAAAGCCGCGCCCCGTTGTGATTGAATACAACACGGATAAGAATGTTATCGAGTTTGAGTACGACGGTCAGACTCACAGCTTTACCGACATCAAAATTTCGGATAATACCCCTCTCGTTTCGGGACATAAATGGTCCATCGACTCGTTCACAACGCTTAAGGACGCAGGACAGAGAGCTAATTTTATCTCGCTTAACTTCACCGATGCCCACGGCAATCCGATGAACAGTAACTACTACGCTACCTTCATCCCCGAGGGACTTATTATCAGGGTGAATAAGCGTTCTATAACCGTAAGCACCGCTGACGGTGAGGACAACTGGATATATAACGGCACGCCTTATTCCAAGGAAGAGTATGCGATAGTTCAGGGCAGTCTCGTTTCGGGACACACCCACGAGGGCTCTGCATTCGCGAAGGTAACCTATGCGTCAACGGTGGATAACACTATGACGCTTACGCTTCGGGATGAGCTTTCGGCAGACGTTACAAAAAATTATGACGTTCACTTTGAGCTCGGCACCATAACCGTTAAAAAGAGACCTATCACGGTAAAAACCAAGACGAGAACCTGGATATACGACGGCACCGTCAAGCGTGCCGATGACGTAGAGGTAGTCTTGCCGACAACGCTTGCGTCGGGTGATATAATTTCAGTCGTCAGCGCAACCACCGTTTCCGATTACACACCCGCGGCGGTTGTGAACAACGTGGTGATAGACGTCCTGCGCTCTGGCGTCAGCGTCACCACGAGCTACGATATTACCTACGAGTACGGCGAGCTTAAGGTTGATAAGAGGAATATTTCCGTAACCACGAAAACCAAGCTTGATTGGATTTACGATGGCGCAAACCACGCGCTTCCCGAGTGGGATTACGACGCAGGCTCGCTTGAAATTGCGCCTACTCACACCTACGAGGAAATAGGCTATCCCTCTATTTCCGAGGCAAGTGATATTGCTACTGAAAACAGCTTTACTATTAAGGTAAAGGATGCCTCGGGCTATGATAAGAGCTACAACTATCAGTTCAGCTATACCTATGGCGATATACGCATAAACAAGCGTCCTATCAAAGTAACAACTGTCACGAACAGCTGGGAATACGACGGTGAGGCACACTCTGACACAAGATATACCATCTCGTACGGAAGTGGCTACTACAGTATTGTCAGAGGACAGTCCACCGTTTGTGAAAATCCCACGTCTGTCACCAACGTCTTTGACGGTGAGCGCATGAACGTTTACACTATGCGTATACTTGAAGGCACGGTTGATAAGAGCGCAAACTATATCATAAGCTACGTTTACGGAACGCTGAAAATCACCCCAAGACCCGTCAGCATTATAACGGGCACTAACGAGTGGGAATATGATGGCGCACACCATTCGGAAAAGACCTTTACCTACGCACAGGGCTCAAAGCACTTCGTTGCGGGCTACGATATAAACTTTATCGACGCCCCGACTGTAAGAGTCGTTGAGGACGGAATAAAGAATAACGATTATTACGTAACCGTCACCCGTGCAGGCAGAGATTATACCGAAAACTACACTATAACCTATACCTACGGAAAAATAAGCATTAAGGCAAGAGAAATCACAGTCCTTACCGATACTAACGAGTGGATGTTTGACGGTATGCCTCATATGGACGATGGCTTTACTATAATCCGCGGCTCGCTCGTCCCCGGCGACGTCGGAGCTGCACACGGCGTACCCTCTGTGACCTTCGTTACTGAAGGTGTTGTCAGAAACGAGTTCTATATCACCATCACAAACGCGCAGGGTGCGGATATGAAGAATAACTACCGTATAACCTACGAGTACGGTAATATTGAGATAACTCCGAGGGTGGTTTACGTTGTCACCGTGACTAAGTCGTGGGAATACGACGGACTTCCTCACGACGACAACAGCTGGACCTACGGCGACACGTCAAAGCACTTCCTTTCGTCACATAAGGTGACGGCATCGAAGGGCCCGTCTGTAACCGAGGTGTCCGACGGCAAGGAGCAGAACGTATTTAAGCTTTCCGTCACCAATTCCCGCGGCGAGGATATGCTGGGCAACTACAAGGTGCATTACACCTACGGATATATCAGCATAGACCAACGTCCTATTACCGTAATTACCGCTACTAAGTCGTGGGAATACGACGGCAATCCTCACGACGACAACAGCTGGACCTACGGCGACACGTCAAAGCACTTCCTTTCGTCACATAAGGTGACGGCATCGAAGGGCCCGTCTGTAACCGAGGTGTCCGACGGCACCGACGGCAAGGTGAAGAACGTATTTGAGCTTTCCGTCACCAATTCCCGTGGCGAGGATATGCTGGGCAACTACAAGGTGGATTACACCTACGGATATATCAGCATAGACTCACGTCCTATTACCGTAATTACCGCTACTAATTCGTGGATATACGACGGCACGTCAAGAAGAGATGACAGCTGGGAATTTGCTCAGGGCTCAAAAGAATTTCTTGACACGCACACCGTGACGAATACCTCGTCGCCCCTTGTCAGGGATGCTATGGAGGGCTTGGTTGAAAACCGCTTCAAGCTTGTCGTTACCGACGGTGTTCGTGATGTAGGCGTAAACTACAATATTACCTATATTTACGGTAAGGTCAGCATCACCCCGCGCCCGATAACCATCGAAACACACTCAAATGAGTGGACCTACGACGGAGAATATCACAGCGAGGAGGGCTATCAGCTCATAGAGCCTCAACCCTACGGAATAGTAGCAGGCGAGGTGATTTCGGTTGTCAAGGCAACCGAGATAAGGGACGTACGCGAGAACAAGCCGAATAACAACGAGATTACCTTCAGCATTTTGCGTGACGGTGTCGAGAACGTTAAGAACTACGATATAACGCTTATCAAGGGTACCGTTAAAATCAACCCCATTGAAATGACGGTTAGTACCCCGAGCCGTAAGTGGAAGTACGACGGTGAGTTCCACTATGATTACGAGTACGTAATTGAGAGCGGTGCATTCCTCGAAGGCGAGGTGCCCACCGTAAGCTGGTATACCAAGGTGCGCGACGTAAGAGAAACGGGTGACGAGGGAAAGGACAACAAAATCGTTATTGACGTTTACCGCGACGGCGAGCAGTATTCGGATAACTACAGGATAACGCTCATCATGGGTAAGCTTACAATAACGCAGAGAATTCTTTATATAGAAACACCGACGGACGAAAAGGTTTACGACGCGAAGCCGCTCTTTAACACCGAGTGGACCTACGCTTCAAATTCGCCTGACGAAATTCTTCCCTCGGAAATTGACAGAGTTGATACCTACACAAAGGTTACCAACGTATACGAGGGCAAGAAGCTCAATGAAATCATCGTCGATATTTACCGCGACGGCGAGAAGTATTCGGATAACTACAAGATAACCTATACAAAGAAAGGAACGCTTGAGATAACCCCAAGACCTGTCAGCATTATAACGGGTACTAACGAGTGGGTATACGACGGACTTTCCCATAAGGAAGAGAGCTTCGAGTATTCTCAGGGCTCTGAAAAATTCGTTGACGGTCAGACGGTAACCTATATCGGTGCGCCCTCGGTAAAATATGTTTCCGACGGTGTTGTCAAAAACGAGTTTACAGTATCGCTCTTCGGCGATGATGATGAGCTTGATAAGAACTACGATATAACCTACGAAAGCTACGGAACTATTGAGATAAAGCACAGAAAAATCTCGATAACCACCGCAACCGACGAGTGGTATTACGACGGACTGAAGCATAGCAATACGACCTTCTCATACAACAAGAGCGCGGATTACCCCGACGAGATAGTGGCAGGCGAGATTTACGACGCGGTAGGCTATCCCGAGGTAAGATTCGTTTCCGACGGTACTGTCACTAACGAGTTTACCATAATTATTAAGGCTGGCTCTGACGACGTTACCGATAACTACATTATCGAGTACAAGGCGTATGGCACGCTTAAGATAAAGAAGTCGCCCATCACTCTTCGCGCCGAGGACGGAAAATGGGAGTTTGACGGACTTGAGCACAAGATGCCCGAGTACGAAATAACCTCTGACAGAAAGCTTGGCGTGGGTGACTCTGCGGTAGTGAATATCGTTGGCTCGCAGACCGAAATCGGTATTAGCGATAACGAAATAGTGGGTGTCACTATGTATTCGTACGACGGCTTTGACACTACCGAAAACTATGAAATAACCCTTGAGAAGGGAACTCTTGAGGTAGTTCCGCGTAAAATCACTATTACATCTGACGACAATAGCAAGCTCTACGACGGAACACCACTTACCGATGACGGATACAGAGTCACCGCAGGTACGGTTCCCTCGGGACACAGCATTACCGCTATTGATATTATCGGAACTATAACCGATGCAGGATCGGTTCCCAACAGCATTGACGGTGAAACGATAGTTATTATGATGGGCTCTCGCGACGTTACCGACTGCTACGAGATAACTCTTATCGACGGTACTCTTACCGTGCGTCCGAGAAAGATAACTATTACCGCAGACAGCGCGACCAAGCGCTATGACGGAACACCGCTTTCCGATCCCGATTATAGCTTGAGCGGTGACGGAATTGCACCTAATCAGACGCTTGAATGCAGAACCTCGGGCGAGAGAACCGAGGTCGGCACAGAGCCTAATATCATAGTGATGAGCGAGCTTGCCGTCAAGGATGCTCTTGGCAGGGACGTTACGAAGAACTATGAAATAACCGTAAATGACGGAACTCTTACCGTGCTTTATATCGCAACTATTGAGGTTATAACCGACGGCGCTGAAAAGAAGTACGACGGCACGCCTCTTACCTGTCCCAATTACAAGTATATTGTGCTTGACGGAAGCATCCGCGAGGGTGACACCGTCAGCATAACCGTGACGGGCACGAGAACCGAGGTAGGTATTTCTGACAACACCTTCACCATTGTTATTACCGATAAAAACGGTGTCGATGCAACCAGACATTACGATATCAGAGAAACGCTCGGAAAGCTTGAGGTGCTTCCCCGCGATGATAAGGATAAGTACTACGGCGGTGAGCTTGACGGAAGCGGTGAAATAGGCTCTGGACTTATAGCCGACGGTAGCGACAACCACGTCGTTATGCACCTTCACAGCGAATATACGGGCAGAATTTATCTTCGCTACAAGAGCTTTGGCGCGTATAGCGGAAGAGGCTTCCTTGAGGCGCAGGAATACAGCGAGCTTGTGTACGGAAGATTCAGCTTCAATTACCTTACGGGTATTGCAATGCGTAACAAGGGCGCTATGGCGTATAAGCTTATAGTTCAGCCGTATTCGTCAACCTTCGCGCTTCCTTACTACCTCTCTGACTATGAGCAGGGCTATGACGTTCAGGACAGCGACGTAATCTACGATACTCTGTCGACGGGCAACTACTCGCTCTCGTACTACGCATATCAGGGAAGTGGCTCTGAATTCGTAGGATACCTCGGTGAGCTTACCGACGCAGAGCTTGCATACAGAAATTTCGTTAAGCAGAACTATCTTGAAATAGATGATGAAACCAGAGAGTTTATGCAAACGATTATTGACAATGCAGGTCTTGATGCAAGCGACCCACGCATAATTGATAAGGTAAGAGATTATATTAGCGCTGCCGCTGAAAACAACGATAAGTACGATACGGTGCTTGACCGTGCCGAAAATGTCGTCGTTGCATTTTTAGGTCAGGTAGGCGAGGGCGTAAGCCAGCACTTCGCGGCAAGCGCAACTATGCTTTACCGCGCACTCGGCATACCTGCAAGATACACCATCGGCTATCTTGCCGACGTTAAGGCAGGCGAGTGGATAGAGCTTAAAGCAAGCTCGTCATACGCTTGGGTTGAGGTTTACGTTGACGGCCTTGGCTGGGTTGCGGTTGACGCTGCGTCAAAGCAACAGAATATCGGCGGTGAGTCCGAGATTACCAAGGAAGAACTGCTTAACAAGTATCCCGACCTTCCTCTTGATTTCGAGGTGCGCCCGGTCAGCGTTGATAAGGTATTCGACGGCGGACCGCTCTTTGCGAAGAACGAGCTTTATGCCGACGGATATAACGCACTCTCAAAGCTTCTCGCATACGGATTTACCTACGAGGTGACCGTTGCGGGCAACCGCACCGAAATCGGAACGAGCCGCAGCATTATCGGCGGTCTTACCATTTACGACCCCGATGGCAACGACGTTACCTCGCTGTTTGACGTAACCTATCTTGACGGTGTAATCCGAGTGACAAAGCCGCAGATTGTCATCAAGCTTCACGAGGTCAGCAAGATTTACGACGGTGATGCAATTCATTACCGCCCCGACGATTACTCTTTGGTATATATTCCCGAGGGACTTCGTCTTGAATTTGTGCTCGCAGGCTCGATGGTTGACGTAGGCGTTCTTGATATTGAGGAGCTTTATGCTCTCGGCTATCGCGTATTCGATTCCGAGGACAACGACGTCACAGAGGATTACTTCCTTAAAATTACGGGTGTGGGTATCACGGTTGACTACCGTGAAATAACGCTCACAGCCGCAAGCGAGAGCCGTGAGTATAATGGGCAGGCGCTCACTAACGACGGCGTCAGCGTAAGCTTCGGTGAGCTTTGCGATTCTCATTCGCTTACAGCGTCCACCATAGGCAGCATTACCGACGTCGGCTCGGTTGATAACCACGTTGACGAGGCAAGCATCCTTATTTGCGATGCGCTCGGACGTAACGTAACCGACAATTACAAAATAACTACTGTAAAGGGAAGGCTTACGGTAACCGAGCCGTAATAGAAGCTACCCTTGGATGGGGCAGTACACGCCTTTGTGTGTCGCGGCGGCGGCACACTCCGGTGAGGTACTGCCTTTTTCTTCCGAAAAAAATTTTTCCGTGCCGAATTTTTTTTAAAAAAATGTGTTGATTTTGAAGAAAAAATATAATATAATAAACCTATAAAAATTTTGGTATGTCGCTAACGCGACGGAAGTGGAGAATTTTATGCAGAATACCGTGCGCCCCGAATCCATGCAGCGCATTACGACAAAGGCTCTTGCAGATGCGTTTATTAGCGAGCAGATTGAAGAAATCAGAGGTCAGGTTGGAGATAAGAAGGTTCTTCTTGCTCTTTCCGGCGGTGTTGATTCCTCTGTCCTTGCCGCGCTTCTTATCAAGGCTATCGGCAAGCAGCTTTACTGCGTTCACGTAAATCACGGTCTTATGAGAAAGAACGAGTCCGAAAACGTTCTTGAGGTGTTCAGAAATCAGATGGACGCAAACCTCATATACGTTGACGCGACCGACCGTTTCCTTGACCTGCTCAAGGGTGTCAGCGACCCTGAAGCCAAGAGAAAGATAATCGGCTCTGAATTCATTAACGTTTTTGCTGACGAGGCAAGAAAAATTGAGGGCATCACCTTCCTTGCACAGGGTACTATTTACCCCGACATCCTCGAGAGCGTTAAGCAGGGTGAGGGCAAGAAGGCAGTTAAGTCGCACCACAACGTAGGTGGACTTCCCGAGGACCTTAAGTTCTCGCTCGTAGAGCCGCTCAAGCTTCTTTTCAAGGATGAGGTCAGAGTTGTCGGTGAGGCGCTCGGACTTCCTCACGCAATGGTTTACCGTCAGCCGTTCCCGGGTCCCGGTCTCGGCGTTCGTTGCCTTGGCGCTATCACCAAGGACAGACTTGAGGCGCTTCGAGAGGCAGACGCAATTCTTCGTGACGAGTTTGATAAGTGCGGTCTCGCAGAGCGCGTATGGCAGTTCTTCGTCGTTATCCCCGACGTAAAGAGCGTCGGTGTAAAGGACGATAGCCGTTACGAGGGATGGCCTGCTATCATCCGCGCCGTCAATACCAAGGACGCAATGACCGCAAGCATCGAGGAAATTCCTTATTCCGTCCTCGCTAAAATCGTAAACCGTATTACTACCGAGGTTGAGGGCATCAACAGAGTTCTCTACGACCTCACACCAAAGCCTACTGGAACGATTGAATGGGAATAAGGCATTTGTCACACACAAATGCAATTAAATCCACATAAATGTGGAATAAATCTGCTTCGCAGATGAAATCCTCGCTAAAGCTCGGATGAAATCGCTTCGGCGATGTGTGGATTTAATTCAACCGAAAACGCAAGTTTTCGACTTCTTCCGCTACAAGCGGATTTCATCACCAAAAGACATCATCTCGCCATGCTTCCGTGTGGCGAGATTTCGTTAAGAACAGGAGAATTCACAATGGCAAGAAAAAAATTAAAGGCTTCTGACATTATAAAATTCGGTAGCTATCCGACGAGTGTTGTGGGCTTCAAGAAATATCTCACCGAGCCCATTGAGTGGATAGTGCTCAAGGTCGAGGGGGATAAGGCGCTTCTTTTAAGCAAGCACGCGCTTGAATGCGAGTGGTATTACCGTATGCCCTTTGGCAGAGCCACGTGGGCAGACTCGTCGCTTCGTAAGTGGCTTAACGGTGAGTTCAAGAACGCGGCATTTGATGAGAGTGAGCGCGAAAGGCTCGTGACCACCACCGTTTGCGCGCACAAGAACCCACAGTACAGCACCGACTGCGGAAGCGATACCGAGGACGAGATTTTCATTTTATCCGCAACCGAGGCGCTTGAATATTTTGAGAGCGATGCGGATAGAGTATGCTATCCTACGCAGTATGCCGAGAGTAAGGGCGCGAGTGACTACGGATGCTGGTATTGGCTTCGTACCTGCGGTAAAGATAAGGGCGGTGCTGTGTGCGTAACGCCAAAGGGCGAGCTTTATATGCAGGGCTATATGCTTAACTTCTCACATGCCGTACGCCCTGCGGTATGGGTAAAAATCTGATATTCACACGATGGGCTGTCACGGGTGCTTTTGCATTTTATGACAGCCCTTTCAGTATCATTTTTCGATACCTCGTACGCATTTTTATTGACAGAGGTTCGCGCACGCTATATAATTTATTAAGGATGGCAAGCTGTGTCAAGAGCGGTTGCGAGGTCGTTATAATGACGCAAAAGAGCTGTAATGGGGGATAGAGAATGGATAATATAGCGGTGACGGAAAGCGAATTTATATTCCGCAAAATGCGTGAGGGTGAGTGCGAGGCGCTGATTGTGAGATACGGTGAAGTGCTCGCAGTTCCCGAGTGGCACGAGGGTATGAGGGTAGTATCGCTTGAGCGTAATCTTATCGCAAGCGGTGAGGACCGTCTTTGCGAGGTCAGGCTTAACGGGGAAATTTTGCGTATAGGCTTCAGAGCCTTTGGCGAGTGCAAAGCACTCGAGCGCGTGTTTATTCCCAAGAGTGTTACGCATATTCACTCGGATGCGTTTGTCGGATGCGGCGCGGTTTATATAGAGGTCGATGAGGAAAACGCGCTTTATTCGTCGGATGCAGGCTCGCTTTACAGCAAGAATAAGGATAGTCTCATAAGAGCCTGCGCGAAGGGGTGCTTTTTCGTCAGGCGCGAGGTCGTGGAAATTGGCGAGCACGCCTTTTCGGGCATCGGGGGAATTGTCAGCTTTGAGGTTGCCCCGGAGAATACGCGCTTTTGCTGTGATGCGTCGGGGCTTTACGCGGTAAATCACCCGAGGCGAGGAAATCGGCTTGTCCGCGCTGTCGATAAAGAAAGGGTTGCGGTAAAGGACGGCACAGCCGAGATTTCCGAGGGTGCTTTTTTGGGGCTTTGCTCGCTTTCGCAGGTGCATATTCCACCGAGCGTTACCTCGCTTTACAGCTCGGCGCTTTCAGGGCTTTGCAGGATTAGCTTTACGGTTGATGCGGATAATCCGTCGTTTGCCTCACACCGAGGCTCGCTATATACCAAGGATATGAGAAGGCTGCTTCGTATGAAGGACGAAGAGGAGGTTACGCTTAATAAGGACCTTCGCGACATAGACGATTTTGCTCTCTCGGGCTGTGTAACGCTTCGCACGCTTCATATCCCTGACGGACTGTTCAGAATAGGCGCGTATTCGTTCTCTGAATGTAAGTCGCTCGAGAAGCTTTTTATACCCTCATCCGTCGAGGAGGTCGGCTACGGTGCGTTTTCCGGATGTGAGCGCCTTGAGGTGCTGTGCGAGGCTGACCTCGCAGGACTGCTCTGGAATGAGGACTATAATATAGACGGGGTGCCTGTAAAATTCGGCGCGCATAGCGATTAATTCCCATAGCGCCTGTGCATAATAAATAATCGAGATAGGCTGATTGTAAAGCAGAGGCTTGCGGTTTTTTATGTATCAATAAAAATTCACTATTGGCAAATTAAACTATTGACAACAGTTCTCATTTTTGATATAATCAAGGTGCTTATTAAAGTAAATAAAATCATTCCATAAAGGAGAAAAAATATGAACAACCTTAAGGGTACTAAAACCGAACAGAACCTTATGACCGCATTCGCAGGCGAGTCTCAGGCGAGAAACAAGTACACCTACTTTGCATCAGTTGCAAAGAAGGAGGGCTACGAGCAGATCGCTGACATTTTCCTTCAGACCGCAGATAACGAGAAGGAGCACGCAAAGCTCTGGTTCAAGGCTCTCGGCGGACTTTCCGATACTGCCGGCAACCTCGTTGCAGCGGCAGAGGGTGAGAACTACGAGTGGACCGATATGTATGCAACCTTTGCTAAAGAGGCTGAGGAAGAGGGCTTCAAGGCTCTTGCCGCTCAGTTCAGAATGGTTGCCGCTATCGAGAAGGCACACGAGGAGAGATACCGCAAGCTTCTTTCCAATGTAGAGATGCAGGCTGTATTTGCAAAGAGCGAGATGACTATGTGGGAGTGCCGCAACTGCGGACACCTCGTTATGGGTATGAAGGCACCTGCCGCTTGCCCCGTATGCGCTCATCCTCAGGCGTTCTTTGAGGTAAGAAAAGAGAACTATTAATTTTTCAAAAGAGCTTGTGAGGTCGGGTCATTTTTGGCTCGGCCTCTGCTTTAACAAGGGAGGGCGTTATGAGAATACTTATAGCTGACGACGAGTCCGAGATAAGAACCGTTCTTAAGCTTATTTTAGAGGGCGCAGGCTACGAGGTTGTCGAGGCGGACGACGGACTTTGTGCATACGAGGCGATAGAGTGCGACAGAAATATCGACCTATGCATAATGGACGTAATGATGCCGACTCTTGACGGTATATCCGCAACCGAGAAAATAAGAGAGATATGCTCTGTGCCTATTCTTTTCCTCAGCGCAAAGTCGCTTGATAAGGATAAGGCGAGCGCGTACTCTGCGGGCGGTGACGATTTTATTGTCAAGCCCTTCGGCGCAAAGGAATTGCTTATGAAGGTTGAGGCTCTGACGCGCCGCTATAACGTCTATTCAAGCAAGAGCGATGAGTCGGGCGAGGTCATCAGGATAGGCAGAGAAATCCTTATCCGCACCGATGTAAGGCAGGTCGAAAAATGCGGACGGGTAGTGGAAATGCGCGATAAGGAATACGAAACTCTGCTCTACCTTGCAAGAAACCGCGGGCGCGCGATAGACACAGGCGAGCTTTATTCTGCCGTGTGGGGTGAGATACCGCTTCTTACCGCAGGAAATACCGTTACGGTTCATATCCTTAATCTCAGGCGCAAGCTTGAGGATTCCGGCTCGTCACCGAAAATAATCAGAACCGTATGGGGAAAGGGCTATCAAATTGATTGAAGGGCTTAAAAAAATTGCCAAGCGGTGCATATGGTCGCTTCGCGCCAGAATGCTTCTCGTCGCGCTTTTAGGTGCGGCGCTCGGCATACTTGCATACATATTTGCAAGATTTGTTATGGGTATGGTGATTGACGGATACGTCGCTACCGACGAAGCGCGCGCAAGGCGTGAGAGCGAATATGTAGCGCGGCTTCAGAGCTATATTGAGGAAAACGACCTTTCTGCAGAAAAAACACCGCTTATAGCAGAGTGGGTAAAGCATAACAACAGGCATACCTACGTTATGATATATAAGGATAACGAGCTTCTTTTCTCAGGCGGTATAAACGACGGTGAGGGGGACGATAAGCTTCCCGCCGTGCCTGGAATAGGACCTGACTATCCCAGCCTTGAGGAAATCCGCGACTTTGCCGCTAAGAACGATATGCACACCATACGCGCATCTGACGGTGTGTTCTTCGTGCAGGTCAGCGATTTTACAGAATATTTTTACTACGATGCTGTAAACGTCGCGAGCCTGATTATCGCCTTTTTGATGCTTACTGTCGTAATGATGATATATTTCTTCCGCATTACGGGCAGACTTGCTTCGCTTTCGCGTGACGTAAATATCGTCGCAGGAATAAATATGAATCACAGCATTCATCACAGCGGCTCTGACGAGCTGTCTTATCTTGCCAATAACGTCGAGCATATGAGAAGCTCGATAATAAAGAGCATAGAAAAGGAAAGGGCGGCGTTTGACGCAAACGCAGAGCTTATCACCTCTATGTCGCACGACATAAGAACGCCCCTTACCGTAATGCTCGGATATATCGACCTTATGAAGCTGCGCGAAAACGACGAGATAATGCAGAGGTATATAAAGGCAACCGAAACCACCGCGCTTCGCTTAAAAGAGCTCTCTGACGATATGTTCAGATACTTCCTCGTGTTTGGCGGGGGCGATATAGAGGCGGATATAGAGGGCTACGACGCAAGAACTCTTATAGAGCAGCTTTTGTCCGAGCATATTCTGCTCCTTGACGAGAGGGGATACTCGCTTGAATATTCGGGCGATGAGGATTTCCCCGAGAGCCTTATGATTTACACCGACGCGCCGAAGCTTATGCGGATCATAGACAACGTGTTTTCCAACATATATAAATATGCCGATAGCGAGAGCCCCATTATGCTGAATATAGCTCTCACCGACGGCGGGCTTACAGTTAAGTTCAAGAATAAAATAGCAAAAAGCCACGACCGCACGGAAAGCACGGGAATAGGTCTTAAAACCTGCGTCAGAATTGCAGGCGCGATAGGCGCGACGTTAAGCTTCGGCAAGGAAGGCGGCTTCTTTACCGCGACGCTCGGACTTAAGACGGATAAGGAGACTAACGATGCTCTCATTTAAAAGCAGCAAGGCGGTGGAAGAAAAGTACCGCGATATTACCGACGGAATAAGAGCGCAGTACGAGGGGTGCGAGTGCGAGTTTGCCGTATCGGATGGCGCGCTCTTTACGCGCATCTTTGACGATAGCGCAGGATATATGATGCTCTATCCCGAGGCCTTGCCCGATTGCGATTTCTTTAACGCGCAGTACGCGCTTGGCGAGATATCCGA
This sequence comes from Eubacteriales bacterium, assembly GCA_045611965.1. Classification (GTDB taxonomy): domain Bacteria; phylum Bacillota; class Clostridia; order Oscillospirales; family CAG-272; genus UBA1740. The sequence continues at coordinate 19,220 of JAZKYE010000026.1, forward strand.
CTACTGCATGCGGGAGGGAATACCAGAGGTTATCTCGGGCGTGCCGAGAATTCTTCTCAGCCTTGTGCTTCTCGGTGTCAGACACGCAGAGCTTCACGCTATGGATGCCGAGGGTGAGATGCTTCTCGTTGAAATCAAAACCGAGCTTCACTCACTCTGCGGTGACGTCGAGCTTATGCGAGAGGGACTCTGCTTCAGCACACCGAGTCAGGAATATGCGGAGGATTATATCGCGCTCGTCCGTGACAGAGAGCATAATAAGCTCTACGGATACGAGATAACCGACGATTACCCCGACTTAACCCCAAGCGAGGCTGTCGCAGAGCTTATTCGTGAAAACGGTGAGCGCCGCACCTTAACTCTATTCGTCACCGACGGCGGTGAATTTATCGGCGAGGGTGTGCTGTATAATTTTGACGGACGCGGCGGTGCTGAAATATCCTTCCGCGTGGCAAGGAATAAGTGCGGCAGGGGCTACGGCAAAAGGCTTCTTTCTGCGCTTGTCAGCATAGGTGAGGAAATAGGACTTATCCGCCTTTCGGCAAGAGTGCATAAGGATAACGCGCCCTCGCTCTCTCTTATGAAAAAGGGCGGCTTTGCCGAAGCCGATACCTGTGACGGTACAGTGCATTTTTCCCTCGCCCTTTACGAATAGTGACAGGGGAGATAACGACCTCGGATGCGTGTCCGGAATTTTCCTATAATATATTGTAATTCCTTAATGAACGGAGTATCACGTATAGCGGTCGGTATGCGACCTGAAAGAGCCTGATACCTTCCGTTCACTTGTTTATAATCCGTATTAGAGCAGAGGACGGGTATGCTTGTCGCACTGTCGGCATGACAATTTCAATAAAGGTCGGATATAAACAAAAAAATTTTCAAAATCGCTTGACAAGGTGTCCTTTATGTGTTACAATGGTACGGATAATCGGTAAGTATGGGTAAGTTATGCCATTTTGCCGATTTGAGCCGTCAAAAAACGGCAAAAAAATATTAAAGAAGGAGGAAAATCATGCCAACCTTTAACCAGCTCGTTAAAAACGGTAGAAGCGACAAGACCTCGAAGTCTAAGACCCCCGTGCTTCAGAGAGGCTTTAACACTCTCAGAAACGCAGTAACCGACAAGAGCTCGCCCCAGAAGAGAGGCGTTTGCACCAAGGTTACGACCGTAACCCCTAAGAAGCCTAACTCGGCTCTTCGTAAGATCGCCAGAGTAAGACTTACCAACGGAATGGAAGCTACTGCATACATTCCCGGTATCGGTCACAACCTGCAGGAGCACTCCGTCGTTCTTATCCGCGGCGGCCGTGTTCGTGACCTTCCCGGTGTACGTTACCACATCATCCGCGGTACGCTTGATACGCAGGGTGTTGCTAACCGTAAGCAGGGACGCTCCAAGTACGGAGCGAAGCGTCCGAAGAAATAAACCACAGGGTACGGTTTCGGACAAAATGTGCTACGCGCTGTGATAGATAGAAAGGTAATGATTTTTCTATTGATAAATCGCATCCCGTGCACTTGCGAATTGAAAAACATTCGAGTACCTATGATATCATTATTTTATGAAGGAGGGAAGTACAGTGCCTAGAAGAGGTCAAATTTCCAAAAGAGACGTATTACCCGATCCGCTCTACAATTCCAAGCTTGTAACTAAGCTTGTTAACAACATTATGTACGACGGTAAGAAGGGTGTCGCGCAGAGGATAGTTTACGACGCATTTGCTATGATTGAGGCAAAGAGCGGAGAGAACGCACTCGACGTATTCGTAGCAGCACTTGAGAACGTTATGCCCGTTCTTGAGGTTAAGGCTCGCAGAGTAGGTGGTTCCAACTATCAGGTACCTATGGAGGTACGTCCGGCAAGAAGACAGACTCTTGGACTTCGCTGGATAATCAATTATTCCAGAGCTCGTGGTGAAAAGACTATGGCTGAGAAGCTCGCTAACGTGATCATGGATGCCAAGGCTGGCATGGGTGGCGCTTTCAAGAAGAAGGAAGACACCCACAAGATGGCAGAAGCAAACAAGGCTTTTGCACACTACAGATTCTAATCAGTATAAAGAAGAAGAAACAGTTAAATGGCAAGAGAGTATTCGCTTGAACGCACAAGAAACATCGGTATCATGGCTCACATTGATGCCGGTAAGACTACTACGACTGAGCGTATCCTTTTTTATACAGGTAAGACCCACCGTATAGGTGAGACGCACGACGGCTCGGCTACGATGGACTGGATGGCACAGGAGCAGGAAAGAGGTATCACCATTACCTCGGCTGCTACCACCTGCTATTGGGTTTCCACCGAGTTCCAGAACGATCCCGCTAAGGCGGCTGAGAACAAGTACCGTGTAAACATCATCGACACCCCCGGTCACGTTGACTTCACCGTTGAGGTTCAGCGTTCGCTTCGTGTCCTTGACGGCTCGGTTACCGTTCTTTGCGCCAAGGGCGGCGTTGAGCCCCAGACCGAGACGGTTTGGCATCAGGCTAACGAGTATAAGGTTCCCAGAATGGCGTACATCAACAAGATGGACATCATGGGTGCAGATTTCTTCCGCGTCGTTAAGATGATTAAGGACAGACTTCGTGCAAACCCCGTTCCCGTGCAGCTTCCTATCGGCGCCGAGGCGCAGTTCCGCGGCATCATCGACCTTATGGAGATGAAGGCTGACGTTTACTACGACGATCTCGGTAAGGATATGAGAGTCGAAGAGATCCCTGAGGACATGAGAGAGCTTGCAGAGGAATACCGTGCTAGCATGGTAGAGTCTATCTGCGAGACCGACGATGAGCTCATGGACAAGTTCTTCAACGAGGAGGAGATCACCGTTGAAGAGCTTAAGGCAGCACTTCGCCGCGCAACCCTTGATAACAAGGTAGTGCCCGTTTGCTGCGGTACGTCCTATAAGAACAAGGGCGTACAGAAGCTTCTCGATAATATTATCGAGTATATGCCCGCACCCACCGACATCGAGGCTATCAAGGGCGTTAACCCCGATAGCGGCGAGGAGGATTGCCGTCACGCAAGCGACGAAGAGCCCTTCTCTGCACTCGCATTCAAGATTATGACCGACCCCTTCGTTGGAAAGCTTTGCTTCTTCCGCGTTTACTCGGGTTCTGTCAGCAAGGGTACGGCAGTTTATAACTCAACTAAGGATTCGGACGAGAGATTCGGACGTATTCTTCAGATGCACGCAAACGACAGAGCAGATATCGACACCGTTTATGCGGGTGATATCGCAGCAGTCGTAGGCGTTAAGAACACAACCACAGGTGATACCTTCTGCGACGAGAAGCATCCTATTATTCTTGAGTCGATGGTATTCCCCGAGCCCGTTATCCGTCAGGCTATCGAGCCTAAGACGAAGGCAGGTCAGGAAAAGATGGGTATTGCTCTTGCGAAGCTCGCAGAAGAGGATCCCACCTTCAGAACCTACACCGACGACGAGACCGGTCAGACCATTATCGCAGGTATGGGTGAGCTTCACCTTGAGATCATCGTAGACAGACTTCTTCGTGAGTTTAAGGTTGAGGCTAACATCGGCGCACCTCAGGTTGCTTACAAGGAAACCATTCGTAAGAAGGTTGATCAGGATACCAAGTATGCCCGTCAGTCCGGTGGTAAGGGTCAGTACGGTCACGTTAAGATTACCGTTGAGCCTAACGAAACAGGTAAGGGCTATGAGTTCGTTAACGCAGTTACGGGCGGTGCTATTCCCAAGGAATATATCCCCGCAGTTGACGCAGGTATTCAGGGTGCTATGCAGGCAGGTGTTCTTGCAGGCTATAACGTTGTTGACGTAAAGGTTACCCTCTTCGACGGTTCGTACCACGAGGTCGACTCTTCCGAAATGGCGTTCAAGATCGCAGGATCTATGGCGTTTAAGGAAGCTATGAGAAAGGCTGATCCCGTTCTTACCGAGCCTATCATGAAGGTTTCCGTTACTACCCCTGACGACTACATGGGCGATATCATCGGTGATATCAATTCCCGTCGCGGTCAGATGGATTCTATGGAGCAGATAGCCCCCGGAACTCAGCGTCTTTACGCTCACGTTCCGCTCGCTCAGATGTTCGGTTACGCAACCTCGCTTCGTTCCCGCTCGCAGGGACGTGCAGTTTACGTAATGGAGCCTGACGGCTTCCAGGACGTTCCTAAGAACATTCAGGAAGAGATTATCAAGAGCCGCCAGGGCAAGTAAGCCTTAGGCTCTGCCCCTTCGGGGCAATGCGGCGGCGGACGCATAATTCCACCGAAATGATTAGCTTATAAAAAAATAATATAAATCCAAGGAGGATATTCAAAATGGCAAAGGCTAAATTCGAAAGAACCAAACCCCACGTTAATATCGGTACTATCGGTCACGTTGACCACGGTAAGACCACCCTTACTGCTGCAATCACCAAGACTCTTTCCCTTTCTAACGGATCCGAGTTCCTTGATTACAGCCAGATCGACAACTGCCCCGAGGAGAGAGCTCGTGGTATCACAATCAACTCCAGACACGTTGAGTACGAAACTGACAACCGTCACTACGCTCACGTTGACTGCCCCGGCCACGCTGACTACGTT
>JAZKYE010000027.1:0-95287 GCA_045611965.1 Eubacteriales bacterium
CACCACGACCACGAAGAGGGCGAGTGCTGTCACCACGGTCATCATCACCACGACCACGAGGAAGGCGAGTGCTGCCACCACGAGCATCATCACCATCATCACGAGCATGGCGAGCATTGTGAGTGTGGCTGTGGAGGACACCATCACCACGCAGACGAGGTTTTCGTCAGCATCGGAATTGAAACCACGCGCACCTTCACCGAGGAAAAAATCAGAGCCGCGCTCACCGCTATTGACAATAGCAAGCACCTCGGCACCGTGCTTCGCGCAAAGGGTATAGTAGAGGGCGAGGGCGGCGAGTGGCTTCACTTCGACTTCGTGCCCGAGCATATTGATATCAGAGTCGGCTCTGCCGGCATTATCGGCAGACTTTGCATCATAGGTGCTGACCTTAACGAGAGTGAAATCAAGGCTCTTTTCGGTGTTTGAACCCATAAGGAAGGTAGAAAATAATGGATACTGCGGTATATTTGTTCACAGGCTTTCTTGAAGCGGGCAAGACGAAATTTATCAGGGAAACTATGAAGGACCCTAACTTCAATGACGGAAAGCATAAGTACCTCATAATCAGCTGTGAAGAGGGCGAGGAAGAGCTTTTGGCCGAGGATTTTTCGGACAACGTGGCCTTCTGCTCGTTTGACTCTGCCGACGACCTTATTCCCGAGCGACTGCTCGCAAGACAGAAGCGCTATGGGGCAGACGTAATCGTTATCGAGTACAACGGAATGTGGATGCTCGATAAGCTTTATCAGAATTTACCCGAGAGCTGGCTTATCTATCAGGAAATAATGATTTCGGATGCGACCACAGCGCTCTCTTACAACACCAATATGCGTCAGCTTACCGTTGATAAGCTCACAAGTGCCGAGATGGTTGTTTTCAACCGAGTTTCTGACACTACCGATAAAATGGCGCTTCACAAGCTCGTGCGCGGTGTAAGCCGAAAGGCATCCATCTGCTACGAGGATACCTCGGGCGAGATTGAGTTTGACTCTATCGAGGACCCGCTTCCTTACGATATTAACGCGCCTGTAATTACGGTTGCCGACGCGGATTTTGCATACTTTTACCGCGACCTCAGCGAGGAATTTGAGAAATACAGAGGTAAGACGGTCTGCTTCAAGGGACTCGTTGCAACCGATAACACGCTTCCTCGCGGTCAGTTTGCCGTAGGCAGACATATTATGACCTGCTGTGCTGACGATATAGCATACCTTGGCTTTATAGCTATGGGCGATGTCAAGCTTAAACCGAAAACACGCGATTGGGTTACGGTTGAGGGTGTGGTTGACGAGGCATTTTCGCCCGTCTATAAGGGCAAGGGCCCCGTGCTTCGCCTGACTCGCGCGGAATACGCGACCAAGCCCGAGGTAGAGCTTGCTACCTTCAACTGACTTTAAAGAATATGAATTTTGATTACGAAAGGGGTGAGGGTTCGTATGGGACTTGCCTTTGAATACGCAAAAAAATATAAGCGCCTCGTGCTTTTCTGTCTTATAACGAAAACGCTCGCCTCGTTTGCAGAGCTTGCAATTCCCGAGATGCTGGCTATTATCATTGACGAGGCCGTGCCTGCGCGCGATATGCGCCTTGTGTGGATATACGGCGCGATAATGCTCGGCTTCGCACTCGTAAGCTTCGTGCTTAACGTCGTGTCAAATCGCTATTCGGCAAGAGCCTCGGGCAGCCTTGCTCGCGACATCAGAAGCGACCTTTTCAGAAAGACGCTCACTCTTTCGGCAAAGGACTGCGACAAACTCGGTGTGTCCTCGCTGACCTCGCGTCTTACCTCGGATACATATAATGTATCGTCCTTCTTCGGCAGACTTCTGCGTATGGGTGTAAGAGCGCCTATACTGACCGTGGGCGGTGTAATTCTCACTCTGTTTATCGACTGGCGGCTGGCACTCGTGCTTATCGGCACGCTTCCGCTTATCTTCCTCGTTATCTACAAAATCACGATGAAGTCCATACCCATCTATAAGGAAGAGCAGAAGATACTTGATACCGTAGTCACCAAGGTTGACGAAACGGCAAAGGGTATCCGCGTAGTTAAGGCTCTTTCCAAAGAGGATTATGAGCGCGAGCAGTTCCACGCTCGCTCGGATAGCCTCGCTGAACGAGAGATTGAGGCAGGAAGCCTTATGGCGGCGACAAAGCCTCTTACCGACCTTATCCTCAACATAGGCTTCTGCCTTGTCGTGCTTATCGGCGCGTTGCTTGCAAAATACTTTGATTTTGCGGCAAGCGGTAAGCTTCTTGCGTTTATGACCTACTTCACTATAATACTCACAAGTATGATAATGATGACGAGAACCTTCGTACAGCTCTCGCGCACGGCGGCATCCTGTTCAAGAATTGCCGAGGTGCTTGATACCGAGGATGAAGCGGTAGAGGACGCAAAAGAGGGCGAGTGTGCGCTAGGCGGCTATATCGTGTTTGATAAGGTGTCCTTTTCCTACAACAAGGTGAACTTTGATATTGCCGACATCTCGTTCTCACTCGGAAGGGGTGAAACGCTCGGTATTATCGGTGCTACAGGCTCGGGAAAGAGCACTCTCGTGTCACTTCTTCTCGGTCACTACACCCCTGACGAGGGTAATATCTACATAGGCGGCAGAAATTTAAGAGCTATCCCGAAGGACGAGCTTAACCGTCTTTTCGGTGTTGCCTTCCAGCACGACTTTATTCCTCGCGGCACTATCCGCGATACGGTTTCCTTTATGCGCGACATCAGCGATGACGATATTGACACAGCGCTTGAAGTCGCAAGAGCAAAGAATTTCGTTTACGAGAGGGAAGAGGGGCTTGATGCCGAGGTAAATACGGGCGGCACGAACCTTTCGGGCGGTCAGAAGCAAAGGCTTCTTATCGCGCGTGCGCTTGCAGACCGCTCGGATATAGTTATCCTTGACGACTCGTCGAGCGCTCTTGACTACAAGACCGACAGCGAGCTTCGCGCAGGACTTGCAAATATTAAGGACACAACTAAAATTATCGTTTCCCAGCGCGTTTCGTCAGTTATGAGCGCCGACCTTATCCTCGTTATGAGAGAGTCAAAATGCGTCGGCATCGGCACTCACGCAGAGCTTCTTTCCTCGTGTGACGAATACGCAGAAATAACCAAGGTTCAGCTCGGCTGATGATAAAAACAATTATGAAGGGTGGTGTGACGGAATGAGAAATCCTCTTGACAGAGGTCCCCGCGACCGTGGCGGCGGAAAGGACCTGCTTCGCGGTCACGATACGGGCTACATATACAAAAGACTGTTTTCCTATCTCTCGCGTCATAAGCTGCTTCTTTTGCTTGCAACCGTGCTGACGGTTGTGTCGAGCGCGCTTTCTATACGCGGTACATCACTTGCAGGCTCTGCAATAGGCGCTATCGCGGGCGAAGGTGAGAAAAGCGTATATTACTACCTAATTCTTATGGTGGTATTTTATATCGTTTCCTTTGTTATTTCATACGCTTTGGCACTCGTTATGACGCATATTGCCCAGCGTATTGCCGCAAGGATGCGTAATGACGTCTATGACTCTTTAGTAAGACTTCCCGTCGGTTACTTTGACAAAAAGCAGGCAGGCGAGATAGTCAGCACCGTCACCTATGATGTAAATACGGTTGACGAGTCGCTCTCACACGACTTTTTACAGATTATATCAAGCGTCGCTACGGTAATATACTCGTTTATCCTGATGCTTTTTATATCACCGATACTTATACTCGTTTTTATAGTAACGATACCCCTCTCGATTTTCTCAACCTCGTTTATCGCAAAGCGCGTAAGACCGCTTTTCAGAAAGAGAAGCGCATCGCTTGGCGAGCTTAACGGCTATATTGAGGAAATGATAGCAGGACAGAAGGTAATCAGGACCTACGGCGCAGAGCCTGCTGTGACCGACGGCTTTGATAAGTATAATAAATCTGCCACCGACGCATATGTCAGGGCTGAAGCAAACGGCACTATGAACGGCCCGTGCGTCAACCTTATCAACAATTTGTCACTCGCGCTTGTAAACATCTTTGGCGCGATACTCTTTATGTCAGCAGGACCTATCACAATAACCCTGACGGGACTTGCACAGTTTGTGCTTTTGTCGAGAAAGTTTTCAGGACCTATCAATATGGTCGCCAATATCTATTCGGATATTCAGTCGTCCCTTGCCGCGGCAGAGCGTGTTTTCCGCATCATTGACGAGAAGCCCGAGGTAGAGGACGGTGACGGTGCGGTAGAGCTCACTTCGCCTCGCGGTGAGGTGGAATTTAAGAATGTAAGCTTCGGCTACACCAAGGAAAAAACGGTTCTTCGGGATTTGAGCTTCCTTGCCAAGAGCGGAAGCGTCACGGCTATCGTAGGGCATACGGGTGCCGGAAAAACCACGATAATCAACCTGCTTATGCGCTTTTACGATATTAATTCAGGTCAGGTGCTTATCGACGGCGTTGACATCAGGGATTACACAAGAAGCTCGCTTCGCTCGGCATTTACAATGGTGCTTCAGGACACGTGGCTCTTTGCAGGCACGGTGTTTGATAACGTGGCGTACGGCAGACCTGACGTTACGCGCGAGGAAGTAGAGCAGGCATGCCGCGCCGCAGGAATTCACGGATTTATTTCAAACCTGCCAAAGGGCTATGATACCGAGATAGGCGAGGCTGGCGTTAATATATCGCAAGGACAAAAGCAGCTTCTCACCATAGCGCGCGCTATGCTTATAGACTCAAATATGCTGATACTTGACGAGGCAACCTCAAGCGTTGACTCGAAAACCGAGCGTGATATATCCGACGCGATGATAAAGCTTATGCAGGGCAAGACCTGCTTCGTTATCGCGCACAGACTCTCTACGGTAACGGGGGCTGATAATATACTCGTTATCGACGGCGGCAACGTCGTTGAGATAGGCACGCACGATGAGCTTCTTTCAAAGAGGGGCGCATATTACGACATTTACACCGCGCAGTTTGATGCTCGCGGCGGCGTATAATACAGGAGGACCTTCAGAAATGACCAACAACGGAATGCGTTTTCCCTTCGAGCTGTACTTCACCTCGGGTGAGGGTGTGCTCGTCGGCGCAAGATACAATAAGGATAAAATGGAGCTTGTCGAGGTAGTTTTCGGCGAGGTGTCCGTGCAGATAGGCACCGAGCTTATCTCGGCAAAGGCGGGCGATTTTCTCTACGTCCCCCCGAATATGACCTTCAGAGTGTCATCAGAAGCTTACTCGCAGGTGAGGGGAATTATATTTGACTCGTCGATAATCGAGGCTAATATGCTTTCCTACGAGGCTGAAATACTCTATATGTTCTTCGTTCAGTCCGAAAACAAGATAAAGCTGTTTTCCTCTGACCACCCCTCTTACGCATCAATACTTCGCGCGGTGAACGAGGCGTTTGACGAGTATTCGGCGAAGGACGTGTGCTATAAGCTCGTTATCCGCTCTAACATCTATAAGATTATGACCGAGCTTCTGCGTCACTACTGCGTTGCAAGAAGCGACGACGATAAGAGCGTTTATCACAATGTTTTAAGGCTTCGTCCCGTAATCGACTATATCGCAGAGAATTCAAAGGACCGCCTTACGATAGAGCAGCTTGCCGAAATAATCTTTGTCAGCCCCGACTACTTTACAAAGATGTTCAAGAAGAGTATAGGAAAAACGCCTATCGATTACATAAACGGCATCAGAGTAAACCAGTCAATGCAGCTTCTTATAGACACGAACGTGTCAATGCCCGAGATTGCAGAGGCGGTAGGCTTCTGCAACGCAAACTACTTCCACCGCATATTCAAGCAGTATATGGACACCTCACCTCTGGCTTACAGAAAAGCCAACCGTGAGCAGTAAGAGGGTGCGCTGTGAGCCCGTCGTATGTATCCGTTTTCATATTAGTCGCGGTAATGCTTCTCATAATTTCAGAGCAGACGCGCATTAGAAGAACGGTAAGAAGAATACAAAACAGAAAAAAGAGAGGAAGATTTTCAGATATGAAGCAGCTCATTCAAAGATTTCTTAAAAAAGAGATTGAAATAAGCTCTGTTATCGGTGCTGTGCGCGGCACTCTTTCAGAGGTTTCCGACAACGCCGTGTGCATCGAAACCAAGAAGGGCGAAAGAGTAGTCAATATCGACTACATATACTCGGTAAAAGAGGTGCGTCACAAGTAAGACGCGCATACTAAACCTTATTTTAAAAAGGAGTAGCTATGTCAGACGCAATAATCAATAGCAAGCCACCCGTATCCTCGCCCGACGAGCCCTATGTTTTCATATCCTACTCGCATAAGGATAAGGACAAGGTATACGACGACCTGTGGAGTCTTTCCGAGAGGGGATTTTCATTCTGGTACGACGACGGCATCACCGCAGGAGAGGTCTGGAACGAAACAGTGCGCGAGCGCATCGTCAGCGATAAATGCAGGCTCGTCATCTTCTTCGTGTCCGAGAACACTCTTGCAAGCTCGGCTATAAAGCAGGAAATGGAGCTTGTGCAGGAATACGGCAAGCCCTGCTTTTCCGTAAACCTCACCGAGGAGGAGGTGCCGACGCTCGTTGCAGGCGCAATAGCAAAAAGACAGATAAAAATATCCGATATGAAGCTCTACTGCGAGTTCTTCGACGAGGATATTATTTACATAAAGCGCACACAGAGCTCGTATATTGACGATATCTGTATTCAGTGTATGCGCTACGGCCTTGAAGCCAAGGTCGAGGTAGTTAATATGCGCTCGCTTGCAAAGCGCGTGCTTATACTCTGCAAGAACAGCTCGTTTTCAAATTCTATAATCAACGGTGTTTACGACTTTTTATCAACGAAGGAAAATATTATCCTTGAAAAGAAGCTCGTTGATAAGAACCTCTCGCGCATCGACTGCGCTATCGAGTTCTCACGAATACTTTCGCAGAGCATTGATAGCTACGACGGCTTTATTCTTCGCGTGCCCGAGAAGTACAACGAGCAGCTTATCTCGTCAATTCGGCGTATAAACTCACTTGGCAAGAGCCTGGTGCTTCTCGACATTGAGATAACGCGCGAGCAGCTCGGTGACGCAGGCTTCACCCCGTCGTATGTAGGAAGCGACTTCGTGTCGGGCGGCGCGATACTCGGTGAGCGTCTTGGCGACCTCGCCCATAAGTTCGGTACGGGAAGCACGAGTGTCGTGCTGTTTGAGGGCCCGTTTTTAAACCCCTCTGCCAAGATAAGATGCGAGAGCATTTATTCAAAGCTCGTGTCGGTAGCCCCTGGGGCAAACATTCTTCGCTATAATCTGCCCTCGCTTAACGCAAAGCAGGCATCGGCATATATCAAGGAAAGGGCGAAGGAATGGGAACAAAGCCGCGCCCTTGCAGGCAAAACGGTGCTGCTTTTCGCAGGCATTGACAATATCGCAAACGAAATTATGCGAACAATGACGCGCCTTGAAGAATTAAATCCCATATATCGCGTGCTGAAAAGCGCGAAAAAGGTTATTATCGCAGGCTACGACGGCATACGCGATGCAAATAACGAGGTAGTTCTTAAAAACTACGGTATAGATTTCCTCACCGTTGACGTCGTTCCGTTCAGACAGGGCGTTGACGCAGGACGAAAGATGTACTCGCTTCTATTTGAGCACGAGGCAGACGGAAAGATATACACCACCCCAGAGCTTATCGAGTATATTAAATTCGGCTCTGAAAAGTTTGACTCGGCAGATGAAATCAAGTTCCTTATAGGTAACAAGCGCGTGCTTATATTCGACCTCGACGGAACGCTTGCCGACACCGAAACGCTTCATTGGGAAGCATACAACGAGCTTCTGCGCGAGCACGGTGTGAGGCTTGACGGTGAGCATATCTTAAAGTACATCGGCAACACAGAAAAGAATATTTACGCTATGATAAAGCGTGACTACGGCATTGATTTTGACGAGGACGACTTTATCGAGCGCCGTATATCCATATACCTTGACCTTGTCGAGAAGAGAGGGCTTTGTCCGTTTTCCTTTATTGACGGCATACTTAAAAGCACAAAGGCGCAGTGTGTGCTCGTCACCTCGCAAATCCCACCCGTAGTAAATAAGCTTATCTCGCTTTGGGGCTATGATGAGTATTTCCCCGAAGAGCGCAGATTTTGCTGTCACGACGGCAGATACGTGAAGCGCGACGTTTATAAGAACGTAAGCACCCTGACAGGAAACGGCAATGAAATTGAGGCAGGCGAGGTTGCGCTCTTCGAGGACGCGCTTCACTATCTTGAAGAGGGGCAGAGGCAGGGCTTCACCGTAATCGGTGTCGAGCATCAGTATAACCGCAATACCTTAAAGGGCTGTGATGCGGTTATGGCGCAGAGCCTGCACCGCGGTGCGTTCGTAGGACTTTGTAATCTTGATGCGGTCTATTACGGTCAGGGCGCTATGCCAAAGGAAAATACAAAGAGTAAAATCCGCGAGTTTTCCCTTGAGGTTGGCGGACCTGCCGCAAATGCCGCCATCACCTATGCCGCGCTCGGCGGAGAGGCGTATCTCGTCACCGCGATAGGCGATAGCCCCGAGGGCGTTTTGCTTAAATCCAAGCTTCGTGAGCTTAACGTAAAGGTAGTTGACCTTGATGCGGACAAGACGGGCGAGGGCTGTAACGTTTCCTTCGTCTATGTCAATAAGCAGACGGGAAGCCGCACTATATTCAGTGGACAGACCGAGCGCACGGGCGCATTTTCTATTGATTTTGAGGATGTTATAAAGCGCGCCGACTTCGCGCTCTACGACGGAAACCTGCCGAGGTGTGAGGAAATGCTCAACCGCTACGTTGAGTATTACGATAAGCAGCTCGTAATCGACGCAGGAAGCTATAAGGCAGGCTTCCCCGAGGCATTCTACCGCGCGCACACCGTAATATCGTCAGAGGGCTTTACTATGCAGGACGGCTCTGACGTATTTTCAGCAAAGGATACCTTCGGCTTTAAATATGCCGCAAAAACGCGCGGTGAGCGCTCTGTTTTATGGTCTGACGGCACACACTCCGGTGAAATACCCGTGCCAAAGGCAAGCGTCGTTGACACCCTTGGCGCCGGCGATATAATCCACGGTGCATTCTGCTATTATTTTTACGTCAAGGGCGAGCCGTTTGATAAGGCTCTTACCTCGGCGGCAGAGCTTGCAACCCTTACCGTCGAGCGCAGAGGCGTCGTCGCGGGCTTAAATTATGCTATTAAAAAACTCAAAGGAGAAATAATATGAAAATCGCAATAGGAAACGACCACGTAGCGGTTGAAATGAAAAATCACATCAAGGCGTATCTTGAGGCAAAGGGACATACCGTAGTAAACTACGGCACCGATACCACCGAGCGCGCCGATTATCCTATATACGGAAAGCGCGTTGCCGACGCAATAGCAAGCGGTGAGTGCGAGCTTGGCGTGCTTATTTGCGGCACGGGTATCGGCATCTCAATGGCGGCAAACAAGGTAAAGGGAATTCGTGCCGCAGTATGCTCTGAGCCCTATTCCGCGGCTCTTACAAGACGCCACAACAATTCCAATATCATAGCCTTCGGCGCAAGAGTTGTAGGCCCTGCTGTGGCAGAGGCAATAGTTGACGCATTCTTCGACGCAGAGTTTGAGGGCGGCAGACACGCACCGAGAGTGGATATGATAACCGCTATCGAAAACGGTGAGCTTTAATTATATATAATTAATTTTCGTAAATCACAGTAAAAAAAGTCGTGAGCATACAAGAAATCTTGTATGCTCACGCTTTTTTAATTAAATCACAGCCACAGCTTTATAGCCACCGACCTTGATTTATTCCTTTATAATCTTAATAGGCTCTTCACCCTTAACGAAGGCGCGTGTTACGATAGCACGCTTTACGCCGTATTCCGAGGGAATGTCGTACATCGGCTTTAACATAATTTCCTCAATTATCGAGCGAAGTCCGCGCGCGCCCGTGTTTCTCTCAATTGCCATATGTGCAATCTCGGTGAGCGCGTCATCCTCAAATTCAAGCTCAACGCCATCCATCTCAAAAAGCTTCTGATACTGCTTGTATATCGCGTTCTTGGGCTCTTTAAGAATGCGAACGAGCGCCTGCTCGTCAAGGTTTTCAAGCGCTACGATAACGGGAAGTCTGCCGACAAGCTCGGGGATAAGACCGTATTTCACCACGTCGTGCGCGGAAACGTCGCGATATACACCGCGCTCTACCTTCTCGCGCTTGGTGAGCTTTTCGTCAGAGAAGCCTATCTTCATCGAGCCCTTGCGCTTTTCGATTATATCCTCAATTCCGTCAAAAGCACCGCCGCAGATAAAGAGAATATTCTTCGTGTTAATCTGTATAAATTCCTGATTAGGATGCTTTCTGCCACCCTTTGGCGGTACGTTTGCAACCGTACCCTCAAGAATTTTAAGAAGTGCCTGCTGAACACCCTCGCCGGATACGTCACGCGTAATAGAGCGGTTTTCGCTACGCCTTGAAATCTTGTCGATTTCATCAATATAAATAATGCCGCGCTCTGCAAGCTCAACGTCAAAGTCAGCCGCCTGAATAAGACGCAGAAGGATATTCTCAACGTCCTCGCCAACATAGCCCGCCTCGGTAAGAGTGGTCGCGTCTGCGATAGCAAAGGGGACCTTAAAGCTCTTTGCAAGCGTCTGTGCAAGATAGGTCTTACCTACGCCCGTAGGACCGAGCATAAGCACGTTTGACTTCTGAATTTCAACACCGTCACCGGCATCTCTCGCGCTCTGCGCCTCGCCCTTGTGAGCGTGGCGTTTTTTGCCCTCGCGCTCGTCGAGAGTGAGAATTCTCTTGTAATGATTGTAAACGCTTACCGAGAGAGCGAGCTTTGCCGCATCCTGCCCGATTACGAAGTTATCAAGCATAGCCTTGATTTCCTTGGGGCGGGGAAGGGTGTCGAGCGAAAGGGTAGGCTGCTTTTCATCCTGCTCTTGCGTTTGCTCAAACTGCTCGTCAAGAAAGTCAGCGAAGGTGCTGACACAGCTTTCGCATATATAAGACGGGTCCATTCTGGCAGGAATGAGCAAAACTACCTCACCCTCACCTCTGCCGCAGAACGAGCATTTGCGCTGCCTGTCTTTACTATTTGCCATAAATTAAAGTTCCTTTTTAGTAATAACCCTGTCAATAAGACCGTATTTCATAGCATCCTCAGCAGACATATAGTTATCTCTCTCGGTATCTCTTTCGATAACCTCAATGGGATTTCCCGTCTGCTCTGCAAGGATAGCATTGAGCTTTGCGCGCGTCTTGAGGATGTGGTCAGCCGCAATCTTAATCTCGGTTGCCTGACCCTGAACACCGCCGAGGGGCTGGTGTATCATAACCTCTGCGTTGGGAAGAGCAAGGCGCTTGCTCTTTGCGCCGCTCGAAAGCAGGAACGCGCCCTAAGATCCCGCCATCCCGATCCAAATGGTAGATTCGTCGCACTTGATGTAGTTCATAGTATCGTAAATAGCAAGTCCTGCGGAAACCGAGCCGCCGGGGCTGTTGATGTAAAGATAAATATCCTTATCGGGGTCCTGCGCTTCAAGATAGAGAAGCTGTGCAATAACCAGCGATGCGGTAGTGTCGTTCACCTGATCGGCAAGAAAGATTATTCTGTCATTAAGAAGTCTTGAATAGATGTCGTACGAGCGCTCACCTCTTGAGGTCTGCTCAACGACCATAGGTACAAGTGCCATATTTTTTCTCCTTTATTAATATTTATTCAGGGGTAAATTAAGGCAACCTCACAGGAAGAATACCGAGAGGCTGCCTTTGAAGAGTAAAATTATTCCGCGTCAGACTTCTTGTCTGCCTTAGGAAGCTTGGTAACTGCATTGTCCTTAACGAACTTAAGAGCCGCCGCAACGAGCATATCAGCCTTGATATCGTCAGCGCTTACCATGCCAACAACCTGCTCCTTGGGCATATTGTAAGCCTCTGCAATTCTGGTGTACTCTGCGTCGATTTCCTCGTCAGAAACGGTAAGAGCCTCAAGCTTTGCGATGGTCTCAAGCGCAAGTCTTAACTTAACCTGCTTCTCTGCGTTAGGACGGAACTGGGTACGAAGCGCGTCGAGGGTAAGACCGGTGTACTTGAAGTAGGTAGAAAGGTCAAGTCCCTGCATACGAAGTCTGTTGTCGTAGTCGCGTACGAAGTTCTCGGTTTCCTGAACGTACATAGCCTCGGGGATTTCAGCCTCGAGCATATCAATAAGCTTCTCGGAAATAGCCGACTCGAACTTGCTGTCAGCCTCTTCCTCGTGTCTTTTTGCAATTTTAGCCTTAACGTCAGCCTTATATTCATCAAGAGTGTCAAACTCTGAAACATCCTTAACGAACTCGTCGTCAAGTGCGGGAAGCTCTTCTGCCTTGATTGCGTTAAGCTTGGTCTTGAATACCGCAGCCTTGCCTGCAAGCTCTGCTGCGTGATACTCGGTGGGGAAGGTTACGTTAACGTCGAACTCGTCGCCAACGCTCTTTCCTACGATCTGATCCTCAAAGCCGGGGATGAACGAGCCGGAGCCGAGAGTGAGGTCGTAGCCGTCAGCCTTTCCGCCGTCAAAGGGAACGCCGTCAACCGAGCCCTCGTAGTCGATATTAACGATATCGCCCGAAGCTGCCGCTCTGTCAGTAACCTCAACGGTTCTTGCAACGCGCTTGCGTGCGCTCTCAATTTCAGCATCAATGAGAGCCTTGGTAACTCTTGCTACCTTTCTCTCTGCTACCATACCCTTGTAGCCTTCGATTTTGCACTCGGGCTTAACAAATCCGGTTGCCTTAAGTACAATATCGCCATCGCGGGATACGAGGTCAAAGCTGGGGTTGCCAACTACCTCAAGTCCAGCCTCTTTAATTGCTGCCTCGAATGCCTCGGGAATGAGTGCATTGATAGCATCCTCAAAAAATACGTCCTTGCCGTAAAATCTCTCTACGACGGACTTAGGCGCCTTTCCCTTTCTGAAGCCGGGAAGTGCGATATCCTTTACGTTCTTCTTGTACGCCTCAAGCTCTGCCTTGTCGTAAGCCTCGCGGGATACGGAAAATTCCATAGTGAAGCCGGATTTTTCGGTGAGCTCGTGCTTGATGTAAGCCATTGTTTTTCCTCCAAGTGATATACTTTTTTATCTTTATTTTAAAAACTAATATATTTTACAACAAAGTTTATACTTTGTCAATAGTAAAAGTCCGAATTTTAATAATTTAAACTCTTTTATCGATAAATTTCGGCACAAAGGACAGATAGTCTGCCGAAATAATACTCATTTCGATTTCGTCATAGATAAAGCTCGGCGGCGTGGTGTAGCTTCCGTGTATGTGTCCGTAGTACACTCTGCGTATGCCGTACTGCTTCAGAAGCGTGATAAGGTTTTCGGATACAAAATCACCGAACACGGGCGGGAAGTGCATAAACACGACGATTTCCTTACCGCATTCATCGCGCAAGGCCGCGGCGGCATCAAGGCTCGTTTTCAGCCTCTGCGCCTCTCTTGCGACGAGCTTTTCAAAGTCTGCGGGGTTCGCCGTTTTCTGATTTTTTTCGTCAGAAAACCATCCTCTCGTTCCTGCAACGATAAAATCACCGACCTCGTAAGCGTTGTTAAACAAAAAGCAAAGCGTTTCGATGCCGCATCTGTCAAGATGCTCTTTATGCTTTTTCATCGTCGTCCACCAGAAATCGTGGTTTCCCTTAAGCAAAATCTTCTTGCCCGGAAGCGCGTCGATAAATTTAAGGTCGCTCGTAGCCTCATCAAGCGAGAGTGCCCAGGATATATCGCCGCCTATGACCACAGTATCGTTTTCGGTGACGAGCCTCGTCCAGTTGTTTTGTATTTTCGTCTGATAGTCTGCCCAGCGCTTACCGAATACTTCCATTGATTTGTTTGTGGACGACAGCGTTGACAGATGAAGGTCGGCTATTGCGTAAAGTGCCATATTTTTCCTTTATACATAAAGTATTATTTTCATTCGGGGTGCAAATAATAGCCTTGCAGGGTAAATGCTCTGCGGAAAAGAGGATGTAAAATGCAAGACAAGAAATACTGTACCGAGTGCGGCGATGAGCGCCACAAGCATATCAAGGGCATCAACTGTAACGTAGAGGGATGCGTGTACCACAACGGCTTACACGAGTGCTATGCAGGCGAAATCTGCGTAGGTCCTCACGATGCCAAATGCTCGGCGAATACCGTCTGCGCCACCTTCAAGCCGAAGGAGTATTAATCCTTGGCGAAATCCGCAACCGCCTTATCCATACCGTCAGTTTCGATAATATCGTTATGACGCGAGGTCTTGTCTAAAAGACACGCAAGCGGCGAGGGGATTTGCGTACCTGTAAGTGCGGCAAGTCTTTCAAGCGCCTCAAGGTCGTCGGGTGCGTTTTCGTAGCCCGCGATAGAGGTATAAACGTCGCGTGCGAACTTGTATGGGGACGCGGTTGAAGCAATAAGGATTTTCCTCTCTGTCTTATTGACGCGAGCGTACTGCTGTGCGGCATTTACCGCAACGGCGGTATGCGTGTCGATAAGACAGTTTTTATTGTCGTAAAGGTCCTTGATAGTAGCGCGAGTCATATCCTCGTCGGCAGAGAAGCCTACGAAGTGCGCCTTGATTTTAGCAAAATCCTCACACGAAAGCTCGTATTTTCCGTCAGTAGCAAGGCTCTGCATATAGCCCCTCGTCTTTTCCTGACCGAGCATAATATAAAGAAGTCTTTCAAGGTTCGACGAGATAAGGATGTCCATAGAGGGGGAAATGGTTGCGAAGAAGGGGCGCGTGCGGTTGTAAACACCGCTATTCAGGAACTCGGTAAGCACGTCGTTCTTGTTCGACGCGCAAACGAGAGTGCCGAGCGGAACGCCCATAAGCTTCGCAATATATGCGGCAAATATGTTGCCGAAGTTACCCGTAGGAACGCAGACGTCAATAGTATCACCGTAGGTGATGTCGCCCGACCTTACCATATCGCAGTATGCGGATACATAGTAAACAATCTGAGGCACAAGTCTGCCGAAGTTAATTGAGTTCGCGCTTGATAAGAAGCATCCCGCCTTGTCAAGGCTGTCCTTCATCGCCCCGTCAGAGAAGATGCGCTTAACGCCATTCTGCGCGTCGTCGAAGTTACCGCGTATCGCCTTGACGCATACGTTTTCGCCCTCTTGCGTCTGCATCTGAAGCTTCTGCACGCGGCTTACACCGTCGGTGGGGTAGAACACCTGAATTTTAGTTCCGCGAACGTCGCGGTAGCCTTCAAGCGCCGCCTTGCCCGTGTCACCCGAGGTGGCAACGAGTATGAGCGCCGTGCGTTTTTCACCTGTCTTTTCAAGAGCGCGAACGAATAGCCTCGGCATTATCTGAAGCGCCATATCCTTGAACGCGCAGGTAGGACCGTGCCAGAGCTCAAGCATATAGCTTTCGCCGTCGATTTTGGACACGGGCGCAGGGTGCGCGCCAAACTTTTCAGACGAGTATGCGGCAGAGGCATCGCAAAGAAGCTCGTCCTCGGTGTAGTCGGTTAAGAATTTACCGATAATTTTAGCCGCGCGCTCGGGATATGTAAGGTCGATAAGCGATTTTAACTCGCCTTCGTTAAGTGCGGGAATATTAGTAGGCATATAAAGACCGCCGTCAGGTGCAAGTCCCGATTTTATTGCGTATGCGGCGCTGACCTCGCCTGAAAATACGCCTCTTGTGCTGATAAAGTTCATTTTATTTTCTCCCATCTGCCGCGTGGCGGCTGAAAAATCTTATTTGTCTTATGCGTTTTTGTCCTGTAAGGACAATTTAAAGTCTGTCCTTGGTAAACGCGGCTTCAAGATGCTCGCATCCTATCACGCGCCCGCTCTTGTCAAGGTAAACCTCAATTACGTCGTAGCGCATTCTCTCGTCGCCCTCGTACGCGCTTCTGAATACGCGTGAGGCACTTATAATTCCGCGCATCTTATCCTTGTCAACCGACACGCAGGGCCGCGCCTCGTAGAGTGATTGGCTCTCGTATGTGCGCGTCTTTACCTCAATAAATACGAGGTGTCCGTCGACCCTTGCGATTATATCTATCTCGCGCCCCTCGGCTACATAGTTTCTTTTCAGAATTTTATAGTGCTTCTTACGAAGCATTTTGACTGCGGCATCCTCACCGAGGTTGCCCGTCCTGCGTCGCTTGGTCAATACTTTAAGTATGTTCATTTGTCAAGAAATTTAAGAAAGCTTTTTCTGTGTATAGGCGATGCACCGTGCTCTCGTACCGCGTCCATATGCGCCTTCGTAGGATAGCCCTTGTGCTTGGCAATTCCGTACTCGGGATAAAGCTTGTCCGCATCAATACAAAGTCTGTCACGCGTCACCTTCGCAAGTATTGACGCCGCGGCAATAGACGCGCTCTTTGCGTCACCGCCGACAACAGTCCTTGAGGGAATAGGAATACCGCGCGAGTAGTTTCCGTCAATAAGCGCAAAATCCGCCTTTACCGACAGCGCCTCAATTGCGCGCGACATTGCGAGCATAGATGCGTTAAGTATGTTGATTTCATCAATCTCGGCAGGGCTCGCCTCGCAGATAGCATAGCTTACCGCCTTTTCCTTTATAATATCAAAAAGCCTCTCGCGACGCTTTTCTGTGAGCTTCTTCGAGTCGTTAAGCCCTTCGATTTCTACCCCTTGGGGAAGAATAACCGCGGCGGCAACCACAGGTCCGCACAAAGGACCGCGCCCTGCCTCGTCGCATCCGCAAACGAGCGCATAGCCCTCGCTCATAGCTTCCATCTCATAGCTGAAGTCCGGCATTTATATCACCTCACTCGGGATTTCAAGGGAAATTCTGCCTATTTTTGCACCACGAAACTCGTCAAGAAGCATCTGTGCCACACGAGCCTCGTCAACCGAGCCGCCCGACCTTAAAAGTCCGCGCCGTCTGCCGATAAGCATAAATAAATCGTATCCGTCGAGCCCCTCGCACTCGTCCTCGGTGAGCTTGTATCTTGCGAGAAGCTTCTCGCGCTCGCGCTCGTAAAGGGTCGCGCAAAGCGCCATAGCAACCTCTTCGCTATCGAGGATTTTGTCGCGTATCGCACCCGTTGCGGCAAGCATAAGACCGACGCGCTCGTCCTCAAATTTAGGCCACAGAACACCGGGCATATCAAGCAGATTAAGCCCGATATCCGTCGTAACCCACTGCTTGTTTACCGTAACGCCCGGACGGTCCTCAACCGCCGCGCGCTTCGTGCCGCACAGACGGTTGATAAGAGAGGATTTTCCTACGTTGGGAATGCCGACTATCATCGCCTTGATGCGGCGCGTGTGCATGCCCTTTTCTTCCCATCTTGCAAGCTTCTCTGCAAGGACTGCTCTGATTGTCGCGGAAAGCTCTTTAAGACCTTGACCCTCGGTCGAGTCTATAAGCACGGCGCTTTTGCCCTGCCGCCTGTAATGCTCAACCCACAAGGCGCTTTTCTCTGCGCTCGCAAGAGATGCCTTCGTCAGCACCGTAACGCAGGGCTTGCCTTGAAGAAGCGTGTCGATTTCGGGGTTCTTCGAGCTATACGGAATTCTCGCGTCAAGCAGTTCAAGAACGATATCGACCTCGCCAAGACATTCCTTCATCATACGGCGCGTTTTCGCCATATGACCCGGGAACCACTGTATGTTCTTCATTATATTTCACCATTTTTAAGCCTAAAGGCTTATTCTACTTTTCCAAACTTTTCAAACGGATAAACGCGTATAAGCGCACGACCTATGACGCAGTCGACCTTAACCGTGCCGAATCTTCTTGAGTCGGTAGAGTTGTTGCGGTGGTCGCCAAGGACGAATATCTCACCCTCCGGCACTATTAAATCCACGCGCCTCTCGTAAACGGGTCCGTCAAGATAAACATAGTCCTCGTCAAGCCGCTCGCCGTTGAGATATACCTCACCCATAGAGTTTACCACCACGCGGTCGCCTGCGATAGCAATAACGCGCTTTACGAGTGCGTAGTGCATTTCCTCGCTTCCCGAAAGGTTTATCGACTTGTCCTCAATAACCACTATATCACCGCGCTCGGGTGTGTAAAAAGCATCTGAAATAATAAGATGCTCACCGTCGTGCAGGGTATTCATCATAGAGTCGCCAACGACCTTTGAGTGCCTGAAAAAGAATGAGGTAAGAATAAGCACGCAGACAAGGCTAATAATAAACAGCTCGATAAAATCGAACGCCGTGTCGCAAAATCTCGGCTTATCGGGGTTGTAGGCGCTCTGTCTTATCACCGCGCCGCTCTTCGGCTTCTTGGGTATAAACAGAGGAATTTCCGCAGGGGGTGGGGGAAGTGCAGGCTCTTCGTCTTTTTCACCGTCACACTCGGTGTCAAAGAATGAAAGCTGTCCGTCATCCACATCATCCACAGTGTCAGCGTCCTCGGTATCATCCTGATACTCTTCACCGTCAGTAAAGGGCTGAATATCCGACTCGTACCCGAAGAAGGAAATCTCAAATACATCGCCTTCGTCATCGCCCCCGTCTGCCCGTGCTTCGGCATCATTGTCGGCAGCACTCTCGTCTGCTTGTGCGGAAATTTCATCAGTAGGGGTACCTTCCGCGCTGCAGGATGCAGTATCATCACCCAAGGTCAGGGTAGATACATCCTCGCTTGACGCACCGCCTTGTGCCGACTGATTTGTGTCAAGGGTAGGGATGCAAGGCACAGCCCCGTCGCTTGTAGCCGCAGGCTCGTAAGAGGGGGCATCTGCTTCCGTCGGGGTAAACTCTAAAAGAGCTTCGTCCTGCGCCGCCTGTGTCTTTTTTATCCTCGTTATTATCTTTTCCTCACCGTCAGCGCTTGCGATTTTTGCGGTTTTTCTCTTGGGGGTGCTCTTTTTCTCGCCGTCTTGCTCTACGCTCTTGGCTCTCGTCGGTTTTGCCGAAGGCTTTTTCTCGCTTGCTTCTGAGCCTGCGTCTGCTGACGTATCGGACATTTTATCTTCTATTATGTCATTTATTTCCTTATCGGACATGCTCGCGCCCCCTTTCTTTTCAATACTCAAAGTATTTTACCATAAATGAAGGAAAAATACAATAGTTATTATTAAAATTAAAATATTTATGCGTAAAGCAACGAAAAACGGCTTCGTACGGTGGGATTTTTGGCAAAAATTAAAGAGGTTGAACTTTTTTTGAAAAAGGTATTGCATTTTGTGAAGCAAAGTGATATAATACGATTAAATGTGCCAATATGCCTATATTGCGTATCGGCGTATAATTCAGAACAGTCCTCTGCATTTGCTCTGCACGAATGTTCGTAGTATTAAGGAGGGCCGAAAAATGGAAAAAATTCAGGCTTTTGTAAACGAGCAGCTTAAAACTGAGGTTCCTCAGTTTGGCATTGGTGACGGAGTAAAGGTTACTATCCGTATCACCGAGGGAGAGAAGGAAAGAAATCAGATGTTCGAGGGCACCGTTATTGCTAAGCATGGCGGCGGTATCTCGGAAACCTTTACCGTAAGACGCGTTTCCTACGGTGTTGGTGTTGAAAAGACTTTCCCCATCCATTCCCCTAACGTCGTGGAGATCAAGGTCTTCCGCCGTGCAAAGGTTCGCCGCGCTAAGCTCTATTACCTTCGTGACAGAGTTGGTAAGGCAGCTAAGGTTAAGGAAAGAATCTAATTTTCCTAATACAAAAAGCAGGGTGATAAGCCCTGCTTTTTGTATTGCCCCCAAAAGCATCCTTGAGGCTTTTGGGGTTTCTTTCTCTTGACTATTTTTTCTCTGTGTGATAAAATAATCCTTGTCCTATGCCATATTTTCGGAAAGCTGCTCGCCACCGAGAATATGGAAATGAAGATGGCGAACGCTCTGCCTACCGTTATCACCGATATTGGAAACCACGCGGTAGCCGTCACCAAGCGAGAGAAGTGAGGCAATTTTCGGAATAGCCTCGAAGATTTTTGCAACGGTCAGGCTGTTTTCGCAGTTGATTTCGTCTAAGGAGCCGATATGCGCCTTGGGTACGACGAGCGCGTGCACATTAGCCTGCGGGTTGATGTCGAGGAAGCAATAGCAGACCTCATCCTCATATACCTTTTTAGAGGGGATGTCACCCTTTACGATAGAACAGAAAATACAAGACATATTATTCACCTTGCCCTTTTGATTTTGTAAAACAATTATACCACGAACGAAAGCAAAGTGCAAGGGAAAATTCAAAAAGAAAGGAAAGCTCTATGCCTGAAAATAAATACCCCCTGCCACAGTATCCCGTGACGAGTGATATGTGGGACGAGATAAAGAGTGGGGGCAAGCCCATCGTCGTTTACGGAATGGGAAACGGCGCAGATAAGCTGATACAAAGACTTGAAAAAATCGGTGCCTCGGTTTCTGATTTTTTCGCATCAGACGGCTTTGTCAGAGGTCATTCCTTTCACGGCAAGCGTGTCAAATCCTTTAGCGAAATCAAGGCGGAATATTCCGACTTTGTTATTCTGCTTTCGTTTGCGAGCAACCGCGATGAAGTGCTTGATTTGCTAACAAATATTGACAAAGAAAACGATTTATACATTCCCGATATGCCCGTTTGCGGTCAGGAATATTTCGATAAGGATTTCTATAATGCAAACTATGACGATATAATTTCGGCATATAATCTGCTTGCTGACGAGCGTTCTCGTGAGATTTTTTCGTCGGTTATAGCCTTCAAGCTCACTGGCAGGCTCGCACCGCTTCTTTCGGTGTGCGACAGCAAGGCGGATTTGTATTCGCTTATAGGAAGCGTCAGCACGGCGCTTGACCTGGGCGCTTATAACGGTGACACGGTAAGAGAGCTTATTTCCTTTTGTCCCGAGGTCAAAAAAATTATTGCCGTCGAGCCTGATGCAAAGAACTTCAAAAGGCTTGAAAAATATATAACCGATAACGCCTTGTCACACACCGTCAGTGCCATTAACTGCGCCGTAGGCGACAGCGTGGGGCAGGAATATTTCAGTCAGAGCGGTAACCGAAACTCGTCGGTAGGCTCAACGCGCTCGTATGAAAATAAGCTGATTTCGGTAAATAAGATTACGGTGGATTCTCTGTCGCTTGATAGGTGCGACTATATCAAATACGATGTTGAGGGGGCAGAGGCGGATGCGCTCGTCGGTGCTTATGATACTATATCGAAGCATCTTCCGACGCTTTTAATTTCTGCATACCATAAAAGTCAGGATATCTTCTCGCTTGTTCTTTATATTAAAAAAACGCACCCCGAATACAACCTCTACCTTCGCAGGATAAGGTGCGTGCCTGCGTGGGAAATGGATATTATTTGCAAAGCGCGATGAGGCTTGCAATTTGTTCTTGTTTGTGGTATACTGTTATATAAATATTATAATATTTTATTTGCTTGCATAAGTAAAAGCCGTAAGGACGGATTTTTGATGAAAAGACCAGAGCTTCTTTCCCCTGCGGGAAATTTTGAAAAAATGAAGGCCGCCATTCTCTATGGCGCTGACGCAGTATATCTTTCGGGTAAGGTTTTCGGTATGCGCTCGGCTGCCGACAATTTTACAATAGACGAGCTTCGTGAGGCTACCGAATACGCCCACGCTCGAGGTGTCAAGGTGTATCTTACACTGAACACTATGCCGCGCGAGTATGAGTATGCCGAGCTTCGTGATTACCTGAAATCGCTGTCGGATATTTCCATTGACGCGATGATAATAGGCGATATAGGCGTGCTTATGACGGTAAAAGAGCTTTTACCCGGGGTAGAGCTTCATATCTCAACACAGGCAAACGCGGTTTCCTCTGCTGACTGCCTCGCGTGGTATGCGCTTGGCGCAAGGCGAGTGGTGCTTGCAAGAGAGCTGACGCTTGATGAGATAAGGGCAATCAGAGCATCCGTGCCTGACGACCTTGAGCTTGAATGCTTTATCCACGGCTCAATGTGCGTATCGTATAGCGGCAGATGCCTGCTTTCGGGACATATCCTCGGCAGGGATGCAAACCGCGGCGCGTGCGCCCAACCATGTAGATGGAATTACAGAGTCGCTTATGCCGAGATAGTTGAGGAAAAGCGCCCCGACTGCCCGATACCGATAGAGCAAATCGGTGGGGAAACCTTCATTATGTCGAGCAAGGACACCTGCACCATTGAGCATATTCCCGAGCTTGTAGAGGCTGGAATTAACTCGTTCAAGATTGAGGGAAGAATGAAATCCTCGTACTATACTGCGGTGGTAACGAATACCTATAAAATGGCGCTTGATTCATATTTCTCGGGAAAGTACGAGTACAACAGCGCGTGGTACGACGAGCTTCTTTCGGTAAGCCATCGGGATTACGCGACGGGCTATTATTTTAAGGACTCTCACCTTGATGCCAATACCGCGGCTAATACGGGCTATATCAAGGACAAGGCGTTTTTAGCGGTTGCGATAGGCTACGATAAAGAGCGCGGCGAGGGAATTTTCACCCAGAGAAACAAGATGAAGCTTTCCGATGAGGTTGAGCTTCTCACCCCGTCAAGCTGCGGCAGGGGCTTCGTGTGCGAGGCACTCTTTGACGAGTCGGGGACGGCTATTGAATCGACACCTCATCCGTATATGACCTTCCGTATGCCCGTGCCCTTTGAGGTCAAGGTTGGTGATATACTTCGTGCAAAATAATTTAATATTGCAAACTATTATTAGCAGAAAGGACATATTATGGACTTTGCTGAAATCATAAAAGCAATTGTATACGGCATAATTGAGGGTATAACCGAGTGGCTTCCGATAAGCTCAACGGGACATCTGATACTGCTTGACGAGATAATGCCTATGAAGGTGAGCGAGAGTTTCTTTGATATGTTTATTGTCGTCGTTCAGCTTGGCGCAATTCTTGCCGTGCCCTGCCTTTTCTTTGATAAGCTCAATCCCTTTTCTAAAAAGAAGAGCGATGACGAGCGCAGGGGAACTCTTGCCCTTTGGGGAAAGGTTATTCTCGGTGCGCTTCCTGCGGGTATTGTCGGTGTTATCCTTGAGCTTTTCTTTGATATTGCCGACCACTTTGCCGTCGTTGCGGCGGCGCTGATTATTTTCGGTATCGGCTTTATCCTTGTCGAGCGCCTTCGCCTCGGCAGAAATAAAGAGGGCGAATTTCGTGTAAGCTCGGTCTACGACCTCACCTGCGCCGACGCGCTCAAAATCGGCTCTTATCAGATACTTTCGCTCATCCCGGGTGCTTCGCGTTCAGGCACTACCACCCTCGGCGGCATGATTTCGGGTGTGTCAAGAGAGGTCAGCGCAGAGTTTTCCTTCTTCATGGCAATACCCATTATGTTAGGCGCGTCAGGACTTAAATTCTTTAAGTTTATATTCGAGGGCTTTACCGCTACGGGCGCTGAAATCGCTGTGCTGTGTATCGGTATTGCCGTATCCTTCCTCGTTTCGCTTGTCGCTATTAAATTCCTGATGGGCTTCGTTAAGCGCAATAGCTTTACGCCCTTCGGCATTTACAGAATAGCGCTCGGAATTATAGTTCTTTCCTACTTCGGTGTTACAATGTTAGCATAAAAGGGGCATTTAAAAATGAAAAGAAGGCTTACATTATTACTTTTGATTATTTCTCTTATTTCGGCGCTGTTTATGCTTACCGCCTGCGACGGTGACATTCCTTTGGGCGAGTGGCTTTCTGACGAGGGCGAGCCTGATGAGGATATTGGCGAGGTTGGCGACTTCTATTTTGATAAGGAAAGTTTTGACGTCTATCAGAAAACTGAAGCGGGGTGGAGTTATATCACCACAGTTGAGCTACCCGACGATTTGCCCGATAGCCCTGATACACCCGATAATCCCTCGGACAATACACCGACAACCCCGAAGGTCGATGTATATATCGGCTACGACGGATATCTCTTTGCAAATGATAAGCCTACGGGCATTTCACTTGACAGACAAGAGCAGGATGGCGTTATAGAGGATACCACTCTTATAATGGGGGCTATGAGCAAGCACTTTCCGACGAAATATCTTGACCTTTCGGCATCATACGCCGCACTAATGCCCTATTATAACCAGAGCCGCTCGGCTACCTTCTATTCGGGTAGCACAGTTACTGAAATATGGGTTCATGCAAGAAGCTCCGGCAAAATCAATATCGGTACGGCAAAAATTTCTGATATCGTAAATAATAAGACAAATCCCTCGGCACTTTCGCTGAGGAGCTCTGCCTCATATACGGTATCGGCAGGACTTAATAAAATTACCCTGACAACGCCGCTTTCCGTTCCCTTTAATTCGACGGTTGTCCTCGGCGGTAACGGAAGCGTTTCGTTAGCATATAGCTCGGGTATTCCGCTCTCGGACGAGCAGGGCCACTTTGCAAGCATCGGCGCAGACGCATCGCAGACGCTTATTGCCTCATCCGACGGCA
Source organism: Eubacteriales bacterium (assembly GCA_045611965.1). Taxonomy (GTDB): domain Bacteria; phylum Bacillota; class Clostridia; order Oscillospirales; family CAG-272; genus UBA1740. The sequence goes on from JAZKYE010000027.1 coordinate 24,346, forward strand.
GAAATGCAGACAAGCTTTACGTTAAGGTTGTCTTTGACGAGGACAGTCTTTACGAATCTGCAATAATAGACGATACCGTAACGCGCTTTGATGTGGCGAGTCTGTCAAATGTTGTAACGGGAAATACACCGTATGTCTATAAAAATATTCACAGAGAGTTTTCGGGCAAGCGCCTTACCGAAATCGGTATACCCGTGCGTAAGGTTTCGGCTATTGACGATAACCAGACCTTTACCTTCTATGTATTCAAAATGAAGATAAAGGGCGATAAGATTAATCTTGATCAGACAGATTCCAAAAAAGAGGGTACTGCATATACCGTAAAGCTTCCCAAGGATCAGCTCGGCAATAATAAGGATGCCGTAAACAAGTACGTCTATGTTGACTTGACGCCTTATAATATCGTCGTAAAATATGATCAGAGTCTTGCATTCGGTAAGAGTGACGATACCGTAACTTGGGGCTGGGCGAATCCAGGCATTACCAATACCGCAAAATACGCCTTTTCAAGTAACGCGACCGTTGCCTTCAACGACACTTGGGCAGAGGGCACGCCTACTTCGGGACTCGTCTTTGATGTCAGAGTAAGAGAGGCAGAAGTCTTTGACGAGAGAATGGATAGGCTCGCCTCTGATAAAGAGCTTACGGTTGGCGAAAAGGCTAACCTCGCTATGAAGGCGATGAAGTCGGCAGGTAAGAGTGATATATCCTTCCTCGGTGACAGTATAACCACTATGAGTAACTACTCAAACGGAAGTGCCGCAGACACCACCAATAGCACAATAGCGAAAAATGTCGTTTGGTACGGATCAGGCCGCTACGAGGTGCTGTCGGTTTACGACACCTGGTGGTATCAGGGACTTACCTCGACGGGACTTAAGCTTCTTGTCAACAACTCGTGGTCGGGTGACAAGCTTTCAGAGAACAAGAGCAATCCTGAAAACAGCGGTAAAGGACTTGAAAGATGCGTTCAGCTTCACGACGATACGGGCTCAAACGCAGGCACAAACCCCGATATTATTACCGTTTTCTTCGGCACTAACGACGAGGGTATTCCGCTCGCTGACTTTAAGCCGCTCTATACTCAGATGCTTGATAAAATCAAGAATAAATATCCTGATGCGGATATCTTCGTGCTCACTCTTCTTCAAAGAAGCGAGAGCGCCACACAGCAGGCAAAGGTTGCTTCCTTTAACGATGCTATAAAGGAAATTGCAAGCGCAAAGGGCGCTTTTGTCGTTGACATAGCCGAAGAGAGCGGCATTACGCGATATAACTATATCGAATATACATTAGACGGCACTCACCCCAATAAAGCAGGTATGGACCTTATCACGAATTGCTTCATCGACGCACTTTACGAAAAGTATGCCGTAGGTAATTAATAAACACAAAAACAGCAAAAACAAGAGCAAGAATAGAAGGCTTTGCCTTTTATCCTTGCTCTTGTTTGCGTATATTAAATTTAAGAGATTTGCTTTCCGTTATGAGAAAGACACCCGATTATCTGTCCTCTCTGTAATAGTTAAGACCAAGACTTGCAGGGGGCTGATTTTCGCGCTTGTTCATTATACTCATTACGATAAGAAGAACGATAGTGAGCGCGTAGGGAATCATATCGAGCAGGGGAATGAACTTGGTGTCGATATTGATAGCAGAGCTGAGTGCCATAAGACCGCCGAAGAGGTAGGAGGCAAATATAGCAAGGTCGCTACGCCAGATAGTGAAGATAACCAACGCGATTGCAAGCCAACCGAGGTCACCAAGAAGGTTCTTTGCGTAGATGCAGTCCGCGTTTACCATAAGGTATTGAAGTCCGCCAAGACCTGCAATGCATCCGCCAATGATGGTAGAAAGATACTTGTAGGCGGTTACGTTGATGCCAGCAGCATCCGCAGTCGCAGGATTTTCACCGACGGCTCTTAAGTGAAGTCCGACTCTCGTCTTTCTTAATATAATTGCTGCGGTAATAGCAATCGCTATGCCGAGATATACGAGGAATCCGTGTGAGAGGAACATACTTCCAAAACCGCCAAGGCTCTTATAGAATGGGAAGAGCGTCTTGTAGAACTTCGGGAAATCAAGAAGATTTACGAATGCACTTCCCGTGCCGGAGAGCTTGGCAAGCGAGCTACCGAAGAAGTTTGCAAAGCCTACTCCGAAGGTTGTGAGTGCAAGACCGGTTACGTTCTGATTTGCGCGAAGCGTTACGGTAAGGAATGCATAGATAAGAGAGGTGAGTGCCGAGCCGATAAGACAGCACAGCACGGGAATGAGTATGCCGAGAAATGCGTTAGGAGTTGCTATCTGCTTGTAGAAGTAAGCACCCATAAAGCCCGAGCAAGCACCCATTGACATAATACCGGGGATACCGAGATTAAGGCTTCCGGATTTTTCCGTAATCGTTTCACCGGTAGCGCCGAAGAGAAGGGGAGTACCGCGGAGAATGGCGTTTTGAACTATAAATACCAGATGCTCCATTATTTATCCTCTCCTTTCTTAAAGCCTGAGGTGATTTTTGATACGAAAGACGATATCTTACCTGCTATTTTTTTAAAGAAATTAGCAACCGGTGCGAAGAATTTTTTAATCTTAGTTGCAAGCGCAGTGCCTCTTGCGGTGGGTGAAAGCTCGTAGTTTACGAAGAATTCACAGCCTATGATAAAGAACAGAAGAATACCGATAAGAATATCGGAATACGCTGCCTCAACCTTAAGCATAGTAGAAATCTCGCGTCCGCCGCTCGATACGAATATAAAGAGGAATGCGGATAAAATCATTACGATGGGATTGAATTTTGCAAGCCACGCAACCATTATTGCCGTAAAGCCCTGACCGCCTACAATGGTTGAGGAAATGTTCTGTGCGGGTGCTACGATAAGGAAGCCCGTAAGACCGCAGAGAAGTCCGGATATGGCCATGGTGCGAATTATGACCTTTCTTACGTTGATACCAACGTATTTAGCCGTGTTTTCGCTCTCTCCGACGACGGAAATCTCATAGCCGTGCTTTGAATACTTAAGATATACGTACATAAGCGCGCATACGGTGAGCACCGTTGCGATTACGATAAAATAGTTATTTCCGAATATCTGATTAATCTTTCCTTGGGGGTCGAGAATTTCCTTGTCAACGTTACCCGTTTTCAGACTCCAGAATTTCATCATAAAGAGCGTAAGGCATGCCGCAATAGAGTTCATCATAAGTGTGAAAAGTGTTTCGTTAGTGCCGAAAAGGGCCTTGAATATCGCGGGAATTACGCCCCATATTGCACCGGTTATAAGTGCCGCCGCAATCATAAGCGTAACGAGAACGGCGGTGGGAAGCTCGTAGAAGTAATACATACAAAACGAGGTTGCAAGCGCGCCCATAAGAACCTGACCCTCAGCACCCGTATTCCAGAAGCGCATTTTAAATGCGGGTGTAAGCGCAAGCGCAATACACAGCAGTATTGCGGTGCTTCTGAGCGATACCATGGTGTTAGCACCGAAAACGCCCTTGAACATGGTAGCATACGCAACGATAGGATTCTGCTTAAGGATTAAAAGTGTGATAAGTCCTGCAAATGCAAGCGCGATAAGAATAGCGGTTACTCTGATTCCGATAGCCTTGCCAAGACCGAGTGACGCTCTTTTACTTATGTGAAACAGGGGCTCGCGCTTGGCATTGCCTGCTTTAGCATCGTTTAAAGCTGGAGCAGAGGTGGGGGTGATTCCGTCGGCCGTGCCTTCGGCAGTCTTGTTAATTTCTATATTGTCGTTCATCACTCGCCATCCTCCTTTGATTTTGTCATCAGCAGACCAATTTCTTCTTTAGTCGTGCTTCTTGCATCAACCGTGCCTGAAACGTGTCCGCCGGAAATTACCATAATTCTGTCGCAAAGCTCGATAAGCACGTCGATATCCTCACCGACGAAGATGACGGCAACACCGCTTTCCTTTTGCTTGTTGAGAAGATTATAAATACCGTAGGATGCGTTTACGTCAAGACCTCTTACGGGATAAGCCGCCATAAATACCGAGGGGGCTGCCGCAATCTCACGTCCAACGAGAATTTTCTGAATATTACCGCCCGAGAGCTTTCGAACCTCTGTATATTCGTCGGGGGTGACTACGTTAAGCTCGTCAATTATCTCACAGGCGAGCTCGTGGGGGGCCTTTCTGTCAACGAAAAAGGATTTTCCGCGCTTATAGCTGCGAAGCATCATATTGTCGACGATATCCATACTTCCGACGAGACCCATTCCGAGTCTGTCCTCAGGCACGAAGGAAAGCCTTACTCCGAGCTCGCGTATCTGAAGAGGTGTCTTATCAACGAGATTCATAACCTCGTCGTCGTTGAACAGCACCTTGCCCGAATTTACGAGAGAGCGAATTTTTGATTTGCTCATGCCCGAAAAGTCAACGGGTGAGCCGTCCTCATAGTGGAATTTGCCTTCAGCCGCAAGCGCTACGACCTGAGCGAAGGTCTTATGATAGAAGGATACGGGAAGATTCCTTTTAGGACGGTGGAAGATAATTTCACCGCCGTCGATGTGATAAAGGCCTGCAATTGCCTCAAGAAGCTCACGCTGACCCGAGCCTGCAATTCCCGCTATTCCGAGAATCTCGCCCGAGCGCGCCACAAAGGAAATATCGTCAAGAACGGTAAGTCCCTCGGGCGTTTTGGATGAAAGATTGCTGACGATAAGACGGTCAACGCAGCCCGTAGGCTCGCTTCTTTCGATATTGAGGGCAATCTTTTCGCCCATCATAAGCTCGGTAAGCTCGCTTTCCGTGGTGGAAGCGGTTTCAACCGTTGCCACGTGCTCGCCCTTACGCATAATTGCAACTCGGTCGGAAACGGAAAGCACCTCGTGCATCTTGTGGGTAATAATGATAATCGACTTTCCGTCGTCACGCATTTTCTTGATAACCGCAAAGAGCTTTTCGATTTCCTGGGGGGTAAGCACCGCGGTAGGCTCGTCAAGAATAAGTATATCCGCACCGCGGTAAAGAACCTTGATTATCTCTACCGTCTGCTTTTCAGACACGCTCATTTCGTATATTTTCTTTTTTGGATTTATGATAAAGCCGTATCTGTCGGCAATTTCACGAACTCGTTTATCAACCTCTGAGAGCTTGAATTTCTCACCGTCGTCAACACCAAGGATGACGTTCTCGCTTGCTGAAAACACGTCAACCAGCTTAAAATGCTGGTGTATCATACCTATTCCGTAGTTGAATGCGTCCTTAGGCGAGGCTATAACCGCAGGCTCGCCACCAACGAATATTTCACCCTCGTCAGGATAGTAAATGCCGGCTATCATATTAACCATAGAGGTCTTGCCCGAGCCGTTCTCGCCGAGAATAGCAAGAATCTCACCGCGGTTAAGCGTAAGATCTACGTTTTTATTAGCGGTTTTCATACCGAAGTATTTAGAAACACCGCGAAGCTCAAGTGCTACCGTTTTCGTCACCTTGATTCTCCCATCAATAAATTTTTGTCAAATAAAACCCGAATAAGATAAACTTTCACCCCGACGCCAGCAGGTCTTGAGAAGCAGGGAAGCTTGTCTTATCTGGGTTTTATTTGACTTGCGGGCTACCCATAAGGGCAGTCCGCAAGCTGATCTTGAAATATTAGAGCTAATTAACCGTTGTTAAGCTCGGTGATACCGTCGATACGAAGATCGAAGTAAGGAGCGCTGCGGTACTTGCTCTCTGCAAACTGACCGTTTTCGATAACGTTGGTTTCGCCCTGGTAGTCGCCAAGGTCCTCAACGTCTGCAAGGTAGGTGGTAAGAGTCGCACCATTTACGGTGAAGGTAGTGATATCGAATACCTTACGGGTACCTGCCTTGATCTCAGCGGCTGCTGTCTGAAGTGCAGCAACAGTGCCCTCAGCGGCGATGTTCTCGTTAAGAGTAGAGAGAACTACGGAACCGGTTTCGAGGTTTCCGCACCAGTTAGCGGGAATGTCGGTACCGTTAATCTCGCACTTGATGATCTCGTAGAAGTAGGGAGTCCAGTCAATTGCAGAGGAAATGATGAAGGTGTTAGGACCTGCCTCAACGGTAGAGCCGTTGTAGGAAACGTTGGGAACACCAAGCTCCTCACAGGTAGAGGGCGCACCCCAAGAGTCAGCGTGCTGGCTGATAAGAACACAATTATCAAGGTTGATAAGCGACTTAGCAGCTTCCTTTTCGGTCTCGTAGTTGTACCAAGAGTTAGTGTAACGAACCTTCATAGTAGCAGAGGGGCAAACCGATCTTGCGCCAAGGAAGAACGAGGTATAACCCGAAACAACCTCTGCGTAGGGGTATGCACCAACGTATCCGATGATAGCCTGATCAGCAGTGATCTTGCCGTCAGCGATCATCTCGTTAAGCTTCATACCTGCAGCTATACCTGCAAGGTATCTGCCCTCGTAGATAGAAGCAAATGCGTTGTGGTAGTTGGTAAGGTCGGACTCAACGAGTGCCTTAGTACCGGTAGCGTGGCAGAACTGAACGTCGGGATATTCCTCAGCGGCCTTGAGCATGTTGCCCTCGTGACCGAAGGAATCGGCGAAGATGATGTCGCAGCCCTTGTTAACGAGTCTTACGGCTGCATCGTAGCAGTCGGTGCCCTCTTCGGGAATGTTGATTTCAAGGATAACCTGCTCGTCGGTAAGACCGAGGTATGCCTGAATTCTCTTAGCGGCATTGATGAAGTTAAGGTCGTAGGTAGAGTTTTCATCGTGAAGGAAGATGAAACCGATCTTAAAGTCATCCGGTACGGTGAATTTTGCTCCAAGCGATACTTCGTCAAGAACCTTTAACTGAGGTCCGTACTCGGTAGAGTCGCAGGATGCGAAAGCTGCAACGCAACCGATGAGAAGGCAAAGAGCAAGTGCGAGAGTTAAAATTCTTCTCATTTTCTTTTCTCCTTTTACCCTTTTGGGCGTTTTAATTTTATGTAAACCGCTTTTGCGGAAATACATCGGTAAAAAATCAGTCAAAAACTATATTGCCATCTGCGTCCATAGAGCGGATTTTAGCAAGCGACTCAACCCGAATACCCATATCGCGGATTTTGTCACCGCCGCCCTGATACGCCTTTTCAATTGCAATTCCCGCGCCGACTACCGTTGCGCCTGCCTGATGGCAGATGCCGACGAGCGCCTTGAGAGCCGAGCCGTTTGCAAGGAAATCGTCAATGATAAGAACTCTGTCCTCGCTCGTGATATAATTCTTTGACGCGATAACCTTATAAGTGCCGCCGTGAGTGTAGGAAACCACCGAGTCAGAGTAGAAGTCGTCGCCAATATTAGAGCTCTTCGACTTTTTAGCAAAAAGCACAGGACAGCCGAAGTGCCGTGCCGCAATGCAGGCAATTCCTATGCCCGATGCCTCAATAGTAAGAATTTTATTTACACCCTCACCGTCAAAGAGCCTTGCCCATTCTGCGCCAAGCGCGTCTATAAGCTCAACGTCTATCTGATGATTAAGAAAGCTGTCAACCTTAAGCACGTCGCCGCCAAGAACGCGACCGCATGAAAGTATTCTGTCCTCAAGCAATTTCATAAAGCCAAACTCCTTAAATGCCCGTTTTTATTATTATACAACTTAATTCGCCTTAAATCAAGTAATTTTGATAATTTATTAAATTATTTAATAAAGGGAAGCTACTCGACACTTCTCGACCAGTCGATAGGGGATATTCCGTGGCGTGACAGAAACTCGTTTGCCAGAGTGAAATGGCGGTTGCCGAAGAAGCCGTTGTACGCGGAAAGCGGGCTCGGATGAGCCGACTGCAGTATCAGGTGGCTTTTGTTCTCAATAAGCTTTGCCTTCGACCTCGCGTGTGAGCCCCAGAGCATAAACACGCACGGCTGCTTCTTTTCGTTCAGCAGAGATATAATCCTGTCGGTCAGAATTTCCCATCCGCGCCCCTTGTGGCTCATCGGCGCACCCTCGCGCACCGTCAGAGTAGTGTTGAGCAGAAGCACACCCTGCCTTGCCCAGCCGAAAAGCTCGCCGCACTCGGGTGTGGCAGTTCCGTACTCTGCACTAAGCTCTTTGAAGATGTTGACAAGCGACGGCGGCATTTTTACACCTCTGCCGACCGAGAAGCAAAGTCCGTGCGCCTGACCTGCGCCGTGATAGGGGTCCTGACCGAGAATTACGACCTTTGTATCATCAAACGAGGTGTATCTTAACGCGTTGAATATGTCATTCATATGAGGATAAACCGTGCTGCTGCTGTATTCTTCCTTTAAAAACTGCCGTAATGACTTGTAGTAGTCACTTTCAAATTCAGATAAGAGAAGTCTGTCCCAGTCGTTGCCAATGTGTACCATCTTAATACCGTCCGAATTTTTTAATATTTTATATTATAACGGACTTCGACAAAAAATTCAAGTAAATAGCACCACTTTTCTGATAAAAACTCTGCTTTGAATATGCTCATATTATGGAAAAAGCCTTGAAAAATAAAAAAATCCTGCTTGCACAGGATTTTTTTGACAGTTAGAAAAATCTCGACTTTATTTCATTTGCTATGTCTGCACAGCGTTTGGCGTATGGCGCATCAGAACTGCGAGAAAATCAGCTTTCTTGCCCCCTCGGGTGAGTAAGTCCAGGTGTCAATATGACAGGTTTGCGTAGGGTCGATAAAATATTTTATCGGGTGAGCTGTATGACCTTTCGCGGTGTCGATAATGATGAGCTTTATCTTCATCTTATCGGGAATGATGCTTTTTATGTAAACACCTGCGACGTCCCCCTCGCGCACACCCTCTCTGTATTCGGCAAGCCCTGCGAGATTTGGGGCAAGCTCGATAAATATTCCGTAGCCCTCAACGCCCCTGACTATGCCGCGTACCGTCTGCCCCTCGGAAAAGGCGCTTGCATTTTCCACCCAAGTGCCGAGAAGCTCGCGCATTGAGAGGTATATTCTGCCACCGCTGTCGATGCTTTTTATAACTGCGTAAATGTTATCCCCGACTGAAAGTCGCTCGGACGGATGGGAAATTCTCGACACCGAAATCGAGTCTATTGTGATAAGCGAGGTTATTCCGCACCCTATGTCAACGAAAGCGCCAAAGGCTTCAAGATGCGTGACCTTTGCCTTTATGATATCACCGCCGACGAGCCCCCTGATATAATGCTCGGCGCACTCTATCTGCGCTTCCCGTCTTGATAGGGTGAGGTGAAGCTCGCCGCGCGCATCCTTGTGAAGCCTTATTATTTTGAAGCAAACGGGCTTGCCGACCCTTGTCAGAATGGCAATATCCTTCACCTCGTCGCCACCCCTTACAAATTCGCACTCGTCCCTCGGAATTACACCGTGCACGCCTGCACCGAGCGACAGATGCAGATTAAAGTCCCTGTCGCATAAAATTGCAGGCGCTTCAAGAATTGTCTGACGCTCGTAGGCGCAAATCAGCCCCTCGTGCGAGGATAAGTATTCGAGGTTTCGTATATCTCTGACGGTTTCACCCTCGGGAAGATAATGGTTCATATTTCGTTTCTTTCTTTTTCTGTATTAAGAACTCGCGTCCTCACAGAATAATATGATACGATAGGGGCAAATATGATAGGCTTTAAAATTTAACGGTTATGTCAGCACACGCAGAGTGGGGGATTAAAACAGACCGAAGCTTACGCCTAAAGCGTTGTTTACGCTTATCATAGTGCCATCGTCAAGGTGTCCCATCTTTTCCTTCAGCCTTGCCTTATCTATCGTTCTTATCTGTTCAAGCAGAATAACGCTATCCTTCGCAAGCCCTGCGTCAGAGCCGCTGACGTCAATGTGAGTAGGTAGCTTTGCCTTCGTCATTCTTGAGGTTATAGCCGCCGCAATAACGGTGGGGCTGTGGCGGTTTCCCACGTCATTCTGCACGATAAGCACGGGTCTCAGCCCGCCCTGCTCACTGCCTACGACGGGACTTAAATCCGCATAGTAAATATCTCCGCGCCTAATATTCATTTTCCAAACCTTAAAATCTTTCCTTTCCTCGGGGCTGGCAGAGTATTGCCGCAGGGTTATTTTTTACCAAATGAGAGAGCTTTAAACGTGGTAGGGTAAACTTTCACCCTGAAATTTTCCGCGCCCCGTAAGGCTCTATAATAAGGATATGCGAAATTTGTCATATTTGTTAAGCGCGATATATTAAATACAATATGAAAAGGCGTATCTGAACAAGTCAGATACGCCACGGAAAGCTAAGCGAATTCGGTTATGCTCTGTGCGAAATTCTCTCGTCGTCCGTGTGGAAAAGCAGAGAAATGCACCATATACCTGCAAGAGCAATTATAACGTATATAATTCTTGCAAGAATGCTTGCAGTGCCGCCTGCAATCCAGGCAACGAGGTCAAACGAGAAAAGACCGACGAGTCCCCAGTTAAGGCAGCCGATTATAGCTAAAATCAGCGCGATTTTGTTTATTATCATCATTCTAACCTCAAACAATCGTTACGGACGGTAAAGTATAAGTTATTATCGTCCACCGCTATTTTTTGCCGTAAGTAAAAAAATATACCCGTTTTTTTGGATTATTTTAAAAAATCGGGAACGTCACTGCCAAACGCCTCTTTCATACGCAAAAGCGCGCGCTTTTCAATTCTCGACACGTACGAGCGCGAAATCGAAAGATGCCTTGCCACCTCACGCTGGGTTGCAGGCTTGTAGCCCATAAGCCCGTATCTTAATATCACTATCTCTCGCTCTCTTTCGTCAAGCACCGTGTCAACAAGCTCGCGGATGCGGCTGATATAATGCTTCGCCTCAATTTCCTCGTCGGCATCGTAGGGAACACCGATAATATCCATATAGGTCAGCGGATTTCCGTCGCGGTCAACCTCAATTGTATCGTCAAGCGATACCTCGCTCGTCTGATTTTTCTTTGAACGGAAGAACATAAGTATCTCGTTCGCTATCCTCACATAACGGCTCGTGGAAATCCTCTAAAATTTCATCGGGATTTTTGTCGGAATTGCCGTTATTTCCGCCATTTCCGTCGGGAGTAGAGGGAAATTCATAGTCTCCATCATTATGGAAGAGGTAAAGGTGAGCATTCTCACCGTCCCAGACGATTTTGCGGATAAAGGTTCTGATTGCGGCACGTTTTTGCTCGACAGTGTAGCTGTCAATGCTTTCACCCATAGTAGAGAGCATCTGGCGGATAATATCAAACTCAATGTCAGCAAGATCGTGCTGTTGTATGATTGCCTCAAGCTCGGACAGGCGTTTTCTCAAAGCCTCGCCCTTTTCGTGCATCTCATCGATTTGTTCAATAATGTATTTTTCGGCATTAGTGCCTTCAGATTTTCCAAGGGAAATAACGAGGGCTTTAATGTCTTTTTCATTATCTTCAATTTGCAATCTGAGTTTGGCTAATTCAGCTTCATAACCCTCGCGATTGCCGCTGATGCGTTTCTTTGTTTGGGTGATTTGTTTAGCCATGTCAGCACTTTGTTTGCTAAACCCTTTAATGGTTTCAATGATCTTTGCATCTAAGGTGTTGCCGTTGGAATTTTTCATATCACACACATGACCACGGCTTCTTTCTTTTGTGCTGCAGAGATAGGTATAAATAGTTTCTCCTGTTGCGGTTTTTCTATCCGAGAGCTTAGGTCTCATATAATCACCGCATTTGCCACAAACGATAAGACCGGAAAGAATGGCAACATGACTTCTCGGTTTACGATAGTTTTTGGATTTGTTAAGATCAAGAAGTTTTTGTACTTGAACCCAAGTGGCCCCCGGAATAGCACCCAGGTGTTTGCCGACAGAAACGATCCACTCGTTCATAGGCTTCTCTTGAGTAGCCTTTCCGGGACGCTGAAGGGTACGGTTATATGCCATGATACCGTGCATACCATCAAAGGCTTCTTTATCTGCAAAGAGGTCAACGTCGTTTTCAACGAGATAATTATATGCATCCTCGTCAGCGATCATATAAACGGGATTGGACAAGATAGCCTTGATAGCAAAGCGAGTGAAGGTCTTGCCGCGTTTCGTTTTATAGTGTCCGTTCATAAGGAACTCGTCAGTTTTTGTCAGAGATCCTGTTTCCATAAACTTGTCGAAAATAAGTTTGACAAGATTGAGCTCATCGGGAATAACCTTGAGCTTGCAAGCTTTACGCGTTTTGCCGTCTACAGTCACGTTAGAAATACTTTCTGATTCGTATCCTGTAGGAGTAGTACCACCAAGCCAGCGACCGGTCTTAGATAGTTCGTGCATATTATCTCTAATACGCTCTGCGATGGTTTCGCGCTCCAATTGAGAAAATACCGATGCGATATACATCATGGCGCGTCCCATAGGTGAGGAAGTATCAAACTGCTCGCGAATGGAGATGAAGTCAATGTGGCGGTTGCCAAGATCCTCAATGAGCTTAGCAAAGTCGCCAATGTTACGGCTGATACGGTCAAGTCGATAAACAACAATTGCGGCAAAATCGATTTTTTTAGAGTCGTTCATCATTTTCTTGAATTTAGGACGCTCAAGGTTGCCACCTGAAAATCCCTCGTCCTCGTAAACCAGCGCAGCTTCAGCTTCTTCTTCGCTGTAGTGTGTCGCAATGTACTGACGGCACATTTCTATCTGGTTTTCTATACTTTCACCCTTACCAGTGAACTTTGATTTTCTTGAGTATATTACAAACTGTTTTATTGCTTTCTTTTTCATATTGCATAACCCCAGGAATTTTATGTTATGTATGTGATAGTATTATAACATAAAGTCCGCAAAATTTAAAGTACCTATAAAAAAATTACGAATAAATTTTCTGATACCGTCATATGTATGGTAGTTTTCAGAAAGAAAGGAGGACCACTATTGAAATGCCTTAACAAATATGGCTGGGTAAAGCTGTGCCGGATGCACTTGCCACCAGGCAAAGGAATCCTTGGTCAGTGGACAAGATTAGCATCTAAGGCAGCATTCCGAAAAGGAAAAACGTTTTATTGTGGATACAGAAATGATATAGTCCCGGGCATGTGGGCAGGCGGAATAATCGGTCTCAAAAGTGTACGTTTGTCAATGATGTGAGACCAAAAAGATAAAAAAGAAAGTAGATGTTAGAATAATGCTCTGCGAGGTGAATGGATGAGTGGTGGAGCGTAGCGGAACCACGAAGAAATGAAGCTCGCAGAGCGTCAACCTCCGAGTTCCGCACGCTTCTGAAGTGGCGTTTTCCAGCCTAAAGTTGCCATTGAAATACGATTGGAACGGTATAGGTATGCCTTCATTTGCTTCAGCAAATCGTGGTAAGAGTAGAACTTCAAATGGTTGTAAAAACGTTCCTGGTCGTTTCTGTGGCTGCGCTCAACCTTGCCGTTGTGCAAAGGTGTTCTTGGACGTATTGTTTTGTGTGTAATACAAAGATGGTTAAGAAAGACATCAAAATGATGCACACGTTTTGTCTTTTGTGTATTGCAAAATTCAGAGCAGTTATCAGTTTGTATCGTTTCGGGTGCATAGGCAAAGTAAGCAATAGCTCTTTTCACAAAATCTACGGAGGAATAACCGCTTTGCTCTTTGTAAGGATATATGAAACGCTCTCTTGAAGCCTCGTCAATCATTGTGTATTGGTAGAATTTTTCCCCGTCTTTGCCTGAATAACAAGCCGTAGGTACTACTTTAACGTCAAGCTGCCACTTAATACCAAGAGAGGTAGGCTTGTCGTAAGGCTTGTTGTGCTTAGACTTTTTCTTTGTGGATTCTACCTTTTTCCTAAATCCAAGGCGTACGAAAACGCGGTAAAGAGATCCAGGATTTCTTGAATACCCCTTATCCTCGCGAAGTTTTCCATAAAGCTCACAGATAGAAATGTTGGGGTTTCTTCTGTGGTAATCCTTGATTCATTTCAGATCTTCCTCCGTATGTGCGTTAGGATGTGGCGAGTGAGGTCTGTGAGACTTTGGAGTAAGAGATTCTCTTGTTCCGTCATAGATTTTGTTTCAACGCATAAGTGACGCCTTGGATATGTGATACCTACGGCAGACGAAATCAATGTCGTGTGTATAGCGATACAAATTGACGGCACCTATTTTTGTTGAAATTTGATGTGGACAAAATCCTTTTGTTGTGGTATAATGATTCATTGAAGTGATTGGGTCCTTTCTGTCGAATTTGTTAGGGGTAACATTATTCTAACAGAATCCAATCACTTTTTCTATTGTTTTTTAATTTCAGTCTCAAAACAATTGTAACACTACATGATTTGATGCTGAAATTCGACAAACTGGTTGACATTCCGACAAAAAAGTGATATAATTTTGGTTAGTATTTTAATATATTATAAAGAAGATTAATGGTTTCGTAGAATTAAATACTCTACGAAATTTATTTTTAAAATCTCTGTAACGGGCGATACAAACAATGAAAGAATTTACAAATGGAAAACGCATTGATTAAGGTTGATTATCAGGATAAGGAGATAGGTGTTGGAGAAAAAATGGCACTACACCTCACCCCGAGTCTTCATAGGGCATTTTCTGTTTTTATTATTCATGATGGCAAGATGTTTATTCATCGCCGCAATGTAAATAAGTATCATTCCGGAGGTTTGTGGACCAATGCTTGTTGCTCTCACGCTCGACATGGTGTTGAAGAGCTTAAATGTGTTAAAGAACGTTTGCTTGAGGAGCTTGGAATTAATGCAACTCCTACATACTTAACCAAATTCGCCTATTATCATAAATTTAATGAGAATTTGTATGAGTATGAATATGATCACGTGTATATTTGGATTCTAATGGATCTTTTGATATTAACCCGGAAGAAATTGAGGCTGTAGATTGGGTTGATATTGAAGTATTGGCAAAGGATATAGTAGATAATCCTGCAAAATACTCGGTATGGTTTATATATCCTCCGACAGTTCAGTAGTGGGATACCATACGAGAGATCCTAAACGAGTATGGTACAAACTATGAATGTACTGAGCCAATAAAGAAGTTTCGAAGAAGAATGACACTCTCATACCGAGATAATATAGAGTGCAGCTTTAAGGAGTGCGTTGTCGGAAATCAATGTACGTGCCTCTACAAAGGGCGCATTGCAGCTTGTCCGGATTCATTTGTTGTAAGACATTTTAATCGTACTATCAATCATCACATGCAGTGTGCAAACGATTCATTGGATATCCATGATTCGTCTGTTTCAGCGGAGCAGCTCATTATGTTTGTAAACAGCCCTTTGAGCATGTGCGGTTATTGTACTCAGCCAGATGAGTTTGATTGGGAAGTTAAAACTAATCCAGAAGAAAAAGATTGGGTCATTAATTAAACTGGTTTTAGTATTTTATAGAACAAATTAACGATAATGTTTTTGTAATTTTAGTGAGGTTGGGATGCTAGATAATTATTATTATGATAATTTAGTTCTATCAGAGCAAGAGTTATACAATATATTTAAAAATGCGCTTTTTAACAATGAGAATGAGTGCATAATTGCCGGTTCTGATTGGAGCAGAGAAGATATTACAAGAGTTTGGAACGCTGTAGTGCTAGATCATCCGGAAATAATTCATTATCCTGGATTGTTTTGCATCCCCACGATTGCAGGCAACAGTGTTACCATTCGTCTCGAGTATTCTAATGCGGATTACAATCTTTTTCAGACTCGGTTAGATAAAATGATAGACGAGATAGAACGTAAGCTTCCCTGGAACGCATCTGATTACTTAGTATGCAAGACAATCTTTGATGTACTAGCAACAAAAATAGAATATCGTGATGATGTAATGCCAGAATTCAAAAAAATTAAGAAGCTCGAGCAGGAAAATTCAAAAGATTATAATATGGAGCGATTGGCGTTTATATTGAAATACAC
Source organism: Eubacteriales bacterium (assembly GCA_045611965.1). Lineage (GTDB taxonomy): Bacteria > Bacillota > Clostridia > Oscillospirales > CAG-272 > UBA1740. The sequence continues at coordinate 40,156 of JAZKYE010000027.1, forward strand.
TGAAGCTTTTACGCCATATGGAATATTACTAAATTCCAAAGGGGTTTGTCAAGGCATTGCAAAGCTTTATAAGATACTGTGTGACAAATTCGGTGTTCAGTGTGCTTGCGTAGAAGCAAAAACAAACGATTCGAATGAGTATCCACATATGCTTAATGTCGTTGAAATCTCTGGTAAAAGAGCTTTTGTGGATGTTACTAATGGATTAAAGACAGGTGTAAAGGGCTTGCCTCTTGTTCGATATGACTATTTTTTGGCATCAACAAGAGTATATCTAAAAGCATATCGTGCGAATAGAGATTTTGAGTGCAACGATGAAACTATAAATTATTATTCAAAAAACAGGGTATGGTTTAATTCATTTGACGAAATGCGACGATATTTGTGTTCATACACAATGTCTTCTACGAATGGTGAAGTTAGATGCTATTATGACGGAAATGCATTGAATGATAAGCAATTAGGAGAACACTTTTCTGAAATATTAACGTCGCATTGTCAAGATGGTTTTAGATTAAAAGGTTATTACGTAAAAAATGGCTTTTGTATAGGCTTGATAACAAATGATGTGGAGGATTAATCAATATGGAAGACAGCAAAAAGATGAAATGGCAGAAAGATCTGGAAGCTTTTTATCCTATTTACAATTCTTTTATTTTTGAAGGGTATATTGATGACGACCAACCATATGAAGATTTTGGGGGGGAAATTAAATATTGCAGACTTTACGATTATTTCGATAAAGTCTACAGCAACCATCCAGATCCAACAAAAAGAAAACGTGTCATAATATATGATCCTACGGAATCTGAGGACAAGCGTTTCAAAATCTGTGATGATGATTATATGCAGGAATTTGAAGATGTTCAAGCAGATGGAGATTCCGATGCAGAACCAAAAAAAGTAATTCGCTATATGTCTTCACAGATGTCGCAGCATTTTTGGGATATTGTGCACGATGATGAACTTGACAAACTGCTCATTGATCATAAGTCTTCTGGAACTTCCTTGGATTTTTCAAGGATACACTATGCTGTAACTGAGGGTAGTGGGCGTGTAGAACCGTTTGAATTGTTAGATAAATTTAGAGATGTTTTTAATAATTTGTTCGGTGGTGTTCAGAATAACGATGAGCCTAGTGGATATTTGTTTGTAATCAAAATGACTTCCAGATTGCTCTCTCGCGATGGCGAGTCTAATGGGTTAAGTGGCGAAGAACTTATGCTCTTCAGACAATTACTTAATATCGCGCAAAGTTTGGATGCTGAGATGGACAATGCGGCAGCAGTTCAAAATAACAAATTGATTATCTTTGCAAACAAAATCGAGGATCTTCCAAAATGGTTTACCGACGAAAGTGCCAACCCGTACATAAAATTAATAAATGTTTCTCGTCCTTCCGAAGAAAACATCTTAGATTTCTTCCATGGAATGATAGATAATTCAAGATGCTTTACTGAGCAATTCATCGCGAGATACAATGAAATTGAACGTGCAGCAAAAGAGAAAGATCCACAAGTCAAGCGGAATCCTGTCGAAAAAAAGTTTTTGGCTTATACTAACGACTTTGGTATGAAAATGCTGAGAAGATATAAAGCATATCTTGAAAACTCACCGCTTGATGATCCTGCTAAACTCAGTTTCTCCATTAGTTCTTTCAGATTAGGTGATATGACTAATCCTTGGGATGATGAAGACAGAATAAAAGAAATGCTTAACATCAAGCAAACTGTAAGTAAGAAAATCAAGGGGCAAGATCATGCACTCGAGACGGCCCAGGCGATCTTGACAAGAGCTGCAATTGGTTTGGATAGAGCGGAAAATCCTAACGCACCTCGTGTCGTGCTTTTCTTGGCTGGACCGACTGGTACGGGTAAAACAGAACTATGTAAGCAGATAGCAGAATGCATTTTCGGTAGCGAAGATCGAATAGTAAGATTTGATATGTCTGAGTATGGTCAAGAAGAGTCAGATCAGAAATTATTTGGTGCTCCTCCTGGATATGTTGGATACGAAGAAGGTGGTAAGCTTACTAACGCTATAAAAAAGGAACCATTTTCTTTAGTATTGTTCGATGAGATTGAAAAAGCTCATAATTCTATCTTGGATAAATTTCTCCAGATACTAGGTGACGGTAGACTTACCGACGGCAAGGGAGAAACCGTGCGTTTTACAGATTGTATAATTGTTATTACTTCTAATGCCGGCGTAACACCTTTGGATGGAATGTCTCAACAACGGATTGATAAATTGATGAACGGTGACAAGAAACCCGAAGGTGACATGAGTATGGATGTTGTTGTGCAATTGGAACAACAAAAGGCTCAAGAGGGAAAGGTTGACGGAGACGGAGTCTTAACCCCGGCAGCTCTGGATGAAATTTATGCCGTGGTACGCGAACATCTGAGATATAATGTTAAGTCTTATTTCCATTGCAGATTAGGACGACCTGAATTATATGGTAGAATTGAGGATTCTATTGTTTATTACAACTACATTGGAAGTGAGTCAGTAATAAAGATTGTTGAATCCAAAATTAACGATGTTATTAAATCTACTCAAGAGGCAATGGAAGTTGGAAGCATTACGTGTTCTGATCAAGTACTTAAAGCTATTGTACAATATTGTCAGGACTGTAAGGTTCGCGCCTTGGGAGCACGTGGAATAATAAAAAGCACAGGAAAACTGTTTACCGGAAGTTTGTCAGACTTTCTTTCCCCTTATGTACGAGGTGTTGAAGGAAAATGCAAAAACGATTTGAGGGGAAAAAACTTAGTTTGCTCTTGCGATGCAAACATAGAATCGCCTAAAGACATAGAATGGAGCATTTCGAATGAATGATATTTTTAACGATCAAATCAAAGAGGCTTTGGAAAACGCTCAGAAATTGAAGGTTGTCGGAGAAACAGAACTTTCTAGAGAATTAAGTATAAAAGCCGCCAAAAAGGTATCAAGTTATCACGGTGTAGACCTTATCGGTTTGTTTTATGGGGAAGAAGCCTATGAAAGAATTCAGGATGCGTCAGATGCTGCGAAATATATTTTTATTTCTAAATGTGCTATGAACGTATACGATGTAATTGCTCCACGTGGGGCTGCAAATTCATCAAGCTCAGCTTGGGCAATTCCTGATAACGCAAATAGTAACAAGCAATTAAGGGATTTTTTTACTTGGTTGCAGAAACCTAATAGAAAAGTTGAAACCGAGGATTGTACGTTTTTTAAAATGTTGCTGAATGCCATGAGTAGTTTTGATAATCTGTATTTTAAAATGTCTGACAGAGTTCAGCAGTTTACGTTGATTGAGATTATTCGCATGCTTGTTTTTGGAGAGCTTTCTATCACTAGTAATGGAGAACTTCGATGATTTGTATTGTAAGATGTCATAAAAAGATGCCAGTTCAGTTGCCTGATGGTATTGTAAAAAAAGAGGGCGAAACGGTTGCATGTCCAAGTGCTTGTCCGTATAAAAACAGCAGTGGTTGCTCAAAGACAACAGAGTTCAAGGTAGTATTTCCGCAGCAATTTGAGGATGAGAAAGGCGCTCAAAGGTATAAGCCTGCACGATACTCTTCAAAAGAATTAGAAGAATTGTGGGAAGACACTGCTACTGTTGTGAGCGTAATAGAACCACCTGTTGCTAGCGTGAAATCAAACAATCGTGTTTTAGAGGAAACTGATTCTAGACGTGTTACAAGTTCATCTAGTGAAACCGCAAAAAAATATGGAAGCTTTGGGACTTCTAGAAGAACAGGGCAAGATGATGCGGTGCAGAATACGGATGATGCGTTAAAGGCAATAAACAATTACGATAGATTTGAAATCGGAGGAGTCTTGTTCTCTGACGATAGAACGGTCAGGCGAGACTTTCAAGCAAGACCTTTGAAGAATGCCGTATGGGAAGTTTTTAGTTACTGGGATACCAGATCAGTATTTAAGCTCAATGGTGAATTGCGAGATGATTTTGTTTGGTTAATCGTAACTACTTCTGATTTTGTAATACATAAAACAGAAGTTCGAAGGATAGTGGAAAATGCGGATTATAATTTATCACAGAAGTTTTTCTATCTTTTTTACGATGTGATATTTAAACGTAAGTGGCCTAAAGGTTTTTATTGGTTTGATAAGAAGCTTTCCTTGGATCCGCTTACAGCTTGGTTTAAAAACAAACAAGATTTCACCGTGAAATATTGCGACATAGGTGATCAAGGTATATCGTTTAGAAACTTCTATAAAACTAGAAGAAAAGAGATATTATATTATCTAAATGTAGAAAACGAGAATAAATTCTTTGAAGAAATGACCTTCGATTTTGCGAATTCGCGTGGCGAAATTGTTTGGATTGACAGATACAATGATTATTTGCCGATGCGGCTAGGGAAAATAGATGGCTTTATTGAGAGCATGAGAGAGCCAGCGAAACTATCAACGATGAAAAGTATGGTTTCTTTTCTTGAAAAGTACAGGATAACACGTGATGGGCTTGTATTACGTGGTTCGCAGCATGTGTTTGAAAAATCTGAAAGAGGAAATTTACAAGAAGACAGTAGCATGTATAATGCAATATCATTAGGATCTTCTGCAAGCTATGCTACTGAATATGATTGCTATGTAACATTGCTTCGTGAATATGTTAAAGTTTTTTCTCCCGAGGAAGTTAGAATTGGAACTTTAACATTTACGAAAGCAAATTACTCGGATGAAATCAAAGATATAGCGTTGGATCTCTGTAAAGCGCTTTTTGGGCAGGTTAGCGATAGCTTCATGGATGAAAAAAAGGGATGTGCTTGGTTGACCAAAAGTATATACGAGAGAAATATTCTTTGTACATTTGTATGTGAGAACAAGAGTTATATTGATAAAATTATGGATTTAATTTCTGCTCCAACTTTGACAAAATATTTTTCTTTGTTTAGTACTCCAATTTTTCAAATTGGCGAAAATGAGTATGATATCCATAATTACATTGATAGATTTATGGATGATGATGTATATACGATTTGCGGAGAATTACGAGAGGATATAATCATCCGAGAGTATTTCAATTTAAAGATACAGAATCCTGCAAAATTAAGTATGGATAAAACATATAAAGAATATCAAAAGCAATATGAGGATTTTATTAGCTAAGAATCATATTGATTAAGGAGAGAAACTATGAGTTCTATTGACAAATATGTTGAAGGAGAAGCTCGTGCATGCAACCCGAATGTCCGCGTAGAGAAAAGATTGGGGCGAATCGTCGGGTATATCGGAAAGAGTAAGGTTTTTGATATTGCAGATAGATATGGTTATCTTAACGATAAAGAAAGAACTATTATCAGAGATTCAATTCGCGCATATGAAGAAGAGCAACACGAGAGGGAACGACGCGAGCAAGTTCGGCTTGAAAATGAACGTGTTTCTGCACGCACTGAGCTTAAAAGAGATATAATTCTTGTTCGCAATGCAATTGCAGAATCCTATCATAGTGCTATAAGGCTACATTCAAATGTTGCGAATAACATGAATTTATCTTCAAAACTGTCTAAGCTTAGTGGTTGTGATTTGTCAGGATATGAGGCTCGTATTTCTGAAATTGAACAAAAGGTACGCACATGCGAGGATAGCATAAAAAGAGACTATCAGATGCAGCTCGCAGCAATTGAAAATTTTGAAAGCAGTATTCGCGATGATGCTTCGACGCAAGAATACATAGAACAAAGAAGCGCTTTGCGTCACATTCGTACAAGCATAGCAAGTACAACATTGCCCGTGGACGAGATTGCTCGCTTAGAGTCCGAATTAGACAAGCTTGCTGAAGTGCTTGAAAAAGTGAAGGCTATCGAATCGGAATTGGGAAGGGTATCGTCTAATGGATTGGCGGGTTCAATTGCGCGAAATGCAATCAGAGAAATTCACAGCAAGAGAATTGGCTCGCTAGAAGATGTAGATAATTTATTACTTATACTTCAAGAGCAGTTGGCAGAAATTAACAATGTTGAATTTCAAAGTAGAACGCAAGAACGTGCTGATCAGATTGCACTTTTAGACGGTATTTCTAAAGCTTGTTCGCAATTGCGAATTTATATTGTCGAACAGGATTATGTGGCAGCATCATACAGAACTGAAATTATAGAAACTGCTAATGCAGTATCTTCTGTATATTCTGAACTTCGTATAGCAGACTACACAACCTGTAGCAAAGACCGCATTGCACAAGTGTGCGACATAGTACAGGAGATTCTTATTAGCACAAAATCAGACGAACATACTTTGACATTGCTTCGAAACTTACTTGATGAAGGAGAAATATATAAGAGAGATGATGCTTTGCAAGCTGACAACTATGCCGACTATAAACGTAGGGTAGAAGAGCTTACAAATAGAGGCTATCCAATTGAAGAAGTTGAGGCATTTGATCCTTGGGGCTATGAGGAACAGAGTCAACGCCTGAATGGGCTTTTGTTACAGCAAGATATTGCTGAAGCAGCATCAAGAACGAGAACTACTTTTTTAATGGCGTGCAAAACCATGGAGGATATGGGCTATTGTATGTTGCATTATGATATGGGTAGCGAAGAAAATGTCGGCGATGCTTTAGCGTGTGAAGCAATATATGTGATGCCTGGATGTGAAGGTGTTGTATGGAGATTGATTGCTTCCGATTGCAACATAAGCAGAAAGGTGGTTGGAATACAAAGAGCGTCTGGTACGTGTACAACTGTTGATAGAGTTCGTGAGGTTGCAACACAGATCGAAGCAGATGGAGAAATAAATGAATACTTTACTAGGTATTCAGAGGCTGGTGGAGGCGAATTAACTGTGACTTCGGCCATTGATAGCGATACAGAGGGCTGCGATGTTGCCATAGTGGATAATGGTTGCTTTGTATTGAGCGAAGAGGGAGAAGCATATTATGATCAATTAATGTCCGATGCCACTGCTGAGCAAAGAGCAAAGTGGGCAACTAGAATTCCGAAGAATTCACATTCTATCACGGTTTCAGCAAAAGAAGGACCAAGCGAACGAGAAATGGAAAGCGTTCGTTGCAAAAATAACGTTCAACGAGCAAGGGAGAAGAAATAATGCAAATTGAACGCGCGATTAAAGGGGTTAAAACTCTTGGTCCGGGCAATCGCATGGTCGTGTGGGTTAATGGTTGCCACAGGGGCTGTCCCGGTTGTGTATCGAAAAGATTACAGAAGGATGCACCTCAAAACGAGCAGAACATTAATCAGTATTTTGATCAGTTTGCGTTCGATGATCTTGATGGAATTACTATTTCTGGTGGAGAGCCATTCGATCAAATAGAGGAATTGCTTAAATTGATACAGTATATACTCGAAAAACAGATCTTTGATATCCTTGTATATACTGGGTACACCATCGAAGAATTAAATTCCAAAAGAGACAAAAGGATTGAGTATATCCTTAATCACATTGCAGTATTGATAGATGGTCCATACATTGAGGCGTTAAATGACAACACTGGGAATCTTAAAGGTAGTAACAATCAACGCGTGATTGTTCTTAATAAACAGTTCCAGCAAAAATACGATGAGTATTGCAAACAGGCAAGAACGATGCAGGAGTTTGATTTTGGAAAAATCATAGTTGCAGCGGGAATACCTACTCGTGAATACATAAATTCGTTCACAAAAAAAGAAGATTAATTGGAGGAAAGATATGTCAGATACAATGCGCGACTATTCGTGCTCTGCCGAATACTATTTTGAGTACAAAATAGAAAAAATTTTTGGCGAAAAGGGCATTAAAACACCCAAGTTGTATTTTGAAAAAGATTATAGCAGTCAAACTTATTCGCTCTATGCTATTCCTGAAGAATGGTTGGAAAGGCAAGAAGATGTTTTGAATAATATCAAAGATAAAAACAATGCCGCCGAGGTCAAAAAGGCGTTGTCCAAACTAGAGTATGACCAAATTAGTATTGTTTTTGATATTAAAGGGGTTGATTGCGCGCCGCTTTCGGATAATACCAGTCTAGATTATCAAAACGCTGAAATCAAATCTGTTATTTCGTTTGAAAAATTCTATGAAGAGGGTTGTCGAATAATGATTGAGAATCAAAATTCGCAAGATCATTCTGGAATTGGCGTTATTGAAATGGTTAAAAACGGGAAAAGTGTAGCCAAGTTCTTTTTTGCAATTAATTTCACGTTTAGAAAAAAAATCACTTACTCAATAGAAATATTCGGTTCTAGGGCTGTATTAGAGTTTAAATGCAAGGATCGACCTGTAAATATTCCGGTGCGAGTAGTCTACAACAAGGATAGGCTGCCGTGCTTAAAAAATGATATGGGTGTCAATGTAGTGGCTGAGTTTGTATTGGATTTTTCCAAGTCTTCCGAATATAAATTACCCATTAAACTCTCAGGGGATGCAGCAAAAGCAGGAAATGTTTTTTCTGTGACAATATCAGATAATGCTGTGGCACGTTTCTATATGCTTGATTGCGTTAACAACTCCTCCTTGAGCATTAGAAGTTTAAAAAATTTCTATCCCGCTGTCAGTTATACTTGTCCGTATTGCCATAAGAAGATCAGTTACAAAGTTGCATCGAGTGCGCAGTATAAAAAAGGCGGTATTACCTGTCAAGGCACCTCGCTGAGCTCTAATGGCAAGGCTTTGCCGGTTGTTAATAACAAACATAGATCTAAGCAAAAAAGATGTTTGTATTGTTCGGAAGATCTTACAGCAGAAGGAAAGTTTAAACCCAATTTCATGCGATTGTTACCGCCTTCTTTTATGGAGCACAACAATTTTAAAATTGCTTTTGCAGGATCTACTCGAGCAGGAAAAACTACGTATATCTCCAGATTCTTCGACTTGACCGGTAACGATAGAATCAGTATGCCTATGACTATGACCGGAAACAGTTTGAAGCAATTTGGAATTAATGTTAAGGCAGCAACAATCCCAAGAGTAAAAATCGATGGAGAGACATACAAACTTGATGATTCGGATTGGACAAGTAGAGAAAAACACTATGTAGACCGTTCGATAAATCTTGATCCGCCTAGATATCCGCAGCCCACAACGACAGGGGATTATACCGCATATCCTTTTATAGCTGAAGTAAACAATCGTGCATATATTTCGTTTTACGATATTGCGGGTGAGGACGCTCAGCACACAATGCAGGTGCAAAATATAGCTAACGGAGAGTTAATTGGAGTTTTCTGCATAATAAATGGAAAAAAGGATGTGTATGGAAACAATGGAGTTTTCAATATGCTCCGAGCAGCTAAACTCAGCAAAAGATGCCCGATTGCCATTATAGTTACCAAAATGGACACATTAGAGCACGAATTCGATTCCAACTGTCATTGTCTAAGAACAGATTACTTCGATGGTACAACCGTCTATGAGGGAAGCTCACTGCAACGTGAAATTGATTATTCTAGCGAAGAAATTCGGTCTTATTTGAAGCACATGTCGTTGATGCCTGATTTTGATGGTACATACGAAAACGTTAAATATTTCGGTGTGTCGTCGTTTGATTTCATTGATAGTATTCATAATGAGATGGAGGATATAAATACTCCGGGTAAGGTAAAATTCGAATGTTCCTCCAAGAGGATGGAATTGCCATTTATATGGATGCTTAAGCAATTTGATTTGATTAAGTGATGGGAGGTGTATAAATTGATTCAGTATCAGTATTTCCATACGAGTAAAGGATATGTTTCGCGTTTAAGTCTTGATAAGGAAGATAATAAATTTTACTCTATCGAAGAATTGTTTGAAACAGTAAGGAAAAATACAGAGGGCAACACATTCACCTATGCACCCACTGGTTCAACATCTTTATTAATGCAATCCACAAAAAACAATAACGAGATCTATGTAAAGGGACTTCTTTGCGATGATATCCCGGATACGCCGGCCAAATTTATTGATAAATTTGAAACAGGTGTTTCAAATGATATTATTAATGCTGAACGACTTCCGGAGGGAAGTTTGCCTGTAATAGGAAGGCGCGTTGATGATTTTTCTTTAGCTCAAAATTTGCATCATATTTTTGCAAAGCTTATTGATGCTCTATTGTACGATGATTACAAAAAGAAGATAATTATCATAGCGGATAATCACGAAAGCGCTGTGAATTACATTAAGGTGCTAAGCCTTATTCTTCCTGTGCAGTTTATGAGAAAAATCGGTTTCTGCATAGGGGCTAATTCCATTCCAGACGGTGATATGACGTCAATAAATGAGCGCGGTGAATCTCAAAGCATATCCGTTAGAATTTGGGTTCCGGAAATTGTCGATTTTGATTTTGATACCTATGCTTCATTCTATTATGTTTTTGATACGAAGAATGGCAGAGATAACTATTCTAAATCACTGAGTTCAACCGCAAAGGTAATTGAAGAGATAAATCTGTGTGATCAAGCGAGAGCGAAAGATTTCACTAATCGAATTGCAACTGCATTTACCAATGATGGAAATGTAAACTTAGAGTTGTTAGAGCAAATATCTGCTTTGTATTTGTTTGAATTGAAAAAGGACATTGGAAGCGCTAAAACCATATTAAATATGGGCGCTGGGGATAATTCATTACAAGAAAGAGCAGTAATAAACGCCATACAGTTTTTACTTGAACCCAATAACTCAAAACAAATTACTGCAGTCGAGAGAAGTTCTATAATACATGAATACAAAACCAACGAACATATAGCTCAAGCTGTCGAAGAACCCTTGTTCAATCATTTAGCAGTCTCTTACGCAAGTCTTGGTGAAACTGAGAAATATGAATTAATAAAAATGATTGCCAACGATGATCAGGGCGAACGGTTGGAAGAGGTGTTAAGTGGAGCAATGCGTGGGGATTTCAAGGCCCTTGTGGATGCTTTTGAACTGGGCTTAAAAGTCCTTAATGCGCGCTGTGAGACAAATGGTGCTCAAATCGTTTCAAATAAAGACATCGTGCAAAAGCTAATTGAATTCTTTGATTTTTCTAGAATTCGTAGAAGGATACCTACAAATCAACACACGAGTGGCGAAGATTTTTTCTCGGTTGCCTGGAGTACAAACAATTCAGAACTTCAACACCTTTCAACTGCCATTCTTATGGCATCTGTCTATTCAACCGATACAGTGGCGGAATGCTGTACTGTTAGAATACGTGGCTTCAAGCGTATGCTAATTGCGTCTGGGGTGTCACCATTGGAACAGCTTGACTTTATAATCATGGTTAGAGATAAAGTGTTGGAAATCGCAGATGAGATTCCTGAGTTAAAAATACCTGACAGCCAGTTTGATTTTCTGTTCAATAACGAATTTGGAAAACTCTGGTGTAATGAATTAATGGATTCATTGTCCGTTGATTCTGCAATAAAAGCTGAAGAACAGGTTAGAAGCCTAACAAGCGGAACAAGATTTTATGAGGGGCTTTCAAATGCAATAAGAAGCAAACTGTTAGATCTCCACTTCGTAAAAAGCAATGTTAAAAGTGGATATCCTGTTTTCGCAAAGTATGTTGAATTTTTCAACACACTGCCTCTGGATATTCGAAACGGTTGCTCTGACATACAGAAGTATTTAAACGATCTTGATTTTGAATCTAAAGTAAGCGATGATTTTGCGAAATACCGTAGTGATTTTGCTTTCGAGTGTTTCGAGACACTTTCTCCGGCCAACAAGCAAAAGGTAATGAAAGCTGGTATAAGTGCAACACCGTTTAGTGAAATGCAAAAACAGGAAAAAATTAAAGCAGTTGAAAATACCATAAAAGTATTTGGTACTGTAACAAAGGTTAAAGCACATAACCAGGCACAAATGAAACCTTTCGCTATATGGGCTTTTTGCTTAAGCATATTGTCAAGCGTTTTACTGATCCTTCCGGCGATCATTCAAGTAATAGCTTTCGGCACGTTTGACTTTACGCTTGTCATAGAACGAATTGTAAGTTATGTCGCGCCGGGGTTTGTGTTCATACCGTTGTATGTGTTTGCATTGAATGTTGCGAGCTATTTGTTGCTTAAGGAAGGAAATCGAGCAAAGCGTGCAAATATAATCACTTTGTTATGCGGCGTATTGCCCGTGTTGATGTTTGCGTTAGGCTATTTGATTTTCTATTTCTGGGGAATTCATATAAACATCCCATTTTTGCAAAATCTTTTCAATTGAGGAGGTAGTGATGGCTAGTAATAGAAAAAAAGACAAAACGATAAAGTTCTTTGCCGTTGTGTCTATCGTTTTTTGCCTGATTGCTTTTGTCATAGGATACAGTATTAGCAGTCAAAAAATTGGATATCAAACAGAAAAAACCTCCTCGGTTTTTATTTCCTCTGCTGAAGATATATCTTCACTTGGCGAATCAGTATACAATGACCAGCTTTACCTTACTCAAGACATAACCATTAGTGATCCTAACTTTAAAATAGGCACTGACGAGTTTCCTTTCAAAGGAGTCTTTGATGGTCAAGGGCATACAATACATTTTACGTTTACCAATGCTTCCAGTGTAACCTCATTATTTGATTATTTAGCTCCGGAAGCGATTGTACGCAATGTTAATTTTGTTTTTGATGCTTTTACCATTGAGGGAACATCGTTTGGCGGAGTTGCAAAGATTAATGATGGTACAATAGAGAATTGTAAGCTTACATATGGAAGTCTTGAAATTTCTGATTCAGGCATGTTTTCTCCCTTTGTAACAATTAATCGCGGCAAGATATCCAATGTTGTTGTTTCTGGCGAACTAAAGGGCAATGTACCTGAAGAAAAAGAAAGCGGCGTTTTCTTCGGCAATGTATGCGTTTACAATTCTGGAACGCTTTCTGGTGCAATTGTCACTGCAAGCTATACAAATCTAAAATGTACCGATGAGCTTAACATTCTCAAGGGATTATCTAAGAACTTAGGAATTAGCTCAGTCAGATATAGCGATATTGAAAACGGAAGTACGGACCGTGTTGTTGCAATGCTTGCCCCGGAACTGTTTACGTCAGATAAGACTTCTGGTATAGAATTCACAACCGCTGACGCAGTTTTTTATAACGAAAAGATTTTTGATATGCTTGATTTCAATAACAAATATTGGAAGATAGAGAATCAAGATTTAAATCTTATTATTACAGGTGAAGTGCAATGAAGAAGTTAACTTTAATTTTATCAATAGTGCTTACCGTTGTATTGATGGCTGGTGTAGGAATTGGATATAAATTCTTATCAGACGCTCAACCGGAAACCTTAGATCTGGATGATGTTGTTAAGCACGAGATAATCGTTGATGATGAAATAAAGGTATATGTCGGTCAAAAGAACTACATTTCACCGTATCTTATAAGCAACGATGGAACAGTAGAAACAGCTCGCTTTGACTATGCATCTTCTTGCGATGCTATAAGTGTGGGATTTGATGGATTAATAACGATTCACTCTGTTCCAGACGAAGATGTATATGTAAATATTTCTGAACGAAACACCGGTACCTCAAAAAGAATAAAACTTAATATCATTCAGTCTCTTGAATCAGTTTTAGGACTTATTGCACCGGATGGAAATTTAATTCAAGGCCCTCAAAAACTTATTGCAGGTAATACATATGCTCTTTCTGTTATTACCGAGCCAAATGGAATGTCAATTGAAAACTACTGCACGGTAACTACTACCGATAGTAGCGGCGCTTCAAAAGAGGTATTTAATATCTCGTATGATGGCGACAAGGTGCTTTTGACCGTCGTAGGTATTGGTAAAGGTAAAATTTCAATTAGAGTTGTAAATGACAACAATGATGAAATTCATTATTCGAACATTGATTTCGAGTCATCAATGACCGATGAAACTCTTGCAAACAAGATTCTTCAGCAATCCGGGAAAACATTGCTTTCAAAAGGTGATTTGGAACAAATCAACTCGATAGTGATCGACGATTCTATTACAGATCTTGGAGGTCTAAAAGCTTTATCCAATTTGTCAACTGTTTTTATTGAAGGCACTGAGGTTCTGGATTTTGAAGACAAGCAAGATACATATTGGTATCGCGTTCCCGAAGCTCTATTTTACGATTATTATACAAATGAGATGTGGTCTAGCTATCAATCCAAGTTGTTACCTTTTGATAACGATTTGTCTGGACTTTATGTGGTTTATCATTCCGAGAAGGCTACAGAAGTTTTATTTGAGAAAATTCATATCGGATACGAGCTTAACAAATATGAGACAACCGGTTATGAGAACATTGGTTGGAGTAACCAAGAAGGTAATGTAATTAGCAACCAGGATCTTCAATCCGTAACTCAGAACGGTATACATGTTTATGCTATTTGGGAACCTATTGAGTATAATATTGTTTATCATATTAGAGATTTTTCCATCACTGTAACAGATACATGGAATTATGAAACTAATCAACCAATGCGAAATATGGCTTCGTTCGATGAAACGATCGAGCGTACAGGTTATCGTTTTTCCGGATGGACCGACAATAGCGGAGCGAGTATTTTTTCTTCAAATGTAAAATACGAATCAGGAGAATCATACACGCAATTAACGGACGTCCAAGGTAAGACGATTCATTTGTATGATCTTTGGGAACCCATCGAGTACACCATTGTATTTGATACCCCAGAGGATTCAGCTGCAATAGCTGATATGACAGTTTCGTATAGCAAAGCTTATACCTTGCCAGTTGCATCTAGACCGGGTTATAAATTTGTTTCTTGGAAAACTGAGACGGACGATGTTTTGTTGTCAGGAATGAACGATAAGAATCTTTCAACAGTGGACAACGCAGAAGTTGTGCTAACTCCTGTTTTTGATCAAATCCAGTACAAAATTGTGTTTGATTTGGATGGCGGTTTTGCACCGCTTGACGAAAACATGGTAACGGGTGCAGAAGTAACGTTGAATTACACACAGCAGTACACCTTGCCGACGTTGACCAAAAATGGATATACTGTATATAGCTGGGTATGTTCGACCAATGGAAAAACATACTCCAGTACAGAAACGGTTTATAAAGAGTTTACAACCGAATGCACCGTTACCTTCAAAGCAGTTTGGACCGCGGCAGTATATACAATTAACTATGATTGTGCTGGAGGTTCTTACGAGGATCAAGAAACACTGACAAGTGGACGTTTTTGGAATGATGGTTCTTCGTTGATTATACCAACAAGAGTAGGATATACCTTTACAGGTTGGATAGATGAGGAACGGGAGTTCACTTATATCCTTGGAGGAGCGGAATGGTCAGATAATCTAATTCACTCTACCGATGAAAGCGGATCGACCTTTAACTTAAAGGCACAATGGGCACCCAATACCTACATTGTAACTCTTGGTCCTGATGGCGGAAGCGTAACGCCCAATACGGTGAGTGTTGTATTCGATAGCACCTATGGCACTCTTCCGACACCCAGCAAGACTGGATACACCTTTGTAGGTTGGTACTTAGGAGATACCAAGATTAATAATACTTCTAAGGTTACTACAGCGAGTGATCATACTCTTACAGCACATTGGTCAGCAAATCAATACACCGTTTCATTTGATTCGGCAGGTGGTAGTTCATGCTCCGAAATAACTGTAACGTTTGGTTACAGTTACGGTACATTACCAAGCCCGTCTCGTGATAACGAATACGGAAGTAATGGTTATTATCCCTTTACATTTAACGGATGGTATCTTGCGGATGAAAATGGCAACAAAACAACGACGCGTATATCTGATTTAAGCAAAGTATCGACTGCGAGACATCATACGTTGATTGCAGATTGGACAAAAGGTAGTTGGGTTGACACAACACCTCCTAAAGATTCGTGTCTAGTAAAAGGTACATTAATCATGTTACCAGATGGAACTTATGCAAAAATTGAATCTCTTTCTGTTGGTGACACGGTTTTAACATTTGATCATAATACTGGAAAGTATGTGGAATCTCAAATAGCTTTCTCTTTCTATGCTTATACTGAAGTGAAAGTCATTTCACTAAACTTCTCAAACGGAATTACACTTAAGATGGCTAATGGTGGACATGGAGTATTTGATTTAACATTGAACAAATATGTATTAATTACACCAGACAATGTCGGAGAATACGTTGGACACAAGTTCAATCATATAGCTTTTGTTGACGGGCAAGAAGTACAATCCGCAGTCGAATTGGTATCTTATGAGATTATGACCGAACTCGTTGAACGATATGATATTGCAACTGCAAATCAGTTGAATCATATTGCTGAGGGCATTCTTGCTTGTTCCGATACGCTGGTTGGTTTTTGCAATGTGTTTGAATTCAATGATGACATTACATATGATGAAGAGCAGATGAACATTGACATCCAAAAATACGGCCTTTATACGTATGAGGAATGGAGCGAATTTGTAACATATGAGGAGTTCGTTGCGTTCAACGGTGGTTATTTCAAAATAGCCATTGAAAAGGGATTAATGACAGAATCTGATCTTATGAATCTTATTACCGATTTGAGAACCACGTGGGAGTAATAATTTTGTGGCACGGAGTGGCAACAATGCCACTCCGTGAAGAAAGGAACAAAAATGGCTAAATTATCTAAAGTAATAATTAAATGTGCATTTTGCGGAAAGGAAAGCGAACATGAAGTTTTCTTGAGTAGCAGCAGCTTCGGTGGAATGGATCTAGATACTAGACCGACTCAATTTGGTAGAGATAATTTCAATTATGAGATACAGGAATGTCCACAATGCCATTACTGTAATTATCGTATTGATGAAGCTGATGCGGTCCCACATAATTTTGCAAGCGATTATTTATCCTTGGCACACAATACGGGAATACCAGCTTTGGCAAAACGATATTTATTAGCCGCGTCACTTCAAAACGATTGTGGCGAGCACTATAAGGCAGGAGAAATGTATCTGAAAGCAGCCTGGGCTTTTGACGATGTAGCGGACAACGAAAATGCGAATGGGGCAAGAAAAAATGCTGCGATATGCTTAAAAAAGCACATTGAGATGACTGGCGATGGCGATGCTGCAATTATGTTGGTTGATATTTTGCGGCGTTCAGGTCAGTTTGACGAATCATTATCTTGGATAGACGAGATCGGGGATACAGAGGACGAGTTATTGAACGCAGTACTTGCGTTTGAAAAAAATGCATGTTCTGAGGGGGATTCTTCCTGTCATACTATGGAGGAAGTAGAAAATGGGTAACTTCTTCTTTGGAAATAAGTATGCTCGGACTAGAATAGACACTCCTTATAAAAATGTTTCAACAGATGAACTCTTGTCAAGGTTTAGAACTGAAGAATGGTCTAAATTAGATCTAACGGAGCGAGTTAATACCTTTCAAGAGTTGGAAAATCGATACGCTGTAGAGCAGAAACGACCGGTTGCTAAGATCGAGGCTGAAACAAACAACTCTTACTATGGTTCATATTTATCGGGCGATAATGTTATTCGCATTAATATGAATGATGAACCGGAGAATAATTCATACGAGCAGTTGGATTCGTATTATCACGAAAGTAGGCACGCACATCAGCATCAAGCAATTAAGACTGGAAAAGGGTTAGACAAAACAACACGAAATATGTGCAATGTTGAGTTTAGTGCTAGAAATTATGTTGCTGACGGCCCAGATTATGATATTCAGACATCAGAAATGGATAGCAACAATACGGCATCCAATCGCTTACTAGAACATCATGAAAGATATGAAGATGATCCCGAGTATCAAAAGTATCTTGAGCGAAGACAGTCACATTTTCAAAAAGTAAATAATCAGTGCGAGACCGAAAAAGCGCATAGAATTGAACGTCAAGAAAAAATGGCCGAAAGAAGTCATACATTTGGCGCAATTAGCGACAAACAGGCAGATCAAATAAAGAAACATATTGATAGCGGTAAAATTGATCCTGTTGTTTCAGAAAGTCGAAAGGTTGAACAAAGAATTCGCTCTCAAAATGCAGCATTAAAAGAATATTCAGCAAATAGTGAAAATTCGAGAGATCATGTATCAGCAAAAAACACTCAGGAAAAGCACCATCAATTCTTTAGCGGAAGCGATGCTGATAAAAAATCGGGCGAAAGATCATACAACACAGGTGAATCCAACGCTACGAGCAGTAGTTCTCAAGAAAAACACTCGCAGTTCTTTGAAGGCAATGGATCTTCTAGTGGAAGTTCGTCCTCAGAGGGATCGCGTGAAAGCAAGTCATCAACTCAAACAAGTTCACAAAAACACGTAAATAATATGTAAAGGAGAGGCAGTCGATGAGTAATATTTTTCGTGGTAGTTTTAGTGCAGAAGAGGTTCAAGAATTCCTCGGCGGGAGAGAAATAGCGATTGCCTATGCCAAGGATCGTGATAACCCAAGGGCAAACGGCTATGATTTTTGGAACGATATCAAACATCCAGAAACCGGGGAAACTCTGAAAGCAACTAAGGGATACTGTAATCCTAATAATATGTATCAGTGTTATTATGCAGAATATCAAGGGTCTGATGGAGGATACTACCATTATATTGATTCGCGTTATTGCGACAATGTAAGCTTGAGAGGGACACAATCTATACAAGAACAGCAATACGAGGACAAACAAGAATTGCAAAACAAGTTAAAGTCGCAAAGGCATAGCGACTTCTTTGCACGTGACGATGCAAAAGATAATAGCGAAACGAGTAGTCATAGAAGATTCTTTGAATCTACAACAAGCTCAAGTTCAGGTGAAGAGAATAAGGATACCACTGTTTCTAACATCAGTGAGGACAAAAAAATTGCTTCTGGTCAGTTTCAAGGTAATTAAAGATGATTGTATTGGATAGAAATGATGCCGATCGATTGATAATAGGCATTCGAAAGCTACTTCCGATATTACCTGAATATATGCTTGAAATAGCAAATTTGTTTGAAGAACAATTGATAAATTGTAATTGCGAAGAAGCTTTGCTTTTACAGATAAGCACATATATAAACAAGTACATTATTAAGAAGTATTCTCATCCTAAAAGAAAAAAGTTTTTTGAGCAAAAAGACAGAGAAGTAGATGACAACGATTTACATGCGAGAGAAGTTGTAGAAACGATAAATGTAATTTTGCTCGAACAATCAGATAAGCAAAACAGGAACTATCAAGTAGTAAGGAGATAAAAATGCTAAAACAATCACTTTACGGAAATATACTTAGTAAAAGCACTCCACCAGAAATAAATAATCCTTCAATCACCATAGGTGGTGTTTGTAATGGAAGTCGTGCATATCTTTCGTTAAATGAAAGTATTTTAAGTCGGCATATGATGCTTATAGGCGGAACTGGATGTGGAAAAACAAATACATTCTTTCATTTAGTTAATCAAATAAAGCGTTCTATGACGGAAGATGATGTTATGATTGTGTTTGATACAAAAGGGGACTATTATAAGGCTTTTTATGATAATCGTTCAGACTTTATCATTTCTACGTCATCTGCTTTTGAGTCTCAAGCAACCGTCTGGAATATATTCGATGAAATTTTACTCGACGGATTGGATGAAAGAGAAGTTTCGGCGAACATATCAGAAATTTCTTGGGGACTCTTCAGCGAGTCCATAGAAAGAAACACCAGTAATCCTTTCTTCCCGAATGCGGCGCGTGATCTCTTTGCCTCTATTTTGACTTGTATTGTTAGATACACAGAAGGACGCAAAGAATGGATCGACCAATACTTAAATAATGAATTTTTAAGAAATAAGCTTGATACAATGGATGCGAAAGCAATAAAGGAATTGCTATGTGATTATAGTGATCAAGCAGCTGTAATGAGCTATATAGGAGACGGCGAAAATTCTCAAGGGTTGGGAGTTTTAGCCGAAATGCAAACTGTAATTCGAAAAATATTTGTTGGAGCGTTTGCGAGCCAAGGTAACTTTTCTGTTAGAAATTTTGTTCGTCAAAAAGGTGCAAAAACATTATTTATCGAATACGATTTATCGCGTGGCGCAGTATTGACACCTATTTACAAATTACTGATAGATCTTGCGTTAAAAGAAGCAATGAGCAGAAATCAGCGTGGAAATGTGTATGTTTTTTGCGATGAGTTTAAATTATTGCCTTCCTTGCAACATATTGAAGATGCTGTGAATTTCGGTCGCTCGCTTGGCGTCAAAGTTTTTGCAGGACTTCAGAGCATTGACCAACTGTATGAAAATTATGGTGAAGCACGAGGAAAAAATATCGTTGCAGGCTTTTCAAGTGTATTTTCTTTCAAAGCAAATGATGAAGATACGAGAAAATTCACCACAGGTCTTTATGGCAAAAACTACATATTAGAGCAATATCGCTCGATTACCAATGCGGTAGCGGAAGAAAAGCGCTTGGGAGATGTAGTTGAAGACTGGGATATTAGTGGTCTGGAAGTCGGTGAAGCAATTGTTGGATTGCCAAACGTTCCCCCATTTAAATTTAAATTTGATTTATATAGGTGACTTCACATGTTAAGAGTTTTAGGAGCAATATTTGGTTTTATATTTGGAACATTTAGACGAAGTTCTCAAAGAAGAAATACAAATCGTCAACTAGATAATATTGATATTCAAAATGAAAACCAAAAAAATGTAATTAATTATCGTAATTGTCCCATTGAGGCATTCATACCCAGTAACCGCATAGAGAACATTGTTTGTTCTGGCGCCAACAATGATTTGAGGAATAGAGTTAATTGCGCTGCAGCTTGGAAATGTCATGAGACTGGTCGGGGCGCTGTTGTTCTTCATTTTAGCAATTATGCATTAGCTAATCTGATGTCCAGCACTTTTGGAGATGCTTCCGGTTTTTATTCTATAAGTCAATCGAATCCACGATACGATCCATTTGTTGAGCTAAATAGGAACGAAATATCACAGTTGATATTGAGTTCTTCAGGAACGAACTATAAAATTGAAAGAATCGGTAACTCTTATATTTATGGGTTGACAGATTATCTTCAATTGATTGGAAGACCTGTTTGTACCGATACATTTTTCAATTGTTTGCGTGACCGTAGTTATGAACAAATAATGGAAGAGGCTGAGAACGGAAGAATATCTGATTTTATTGCTCGTCGTATCAATTCTGAGTTAGCGCAGGGGCAAATGGAACTTGGAAACATAGAACAATATTTCAGTGTTTTAAAGCAGCAGGGAAGCAGTATTATAGCAGCGGAATCTACGGTAAGAAATGCAATAAGCATCAGAAAAGCTCTCAAGAATAATGACGTGATAATGATAGACTTGGGAGGAGCAACAAATGCTATGTTGCTAAGTGTCGTTATTCAAGAAATAAGAGATGCTATTTCTAGTGGCATGAGATTTTCTTTGATCGTTGATTCGATTCCTTTGGATGTGTCGGAATCAATGGGACAGCTCTTTAGAAATTTTTCCGGTCTGTGTACATATGTATATTCGTCACAAGATGTTTACGCAGATACTCAAAGCACCTCAAATGTATTTGAAACATTGCTTGGTCGAGCTGGAACAGTCTTTGTTTTACAGCATTATTCATCGGCTGCAAGTAGAAAATTCTCTGAATTCTTCGGTCAGTATCAAAAGGTCGAAGTGAATCATACGTTTACTCGTGGTGATAATTATATGACTTATGGACAAATATTGCCAGGATCGTCAACTGCTGATGTATACGGCACGCAGCATGTTACAAAACCTCGTGTAGAGGAAAGTGAAATTACATCTCAGCATATTAATCATGCATTTATTAAACAGAATGGAACCAGTGAAGTGATTTCTGTTCAATGTACTGCCGGAGATGCCAAGACTCAATACGATGCGCCGCAAAGAGGCGGGAATCACCAACCTACTAGACGTAGGACAAGACGAATTAATTGGTGGATATTTGCCTTGCTGTTCATTTTTTGCTTTCCCGCATCATTTATTTACACTTTTTTCAAAACTGGAATAAAAGGAAAAATAATAAGTGCAATCTTATTTGCTTTATCAATTCTTTACTTTATAATTATGAGTCAAGGGATGATGTAGACTGCTATTATGTTAGTTCATAATAGAATATACAAAAATGGCGTGACTGTATAGTTGCGCCATTTTCAAACCACTTGGTGTGAGAGATGAAATCAATGAAGTATTTTGTATCCGATCCCCATGGGGAATATGAGTTGTTCGAAAAACTTATTGCAAAAATTGATTTTTCGCAAAATGACGAAATGTACATTTGCGGTGATATTATTGACAAAGGGGAGAGCTCGATTAAGCTTGCAAAGTATATCTTTTCTTTTCCAAATATTCATTGCATTATTGGAAATCACGAGTTTGCCTTTCTGAAATTTTATAATTCTATTTTGCAAACATCCCCTGATGATTTTGATGAAGTTCTTAGAAAACTTCAGAATTATTTTCCCGAAGACGGTAATCTATTAGATTGGGATTTGGTAGACTGGTTCGATGGATTGCCATCTTATATTGAAGAAGATGAATTTATCTGCGTTCATGCAGGAATCCCAATTGATTCCGATCAACATCTCGTTCCGCTTGATGAAGTGAGTGTGGAGCAGCTTGTTCATGATCGCAGATTTAAGGATCCTAATGTGATCCATAAAAGTCCGAAATGCGTATTCTTTGGTCATACCCAAACCGATTGCATTTGCGGAGAAAATAAAATATTAGGATATCGCAGAAACAACGGCGTGCCTGCTAAAAGCATAACCGATTTTTACAAAATTCATTTGGACACTGGTTCATGGAGTAATGGTGTTCTCGGGTGTTTTTGCATTGATACGTTAAAGGCTGTTTACATAAAGAAGGAGAACAAAAAACTATGAATATTGTTGATTCAATGACTTTGTACAGCAAATACTTAAAGGTTCAGGCATCTAAGCTTGATTTGGAAACCGCAGGTGAAAAAGCAGAAGAAATATGCGAACGACTTCAAGATTTGTCGCATTACTGTAAAGCGACAGACAAGTGGTGTGATGCAGTTGAGTATGCGATTTGTGAAACGATAGAGTACATAAACCTTTGTGTTTATTTGTGCAGACATTTTGGCGATGGAAGATCTTTGATTATTCCTGACGTTATAAGTGTTGTGGCGGAACTCTGCGATTTGAAGCACAGTATTGCAGGGGTAGATGGCTTAGACGATAGGCGAGGAGAACTTCTTGACGAAGTAGGCGAAGCAATTTGCGATGCAGGAAATTCTGTTAGAGTTCAGGATGAGAAATACTGGCTTTGCATAAGCAAACTCTTTGATTTGGATCCGGATGGCACAATTAAAGCAAGTCTTGAAGCGGATATAGCATTGATTGCTGCCGGAGAAGAGATAGAGGAAGAAGATGACGAACCGCAACCCAAAGAAGAAGTGACTATTGAGAGTGAAGCTCTTAGGGTTCTCAAGGAGGCAATGAATTTGCCTAGCGGAATAATTTCGATATCTTGGGTTCAGCGCCGATTCGGATACGGATATGGTAAGTCGGCTAAACTTTTGGATTGGCTTGAAGATCAGAGATATGTGCAGTCATATGCCGATATGAAAGCCGAGGGGTTACATGGAAGACGAATTTATGCTTCCAAAGAAATGTTTGAAAACAAGTAACGGTTGATTTAATATTAAGACTTGAAAGGAGGTGTTTTGTGATTTGAAATATTACATTGTATCAGATGTTCACGGTTATTATACTCATTTGAAAAAGGCACTCAAAGAAGCAGGTTTTTTTGATGAAAAGGAACCCTGCGTGTTGATTGTGTGTGGAGATCTTCTTGATCGAGGTGCGGAGGCAAGGCAACTCATCGAATTTATGCTGCAACTTATGGAAGAAGGAAGACTTATCTATATACTTGGCAATCATGAAGAACTGTTGGTTCAGTGCTTGCAGGAAATTGCTCGTGGCGGCGTGTATGAGATCGCAAGCGGAATGTCCCATCATTACTTAAATAAAACTTGGGACTCGTTGCTCCAAATTAGTGAGATGAGCGAAATTGAGGCATATAATAACCCCAACGAACTTGTGCGAAGAGTTATGCGATCTCCGTTTTACAAAAAGCTTCTTTCAATCTGTGTTGATTATCACGAAACGCCTAATTATATATTTACTCACGGTTGGATCCCTTGCTTTACAGAGGGTTATAGACCGTATGTGAAGTATAAGTACAATCCCGATTGGAGAAATGCTGATGTGCAGGATTGGCGCAGCGCACGTTGGTTCAATGGGATGGAGGTTGCGTGCAAGCATCACATTACGGAACCGAATAAGACGATTATTTGCGGTCACTGGCATACATCATACGGGCATTCGTGCATCAATCATTCATGTAGTGAATGGGGCAGTGATGCGAATTTTGCCCCTTTTAGCGCGGATGGTATTTTGGCAATAGATGCTTCAACTCCAAACAGTTCAAGAGTCAATTGTGTTGTTATTGAAGATTAAAGGAGTCGATATGAAAAGATTTATTTCATTTTTTATAGTTTTGATATTAGTATTGGCTCTTGTGAGCTGTGAACAGGAAAAAGATTCAGAAAGTAACAACACTGTACCGTTATCAAATGAATATCAAGAAGTATATGTTTCTGATGCAGTAAAAGCTGAATGGTATGATTCTCTTGTAAAGCTGCTTTCAAATCAGGAAGAAGCGTATGGTAATCCCCAGGATGGTATCATTGGATACAAGCCGCCTCGCCCCGATGATCCGAGCATCGCTGCAGGGTGTGATATGGGGGCTTTTTGATGTGAATTTGGATGGCATACCGGAATTACTCCTTAATTTAGGAGGCGGATCTGCAGGAAATGATTATTTTTATATTTATGATATCTTTACAGGAGAAAACATTGGTACTATAAACGGTGGCGGCAGCGAAGCATGGGCCGTGTATTATGATGTTGAAAACAATAAGTATATTACGATTGGAAGATATGATTGGAGATCGGGGGATTCTGGAAGTAGTCATTATGTGAAAACGATTATATTCGATGAGAACACTCAGGAATATCGTGAAAAGTCTTTGTTTTATTCTGCGTATGAGTATGATAAAAAAGAATTGGCAGATGAAAATGGGGATTTTTGTGGTATAGATCTCGAAATAGCAGATGTATCGTTTGGTGTTAATGGAGAATCAAGCGAGTTTCAAAATTATCATTATGAGATAACTGAGTTTTACCAAAAACACTGTCTTGTTCCTTATACAGGTGTAAAGCTCTTTTATTGGAGTGACGTATCAGATGAGGATGATAGTTATCAAGAGAGATCCGAAAAAATGGCGAATATGCTTTTGTATGGTTCTGAACAAAAGTTTTTGCAGGACAAAAATAAGGTAGAGGGGGATTCAAATGGGTTCGATGCGGAAGCCTGAATATGAAGGCAGGTATTTTCTTAAAGATGTCATAAACGAGTTTGGACAACATCAGACAATCAAAGTTGATAAGGTCGAGCTGACAGAATATTATCAGCAGATAATTCGTGAGGTTGAAATTAAGGTTGCTCGTGAATTTACAAGAGATCCTAATGCTGAATATCCAACTGTTTGGGATGAAGGATGGCAACTGCCTAGTTATGCTTGGATTTGCGACCGTTGCTACTCATATTACTTTATTAAACAGCGGATACTTAAAGAAGAGTATGGAATAGATTATTTATCTTTTCACGATCTTAATCATTAAGTAAAAGAATGGCATACCATCATTGTGACGGTATGCCATTCTTCTTATTAGTTTATGTATGGCAGCCAAGTAGCCGAATATGAGTCGAGGAAGAACCTGCTACCGCGTGAGTTTTCTACATACTCACCTCTAACCGTATATGTTCCGCGTAGTTCGTTGCGAAGAGGATCTGCCGAAATGGGTTCTACCCAAACCGATTCTGAGTTGTGGATCTCGTCTTTAGTAAGCGGCTTCGAGTTCGGTATATTTGCTTCCGCAAATACAGGAGCACAAGCGAGCAAATTCAAATCAGTATAGAGTTTTTGGCTTCCATCTGCAAAAACAAGCGTTCCCTCAACGGAATTTACCAACGCCCATCCGTATCGTTCCACCCAAACGGGACGACCGTGGTAGAGAGAGATTGCTTCTTTTGCGATATGAGTAAGCGTTGATACTGCAGGTTGAATATCGTTGCCAACAAGATAATCAACAGAAACATTATATAACTTAGCCATCAAAACGATGGTATCAATGGGCGGGGATTTCTTCTCGCTTTCCCATGCACTTAGAGTCGGAGTAGCTACACCGAGTTTTTCGGCAGCTTCTACGGCTTTTAAATTGTTCATCATACGAGCTTCTTTGAATCGTCTCGGCATTCTTTATCCTCCCTTACAAGTTTGTTTTATGGCATCTATAACCACTTCTGCAATCATTCTCATTCCGTCTTCGTCAGGATGCAGACCATCAAGAGTGTTCATATAGTAGCAATCATTATTCAAACGACTATGGAACAGATTAGCGACGAAGAACCTTGTGCCCGCAGCCTTTGCCGCAGATGCTATTCTGTCATTATATGCTTCCGTTTGTTTCTTCAACATAATATCTCGATCAGGCAGATTAACGCAGCATACCATAGCTTCTGGGTAGTGCTCTCTAATAATCATCAACGTTCTTTCATAGTCGGAAGCAAACACATCGATATCGACTCTTCGGCCAAGATCGTTGATCCCCATAAATACGATAACAATATCTGGTTCGGTTCCATCATTGCGTGACAGATTGTTTGCGCGGTTAACACCAGAATCAGGATTATCTCTTCCACTGAGATTGCCACCGGACCAGGAGTTGTTCACGCATAGTGTAAGCCCAAGCGAGGTCATGACTAGCTTCCAATAAGTTTTCTCAAGGGGAAGCGGATCTCGATAGTAATATGGATTATACAGGAGAGTCGAATTTGCAGATGCATCATCGGAAACGCCTTTATAAGTTGATATGCTATCGCCAAGTATAGATAGTTTTTTGCCTTTGAACATTCCGGTCTCTCCTTTCCAAATACAGATTTGTACATATAATTATACCGCTTTTTTAGGAACTAATCAAGGGGATTTTGTTAAATCCTGTGCCAACTTTGTGCCAAACCTCCGCCAAGTTTAATTGAGAGGATTGACTAAGGCTACGATATTTGTTATAATAAGAGCGTAAAGTTTCGTATTTGCCTTCGAGCATTTAAAGTTTATCAGAGTTAAATCACAGTGTCAGTATCGCATGTTCAGTGCGCTATTGGCACTTTTTTGTTTCCGTGGCGTAGTGCCAACAAAGCATCCGAAGAGTCTATCTTTGGGTGCTTTTTTATATAGATGAGCCCTATGGCTCCCC
The DNA here is from genome assembly GCA_045611965.1 of Eubacteriales bacterium. Lineage (GTDB taxonomy): Bacteria > Bacillota > Clostridia > Oscillospirales > CAG-272 > UBA1740. Next base: position 67,360 of record JAZKYE010000027.1, read on the forward strand.
AACCTTTTTAATCGGGAAGCCAATGGCTACCCGTCTATATAAACAATTCAAAAAGAAAGGAATGATAACAATGGTTTTATGTGTAAACGTAAGAACAAAAATCAAGGACCTCGTGATCGAGTATATTGAGGTCGTTCTCAAAAACGGAGAGTTCGTTAACATCGAGGTGTATGCTTCGGCGAAGAGCACGCAAAGGATTGCATCGATAAGCTTGAAGATCTTTCAATTGCCTGTATTGGACTTTACTCGGAAGAGAAAGGGCCATGGGACATCTATCTTGATTCTCTGAATTTCGATGAGGATGGCAAGAATATAATTCTTGATAATCTGAATTACGTTACAGAGGATGGAGAAGAGGAAATCAAAACGTATTGTGAGCTTGCAAACTTCGTAAGAAATTGGCTCGAGGAATATCACTATGACCTGAAAGACTATTTTGATGTTGAGTGTCCGGAGGGCGGTGAAGGACTGGGGGATCTTTTTGATGTTGCTTACGATATGAAAGGTGACATTGAAAACAGCAAGTTTAATCTTTATCCAAACGACGGCATGGAATTTGATGATTGGTATGACGGCTTTATTGAAAAGCTTCACACTATACTGAGATCGATTGCCTACGAGAATGAGTTTGGAGGTGAGGAGAATGTATGACTATGATCTTCTTATTATTATGCGAATCGCAGAGGTGTTAATGGATGAAGAATCTACCGAGAAGGTACGAGAGCTTCGCTTGAAAGCGCTGGGAAGTGTTCGCAATCAGCTCGAACATTACAAAGGGCTTGGCTATATAGACCGTCTTTTGAACGGGATAGCAGAGAAGCGAGTTGCAATGATCATGAAGGCAACTACCAAAACCGAGATGGATCGTGTAATGACACCCAAGGCACCGCATTACAACGGCGCCGAGTTTATTACAGATGAGTATCACATCCCGGAAGAAGAGTTAATAGCGTGGTCACAAACATCTCTGAAGGGACCTCTTGTAGGAGCTGGCTTTAAACGCTATATGGAGCTGTTTAGAGAGTTCTTTCCGGAGGAGAGCAAACAATATAACCTGGGAGGCATTGTATGAATCAGTATCACAAAAAGAACTCGATCTGTACCTATGATGATTTCATCATATTTGAAGGTGATGGCAAGCTTTACGTGCTTGACCAAAACGGTCTTAGACAGGTAAAGAGAGTGCTTTCACTTGGTTGTGAGGAATACGAAAACCTTTCAACCGGGGATATTCTTTCAATCTGCAAAGAGGAGTACGATTTTTCGGGCGAACTTGATTTAGTCGAAGAATACTCTTTCTGGGCTGTCTTGGAAGACGGTGAACATCAAACGGTGAAATCGGATGACGCCAAAGCTGTTATAAGCTCGATGAGGATCTGCGCCAAAACATTATTTTGGAAATATTGAAAAGCATCAAGAATATTGCTCCGTAAAAAATATTTTTATTTTTTCAAGAAGTGATGAGGTTTTGATGATACCTTTCCACTTTGTTTATGAAAGCATCCCAAATGCTTAACCGATCATTGACAATTGAATATGTATTAATCATCAAGCACGTCACCTGCATTAATTCGTGATGAGCGAGCAAGCCAAGCCTGAAAGGTGCGCCATGAGCCTCAAATGAGGTGAGCGAAAAAACGATACTTTAGGTGAAGCCGAGTTGCTATCGGAGGAGGGCGAAGACAGATGCAAGGGATAATGATACTTCAGTTAAAAAGCTGCCTGCGGAGATCCCGGGGTAGGTGAGATTCCTATGGAGTCGGCTCGTAACCAATCGCTTAATGATATGTAATTAATACTCATAAAAAGAAAGGACTAAAATGCATTTTGAAGAATTTGAAGAACATATTGTTCAAATAGTTACTGGGTGTGTAGTACTCAATGACGATAACCTTGATATCTCAGCGAAACTTGAGCATATCGAAAGAGGAAGAGAATCGTATCAAATATGCAAAAAGCATTTCAACGATTCTGGAAACAATTTGCACCGCTGGCTTATAAATCAGCCTCTTGTTTTCAAAAAACCAGTCTCGGATGGTTACATGGAATTGTACATCGAATATGGTTGTTTGGAAACTTTTTATAAGTTTTTGAACTTTTGTAAAATGCAGAATGCGGGAGCGAACTGTTCCGAGGAATATCTTGCCGCATTGGCGGAGCTAATTGCTCTAAGCGAAAACAATTAAGGAGGTGAAATTAAATTGCTTAAAACATACAAAAGAAAGGAGGAGAATATCAGCGGGTTCTTTTCTAAGAATGGATGGAGCCCGCCAAATCAAATGAAGAAGTTATTACACTCTTCAAATTTACTTTCATATTTATCAAACCAAGCCACATATATTTGAATGAAATAAAAGAAAGGGGTGATTGGCTATGAAGATTATTGTACATTATCCAGAAACACCTGAAAAGCAAGCACAGTTTGATGCGCGAGTGGCAAAATTTCACGCTGAATATGTTGCACAATATATTGAAAAGCTCAATTGCCCCACGGATCAAAAATTAAAGTTGCTTGATGCGGTAGCGCAAACAGTATTGGAGGGATCTGAAGAAAAATGAAAAAATAACATATAATGTAAAAAGCGAGGCAGTCGTAATGATTTGCCTCGCTTTTCGTTGTTATAGGGCTTAATATTTGCCCGAGTTATGTTTTTCTTGTTGCTTAGATATCTACTTATGATATAATTAACTCATAAGGCTGATGGTAGATTTACATCTTCCTTAAAGTATTTCTCCCATGTGCTTTTGAAGATCCTAACTGTGTTGAGCTCTCATTTTTTTAAGGAACCGGGATGGACTCCTATGATTTTTGCATATTCTTTTCGTGACAACCCAAGTTGCATTCTCTTTGCTCTTATTTGCTTACCTTGATTGTTATATAAGAATAGGTTGAAGTCATCCAATAAATCAGTAACAGGGATTCTATACAGCTCAGCCAATTTCTTCATATGCTCTAATGGATAATAGTCGTGGCCGTATTCCTCGTATCGAATATACGTGCTACGATCAATTCCGATAAGGTCAGCAATTTCTCTTTGGAGAAGTGCTTTGCGATATCTGTACCATCTTAACTTGTCCGCGATTTCTGTAATTTGTGAGGGGTCTGAAAACCTGATGTTGAACTTTTCAGACTCTAATAAATGATGCGGAGCAAGCAGCGGAAAACTGTGAATAAACAGGGGAGAGAACTTTACCTCACCGGAGATGTTTTGTACCATTAAGTAAGTTTGTTCACCTAATTGCTGGAATACACGCCATTTTTGATCATATGGAACTTTTTTCGCATCATATGCTCCAAAAAAGTCCGTTATGATAGGATAGCATTCTGCACGCATTTTGCACCGTATGTCGCAAAGCGACAGCCTCGCTCGAACTTGAACGAATCCACCGCCTTGATAAGCCCAAGGCTTCCTACTGAAATCAGGTCGTCAGGGTACTGATAGGATGAGTAATATTTTCTTACGATATGCGAAACGAGCCTTAAATTGTGCTCGATAATACGCGCTCTTGCCGCCCCATCGCCACCCTTCATTTTTAAAAACAGCTCTGCCTCTTCCTTTGCCGAGAGCGGCGGCGGAAAGCTTTGCCCCTCGGAAAGTCCTAAAATCAAAGAGATAAATCTGAAAGCGATATGCGAAAAATTCATATATAACACCCCCCTTGCTTGCTCTATTATATGAAGGGGGCTTATCCGACTTTACCGATAGATTAAATACACAGCGCGTACTGACCGCGCTCGTTAGCCTTTATCAGGCGAAGTCCCGTGTGGAAAAGAAATTTTTTGTTCATAACCGATACGTGCGTCCTCACGTTTGCCACGTCAAGCTCGCGCGAGGGCGAGAGGGCAACCGACAAGAGCGCGCTTGCGTAAAGCGGCTTCGGATGGGCGATAAGAAGCGCACGAAGAAGCATAGCCTCGGTTTTCGTAAAGGATATTTTCCTGCCGAGATAATAGACACCGTCCGTGTTGATGTGAGCGCGTATTCCAAGCGCCTCGTAAGAGCAGGGCGGTGTTCTGCCAAGGTGCCGACAGTCCTCGATTATACCAAACAGGGCGTGGGGGATACTGACCTCGCTTGAAAAGGCCTTGTCAACGAGCGCGCGAGAGGGGGCGGCAGGGTGCTTGTCAAGCAGGGTAAAGAGCGGGGCGCTCGGATGCCTGTCCCTGATTTTTACTATTGTCTGCCTTATATCGTACTCGGGCGACAGAATAATCTGCGCGTGCAAGAGCGAGGGGCTTACGGGCAGCGGCTGATTGTCATCGCCCTCTATACAAATCGCGCCGAGCAGGTGAAGCATATTGCAAACGGTTTTTCGTATTCCGTCATCCTTGCCGTAAAGCAGTATCATATTATCGTTCTCCTTTGTGCGTCATAATAAAAGTGGTATAAATTTTTCTTGACATAAGACGAAAATGCTAATATAATTGTTTTATTGGAAAATAAATTTTTCGGGGGAAGATATGAAAGCAGTTCTCATAACGGGCGGCTCTCGCGGTATAGGCCGTGCCCTTGTGCGCGCCTTCGCTGACGCAGGATATGCAGTTGCATTTACCTATAATAAATCGGCTGATGCCGCGGCACAGCTCGCTTCTGAAACGGGCGCTCTTGCTATCCTTGCAGATTCAAGGCGCGAGGACGATATCGCCGCTGCTGTATCGCTTGCGATAAGCAAGCTCGGCACGCTTGACATTCTTATAAATAACGCCGCTATCAGCTCGATTAAGCCCTTTGACACCGTTTCTCTCGACGAGTGGAACGATACGTTTTCCGTAAGCGTTACAGGCGCGTTTTTGTACTCGAAAGCCGTTTTATCTGAAATGCTGAAGAAAAAGTGGGGCAGAATTATAAACATCAGCTCTATATGGGGAATGGTAGGTGCATCGTGCGAGGTTCATTATTCGACCGCAAAGGCGGCTCTCATCGGCTTTACGAAGGCTATGGCAAAGGAACTGTCACCCTCCGGCATCACCGTAAACGCTATCGCCCCGGGTGTCATTTGTACGGATATGAATTCATCACTTGATGAAGCAACACTTGCATCTCTTGCCGAGGAAACGCCCGTCGGCAGGCTCGGACGCGTTGAGGACGTATGCCACTCGGCGCTGTTCCTCGCTTCCTCGGGCTCTGACTATATAACGGGGGACGTGCTTAATGTCAGCGGTGGGCTGGTCATTTGAATTTTTTGTTAAAATCTTTATTTCAAATATTTTTTAAAAGCCCTTGATTTTAAGGGGGCTTTATGTTATAATGAAGGACGTAATCTTCGTGAGTCAGACGGAGTCATACTAGACGGGGAAGTAGCGGTGCCTTGAACCTGAAATCCGCTATAGCAGGGTTGAAATCCTGAAACAAGGCCCCCCTTTGTGTAGTCTGCGCCGTCATTTTCTGTGTTGAAGAATGGGTCTTGCGCAATCTGAGGCTGTGAACCATGTCAGGTCGGGAACGAAGCAGCATTAAGCGGTTTATCGGGTGTGCCGCAGGGGTGCCTGTTCGGAGCAGAGGTGGCGGTTAACGTATGTTTTGGCGGGTCGAATTTTGGGTGTATGGCTCTTTCTGACTTACGAAGATTATTTAAAAATGCGTATGCGTACAAGAGCGCTTGCGCTTTTATTTTTATGCAAAATATTTATGGGGGGCTTATGTCAGATTATAAGGCGCTATACAGAAAATACCGTCCTGTCGATTTTGACGACGTGTGCGGTCAGGGCGCGATTACCGATATTCTTAAATATCAGGTGTCGAGCGGTAAGGTTTCCCACGCGTATCTTTTCTGCGGTTCAAGAGGAACGGGCAAGACCAGCTGTGCTAAAATTCTTGCCAAGGCGGTAAACTGTGAGAATCCGAGGGGCGGCAACCCCTGCAACTGCTGTCCTGCCTGCCGTTCAATCGACTCGGGCGCGGCTACGGACGTTATCGAGATGGACGCGGCGAGCAACAACGGTGTCGGAAACGTGCGTGATATGAAGGACGAGATTGCCTTTACCCCTGCCGAGCTTAAATACCGCGTGTATATCATCGACGAGGTTCATATGATGTCGGGCTCTGCCTTCAACGCGCTTCTGAAAACGCTTGAAGAGCCACCTGCTTACGTTGTGTTTATCCTCGCTACAACCGAATTTCACAAGCTTCCCACGACTATCGTGTCAAGATGTCAGCGCTACGATTTCAGACGAATGACCGCCGACGTCATTATCGACAGGCTTAAAAAGATTTCATCGCTTGAGGGCATTGAGCTTACCGACTCCGGCGCGGCAATGCTTGCAAGGGTAGCCGAGGGCGGTATGCGTGATGCGGTAAGCCTGCTTGAGCTTTGTGCAGGCTCAAGACGCGCTATTGACGAAAATCTTGTTTTCGAAACCGTTGGCAGAGGAAGCCGTCAGGCGGCATATACGGTTATGGAAAGCCTGCTTTCCTCGTCACTTTCCGAGGCTTACAGCTATCTTTCCGAGGTTATCGCAAAGGGGAGCGATATATCGGTTTTCTGGGGCGAGCTTATTGATGCCTACCGCGACCTTCTTGTGGTTAAGGGCTCTAAAATATCCAAGACCTATCTTGATTTGACCGATACCGAATACGAGAGGCTTTGCACCCTTGCCGACAAAGTCGGCACGTCACAGCTTATATATCACACCTCGGTGCTTGAAGCAACGCTTGCCGACCTTCAACGCGCAAGAGAGTCAAAGCGCTCTATTGCCGAGATAGCGCTCGCAAGGCTTTGCGATGCAGGGCTGTCCTCGACACCCGAGGCGCTTATATCGCGTATAGAAGAGCTTGAGCGAGAGGTTTCGCGCTTAAAGCTTGGCGCACCCTCTGTGGCTGTGGCAGAGCCTACGCCTGCGGGGGCAAGCGATAAAAGGGCAGAGCCTGCGGTACAAAAGGCAGAGGAAGCGAAGGCCGCACCGACAGAGCCTGCCCGTCAGGATGAGCTTCCGTACAAGGGCTGGGCTAAGGTTGTCGCAAAAATTGAAACGCTTAACCCCTCTATTTATACACCTCTTTCCCGTGCCGCAGTTACGGTAAGGGGAAACGAATATACGGTTAAGGTTGACGCCTTCTTCGTAACGATTATAGCCGATATACCTACAAACCTGTCCGTGCTGAAGGGCGCTATTGCCGAGGTTGAGGGCGTTGCGGTATCGGATATCAGGCTTTCGGTTATAAAGAAGAGCGGAAACGAAACCCCGACGCTTCAGGACGAGCTTGAGGCGGCAATTATCGGTGATAAAAATAATTAATGTTTAAGTCACAAAGGTGACAGAAAGGAATTTATTATGAACGTTAGACTTCCGAAGCAGGGAATGAGCAACAACCCCGCAAAGATGCAGGAAATGCTTAAAAAGATGCAAGAGGATATGGTGTCAAAGCAGGAAGAGCTTGAGGCACGCGAGTACGATATTTCCGCAGGCGGCGGTGTCGTAAACATCAAAATCAACGGCAAAAAGGAAATTCTTTCAATTAAGCTTTCCCCCGAGGTTGTTGATCCTGACGATATCGAAACGCTTGAGGACCTTATCGTTGCAGGCGTAAACGAGGCTATTAAGCGCGTTGAGGAAACCGCTTCTGCCGAAATGGCAGGCGTTACGGGCGGACTTGGCGGTGCGCTCGGTGGACTTGGCGGTCTTGGCGGACTCGGTGGACTTTTTTAAGCCATGGCAGAATATATAGCGCCGATAAGTCGGCTTATTGAGAGCTTCAGACGCCTGCCCGGTGTCGGAAGCAAGACTGCGGTGAGATACGCCTTTGCCGCGCTTAATTTTACGCCTGACGAGGCAGAGAGCTTTGCTGATGCAATGCTTGGAATAAAGCGCGACGTGTTTACCTGCCCGACCTGCTGTGGACTTTCCAGCACAGAGGGTCAGTGCGAGGTATGCTCGGATGCGCTTCGTGACCCCTCGGTTATCTGTGTGGTTGAGAGCCCCAAGGACGTAATGGTTATGGAACGCGTGCGCGGCTACCGCGGAACGTACCACGTGCTCGGCGGTGTTTTGTCACCGATAGACGGCATAGGCCCTAACGAGCTTAATATAAGTGAGCTTGTCGAGCGCGTTAACCAAGGCTCGGTTTCAGAGGTTATCGTTGCCACTAACCCCACCCCAGCAGGTGACAGCACCGCGGCTTATATCGCAAGGCTGCTTGAACCGCTCGGTGTTAATACCTCGCGCCTCGCCTACGGAATTCCCGTTGGCGGTGACATAGAGTATGCCGACGAGGTTACTCTTTCGCGCGCGATGGAAGGCAGAAAAAGACTTGATCGTAGGTGAGAATTATGGCTAAAAGAAGAAAAAAGAAGATTAAATTAACATTACCGACGGTGATAATCATCGCCGTGCTCGTAGCACTTCTTGCTGTGCTTTATCTTACGGGCGTGCTCGACGGCATTTTAGCCGCGCTTGATATGGGGCAGACACCCGACGATAACCCCCGTGAGCCGGTCACGGTTGAGGGTGAGATGAAGATACACTTCCTCGATGTAGGGCAGGCAGACTGTATTTTACTTATGTCCGAGGACGAGGTTATGCTCGTTGATACGGGTGACCTCGACGACGATTACACGAATAAGATAATAAATTATCTTAAAGACCTCGGTATCGACACGATAAACTACCTCATTCTCACGCATCCCGACTCTGACCACATAGGTGGTGCGCCCGAGATTATTACCGAGTTTAAGGTAGAAAAGTGCATTATGCCCGACTTCGTCAAGACTACCAAAATCTTTGAGAGCACTCTTGATGCGCTTGAAGCAAAAGAGGTCGAGGTGCTTCTTCCCACACCTAACGATACCTTCAAGGTGGGCGAGGCATCCTGCAAGGTTTTAGCACCGCTTGACGATTACAAGGACTGCAACGACGAGAGCGTCGTTATCAGAGTTGATTTCGGAAGCCGCTCTGTGCTTCTTACGGGGGACGCTGAGAAGGAAAGCGAGGCGGATATCGTTTCCACCTACTCTGCGTCAGACCTTAAGGTTGACGTGCTGAAATCAGGACATCACGGCTCAAGGACCTCGTCATCCGTAGAGCTTCTCGGTATGGCTGACCCCGACTATGCTGTCATCAGCTGTGGCGAGGGCAATTCCTACGGTCACCCTCACGAAGAGGTTATAGAGCGTTACGAGGAACGCGGAATTACCGTTTACCGCACCGATAAGTCAGGTACGATAGTGCTTACAACCGACGGCACAACGCTCAATTTCAGCTTCGATGGAGCACAGTAAATAAATAATTAATGAAGAGGCAGGGTAGCTTGCCTCTTTTTTTATGTTCTTTTTTTGTGATGCACAGCCTTATACGCAAAGATACTTGAATTTCAGGCGCAGGTTGTCGGCTATCATTGCTATGAACTCGGAATTTGTCGGCTTGCCTCTGCTGTTTTGTATCGTGTAGCCGAAGTATGAATTAAGTACGTCAACATCCCCTCTGTCCCACGCGACCTCAATGGCGTGTCTTATCGCGCGCTCAACGCGAGAGGTAGTGGTTCTGAACCTCTTTGCAATCGAGGGGTATAGCACCTTGGTTACGGAATTTATAATTTCCTCATCCTCAATGGTCATAAGAATTGCACACCTTAAATATTGATAGCCCTTGATATGAGCAGGCACACCTATCTGATGTATTATCTTCGTGACCTGCGTTTCAACGTCGTTAGGCACGACAGAGCCCTTTGCATCACCCGTGCGCTTTAAGGAATAAATGTGAGAGAGAAGCGACTCGTCAGAGTAGGGCTTGACAAGACATATATCAGCACCTGCGAGCGTTGCCTCGACAAGGGTGGCTTCCTTGTTAATGGGGGATAGAAGAATGAAGCGGGCCTCGCTTCCCATTTCCTTCATTTTTCTGATTACACCGACACCGTCAGTGCCCATAAGCCAGAGGTCTAAAATAATGGAATTGTACTCACCTCGTGTAGCAAGGGCGAGAGCCTCGTCACCCGTCGCGCACTCGTCGGTGCGTATTATCCCCGTACCGTCAAGCATTGAGCAAATTCGCCCCCTTTCATCCTTACTTTCGACGCAAACTAAAGCTTTAAGCATCTTTTCCATTGGTTTTCTCCTTCTTTTGATTAAATTTTGGCATTTTTTGGTTGCAGATACATTTTATCACATAACTCGCCCCAAAATCAAGATAAACTCTGCTAAAAGGTGTATAAAGATATCGTCAAATAAGTGGTAAAATATACCAAATACAACGCAAAAGGACACAAAAATATAAATATCGCTTATTTACGCATCGCAGCCCCGACGTAGGTGGCGAGGGCGATGATATTAACAAAATTGAAATTTGTAATGCTTCGCATATTTTTTTTAAAAAGTTACTTGCAAAACAAAATGTTTTATGGTATAATTAATGCGTCAAAAATTTTAATTTTTTAAGGAGAAAACTATGAACACAAACGTTACCGCTAATAAGTTCGTTAACGAATGGATTTCTGAAATGGCTGACCTTGTTAAGCCCTCAGACATCGTTCTTATTGACGGCACCGACGCTCAGGCAGAGGCACTTCGTAAGGAAGCGTGCAGCACGGGTGAAATCATCAAGCTCAACGAAACCGAGCTTCCCAACTGCTACCTTCACAGAACCGCTATCAACGACGTTGCCCGCGTTGAGAACAGAACCTTTATCTGCACCTCTAAGAAAGAGGATGCGGGTAATATCAACAACTGGATGGACCCCAAGGAATGCTATGCAAAGCTTTCCAAGCTCTACGACGGCTCTTACAAGGGAAAGACCATGTACGTTATCCCTTACTCTATGTCGGTTGTAGGCTCTGATTTCGCAAAGTACGGTATCGAGCTTACCGACACTATCTACGTCGTTCTTAATATGCTTATCATGACGAGAGTAGGACTTAACGTTCTTGACGCTCTCGGTGACAGCGCTGACTTCATCAAGGGACTTCACGCGCGCGCTGATATTGATGAAGAGAACAGATACATCTGCCACTTCCCTGAGGATAACACCATCTGGTCGGTTAACTCAGGTTACGGCGGAAACGTTCTTCTTGGTAAGAAGTGCTTTGCTCTTCGTATCGCATCCTACCTCGGTAGAAAAGAGGGCTGGATGGCAGAGCATATGCTTATTCTCGGCATTGAGTCGCCCGACGGTGAGGTTAAGTACATATCCGCAGCGTTCCCCTCTGCTTGCGGTAAGACCAACCTTGCAATGCTTATTCCCCCTGAAATCTTCAAGTCCAAGGGCTATAAGACCTGGTGCGTAGGTGACGATATTGCTTGGCTTCGTGTCGGCAAGGACGGCAGACTCTGGGCAGTTAACCCCGAAAACGGCTTCTTCGGCGTAGCACCCGGTACCAACGTTAACTCTAACCCCAACGCGCTTTACACCGCTATGCGCGACACCATCTTCACCAACGTATGTCACAATCTTGACAACAACACCGTTTGGTGGGAAGGTCTTGATAAGAATCCCCCCAAGAACGCTCTCAACTGGAAGGGCGAGGTTTGGGACTACACCAAGTATGACAAGGCTGACAAGGTTAACACCAGCGGCGCTCATCCCAACTCGAGATTTACCGCTATGGCTGCTAACTGCCCCTGCCTCTCTGACAAGTTCAACGATCCTGCAGGCGTTCCGATTTCTGCAATCGTATTCGGCGGCCGCCGCGCAAAGACCGCGCCCCTCGTTTACCAGTCCTTCAACTGGCAGCACGGTACCTTCGTTGGCTCTATCATGGCTTCCGAGACCACTGCGGCTGCAGCAGGCGCTGTCGGCGTAGTTCGTCGCGATCCTATGGCTATGCGTCCCTTCGTAGGCTACGATATGGGCGATTACTGGGCACATTGGCTCAAGATGGGCAAGGTTGCTGCTAACGCACCCAAGATTTTCCACGTTAACTGGTTCAGAACCGACGATGAGGGCAACTTCATCTGGCCCGGATTTGGCGACAATATGCGTGTTCTTATGTGGATTCTTGCTCGTTGCGAGGATAAGGTTGATGCTACCGAGACCGCTATCGGTTACGTTCCTAACGTTGACGATATCGACATCACCGGTCTTGATATTTCCAAGGATACTCTTGCAGACCTTCTTTCTGTTGATAAGAACCTCTGGCTTGAGGACTGTGCAGGCATCGACGAGTTCTACAAGCAGGTTGGTGACAGAGTTCCCGCAGAGCTTTACGACGAGCTCGCTGCACTTCGCGCAAGACTTTCCAAGTAATTTTTGCTCGTAGGGGATATTTATGAGAAGAAAAATTCTCGGCATCGCCCTTGGGATAATACTCGTTTTATCCGTTTTATTCACCTGCCTTGTGGCTTGCGGTGATAATGAAGATGACAATAAGGGCGGTAACCCCTTTGGTCCGTCTGACGGAATAGAGCTTCCGCCCGTAGAGTGGGAGCCTGACGAGGAATTTTAAAATTACAGCTTGAATATTTCGCACCTATGGTGAGGCACAGCCCTTGCCATAGGTGCGTTTTTTATGTAAAAAGAGGTTGTGAGCGAGCATATGACATAAAAAAGTGTAGCATCACAAACATAAAAAATTGAGATATAGCACAGCCGCTTGAATTGATTTCAGGTGTAGGATTATACGCTTAAAAAATCAGATATAGCATCAGCCGCTTAAAATTTATGCAGAAGCCTTAAAAAAATAAATTGTAGCTATTAAAATCTAATCCTTAAAGCGGCGAATATCAGCATAAGGATGGCGCAAAGCGCGCCCTGACACAGCTTCATAAAATAATATTTTTTTAGCCTTAAATCCGTACCGAGTATCATCGCGTTTGCCTGAAGATGTACGGAAAGCCCCGAAAATCCAACAGAAAATCCGAGCAGTGGCAGGCGGTAGAGGTCGCAAAGTCCCGACTTTGATATAATGCTCGATGCGTTTCCTACCTCAAGCGCAGACACCGCAGGAAGATATATAAAGGCAGGCAGGGATAACTCACGAAGCGCACCGCACACGCAAGAGAAAAATATAATAAACGAGCATACGCAAACTGTATCAATGCCTGCCGAGGAAATTGCCTCGGTCAGCGAAAAGCCCTGCGATGCAATACCCCTGCTTTGTGCTTTTTGTGTGTCATCACTGCAACCTTTGCCCCTGAATAACACACCCGTAATTATAGCGCAGAGCAGGGTGCAAAGATATAGCGCGATGCCCTCGTGCGTGTCACCGAGAAGTGCCGTGCCTATTCCTGCGATAACAAACGAGGGGGACGGATTATTAGAAAAGCCTATAAGATGCTCTGCCTCGCGCCTCGTTATTTTTCCCTCTCTGTATAGCTCTGCCGCGCGCTTAACACCAATGGGAAAGCCGCATAAAATTCCGAGTATAAATGCAGAAAGACCTTCCTCGCTTTGAGAAAAAAACCGCTTAAATGCAAACGATAGTAGTCTTAACGATGAGAAGTCCACCGAAACGCAAAGTAAATCTGCGACTATGATGAACGGAAAAACCGACGGAATTATAACCCTCGCGCAAAGCGATAAGCCGAGCCTCGCGCAGTAGGCAATTCGGTCTGAAAGAAGTATTGACGCGCACGCCGCTGACGATATAAGCGCAAGCGCCATAAGCGTGCTTAACCTGCCTTGCCAAGTTAAAGACGAAGATGCTTTATGTGCCATGTGCATTTTTATTTACCCCCACGAATACAATCTATCAGAAAATATGTAAAAGGTGCGGTAAAAATGATAGCAAAGGAAGGCAGAGCTTCAGGAAAGAACAGGGCATTGTCCTCATCTATACGCATAGAGCTTGACGCAGGGGCACTCTCATCGACGCTTCTCGTTTATGGTGCGATAGGCGTGCGCGAGGTGTCAGAGCAGGCAATCAATATCATAACGAATAGGGGCAGGCTTCAGGTTTTTGGTAGCAACCTATCGGTGTCCTCGCTTGCAGAGGGTGTGCTTGAGGTGTCGGGCGCGATACTTGATATAGCCCTCGGCAGTGGCGCGAAGGGGGGATTTGCAGATGGTAAGACCTGATTATCTCATTTTCGGCTACCGTATTGTGCGCGTGGCAGAGGATGACCGACCGAGGATAATAAACGCAAGCTTGAAATCGGGTGGGTGTGTGAGGATGAGCGGTGAGGGCGAAATTTTCCTGCCTCTCACAAAATACCGCGCCTTTGCTCGCGAGCACTCGGGTGTCAGTATGGCTGTGAGCGAGCCGCGCGGACTTTTAGGTCTTGTGATAAGAAACCGCTTTCGCGTCGGCGCGTGGCTTGCCGTTCTTCTCGTTATGCTGATATATTTTCTCGCGTCCCAGCTCGTGTGGGATATAAGGGTAGAGGGCGACGGCACGCTTGACGATAGCAAGGTAATCTCTGCACTCTCGGACGCAGGCTTTTCTGTGGGGCAAAGATTTCCTGACGATTTATCAGTCATAGAAGCATCGGTCACACGCACCTCGCCCGATATTGCCTTTATCAGGATTAACAGACGCGGTCTTGTCGCATACGCAAGGGTTATCGGTAAGACGGTAGGCGATACGGTTAAGTCGCCGCCCACATACGAGATAGTCAGCGCCCACGACTGCGTTATTGAGGAAATATCGGTAGTGAGCGGTATTGCAAGGGTTAAGGCAGGTCAGACCGTGCGTCGTGGCGAGGTGCTGATAAGCGGTGAATACCCAAGTGAGGAAAATCCGCGCGGAATACCTGCCGCCGGCAAGGTTAGCGGACGCGTTATGAGCACGAGCGAGGTGACAGTCGAGCGCGTGCAGACCAAAAGGGTGACGGGGGATGAGAGGATTTTTTCAAAATCCTGCGAAATTCTCGGAATTAAAATAAATATTTTCAAAAAATATAGAAATTTGCCTGATGAATATGATATAATAAAAAGGGATAAGAGCATAAAACTCTTCGGACGGGTGAATTTGCCCGTCACCGTACGCGAGGAATATATCACCCCGATAAGCTATTCTGAGCTGTCGCTTACCGATAGCGAGCTTATATCCGAGGCATCGGAAAGGATATCCCGCCTTCGCGAGGGATTTCTCTCGCTTGGGCAGATTACGAGAATGACCTCGTCAGGACAGCTTTCCGCCTCTGCGTACACAGTACGGCTCGACACGGTCTATATCACCGAGGTTGGTGTGCGTGCCGATGCTTGATTTTTTTAAGGTCAAAGCTTTGCTTTGAGGAAAGGAGTGGCTATGGCAGAAAAGCTTGTTCTTACACAATCGCTTGAAGCAACCCTCGCGCTTTTTGGCGCATTTGATGTAAACGCAGGAATGATTGAGCGCGCCTTCGACGTAAGGATTATGAACGGTGGCGCTACCGACTCGGGTGACGCGATAGTCGTCAGGGGCGAGAGCGAGTCGGTGGATTCTGCGGTACGCGTTCTTGAATATCTTAAGCATATGATAGGCGACGGTGAGGCTATAAGCCAGCAGAGCGTCGAATACGTAATAGGACTTGTGCGCGACAAGCACGACCTTGTCGGTGAGGATTTTGCAAGGGACGTAATATGCGTTACAAACCGAGGCAAGCCCATAAAGCCAAAGACCATAGGTCAGAAGCATTACGTTGAGGCAATTCGCAAAAACACAGTTGTGTTAGGACTCGGACCTGCAGGCACGGGTAAGACCTTCCTTGCCGTTGCTATGGCGGTAGAGGCGCTTCGCTCAAAGTCGGTGAACAGAATTATTCTCACGCGCCCTGCGGTAGAGGCAGGCGAGCGGCTTGGCTTCCTTCCCGGCGACCTGCAAAGCAAAATAGACCCCTATCTTCGTCCGCTTTACGACGCTCTCTTTGAGATGCTCGGCGGCGAAAACTATCAGAAATACCTTGAGCGCGGCACGATAGAAATTGCACCGCTCGCATATATGCGCGGACGCACGCTTGATGACAGCTTCATTATCCTTGACGAGGCGCAGAATACCACGCCCGAGCAGATGAAGATGTTTTTAACGAGGCTTGGTACAAATTCCAAGGCGGTTGTCACGGGCGACCTATCTCAAACTGACCTGCCCTTTGGGCAGAAGAGTGGACTCTCGGTTGCGACGGGGGTGCTTGACAGTATTGAGGGCGTGGCGATATTCGAGTTTGACGAGCGCGACGTTGTAAGACATAACCTTGTAAGACGCATAATCAAGGCATACGAGGCATATGAGAAGGCGCAGGCAACAAAAAAAGGCAAGACGGATAAAAGAAAGGATGGCGAGTAATGGAAAATAACAGCACCGAGATTTTAATATCGGGACACGAGGATTTTTCCGAATGTAACGAGTACCTCGTTCAAAAAATGAAAGAGGGAATAACACAAACCCTCGCACACGAGGGCTTTGGCTATCCTGCGAGCGTCTCGGTAAGCTTCTTTGACGAGGCAGGCATTCACGAGCTCAACCTCAAATACCGCGGTGTAAACCGTCCTACCGACGTCCTTTCGTTTCCTATGTATAACGAGAATGAGCTTACAGACGAGCTTTGCTCGCAGGGGGTAATGCTCGGCGATATCGCTATCTGCATAGACCGCGCTAAAGCGCAGGCTGACGATATAGGACACAGCCTCGCGCGCGAGGTATGCTTCCTTGCGATACATTCAACCCTTCACCTTCTCGGCTACGACCACGAGCGCTCGCACTCTGATGATGAGAAGCAATGCTCGGCGCAGAGAGAAATCATTTCAAAAATAAGCTTTGAGGAATAAAAAATGCAGAAAACAGGCTTTATAGCAATAGTAGGCAGACCTAACGTAGGAAAATCTACGCTTCTTAACGCCATTGTCGGTGAAAAGGTAGCGATAGTTTCAAAGAAGCCCCAGACCACGAGAAACCGCATTACGGGCATACTTACCAAGGGGGACGAGCAGTTCGTTTTTCTTGACACCCCCGGTATGCACAAGCCGCGCACGAGGCTCGGTGACTATATGGTTAAGTGCGCGAGGGAAACCATTGGCGGTGTTGACGGTGTTATTCTTGTCGTTGAGGCAAGAGAGGCGGTGGGTGACATTGAGGCAGAGCTTATCAAAAGCATAAAATCGCAGGGCATAGGCGCAACCCTCGTTATAAACAAGACCGATACCGTGCGCCCTGAAAATATTGCAAAAACCATCAAGGCATATGCCGACGCATACGACTTTGACAGCGTAATTCCCATCTGCGCCAAGGGCGGAAAGGGTGTTGACACCGTGCTTGACGAGTGCAGACGCTATCTCTACGAGGGCGAGTGGCTCTTTTCACCCGACATTGCCACCGACCAGCCCGAAAGACAGATTTGCGCGGAAATCATAAGAGAAAAGCTTCTTCGCAATCTTGACGAGGAAATTCCTCACGGTACTGCCGTTGTTATTGAGGAATTTAAGGAAGAGAAGGGTGTTGTGTCGATAAGAGCCGAGATATACTGCGAGAGGGCAACTCACAAGGGTATCATTATTGGCAAGGGCGGTGCTCTTATCAAGAAAATCGGCACTCACGCAAGAGAGGATATGGAAGCCATGCTCGCGACGCGCGTCTTTCTTGACCTTTACGTCAGGGTAAAGGACGGCTGGCGCGACAGCCTCTCTAATATCGCAAATTTAGGCTACACCGAGGACTGATATGGAATACGCGGTAAAGGGACTTGTTCTTCGATGCACCGACCTCGGTGAGAGCGACAGACTTATAACCTTATTTACCAAGGAAATGGGCGCGGTCACCGCTATGGCAAAGGGCGCTCGCTCGCTTAAAAACCGCAACTTCGCCGCATCTCAGCAGTTCTGCTACTCGGACTTTATTCTCGTTAAGAGAAAGGACAAGCTTTACGTGTCCGAGTCGAGCGTAATCGAGAGCTTTTTTTCACTTCGCGACAGCCTCGCAGGCTTCAGCCTCGCGCTTTACATATCCGAGGCGCTGTCCTTTGTAACCACCGCAGAGCCGGAGGGCGAGCTGCTGCGGCTCTCGCTCAACGCCCTTTACGCAATATGCGAGGGAAAAAGACCGCTTCCCATAATCAAGGCCGGCTTTGAGATAAGAATGCTCTCAATTATCGGCTTTATGCCCGATACCACAGGATGCTCAACCTGTGGGGGAACCTCACCCGACTACTTTTTTGATTTTATAAACGGTGTTTTTGTCTGCCGCGAGTGCAGGCAGAGTGCCCCCGAGGGCGGGGCTGACGATATGGATACAAGGGGTGCTACCCCCGTGTGCATAGTCACCGAGGGGGTAAGGCTCGCTATGTCCTATATAATAGGCGCGCCGCTTTCGCGCGTGTTTTCCTTTACGCTCTCTGACGATGAGCTTTCTATTCTTGAATATGCGTGTGAGGAATATGTTAAAAACCAGCTTGAGCGAAGCTTTAACTCGCTCGAATTTTATAAAGAGGTTAAGTAATGGTTCAGTTTACGGGTAAGACGCTTACCACGCTTGAATTTGATAAAATTATACGCGCACTGTCCGAGCTGTGTCAGACGGACGGTGCGCGTGCGAGCGCTCTTGCGCTTATGCCGAGCGATGACTTTGATACCGTGTCGCTTCGTCTTACAAATACCGAGGACGCAAAGCGTCTGATTTCGGCAAAGGGCTATCCCTCGTTCAGCGCGCCCGACTCGGTGTGCGGCGCGGCAGACCGCGCCTATAAGGGCGCGTGCCTTGGCACAAGAGAGCTTCTTGACGTAGCGTCGCTTCTGTCGTCCGTAGATAGACTTCTTGACTATATCAGGGTGGACAAGCACTTTGATACCTCGCTTGACGAGCTCTTTGACAGACTTCTTCCCGCAAAGGGGCTGTGCGACAAGATAAAGCGCTCGATTTTGTCAGAGGATATGATAGCAGACGAGGCAAGCGCAGAGCTTGCCGATATAAGACGGAAAATCAGGCTTGCCAACAACCGAATCAAGGATACCCTTTCAGGGTATGTCAGCGGAAGCAAGCTTAAATATCTTCAGGAAAATATTGTAACTATGCGAAACGGACGCTATGTCGTGCCCGTCAGAGCAGAGTATAAAAACGAGGTAAAGGGACTTGTCCACGACACCTCTGCCTCGGGTGCTACGGTGTTTATCGAGCCTATGGCGGTAGTCGAGCTCAATAACGAGCTCAAAGGGCTTGAAGCCAAGGAACGCCACGAGATAGACAAGATTCTTAATGCCCTTTCAGCCTCGGTCGGTGAGCATAGCTCGCTCATCTCGCTTAACTACCGTAACGTTACCGAGCTTGCGTTTATCTTTGCAAAGGCATCTCTCGCGCTCTCAATGCGCGCGGTAACGCCTGAGCTTCGCCGTGAGCCCACGGTGCTTTTAAAGCGCGCAAGGCATCCGCTTCTTGATAAGGAAAGCGTCGTGCCGATAGATATTTCCATCGGTGACGGATTCAGCACGCTCGTTATAACAGGTCCTAATACGGGCGGTAAGACGGTAACGCTGAAAACCGTCGGACTTTTTGCCCTTATGGTCCAGTCAGGACTTCAGATACCTGCTGACGAGGGCTCGGCTATCGGTGTCTTTGACGGTGTGCTCGTCGATATCGGTGACGAGCAGAGCATTGAGGCATCGCTGTCCACCTTCTCGTCGCATATGGTGACGGTTATAGATATACTCAAAAGATGTGGGAAAAGGTCGCTCGTTCTTCTTGACGAGCTTGGCTCGGGCACCGACCCCGTAGAGGGCGCGGCGCTTGCCACCGCAATACTTGATAAAATAAAATCCAGCGGTGCTTTGCTTTTGGCAACCACCCACTACGCAGAGCTTAAAGCTTATGCTTTAAGAGAGGCAGGCGTAAGAAACGCCTCGTGCGAGTTTGACGTGGAAACGCTTCGCCCGACCTATAAGCTTATTATAGGCTCGCCGGGTAGGTCAAACGCCTTTGCAATATCAGAGCGTCTTGGTATGCCAAGCGAGATAATCACTCGTGCAGGGCTTCTCGTTGACAGCGAAAACAAGCGCTTTGAGGATATAATCGAGCGGCTTGAAGCCGAGCGCAAGGGCTATGAGCGTCAGCGCCTTGAAGCCGAGCGCTTACGCGCAGAGTATGAGAGCTTTAAGGAAAAAAGCGAGCGCGAGTTAAAAGAGCGCCTTGCAAAGCAGGAAGCCGAAACGCAAAAGAATTTAGAGCGCTCAAGACGCATTCTTGACTCTGCCGAGGCATCAAGCAGATTTATATTCTCGCGCCTTGACGAGCTTAAAAAGCAAGAGGACAGAGAAGCGCGCGCAAGAATGTTAAGTCAGGCAAAGGAAGAGGTCAGACGCTCGCTTCGCGAGAGTGGTGACGCACTTTCCGAGGCAGACCTTACCGAGATGGAAGAGGACGAGAATTATACCCTTCCGAGAGCGCTTAAAGTCGGGGACACCGTGCTCGTAACCACCGTTTCGCAGACGGGAAGCATCACCGCGCTTAAGGACAGAAAGGGCAACTATACCGTCGAGTGCGGAAACGCAACCATCAGAGTAAGCGAGGACAAGCTTCGTCTTATCGAGGGCAAGGTGAAGAAGCATTCCCCCGCCCCCTCGTCGAGAAAGAGCGAGAGAAGCCTTCAGAAAAGCGCGGTCGCAAGCTTCAGAATCGAGCTTGACGTAAGAGGTCTGATAGGCGATGACGCGTGGTTTTCGGTTGATAAATATCTTGACGATGCCGTGCTGTCGGGTGTGCCGAGCGTGAGAATTATTCACGGCAAGGGAACGGGCGCTCTTCGCGCGGCTCTCTGGAAGCACTTCCGCACCGACCCGAGAATAAAATCCTTCCGCCACGGTGAGTGGGGCGAGGGTGACTCGGGTGTCACTGTAATTGAATTTAAATAAGAGAGGATATAACAGAATGAATTTTAAACCACTTAAAAAGTTTCTTGACGAGTGCCTGCCCGAGCTTGCAATTCCGGGCTCTGACACGGTAATATATAAGGGACGCGAGGAAATTTTCCGCTATCAGAGCGGCTTTGACAGCATAAGCGAGGGCACGCCCGTGCGCCCCGATGCGATTTACAATATGTACTCGGTCACAAAGGTTTCGCTCGTAATTTCGGCAATGCAGCTCGTTGAGCGCGGTGAAATACTGCTTACCGACCCACTCTACGCATATTTTCCCGAGTATAAGAGTATGGCGGTAAAGCGTGTAAGCCCCGACGGTACTGTCAGGCTTGACGAGGCGAAAAATCCGATACTTATAAAGCATCTTCTTTCGATGACGGCAGGTCTTAACTACAACCTTAACCGTCAGTCGATAAAGCAGGTAAGAGAGCTTACCGACGGCAGATGCCCAACGCTTGATATAGTACGCGCTATTGCAAGTGACCCGCTTGACTTTGAGCCCGGCGAGAGATACCAATATTCGCTCTGCCACGATATTATGGGCGGTGTGGTCGAGCTCGTTTCGGGTATGAAGCTATCAGAGTATATGAGGGTTAATATCTTCGAGCCGCTCGGTATGCGCGACACTCATTTCTACCTGCCCGAGAGCAAGGTATCAAGGCTTGCATCACAGTATCAGTTTGACACGCCCACAAGACGCGCAATTGAAATCCCCAAAACGCAAAACCCCTACCGACTCGGCACAGAATACGATAGCGGCGGCGCAGGACTTTATTCCACGGTTGCAGACCAGATACTTATTGCCGACGCACTGACGCATCGCGGTCTTGGCAAGAGTGGGCAGAGAATTCTTTCATCAGCGGCAGTTGAGCTTATGAGAAAAAATCAGCTTACCGACAGCCAGCTTGCTACCTTCCGTCAGTCAAAGCACCACGCCTGCTACGGCTACGCGCTCGGTGTGCGAACGAATATGAACTCGGCACTCGGCGGCAACCTTATGCCCGAGGGTGAGTTCGGCTGGGACGGCGCAAAGCTTTCCTATCTCTCTGCCTGCCCCGAGAGCGGTATTTCCATTTTCCACGCAGAGCATATGGGCGCGCATCACCAGACCGTAATTCCAAGACTTCGTAATGCTATCTATTGCTGTCTTGATTAAGGTGAATTATGAAATTTGTAAACATAAGATGTCAAAGCAACGCAGATGAGCTTATTGCAATGCTCACCGACTGCGAGAAAACCAACCGCGGTGTTGTCTTTGATGAAAAGCTCGGCACACCGATAATGCGTACCATTGAAAAGGATGGGCGAGTCAAAATCAAGTGTGAGCTTAACAATCGCACCACGCGCGATAACGGCTTTCTTGAGGGTACTTACTTCCGCGGCAGCGTAAGGCACTGCGAGGGTGGATGTCAGGTCAAGGGCGTAATTCTTACCGCCCCCGTCTGGCACGGAATACTTATTTGTATGTTTATTGCCTTTATCGTAGTATGCCTATCCCTCGGCGGATTTTCACCAGTGCCGATTATACTTATCATCTTTGATATAGCTATGTTCTATACCGAGTTTAAAAAGCAGGGAATTATATTCAGATATATTCTTCGGGCTGTGAAAAGAGTAAAAAGTGAATAGATAAAGCACGGTAGGATGTTAGCGTGTCCTGCCGTGCTTTTTTTCTTTGTCTTATCTAATTTTCGCGGTAAACTCTCTGACACCTTCATTTAAGGTGAAGTCAAGCATAAATACGGTTTTGTTTGTAAGCGCAAGCTGGTCGCTGATGCTTACCGTCGTGGTAGTCTGCTCGCTTACCGTGCAGGCTGATTTCGTCGCGTCGTACTCAACCGTAGCATTGCCTACTGTAATTTTGCCGTCGGACAAGGTGGGGCGCTCTGTGAGAACTATTCTCTCGATTATCGGCTCGTCACCGTCGTAAACGAAGCTGTCGTGAAGCACTACCTCACCGTCGCTTACAGTAAATGTGCGCTTTAAGGATTTGAGCGCATCAAGACCGTACGCGTCGGCAATATCCATAGTGAATACACCGTCATTTAACGAAACCTCGCGCGAGGCGTACTGCTTGCCGAATTTCTGCTCACAGCTTCCGAAGTGGGGAACAGAGTGACCGAGCGAGCGGCACTCGATAATGCCGTATCTCGTTTCGTTTCTGAAATACTGTCTTGTATATTCGCCCCTTCCCATATCCGCAAGAAGCTGCTTGCCATCCTTCGCAAAGATGAACGAGCCTATATCGTTGTGGTTGTGATGCTCGTCGTTGTTTCCTGCTTTAGCCGCAAAGCCGTAGCTCTCGGTGCGCTTGATATACCACTGCGACTGCTTGCCGTAATACTCGCAAGGCGCGTTATCGGGCGAGGGATTATTGTAGTAATCCTCGTTAAGCCAGGTCGCAGCGCGCGTCACGAGGCAGAAGCGGCTGCATCCGTCCTCGATATAGGAATATTTCGGGGAATACACCTTGACTTCCTCGGGATACTCACTCTTCAAGAAGTGGCAAAGTCCCGTATGGAATTCAAGCTCGCACTCACCGTCAGCAAAGCTTACGGCAGAGCTGCCCGTCAGGAACATCTTTTGTATAAATGACGAAATCGCGCGTACCTTCGGACGCTTGAAGTAGTCCTCTTTTCCCAAAGTAAACTCGCGAAGCATCTGCGCGTAAACCGTAAAGAAGCCGAAGCCGTAGTGCCAGTAATGCACACCCTCAAGACAGTAGCCGTCCTCACCGTAGCCACAGAGGAAGTTTTCCATACATCTGTCAAGGTCGGGCTTAAGCCTGTCGAAAAGGTCGGGACGCATAAGCATACAGGTACAGCCGATAGAGCCCATACAAACCGCCGTCCAGTTGTTCGTGGCGGTCGTAGCCCACCAGAACTGCTTGCCCGTGCCCTCAACGCCTGCAAAGAAGGAATCGAATATACGGCGGTTTATCTCACTCACTATTCGTAGCCTGATAAGCGGCTCAAGTCTGTCACCGAGCATATGATATATCTCGCTTAACGCAAAGCCCGTTTCTGTTGCGAAAAGGTCAAGGTTTACCTGATTGTTTCTTTCAAGCGCGGTGTTATGCGCCGGCAGACACCAGGTGTATTCGTCAAGGGTAGAGAAGATTATGTCCTGAAGATAGGTTATGTACTTTTCTTCCTCGGGGAATATGAGCGAAAGGTGTGCCGCCGCCGCCATATTGCGCCTTCGCATAAAGTAAACGTCCTCGTAGACGTTGCGGTTTCCGGTCGCCTTGAAGAGCTTGAACGCGCTGTATTTAAGCTCGGGGATGGCCTTGCCCTCACAGTCCCTTTCCCATATTTCAAGACGGTTTTTGATAAAGCTCTCGTAGCACCTGCCGTGCCTTACCGTTTCCTGCCAGAATTTTTTATCGGTTGCCTTTGATATAAGCCGCATAACTGTTTCCTTTACTTTATTGTAAGAGTGAATTTTTCAGTACCCGAGCGAAGCTTAAGGTCAAGGAAGTAGCATTCGCTATCGTTTCCTCGCGGAAGCGGATACGTGCTGAATGAAGCCGCCTCAACGGCCGCCTCGTCGTATTCAAGCGTAACACCCTCTATCTTAACGCGCACACCGTCAATCTCGGGCTTGACGAGAAGCGCAAAGCGCTCCGTTACCGAAATGCCGCCGTCTGTCGATATATCGTCAGTAAGAGTGACAGAGCTTTCATCACACGAGAAGCGTCTGTAAAGTGATTTAACCGCCGTCTCGCCGTAAACGCCGTCAAGCCTCATTGAAAGTGAGCCTTGCTCATAGTTAACATCGGTTGCCGCATACTGCGCCCCTGCCTTTTGTCCTATACAGTCACCAAAGTAGGGAACAGAGTGACCGAGTGATGAGGTCTGCATTACGTTGTATCGCGTAGCCTCGTTGAAATACTGTTGGTCGTAAATGGCAGCGCCTATGTCCGTAAATATCTGTCTGCCGCCTCTTGCGAAGATGAACGAGCCTGTATCGTTGTGGTTGTGGCTCTCACCGTTGTGACCTGCCTTTGCCGCAAAGCCGTAGCTTTCGGTGCGCTTTATCATCCACTTCGCATCCGCACCGTAGTATTCGCACGCTTCACTGTCAGGTGTCGGATTATAGTAAAGCTCTTCGTCAAACCATGTTGCCGCAGTAAGCCTTAAGCAGTAGCGGCAGCATCCGTCGTCAATGTAGGAATAGTTGGGTGAGTAAACCTTAATATCGTCACCGTACTCGCGCTTTAAGAAATGGCACATACCGATGTGGTAGGAAACGTTTCTTCCCGTGTCAGAGAAGCTGACGCCGCACGACTCGGTTAAAAACATCTTCTGTATGAAGGTGGCAATAGCGCGCACCTTCGGAAGCTTGAAGTAATCTATTCTGCCGCAGGTGTGGCGTCTTATAATCTCTGCCGCCGTGATGAAGAAGCCGAAGCCGTAGTGCCAATAGCCGAAGCCCTCACAGCAGAAGCCGTCGTCACCGAAGCCCGAAAGGTAGTTCTTAAAGGTTGCCTCGGCTCTCGGCATAAACTCGTCAAAGAGGTCGGGGCGCATAAGAATTACGGTGGAAATTACCGAGCCCATACAAACTGCCGACCAGTTGTTAGTGTTGTTACACTCGAAGCCATATACGTTGTTTTGCATAGAGCGGATGATGCGCCTGTCTATCTCAACTCTCATACGGTCGCGGATAAGCGGGTCAAGTCTGTCACCGAGCAGGTTGTATATCTGCGCTAAAGTATATCCCGTTTCTGCGGCAAAGAGGTCTATCACGTCGCTCTTTTCCTTCGTCATATAATCGGGTTGATGCGCGGGCACACACCAGGAATACTCGTTAAGCACCGCAAAAATAGTATCCTGAAGCATATCAAGATACTTGCTTTCCTCGGGGTATATCAGCGAAAGAATTGAGGACGCGCCAAGTCGCAGACGGCGGTCATAATAGGGGCGCTGATACTCGGGGCGCGAGCCCGTTTCCGAGTAAATCTTATAGTTTGAATAGAGCAGCGCTACGTTTTCCTTGCCCTCGCAAAGCCTGTTCCACGTTTTTAAATTATAATCGCGATAGAACTTAAAGCAGTCCTTTTCTCTGACCTCGCGCGACCAGAATTCGGGGTTGTTACCCTTGCCAAGTAAATTCATATTATTCACCTTAAAGCACCTTTGTGAAATTAATATTTTCAGAATACGTTTGCGGTAAGATAAGGGTGCGTGCCGTTTACTCTTACGGGCTCACCGGGCTCGCCCTTGCCGTAGGGAAGAAGGTCAAGCTCAAGCTCGCTATTTTTGTCGGTCTTACCGCCCGTGTAGTCGAGAAGAATTTGTGCACAGGAATTAAGACGCTGTATGATACGCCGATTTTATTATCTTGAACCTCAAAGCCTATCGCGCTGTTTTCAAGAAGCCGTTGCTTGCGAAGGGCGGTATAGAAGCATTACGCCAAATGAATTATAGCCCTTCATAAAATACCTCGGAAAGACTTATTTATAATAGGGGTCAAAACAATTGTAGCACACACGCGCGCAAAAATCAAGTACGCGCAAACAAGTACGCGCAAAAATAAAATATATAACTTTTGCAATATTGACAAAACGGGATGCGTTGTGTTAGAATTATTACATAAATTCGGGGGATTTCACTTTTATGGATGCTGTGCTTTTTTCCTTAAACGCGGTGCTGCCTATCATCCTCACCGTCGCGCTCGGATATTTTATAAAGCGCATAGGGCTTATAGATATTAAAACGGCAAAGATATTAAACAAGCTTGTTTTTCGCGTGTTTTTGCCTATTATGCTCTTTCTCAATATCTATAAAATCGAGTCCTTTGCCGCGATAGATTTTACCTTTATATACTTCGCTATTATAGCAACTCTCGCGGTATTTCTGATTTCAATACCAATAGTAAAAATCTTCGTTAAAGAGCGCGAGCGCATAGGCGTTACGGTGCAGGCTATATTCCGTTCAAATTACGCATTCGTCGGCATACCGTTAGCGCAGGCGCTTTTTGGCGCAGAGGGCGCGATGATAGCGACTCTGCTTTCTGCGATAATCATTCCGGTTTACAACGTTTTGGCAGTAATAATTCTCACCGTCTACGGCAGCTCTGACAGCGGCTTTTCTATAAAGAAAATTGCGCTCGGAATTGCAAAAAATCCGCTCGTTATCGCAATTGTGACAGGACTCTTTGCGCTCGGTATAAGAGCCTTGCTTACATCCCTTGGCGTCACCTTCCGACTGTCTGACCTCACCCCCGTATATTCCACGCTCGATAGCCTCTCAAAGGTTGCAACGCCCCTCGCCCTCGTTGTCCTCGGCGCTGAATTTGAGTTCTCAATGATAGGCGCGCTGAAAAAGCCGCTTATACTCGGTGTTGCGATGCGCTCGCTTATCGTTCCCACCGCAGTCCTTGCCGTAGCCTACGCGCTCGGTTGGTTCTCTGGGGCGCACTTTGCCGCCTTCATTGCCTGCTTTGCAACCCCCTGCGCGACCTCAACCGTGCCTATGGCATCCGAGCTCGGTGGCGATAGCGCCCTTGCAGGGCAGTTCGTTGTCTTTACTACGATAGCATCAGGCTTCACGGTGTTCTTCGCCTCAATGATACTGAAGCTTATCGGTGTATTTCCGTAAGCAGATAACACAAATATAAAATAAATAAGCGCCGGTGCTCGGCATATCCTCGTCATTTGAAGATGTGGTGAGCGTCAGCGCTTATTTTATATTTTGTGGCGAATGAAAAGGGTATGTTATTCGGTGTCGCGTGGCGATACCGAAAATTACGAGAGCTTTTGTTGAAACAGCATATCATCGGGCATAGGGTGTAATCGTACACGGCGGGAGCAAGCCCCCGCCCTACGGAACACCTCATCCACTTGGGGCGGTCCCCCAAGTTTGCTTTGCAAACTTTAAAGGACACAGAGTGTCCCTATTCCCATCACAAGGGAAGGCTTAAATCGTTGCAAGCATAACCGCTTTGATGGTGTGCATACGGTTCTCGGCTTCCTCGAATACTATTGATTGCTCGGACTCGAACACCTCGTCGGAAACCTCAAGATATTCTCTGCCGAACCTCTCGCCAACCTCTTTGCCTATTGTGGTTTTAAGGTCGTGGTAAGAGGGAAGGCAGTGCATAAACACAGCGTCCTTGCCTGCGTTTTCCATAACTTCCTTCGTTACTGCGTAGGGTGAGAGCGCGTTAATGCGCTTTTCCCATACCTCTGCAGGCTCGCCCATAGAAACCCAGACGTCGGTGCAGATTACGTCAGCACCT